>BDTJ01000001.1 GCA_002897655.1 archaeon BMS3Abin17
TATTAATTGAAAAGTATTCACTTTGAAGCATAAAAATACGTTTATTTTATTTCACTTTTTCTTTTTTTTTGATTTTTGGGTTCAATCTCTTTCGGGCTTCATCGAAATCAACTTTTTCTATTTCCTTTTGAAGAAAACCGAATTTATATAAATCTTTGTTTCTGTATAAGATTCTTCCAATAATAATGTCCTTGTGTGTTTTAAATTCATTTGCGTAATATTGAATAGTTTCCATAATGCCAGCACCAGAATTTATGGTAGTTATAATTTTCTCATATTCATCATCACTTAAAAGCCATTGAGCAGAAAAATTATCCGCTTCCTTTTCCTTGTAATCTTTATTTTCAGAATTGTTAATTTCTTCCAAAAAGATATTCTTCTTATTTCCGTGAAGTAATATATGACCTATTTCGTGAAAAAGTGAAAACCAAAATATATCATAGCGTTTAAGCCTGTCAGTCATTTGCAAAACAGGTTTATCAATAATCCACCTTACTGTTCCGTGAATTACTGTTTTGGGTAAATTATGTGTATAGATTACCTTTACTCCGGCAAGTAAACATTTTTTCTGAATTTGTTGCAAATAATCACTTGGTTTATTTGACATAATATTTTTTAATTCAGGTAAAATAGATTTTAAAACTACTTTGTTAAAGTCCGGGGCTTCAATACTATTGGCTTTAATTTCTCCCATTCGCATTAATGCCGAAAGGGCATAAGGATTTTTTGCGTGTTTTAACGAAATCCTAAAAAAAACAGGGGTTTGCCGGTTCATATAAATGTTTTCCCAGGCAGTTGGTTTAGAAACATTAAAGAAATGTAGCAGTTCTTCTACTTTCTCTTCTGCTTTTCGTGTGGCTTTAACAAAATCTAGTTTTGCCATTTGCGGATATGGAAAAAGTTTTGCCCAGTCAATTGCTTGTTCTAATTCTTTTTGATGTTTTTCCCTTGCGACCAACTCATTAAAATTCGACTGTTTTTTAATCCAAAAACCGGCAGGAATCTTTAATACTTTTTCAAAAAGAACAGCCATTTCAAAAGTAATAGAACTTTTACCGTTTAATATTTCCGAAATTGTTTTTACCGGTTTTCCTGTTCTAACAGCAAATTCCTTGGGTGTCATTCCCAATTCTTCCAGTTTTTCACGTAAAGTTTCTCCGGGATGCACCGCATAATCAGGTTGGTATGTATATCTTGCTCTCATTTTTACAATCTTTTAATGGTAATCTTTTACTTCTATTATTTCAACAATGGTTACTTCTGAATAAATCAACGAATTATTTTCGTCTGTTGGCAATGGCTCATTGGCAGGTTCATAAATTAAACGAAAAGGATGTTCCAAATCGCAGGCGAACTGTCCTTTTCTGTCACCTGTTAATGGGTGATGCCTGCCCGGCAAACCCATTAATATCTCAAGATTATCAGCCATCGCCATATCATCAAGCCGTATTTTTAGTTTATTAGCAGATGCTCCATAATTTTTGTCAATTAATTTACTACTGTTCAAAACTTTTGCAAGTTTCTTTGTTTTATAAAAAATTTCCATCGCAAAATTACAAATTATTTTATTAACAGCAAGTGTTAATAAAATTTATTTTTACTTTTCTTATCCAAGATACACAAATCGTCATAACGCTCTCTCTTTAAGTATTACTTTAAATTTATGTATGGCTAATTCCTATTTTGAGGCGCCAGGTTAAAATATAAACAAGTTAATATTTATAATTGGGAGTCCCTTTAGGGACAAAATATTTGTAGTAGTAGAAATCATAACCAAAATAAGTCCCGTAGGGACGATATGTTATTGTATGTCTTTTAGTATGTATCGTTCGTCATAATCAATTTCAAATTTGTTTAACAATTCCAGATATTCTTCTCTAAAAGCTTTCTTTCTATGATGCTGTTCCTGATTCATAATATATTTTACAACCCTGTCAATATGAGAATGAGAATAGGAAAAAGCCCCATAACTTTCCTGCCAATTGAATCTTCCATTAACAAATCCTTTTTTATTTATCCAGGTTGAAGATGATCCTTTTATATCCTGTAACAGGTCTGGTATTAATTGATGGGGCTTGTAGCCAATGAAAACATGAACATGATTGGGCATTCCATTAATTGAAATAAGCTTATGTTTATTGTTCTGCACTATTCCTGTAATATATTTGTAAAGCTCGTTTTTCCAGATAGGCTGAATCAATGAAACCCTATTTTGAACTGCAAATACAAATTGAATATATAATTGAGTATAGGTATTAGCCATCTTTTTTTTATTTCGTCCCTACGGGACTATCTGTTGAGGTAAATTTCATTCTATAAACATTTTATCCCTAACGGGACTTAGGTATGATGACGAAATAGGCTGACCAAAGCAGACGATGTTATTTTGTAAAAATAAACAAAAATTTTATTCTTTTAATAGTACTTCCAGCGCCTCAAAATAGGAATTAGCCTTATGTATGTTGATTTGCTTTAATTCTTGTTTATAATCTTTCATTTCTTTATTTGATGTAAAATCA
>BDTJ01000002.1 GCA_002897655.1 archaeon BMS3Abin17
TTAATATTTGAAAAGACTATTACGAAGTTTGGTAATGGGGCAAAGATAGATGCTCCAAAAGAATTCCTAGGGAAGAAAGTTTATGTGATTCTTAGAAAATAGATATTCTTAATTTATACGCAAACCCATTCATCTATACCCTTTATGTATAAAAGAGGAACTTTTGCATTATTCTTATTTGTAATCTTGATGAATTTTGTAAGTGCTGACATAACAACAGATTGCAGTGATGTAGTTGCATTATATCATTTTGATGGAAATGCTGATGATAGTTCTTGGAATGGGAATGATGGTGCTGTTAATGGTGCTACTTTGACTAGTGGAAAACTCGGGCAGGCTTATGAGTTTGATGGTGTGGATGATTATGTTGATATAATAGATAAACCAGAATTAAGTGGAGGACATGATTTGACAGTTTCTGTGTGGTTTAAAACAAATGTTTTAGGGGGTTCATCATCCACCCCAATACCTTTAGTTATGAAATGGTTGGGTACAAGTGATAAAGATTGGGGATTAGGCATTTCGGAAAGTAAACTGTATTGGGGATATGAATCAAACAATAATGGGTGGAATGCCCCTGGACTCTCGGGAATAACCACCTTATCAACAGGAGTCTGGTACCATGCAACATTTACATATAATGGTTCGAATGTAACAATTTATTTAAATGGAGTTGAAGAAAATAGTACTAATTTACCAACAAAAACACCTGACACTTCACAAAATGTAGAAATTGGAAAAGCTGGATACAGGAATAATTATTTCAACGGCATAATAGATGAAGTTGCAATATATAATCGAGCATTAACCCATGATGAAATCTCTGAATTATATAATTCTGGAACAGGAGTTGCAGTATCTTGTGGAGCACCCTGTATCCCAAATTCTAATTCTGTTACTTGCGGAACATGGGTTTGTGGGAACAGGACAAATAATTGTGGAGATATTGTGAATTGCGGAAGTTGTAATGCTACTTCAACTTGCAGTAGTGGAACTTGTGTTTCTGCACCAGCTGGAAGTTGTGATGCAGACAATGATGGATATGATAGTGATAATATAACTTGTAGCGGAAATGATTGTGATGATAATAATACTGCAATTAATCCAGGAGCTACAGAGGTTTGTAGCAATGGAATTGATGAAGACTGTAGTGGAAGTGATTTAATTTGCCAGCAACCAACAACAAATGGGACAATAATTAATGCTGCATCTTGCTCTCAGTCAGATGTTCAGGCAGCTATAGATTCAGCAAGTGATGGCGATACTGTTTTGGTTCCTGAGGGGAGTTGTGTTTGGAACTCAAGTGTGTTAGTTACCAAAGGAATAATACTACAGGGTGCTGGTATTGATAAGACGTTAATAACAAACGGGATCATAAATACGGGGGCAGGGGATTTTCTGATTAGTATTGCGCCTAGTGTTCTGGCTGATAACCCATATGTTGAAATTACAGGCTTTACCTTTGATGCTAATAGCGAGGGTGGCTGTATTCGCATTTCGTGCGAAGACAACACTTATGCCTATACTAATTTTCGGATACACCATAATAAATTTAAAAACACACTAGATGATGGTGATTCATATATGTCCATTAGAACTAAAGGCGACTGTTTCGGACTGATTGATAATAACCAGTTTGTTGATAACCAGTACGATTTTAAGGTTTACGGGGATAATCAGGATTCCTGGGATGATTATCCAGGAATAGCCAATATCGGCTCTACAAACTATCTATATATTGAGAACAATACATCAACTGGCGCTAATCGTTTTATTTTAACCAGTGGAGAGGGCGCGAGGTGGGTATATAGGTATAATATTGTAGACATAAGCAACTTGGGTAGTGGCAACGGAATTTTAGATGCTCATGGTAATACTCGAAATGATGGCGTTGTTGCGTTTGAGGTATATGAAAATGTTTTTACAAATGGGTCTGGCGGTACTATGGTTGATATTCGTGGTGGCACTAGCATGGTCTATAATAATGATTGGCAGATGTCAGGAGGAAAAATACAAATAAGGGAAGAGGATTGCTATTCAAGGGGAATCTGTAATTATCCTTCCGAAGATCCAATTACAAATACTTATATATGGAATAACCGTAAGTCCACATATAGTAATGTCCTTGTATCTGTAAATCAATTTGACAATGAGGTGTTTAATGTACTTGATGAAAACAGGGATTGGTGGGACGATACAACTGGTACAGAAAATACAGAAAGTCCCTCAAATTTTGATTATGGTGTAGCGTCAAGCAGGTCCAGTACCTGTTCAGACGATGATTCTTACTGGGAAACAGATACCAAAAAATTATACAGATGTGTAGGAGACAACAATTGGATGTTTATTTACATCCCCTACACCTATCCTCATCCATTAACACTTTTAGATACAATCTCACAACCAACATGTACCTCTACATCAGAAATAATTACAATGATAAATGACTGGCTTGGTTTGGGTTCAACAACACTCAAGGATATATTAAATTCAATCAGGAATTGGTGTAGTTTGGGGTGATGTTGGGAAGATAAAAAGGAAAGTAGAAAGGTTTATATATAACTTAATGTTATATTTTATATAATTAAATATATAACTTAAAAAATGAAAAGTTTAACAAAAACAAGAACTGTTGGAGGTTCTTTAATCATAACAATCCCTTCAGAAATTGTAAAAAGTGAGATGTTAAGAGAAAACGAATTGATTGAAGTAGAAGTTAAAAAAGCTAAGAAAGATTTTTTTGGGTCATTAAAAGGGATAGGTTCATTTACCAAGGAAGATGAGCTAAAAGGGCAATTTGAAGAATGAGGTATATTATTGATTCTTACGCTTGGGTAGAATATTTAGAGGGAAGTAAATTGGGTGAGAAAGTTAGAGACATTTTAACAGGAAAAAATGAGATATATTCTTTGAATTTAACTATTGCAGAAGTAATTAGCAGGGTTAAAAGAAAAAAGGGAAGTATTGAAATAGCGTATAATGCCATTAACTCAAATTCAAAAGTAGCTGAGATAACCCCTGAAATAGCAAAAAAAGCAGGTTTGTTTCATATGGAGATAAGAAGTAAGATTAAAAATTTTGGGTTAGTAGACGCTTTAATATTAATACTTGCAAGAGAGCTTAATGCTAAAATTCTTACTGGAGATAAACACTTTAAGGGTTTTAAAGAAGCTATTTTTATTAGTTAATTTTATATACATAAATCCCCTATCTCTTTTATGTATAAAAGAGGTATTTTTGCATTATTTTTATTGGTGATTTTAATGAGTTTTGTTTCTGCTGACATTAATACCGGGTTGGTTGGTTATTGGAATTTTGATGGAGATACTCAGGACAATTCAGGAAACAATAATCACGGAACAAATAATGGAGCAGTTTTTACAACTGGACAAATTGGGAATGCATTGGAGTTTGATGGAGTTGGGGATTATGTGACAATAGGGACAGGAAGCAAATATTCTGACTTGTGCATTAATGGCTGCACATTTGCCTCATGGATTAAACCAATGTATGAAAGTGCTCAAGCATCTATTATTGGCAGGGATGACTTAACAGATTCAAATTATTTCTTTAGGTTTTACTATAGTCAAGACAGATTATTTTTAAATATAGATGATGATGGTGTTGATGGCAATTTTTGTAGGTCTTTTGGAAATGGTATTTTATTCAATTCGTGGCAACATGTTGTTGGAGTCTATAATGGAACTCATTCTTTAGTGTATATCAATGGAAATGAGATAGATAATACTGCTTGTTCTTGGAGCAATATAAATCAGATTGCCTGGCAAGATAATGAAGATACTTTTATTGGTGCAAAAGATGATAGTAGTTTGAAACAATTTTTCAATGGAACAATTGACGAAGTTAGAATTTATAACAGAGCTTTTTCCAAAAGTGATATTGATGAGTTGTATGCCTTTACAGGAGGAATGTGCACTCCTGATTGCGGTGTAAATAAATGTGGGTTAGACCCTGTTTGTGGAACCTTGAATTGTGGAAGCTGTAATGCAACATCTTCCTGTAGTAGTGGTGTTTGCGTCTCTGCACCAACTGGAGGTTGTGATGCAGATAGCGACGGTTATAATAGTGATAATATAACTTGCAGTGGAAATGATTGCAATGATAATAATGCTAATATAAATCCAGGAACTACAGAGATTTGTAGCAATGGAATTGATGAGGATTGTTCTGGGAGTGATTTAAGCTGTCCAGAAGATAAAGTTGATTTAATAGGTATTAATCAACAGATTATTTCTAGTTATAATACAATCCAAGAATGTGCAGATGCTGTCCAGCCAGGACAGACTTGTTTGGTTTATCCGGGGGTTTATGATGAAAGAATATCTCTTAAGGGTTCTGCTTCGGGAACATCTGATGCAAAAATAACATTCAAGGCAAAACAAAAAGGAAGTGTGCTGATGAAGGGCTTCTTTACATACATGAATGACTACATAAGAATAGAAGGATTTAATATTTCTAACAAAGAAGATAAGTTAAAATCTACTTGGGGAGAGCAGCATGGTGTTTATATTAACAGTAATTATATTGAGGTTGTAGATAATTATTTCTTTGATATTCCTGCATATGCTATTGCGATATTTAATGACGCTACTGGCACACAGATTGTAAACAACAAAATCTACAAATGTGCAAGGGGGATTGACGGATCAGGTACAACCACCATAAATACACTTATAGAGGGAAATGATATTGAAAGATTATATGCATGGGTAAATGACTTAGATAATATTACACACATGGATAATGATTATATCAGAATTGGCGGAATTAATTCTACTGTCAGAAATAATCATCTTCATGGCACACTGCACAAAGAGATTGTTTACAAAGTCAAAAATTCTAGTGGCAGTTATGTCAATTGCATAACAGATGATTATTGCAGGACAAATACAGACCATAGTGATTCGTGGTGCTCTATTGATGGATGGTGTAATGACCATTCTCATGTTGATGGAATAGAGTTAATGACTTATGGAGATAGAAACTTTAAAAATGCAATTGTTGAAAATAATATCATAGAGGATGTTAATGCTGGAATAAAGAGTTTTACTTATTTTAATCAAGATGGCGGTGCAATAATAAGAAACAATTTATTTTTAAATTGCTGGGGCGCTGGAAGTTTTGACTTTAGTATTGAAGGGTATGAGATCTATAACAACATCTTTTACAATCTCGGAGGGTATGCTTTTTCACTTAGAGAGTATACTCTTCCTGCAAGTGGTGTAATAAAAAACAATCTTATTGTAGGATTAGATACTGCTTTCTATGTTAAGGACGATGTTTGGCCGAGATTTTCTGAACAAAATAACCTTATTTTTGATGCTAATGGTGTTTTCAAAGGCTGTACATTATGCAGCCCAGATACAACAACACAGAATTTATTTGGTGAAGATCCCTTGTTTGTACATGCTCCTGAAGCTTTATTGTTCCCAATAAGGATGCCTATGGAAGATCAGATTATTTTGCAGGGCGTATCCCTTGATTCAGAAATAAATGTCGGCGATTATCTGGAATATATAAATGATGATATTGTCAGGACAATAACTGGGAAAGATATTGCTGATGGAAACATTATCTTGACGTTTTCTCCAGGCATAAGTGATTATCAGAGGGTTGATTTTTACCTTATTAATTCATACAAAATATATGAAAGGACATACTTTTATCTCTGGAAAACAATTGATTTCTCGCTTGATTTCCATCTTCAAGAGAACTCGCCGGCAATTGGCTCAGGAGCAGATCTCTCTGAATATTTCACAAGAGATAAAGATGGAAATTTAAGAGAACCAGGTGCCTGGGACATTGGAGCTTATGAGTATTGTGAAGGTGAAGATTGTGAAACACCAGAACCTCCTCCAACTTGCACCTCAACATCTGAGATTCTTTCAGCAATAAATGATTGGTTGAGTTTAAAGGGAACAACACTCAAGGATATATTAAATTCAATCAGGAATTGGTGCAGTTTGGGATGAGAAAAATAATATTTGTTTTGTTAGTTGGAATTTTTTTAGTAGGATTAGTCAATGCAGACATAACAACAGATTGCAGTGATGTAGTTGCATTATATCATTTTGATGTGCAACAGATTCGAGTAATAATGGAAATGATGGGGTAGTTAACGGAGCTACTTTAACTAGCGGGAAATTAGGACAAGCTTATGAGTTTGATGGAGATGGGGATTATATTCAACTGAGTACTCAGCTATCACAATATAACGATTTTACAATAATTGGTTGGGTTAAAATGAGCGCAAATGCATCAACAGAACAAAATGGTAATAATCCCTTTTGGACTAAAGATGGTATTAATAGATTTATACTTAGACCAACTGGTTGTTATATAGAATTTGCAGATAATGGCACAAATTGCCCGAGCGGAGATTCAAACATTGATGTATGGGTGCATGTAGTAGCTGTAAAGAACGGGACCACAGCAATATATTACAGAGATGCTGTTAAATATCACAACTGGAATGTTGATGCAAATCCTGTTAATTTTTCTTCTTCTAAAATAGGTTCTCAATTCAGTGATTATTTCAATGGAATTATAGATGAAATAATAATCTACAACAGAGCATTAACTTCAGATGAAGTTTCTGAATTATACAATTCCGGAACAGGAGTTGCAGTATCTTGTGGTGGGGCTTCACCATTTTGCGGAGATGGAAACTGCAATGGTGCAGAGAGTTGTTCAAGTTGTGAATCAGATTGTGGGGCTTGTCCTGTTGGAAACTGTGATGCAGACAGCGACGGTTATAATAGTGATAATATAACTTGCAGTGGAAATGATTGCAATGATAATAATGCTAATATAAACCCAGGAGCAACAGAGACTTGTGGAAATGGAATTGATGAAGATTGTTCTGGAAGTGATTTAGCTTGTGTTTCTCCAATAACAAATGGAACAATTATTAATGCTGCATCTTGTTCACAGCAAAATGTTCAGGCAGCAATTGATTCTGCAAATGATGGCGATACTGTTTTGGTTCCTGCTGGAAACTGTACTTGGACTAATGCTGTTACTATTTCAAATAAGGGAATAACAGTGCAAGGCGCGGGGATAGACAAGACAACTATAACAGATAATACATCTTCTGATTGGTTAAAGACACCTTTTTGGATAACAAGTGCTGAGGGTAAACCGTTTCGTATTACAGGGTTTACCTTTACCGATACAGGTTCGATAATAGATTACAATGGTGTGATTTACGTAGGCGGGAATTGCAAGGATTTTCGCATAGATAATAATAATAAGTTTATAAATCTAAATTATCATGCAATTGTAATTAATGGTTATATATATGGTTTAATAGACAACAACATATTTACAAATCTCGACAACCAACCTATCCGTGTTGATGGTGATAATAATGATGCATGGGATAGAACACTCAGTCTTGGTACAGCTAATGCAGTATATGTAGAGGATAACACTTTTAATTCTAATGTTGCCAAGGCCACGATAGACATGTATAAGGGGGCAAGAGTAGTATTCCGTTACAATTCAATAACAGGCTCGTATATAATGACTCATGGGAGGGATACAAACAACCAACGTTCAGTATTCAGTTATGAGATTTATGAAAATTCAATCACAACTTCAAACTCCAGATATAGGGGAATGTTTCTTAGAGGGGGTACTGGGGTTGTTTACAACAATACTTTCACAGGCGCTTATACAAGAGTTATGGATATGACCAATTACTGTACCTGTAAAGATGATGGCACCACAGTATGTACTTGGTCTATGAGATGTACTTCCTATCCTTGTACTGATCAGCTGGGGCGTTCAACAAGCCAAGCACTTGAACCAGTATATGAGTGGGGAAACACATTTGAAGGTACTGATGTTGATTTTAGTGTTTATGACTTTCCTGGATGTTCTAGTCCTGCTGTTAGTGACCACATACAAGAAAACAGAGATTATTACAACGATATTCAACGTCCAGGATACACTCCCTACACCTACCCACACCCACTCACGCTCTCAAACACTCCACAGCCAACATGCACCACAACAGACGAAATTAAAACAATGATAGGAAACTGGTTATCTCTAAAAGGCACAACATTGAAAGATGTCTTAAACTCAATCAGGAATTGGTGTAGTCTATAAGGGTTTTAAGCATTCTCTCAATTTTCCTTTTAAATTCACCTCAACTCCTTTTTTATTATTTTATTCCAATCCCTTGGACCATTTTTTACAAAATATCCTTTATCAACAGCCTTTAACATTGGCAAATCATTATTCGCATCTCCTAATGCAATGCTTTTTACTGTTTTATATTTTTTCCTATAGAGCCTTAGAAGTGCATCAACTGCCTTCCCTTTATCATTTTTTCCAGTTATATGGCAGTATCTTGTTCCATGGACAAAAGTAAATCCTGCTTTTTTTGATTCTATTCTCAGTTTTTTGATAATGTCTTTATTTTCAATGACTAATGTAACATCATAATCTCTTCTTTTTGATAATTTTGCAAGCCTGGGAGGCAAACCTGTTTCTTTAGCAACTTGTTTTGCAGAAAGCTGGTTAAACGTCTGGAATCTTAACTTATATTTTTTCTTAATTTTTTTTACAAATTTCATTAATCTCTCGTAATCAGTTCCCAACTCTATCACATCATACTTGCCTTTTGACTTGGATTTGAATTTAAAATCAAAGTATTTTTTTGGAACAAATACTGCCCCCCCATTCTCTGATATAAATGGGTCTTTGTTCCTGAGTTTTCTCCTATAATCCTCTATTTCTGCTCTTGTTTTGCTTGTGCATATAACAAGAGGTATTTTTTTCTTTTTTAAGAGTTTGATCGCAGAATCTGCAGAGGAGTAAGAGTATTTTTTATTGAGAAGTGTTCCGTCTAAATCTGTGAATATAATTTGCTGCATTTTATCCTCTTTTTATATTAAAAGAAGGATTAGTTTAATAAGGTTTCTGAGAAGATTGTGGTGTATTACAATTAATCTTAAATAATATGCTAATGACAAAATATCATGAAATTAAAAGAGATAGGTATGGGTTTTGGACTGGAAGATAAGATACGTGCTATTCAAGATAATCTTGGAAAAGAGGTTATAATTTATGAAGATGGGAAAGAAGAACGCTGGTTTCATGGTAAACTTTTAGAGGATGGTCTTGAGGATAAATATAACAGGTACACAATAAGTATTGAAGACACTAAAAGAAAAAGGAAGCTTCACTATGGTGATTTATGTTTTATTTTGGAAATAAAAAAATAATTAATTTACCAGCAATCCAGCACCCAATACCCCTGGATATGTGAGTTTTGTCCATTTGATTTCTGTTTTTCTTGGGATAAAAACATATTCTTGTGCTTGTTTTTTTATCATACTTAGAAATTTATTTCCTGAATCTTTTATCCCTCCAGCCAAAATGACCACTTCTGGATCAAAAACATTAATAAGGGAGCCAATCCCCTGTCCAAGATATTTTGCTATTTCATCCAGAATTTTCTTTGATTTATTGTTGTTTATCTTAATTAATTCCTGAATCATTAATGATTTCCCAAAATATTGTTTTGTTAGATTTCTTTGTCTTTTTGAGGCAACTAGTTCTTCAAAATCTTTATCATTGTGGAGAATAATGTGGCCCAACTCTCCCGCATATCCTTGTCCTTTGTATAATCTACCCTCAATAATAATGCCTCCTCCAATACCTGTTCCAAGTGTTAAAATAATAAAGTTCTTTTTTTTACATCCAAGTTTAGCTTCTGCAAGAGCAACACAATTAGCATCATTTTCAATAACAACTCTTTTTTTGAATTTGTCCTGCAGATATTTTCTTAAATTAAAATTGTTAAGAGATATATTTGGGACATTTCTTACTACTCCTCTTTCAACAGGACCTCCAAATGCAACACCAATCCCTTTTACACTTTTATTATCTATTTCTAAAATAGATTTGATAAGCAATTTAAGAATTGCATTTTTGTTGTTTGGAGTTTGTTTTTTTGTATATTTGAAGATTTTATTGCCTTTCATAAGAGCAACCCTCATGTTTGTTCCCCCAAGGTCAACTGCGATTTTTTGTTTCATGTTTGCCTCTTTTTATAGTTAATAAAAGAATAATTGATTTATATAATTATTTGATAGCAAACATCAACAAATAATCTAAATATTTATATAGAATCGTGCCTAATTATAAATATGGGAATTGGCAATTTAACAGGTTTAATCAAAGAAGGTTTCAGGGAGCAGAAACAAAGATTTCATACCTTAGATGCAGTGAAGCTCCCTAAGGCAAGACCTTAGGGCATCTAGAAATTATCTAATCTTAATTGTTCTCCTTTTCTTCCTTGATTTTTAATGTAAGTTCTTATTATTTCTGCATTTATCCCCTCACCAACAGTTC
>BDTJ01000003.1 GCA_002897655.1 archaeon BMS3Abin17
AGAAATTCTTATATACTCTGTCGTATCTTTTCCAGTATGAGAGCTTCATTGAAACACCTCCTTCATTTTATGAGGGAGGAAGCTCTCAACTATTTTTCGGTTTAGAATTAATTAATCGACAAACTCGACACCATAGAAACCCTTAAAAAGGCTCTGTAATATGCTATTTTGTAAAATGATAAGGAGATTAACTAGGTAGAGAATATAGAATTCTTAAATAGATAGAGTTAGAATGGAGGATAAAATGGAAGCAAACGAAGAAGCTAAGGAACAACCTGCTGAACAAGCTGAGGAAACTGCTGAGGCAAAGCCAGAAGCAAGTCCATCTAAGGTTTATGTAGGGAATTTACCGTTTAGTGTTGACGATGATGAGTTAAGGAAGCTTTTTTCTTCTTATGGAGAGATGAGTGAAGTTAGTCTTATATCTGATAAGTTTTCAGGTAGATCTAAGGGATTCGGATTTGTAACTTTTGTAAAATCAGAAGATGCTCAAAAAGCAATTTCTGAGATGAACGACAAAGACATTCAAGGAAGACCGCTTAAAGTAAGCGAAGCAAAGCCAATGGACCCGGACAGACCAAGAGCACCTAGAAGAGACTTTGGAGGCGGCGGTCGAGGAAATTTCGGCGGCGGTCGAGGAAGATCTGGCGGCGGAAGAGACAGACCTAGAAGGTTTTAGTAAGTAAAGAAACCTTCAAAATATTTTTTTTATTTTTTTTATTTTTTTTTAGAATTATAGAATTTTTAGTGTTATTTTTGAGTATAATAATTGTTAAAAACTACTGAGATATTATCCCAATTATGATAATTGACCATACAGTTAATCCTTTTGGTATTGTGAAAAGATTTAAGATTCCTTATGAGAGTGTAGATGGAAGAAAAGTTCACTTAGAGGGTCAAATAAGAGGAATTACTGAAGAAGGATATACTGAATGTAATTGGTTTGAATTCAGAGTAGTTTATCCAAGACATGGTAGCAAAGAGATTGGGGGGGATTTAAATAATTATCAAAGTTTAAAGAGAGGAACTCCAACTTTAGAGGGAACAGAAAAGAGATTAAGAGATTGGTGTAAAAGCCTAAGTTATCAGATACATGAAATAAGAGACAAATCTCTTTTCTCAAGTAATTAATACCCAAAATCTTTTTTTTATTTTTCTTTTAGGCAGGCAAAAACCACAAGTTTTATAAATAAACTAAAGTTACTAATATATATAACTTTGGTAGGTTATCAAAATTTATTAGAAAATGGTAGATTTGCCTTTGATACTGAAATTAAAGAAAGAAATGCACAAAGAGATAGCCAAGGCTCAGGATATAATAATTGAGGAATTGTACAAGGTTTTTGACAGGGCTGTTTTTCATGGGGGAACTGCTATCTGGAGATGCTATAAAGGAAACAGATTCTCAGAAGATATTGATGTTTATATTCCAAGAGACAGGAAGAAAATTGAGAGATTATTTGAAAACCTTAAGACAAGAGGGTTTGTCATCCATAAGAAGAAAATCGGGGAGAGAAGTTTGTTTTCAGTATTGCAGTTAAACAGGACAATTGTCAGGCTTGAAGCAATATATAAAAAAGCTAGACCAGAGCTAAAGGAATATGAATTATCTGAAGGGAATTTAATTACAGTTTATACTTTAAGTCCAGAAGAGCTGCTCAGGGAAAAAGTTGACGCTTATCTTAACAGGGCAAAAGTCAGGGATTTGTATGATGTTTTCTTTTTATTGAGATATGTGAAAAATGATAAAGAAATAATCCCAAAACTTAAAAAATTAATTAATAATTTCAAACAACCTTTTGATGAAAAAGACCTGAAAATCCTTATCATAGAGGGAGTGGTTCCTGATATTGATACTATGTTAAGATATATAAAAAGGAGAACTTAAAATGGCTAAGGCAAAATATCTTAATGAAATTACTGATTTATTTGAGAAAAGCCCTGTAGTGAATTTTTCTTCTATAGAAAGAATAATAAACAAAAAAAAGAAATCTAAGGGATATGCCAAACAGTTAGTCAGGAATTTAATTCTTAGAGAAAAGGTAAAAAAGCTATCTAAGGGATTTTATACTAAATATGACGATTCTTCTCTCGCTGTTTTTTGTTTTAAACCAGCATATCTTGGATTGCAGGATGCACTGAGTTTTCATAACTTATGGGAACAGGAAACAATCTCTGTAATAATCACAGCAAGAAAAGTCAGGCAGGGGATTAGGAAGGTTCTTGGAGTGAATGTTCTTGTAAGAAGGATAAATAAAAAATATCTTTTCGGGTTTGATTATATTAAGTGTGGGGATTTTTACCTGCCTGTATCTGATATAGAAAAGACTTTTATTGATATGATTTATTTTAAGGAGAAAATAGACAAGGAGACTCTCAAAAACATTAAGAGCAAAATAAACAAAAAAAAGCTCAGTTCTTATTTAAGGTTTTATCCAAAAATGATCAGGAAGAGGATTTTGAGGTATTTGGAATAAAATGAAAAGAGATGAATTAGAATCTAAATATGGAAAAGAATTAATTAATAAAATCTTTGCAGAGGGGTATTTAGATGGATGCACAATAACTATTAACAAAGATGGCTCAGAAGATATACCTGAGATAGATATTCAATTAGCTATAAAAGGGATAAATGGTGGGAATATAAATGATAACGAGTGGGATTAATGTAATCCCTAAGTGATATATAAGATTATATTGTAATCCCTAAAGACCCAGAGGAAATTTCGGCGGCAGTCGAGGAAGATCTGGCGGAAGAGACAGGCTAAAAAGGTTTGAAAAAAACAAAGTCATTTTTTCATTTTACACAGTTATTAACTTCACAAAACTTGGCTATTCACAATATAAAATCTACTTTAAATTCCAGAATACTTCCTTGGAAGATGAGAAGAAGATTACAGATTACTGGAATAAATCAAGTAATTCTATATGGGCGGCTCAAATAAGGGGAAATTGGGACCTTGCTGTTTCTGTTCTTGCCAGATCAAATTTTGAATTTGGAAAGATTGTTAATGGTTTTATGAATAAATTCTCTAAATTTATCCTAGAAAAAGATGTATTATTGACAGAATATTCCCCTGTGTATGCAAGAGAATATTTAACAGAAGCAAAACCTTCTGAATTTGTCTATGGTATTCCTTCTGCAGCATATAAATTAGATGATACAGATGAAAAAATCCTCAAACAATTATCCACAAACTCCAGAATATCTATAATAGAGTTAATAGAAAAAACAAAACTCTCCAGAGACATAATCACTTACAGAATAAAAAAACTGAAGAAAGATAACATTATTGTCCAATCAAGAGCTTACCCCAATCTTCAAAAATTAGGAATAAACCATTATAAGGTCATCATAAGAACAAAGAATTTCGATAAAGAATCAGAAAATAAAGTGAGACATTATGTTGCATCACACAAAAAAGCAACACAATTACTCAAATTAATTGGCTCATGGGATTTAGAAATAGAATTTGAGACAGAAAACGAGGACGAACTCTACAAAATTCTTACAGATATAAGAAAAAAATTCTCAGACATAATAAGGGATTTTGATATTCTTAGGATTACTGAAACTTATAAGATAGACTTTTTTCCTTTTTAACCAACCCCCAAAGAGAAGGAGGGGACTATAATTTAATGTTCAAGAACTAATTGCTTGTTATATGGAGCTATTATTGTATTAACTACTGGTTTTTGTCCAGGAACTAAAATCTCATAGTAAATCTGTGCCCAGTTATTTCCATATTGAACACTCATTTTTGCCCTTATTTTCTTATCTTTTATATTCTTTAGAATAGGGAAATAATTTGAGGCACTCATAAATTCCAATCCTACAATATGCCCATTAAAATCAAAATCAACCACTATATCTCCTTGTGGTAATTCAATGTTAAAACTAAATTTGATGTTACTTCCTTTTTTGAACAAGTGCATCATATCTTCTTCTTTATCATAATCTACCCCAATATTTTCTTTTGCCATTTTTTTTTCTACTCCTTTACTAGTTTTAATAACATTTACAACTTTTAAAACTTTTGGATAAAACGCAACAATAATTATAAGAGAATATTTTGAGCTTATTTTGAATATTAATTTATATCTTTTTTCAGTTTTCCCTTTGTGAGGTTTTAACTGTTCTTTAACATAATAGAGGTTTTTGGAGAATAAAGTGGATTTTAATAATGTCTCATCAATACTCCTTTCTCCCATTCTTCCCTTACAATAGGTAGTGATATCAATTTGTCCTAAGGAATATGTCTTAATTTTCTTCAGCATACCCTTTATCAACTCTTCCATAAGATTCTTAGAAATCTATGATATTTAGTCTTTTCTCTCTTTTTTAACCAACCCCCAAAGGAGAAGGGAGGAGGTATTATAAATCAGAAGATTTATATACTATGTAAGACACATCTTACTTATGGTAAATATCAGTGTAACAAGAATAAGTTCAAAAGGGCAGATAGTCATACCTTCAGAGATGAGAAAAGGATTCAAGGAAGGGGATAAATTAGTTGTGATTGAAAATAACAAACAATTAATTCTTAAAAGAGTTCAGGATTTTGACAAGAACATTGAAGAAGATTTAGAATTCGCTAGAAGAACAGAAGAAGCTTACAAAAGACATGAAAGAGGAGATTTCATTGAAATGGATAGCGATGAATTCCTTAAAAAGATGGAAAAATGGTGAGAGTTATCTATGATGATAACTTTAAAAAAATATTTTCTAAAATAAAAGATAATTCTGTTAAAGAGAAGATAAAGAAACAAATCAAGAAAATAATAGGAAATCCTGAAGTTGGTAAACCTATGAGAAATGTTAGAAAAGGAACCCGTGAAGTTTATATCTCTCCTTTTAGACTATCTTATACTTACCATAAGGCTAAAGAGGCAATAGAATTTTTAGATATTTATCACAAGGATAAACAATAGTATTTTCCCTTTCCAAAACCAACCCCCCACCAACACCCTTAAATACCCTCAATTTCATTTAATATTATTATATATTGTTAGAGTCTTGGAGCTTAGCTCGTAAAGACTCGCTTCAAGAATTGTTTCTTGATTAAAGATAATAGATAGTAGAAGTTAAAATGAAAACATTTAGAGAACTCGGACTAAGTCGTGAGTTTGTATCTTTGCTTGAGAGAGCGAGAATTGCAACTCCGACGGAAATTCAGGAAAAGACAATTCCTTTAGTGTTAGCTGGCAGAGATGTGATTGGAGGTTCTGCAACAGGTTCTGGAAAGACTCTTGTATTTGCTTCAGGCATCATTGAAAATTTAGAAAGAAATGGAAGGGTTCAGGCACTGGTTTTAACACCAACAAGGGAACTCGCCGAACAGGTCGCAAATGCAATTACAGAATTTTCAAAATACAAAAAGTTAAAGGTTTTGCCAGTTTATGGCGGTGTCAGTATTGAGCATCAGATTAGATTTTTAAGAAATACAGATGTTGTTGTTGGAACTCCTGGAAGGATTTTGGATCATTTAAGCAGAAACACTTTGAATTTGGAGATGGTTAAGTTTCTTGTTTTAGATGAGGTGGATAGAATGTTTGATATGGGTTTTCAAAATGATGTTGAAAAGATTTTAGGGCAATGTCCAAAGGAAAGACAGACAATGCTTTTTTCAGCTACAATCTCTTCCGAAATAGATCATCTGGCTAAAAAACACACTAAAAATCCAGCAGAGGTTTCTGTTGAATCGCATGTGGATGCCTCAAAATTAAAACAAGTTTATTATGATGTGCCTGATGGTTTGAAATTTTCTTTGTTTGTTCATCTGCTGAAAAAAGAAAATGCTAGGTTAGTGATGGTGTTTTGTGCTACTAGAAGGAATGTTGATTTTGTAACCAATAACTTGAATAATCTTGGGATTAGGGCAAAGGCAATTCATGGAGGAATGGTTCAAAATAAAAGAAATAAAGTTATGAATGAGTTTAATAGCCAAAACGGTGTAAGTGTTTTAGTGTGTACAGATGTTGCTGCAAGAGGACTTGATATTCAAGGAGTAAGCCATGTTTATAATTATGATTTGTCAAAAACAAGTGATGAATATATTCATAGAATTGGCAGAACTGCACGAGCTGGAAAAGAAGGGATTGCAATTAGCATTTTGTGCAGTAGAGATTATGAAAATTTTAGTAATATTCAAAGAGATGAAAAATTAAAAATTGAAGAAGTCAAGGCCCCATATGTTGATAGGATAGGGATTATTGTTGATGATAAAAAAAGTTTTGGAAGACGTGGAGGTCATGGTTCTTCGCGTGGAAAAAGCTTTGGTAGAGAGAGAAGTAATGGGCGTAGAACTAATACTGGTAGAAGACCTCAGAGTAATAACAGAAAACCTAGTGGAAAGAATTATAGTAGAGGAAGATCAAATTCTAGCAGAAGAAATAATAATCAAAGACATGGAAGAAGGTAATTCTTAACAAATCCCAGGGGATTGTAGTTATATACTACACCTACCACTTACAGACTTCTGAGCCATTAGAAGCACCTTATGATTTGTTAGCAAATAATCTTTAAATCCACTTATAATTTCTTCATCTCCCTCTCCATTTACAGTTACCTTGTTTTGCTCGAGCTTATAAAATATCTTTGCAGAAGCAGATTCTCCTAAATGCAATTCTATTTTTCCAACATCTTTCTCAAGTTTATTTTCCTTTACTGAAGCTCCTGAAAAATCTTCTGCATAATGTAAAAACCTCATATAGTCAAACATTCCTGCTTCAGAGCCCTCATAAATAAGTGTTCTTTCCATGTTTTTTACCTATGTTATCACTATAAAAGAATTATTGCACTAGAAAACAAATCATAAGCAGCAGAATTAATTTCCAAATTTCCAGAAGGTTTTTTAATAAATACTTCAACTTGCGAAAGTTGAAGTTCCCAAAATTTCGTTAGAAATTTTTAGGATACAAGTGAAGCTTTTAGTTGTTCTATGCTGAAATTCTCGCACTTGCGCACTTGAATCTTACACAAGAACTCTATCAACGTCGTCTTCTACGACGGCTTTAATTGTCTCGTTTTGCGGATGGCTTCGAGCTTAGATGCTTTCAGCTCTTATCCATTCAATGCGTAGCTATGCAGCCTGCCATTGACAACTGCTCACCAGAGGCATCCAAGTACCGTTCCTCTCGTACTAGATACTTGTTCCACTCAGACAATAACACATCTAGTAGATATCATACAAACTGTCTCACGACGTTCTTAACCCAGCTAACGATCCCTTTTAATGCGTGAACTCCGACACCCTTGCACGCTTCTGCACGCGCAGGATAGGGAGAGCCGACAGCGAAACACCAAACCGCCCCGTCAATATGGACTATTGGGGGCGACCAGCTTATTATCCTTAGGGTAACTTTTCTATCAGACACAGCTCCTATTAAAAGAGCATGTGGGTTCACTAGGTCCGAGTTTCCTCTCTGCATTCCTTACTGTTGAGAATACAGTTAGATAAGCTTTTGCCCTCGCACTCAACTCCAGATTTCCAAGCTGGATGAGCTTATCTTTGAGTCCTATCGATATCTTTTCGACAGGGCACCGCCCCAGTCAAACTGCCCGCCAGCTGCTGTCCTCTAAAAGAGTAAGCAATCTTAAGGAAAATGGGTAGTATTACAATTTTGCTCCATCAGGACCGAAATCCTGATCTCGACGCTCCTACCTATGCTAGGCATTTCTCTTAAAATTACAACAACAAGTTGCAGTAAAGTTCCATAAGGTCTTAGCTTCCCACTAGACGTCTGTGGTCTTTTCACCACACGATATTTTCAGAAGGCTCCAATTAGGGACAGTGACAACCTCGTTAAACCATTCATGCAAGTCGATATTCAATCGACAAGGTATTACGCTCATTTTTGTTACTATCATTAATTGTAATGATGGACTAGTCATTTCTGCTAGTCTCTATATGTCGCCATACAGATCGGACTATATCTTAACTTTTGTTAAAGTTTCTGACGTATAGTCTCTGAGGATTCTAGAATTAGTTATTTAATATTTGCTAACTTTTGTAGTAATGAAATAGATTCTATATATTTTGTCTCTCCTTTTCTTCTTTCTGGAAAAGATGTATATAGAATTAAATATTGTTCCAATAATATTCTTCCAACATTACTATCATTATGACGAATAACTAGATTTTGATTATCAGGATCTTTTAGAGTTTTAAAACCCTTACTTTTTATCTTAGATAAAAATCTTAATCCATTTTCTTTGTCTTCAAAATCATATGCAGTTTCTCTATCCATAATTCAATTAGCAAATTATTGTTTTTAAAAATTTATGTTATCAATTCTAGTCTTTCCTGCTGATTGTCTGCACTCATAATTGTTTTACGCGAGCCAATTTTATAAATTGTCGTCGTCATTTATGAGATACTCAGATTTTCCAGCATATAGTCAGATTTTGATAAGGCTTCGTAATTTGAAACCTTAAGAGGGTCATAGTTACCCCCGCCGTTTCATGGGCCTTAGCTCCCTTGAAAAAGAGTTTTAGACACCACGACTGGGCAGGTCTCACCAAGTATACAAGTCTTTTCAGATTAGCACTTGGCTACGTTTTTGGTAAACAGTCGGGCCGTCCTCGTTACTGTGATCTACCAATGCTCCAACATTTCTGATAGAAACAAAGATAGACATCCCTTCAGCCGAAGCTACAGGACTAACTTGCCGAATTCCCTTAATTGGTTTTACCTTTCATGTCTTAGCCTTTTCAGCCAGGGCACCAGTGCCGGTTATGGGTACAGCTAATTAAATCAAGAGTATAATCTTTTCACTGAATCCCGGAATCAGCGATTTTGTTTAGCAAATTTATCTGCGTCTATGGATTACCCTCGACAGATTTCTTCACTAAAACACTCTTTCGAGTGCTCACTTATCCAAAACTAAATAATACTTTATAAGATTCAATCAGTACAGGAATATTAACCTGTTATCCATCGTCGTACTCAGTTAAGATACGACTTAGGCGCTGACTAACCCTCGGCTAACATATATTGCCGAGGAAACCTTACCCTTTCGACATTTTCCGTTCTCAGGAAAATCACATCCTACTATTACCAGGATTCTCATTGCTTTTTGTTCCACACCTTTTCTCAAAGATGCTTCTGCACAAAAAGCACGCCTGCTTACCCGAATCCCCAACAGGGGACCGCCAAAGTATCGGTATTATGTTTAGCCCGGTCTATTTTCAGGGCCCTGAACCTCAATAGGTGAGCTGTTACGCTTTCTTTAAATGATAGCTGCTTCTAAGCTTACATCCCTAGTGTCTCAGGTTCAAGACACCTTTCGATACACTTAACATAAATTTATGGACCTTAACTTTGGTCTGTGTTGTTCCACTCTCGGAACAGTATCTTACATACTGTACCTGTTTCCTGTCTTAAGCAATCAACAGTTTCTGAGTTGGAAAAATTTCCGTAAGCATTAGCTCCTGCAAAATTTATCCGTACTTTACACTGTTAATAAACTAGACAAGACTATACGAAGGCATATTTCAGCAGGAACCAGCCATCGCCAGATTAGATAAGCTTTTCACCCCTATTCACAGATCATCCGAGTGCATGTCCACAACAGCGGTTCAGACCTCCATCCCTCTTTCGAGAGACTTCATCTTATCCATGAATAGATCATCTGGCTTCAGGTCTAATCCATGTGACTAACGCCTTTTCAGACTTGCTTTCGCTTTGATTACTCAATATAATTGATTAGTCTTGCCACATAGAATAACTCCCTGGCCCGTTCTTCGAAACGTACGTTACAACCCTTCCACACTAAAGTGAATAGAGCAGTAACCAACTGTAACTGCTAGATTTCAAGTCTTTTAACTCTCTGCTAAGAGTACTTTTCAGCTTTCCCTCGCGGTACTAGTGCGCTATCGGACTTTGGTTATATTTAGGGTTGGCTGTTAATCCAGCCACACTGAGAATCAAAGATTCTCTGTGCCCCGAGAACCCGAAGGTTCTCACGGTATTCAGACCTCCAATTCAGGAAGCCCTACTCTTTCGAGGTACGACATATCAATTTCTTCTACAGGACTATCACCTTCTAAGGTCTTTCTTTCCAGAAAAGTTTGAATCATTGACTTAGTCCTTGGTCCTCACCACATCTCTAACTCTCTTTCAAGAGCAGATTCAGTTTGCCCTCTTCCCTTTTCGCTCTCTGCTAATAAGGGAATCACTCTATGTTTTCTTTTCCTGCCGGTACTAAGATGTTTCAATTCCCGGCGTATCTTTCCTTCTCAGGATAATTCAGAAATCCTTGGATCAAAGCTTGCATGCAGCTCCCCAAGGCTTATCGCAGCTTGCCACGTCCTTCATCAGAACCAAAACCAAGCTATCCGTCTAACAGTATATATAGTAGTCTATTAAATTTTCCTTCTAAGTTTGGAAAGTTTTACAACTTTCCAAGTGGGAAATTAATTCTGCTGCTTATTTCATTGAACATAAAACGACTTCTGTCGCTGTCCTCATTGCGATAAGATATTTTCATATCTCACCGATGTTTTGGCGATTTCTCGCCGACAACGAAATTTTGTTTCTTTCTGCGCGTAGGCGCAGTTGGATTTCGTTGGTTGTTTCAATTGAAAAATTGAATATGATTTATTGGGAGTCGTATTCTCCAACTTCTATATTTACTGTTATGTCTTTATCAATTATTTTTGAAAGTTTTCTTGTTGCATCAATATAATCGGTAATTATACTTCCCATTTCTGGATGTTCTGGTAACTTAACACTATTGACAGAGTCTTCAAGTCCGCCTTTTAGCATTACATTCTTTCTTACTGATACTCTTATTCTGTATTTTTCATTCATTTTCTTAATATTATTTTATTTAATATCTAGGTCATCTTTACAGAAAACCAGCAAAACCTTGTTTCTAATCTGTGCGTAGGCACAGTTGGTTTTGTGGTCCCAAAATTTTTCCTGAAAATTTTTAGGAAATGGACCCGCCGTGAATCGAACACGGAGCTCTTCCGTGCAAGGGAAGTGTTTTACCACTAAACCACGGGCCCTTAATTATTTTTAACCCGTTATGGTTTTTAAAACTTTTGAAGTATCGTCTTCAAAATGTCAAAAAAATTTTCTGAAAGAAAATTTTTGGCGCGTTTTCTGTAACAAAGATGAGTATGTAGAGGCAATCATCATAATGATTATAATTTTCTGCCAGTTTATTTTAAACAAAATATAGGAGGTGATCCATCTGCAGGTTCCCCTACAGATACCTTGTGACGACTTAACCTACCTTGTCTAGCCAAGGTTCTCCTTCGAAAAGTTTCACCATAACTAAACTCGGTTGGTTTGACGGGCAGTGTGTGCAAGAGACAGTGACGTATTCACCGTTCGTTGATAACAAACGATTACTACGGATTCCAGCGTCATGAGGCTGAGTTACAAACCTCAATCTGGACTGAGATGGACTTTAAGAGATTGGCTCCTCTTTTCAGAGTTGCGTCCCGTTGTATCCACCATTGACGCGCGCGTGTTGCCCAGGGGATTCGGGCTGTACTCACCTAACGTAGCCCAAACTTTCATCCTTGTTACCAAGGCAATCTGTATATAGTACTATTGTAAATATACATGTGGGTCTCGCCTGTTACCTGATTTAACAGGTCACTTCACAGCACAGGCTGACGTCGGCCATGCAACTCCTCTCAGCGTGTCAGGTAAGCCCTTCAGACTGACCTTCATCCTGCTGTCGCTCCTGGTGAGGTTCACGGTGTAGAATCTAATTGAACCGCACGCGTCACCCGTTGTAGTGTCTCCCCGCCAATTCCTTTAAGTTTCGGTCTTGCGACTATACTTCCCAGGTAGCACACTCTTCGGCTTCCCTACAGCACCAATACCTCTCGAGGAGGTACTAATGTTTAGTGTGCAGTGTTTACTGCTAGGACTACAAGGGTATCTAATCCTTTTTGCGCCCCTAGCCTTCATCCCTTACTGTCAGAACTGTCCTCGTAAGATGCCTTCGCTATTGTGAGTCCGACAAAGATTAACGTATTTTACCACTACTTTTGCCGTACTTCTTACGTCTTCCAGTCTCTAGCTTGGTAGTACTTCCTGCGCGCTCTGCACTTAAGATGCAGAATTTCACAAGAAACTTATCGAGCAAGCTACGGATGTTTTAGACCCAATAATGATGGCTGCGACTTGGACCGCTAGTATTACCGCGGCGGCTGGCACTAGTCTTACCCAGTCCTTATTCGTGAAACTTTTTACATTTCATAAAAGCTTTTCAATTGAAAAGCACTCTGGTTCAATTTGTCACGCTTGCGCGCATTGCAAAAGATTCCTAACTGCTGCACCCCGTGGGGCTGGGAATAGTATCTCAGATTCCCTCTCAGGGCCTCTCCGCTAAGAGCCCTTACGGATTATAGGCTTGGTGGGCTATTACCCCGCCAACAACCTAGTCCGCCGCAGCCCCATCCTTAAGCTCGAGTTTTAGAGATAAATCATTCCAGGGTAAATCTCCTATCAGGTCTTAGCCTCAGTTTCCCGAGGTTATTCCTGACTTAAGGGTAGGTTAGCTACGTGTTACTGAGCAGTTCGCCTTCTCTCGAAAGACTTGCATGTCTAAGTGCAAACCAGAGAGCCGCAGCCGCCAGCAGGATCAACTGGATTTGAAAAAATATCATATTACCGTCGATAAAACGATAATCAATTCCGCATATCATATATAAGACAATGATACACTTCACACAATCTCCTAACTATCGGCTGTTTAATTTATTGGTTTAAAGAAAATTACAACTAAATGACTGCTTCTACATACATCATACCTTAATGTGCGAAATTACATTCATTATTAAAGCACTCATCTTAGATAATTAATTCACAAATTTTAGATTTATAAACCTTTCTGAGAAGAAGGGTTTGCGTATAAACTATTCTTTTAATTCTTAAAGTAATTTAGCCGCCTATGATTATGAATAATTATTCTCGCACAAATTTGACTAAATTTAGAACAAAACTTTAGTTTTGTGACAATTCCAAAAG
>BDTJ01000004.1 GCA_002897655.1 archaeon BMS3Abin17
CTAAAATTGGGGCAAGAGAATATGCTTTGGCAGATCAAGAACACGCCAACAAAAATCCCGCCAGGATATACATAAATGAAAATAGCACAAAAACCCATTTCTATGCCAATCTTTGCAACTACTAAACGTAGATTAGCTTTTGGAAATAGCGTTAAATTCGGTGTGCGGATCATGTTCACAGAAATAAATAAAATCTCTCGCGTAAAACTTCGCAAGAATTAGAAGAGATGAATTAATTAATTAATGAAAAATAAAATAATACCATGAAACCTAAAACTAAAATCCTCCAGTCGCTAAGAATATCAGAAGCCTCAGAAAGTCAAATCAATCTGGCATTATCTAAACTCAATCATAATTCTATTGCAATATTAACGCTAGCCGATTTTCGCAGACTCGCATTATTATATTTTTCTCGGGATGTGATCTCCAACAAAAATCTTAATATTCAATTGGAGAGATGACAAGAAATAAAGAAGGGTTTCATCCCCTCTTTATTTGATGGATACAAAGAACAAATATAATATTAACTAAATAACCAATTAGTCTTTTTTGATTTTGATTTCTTGGCTCTTTGAATCTTAAATATTTCTGAGCCACTCGAAAGACGATAACCCCGTTTCTGGACATATCTAAATGGATCGATTTTAGAAACGCCGAAGTCGAAGCTAGTAAACTTTCGAGCTTTTAATTTCTCTCCATCTCTTGCAATAAACCCACTCGCACTCAAATCTGACCTTAATTTCTGTTTCAAAAGTTTCCCAGCTAAAAATTCCGTCTTTGCTTCTCCAATCAAAACATCTTCTCCCTTCTCTCTTGCGAATACTTCGAACATTTGTTTTATTTTTTGTTTTGCTGTTGGCTCTTTCTTTGCTGGTGTTGTTTCTGGTATAAATAACTTTGTTGGTTTAATCTTAGTTGGCTTTATTGGTCTTCCGAATTCTTGTACTAGTTTTTGTTTCAATTCTAACTTTTGTTTTAATCCAAAAAGTTGAGCTGTTCTTTGTAGTGTTTTTTGTTTAACCTCTTGTTTGATTTTCTGTTCAACTTTTGGTTTTTGAGCTGTTTTAAAAATTTGTTCTGAAACTTGTCTTGTTCTTTGTGGTTGTTTAAATTCTGTTAAAGTTATTTCTGCTTGTTGAGTTTTTATTTGCTGAGTATCTCTTTGAGTATCTATTAATGATGGTCTTGATATACTTGTTATTTGTGGAGTTGTTGTTTCAATTTTTGCTGTAAATCTTGATTGTGCACTTGCTCCTGAGACTAATGGGATTAAACCTCTTTCTTTTGTTGTTGGTTTTATTACTGCACCCACTTTCGGAATACTTGGAATTTTAAGATTTACATCTTTTAAGAATTGTTTTGTTGGTTCAATGAATAGAACTTCTGCTTTTTGTTTTTGTTCTTGAATTTGTTTTCTTATTTGGTCTGTTGATGTTTTAGTTTTATCTTTTGCTTTTTTTATTGTCTGTATAAATGTTGTTCCTGGACTAGCTTTTTTAATATCTTTAGACTCTCCGAATCTTGTTATAATTCTTTGGTCTAATTTTTGAACTATTGTTCTGTCTTGTCTTGGAGTTGTTTTTTTGAATAATCTTTGTTCTCCTTTTTGTTTTGTAAATCCTGATAGGTCTACTTTTTGAGGTTCTGGTTTTTTTCCGAATACTATTTTTTTGCCTATCTCCTCTTTTTCTGTTACAGATTTACCATTTCTTTTTAATGATTTTACTTTTCTTTCAAGACCAACTTTAGAAAAATCATAAACAGATTCTTTCTGGATTACTTCTTGAGTCATTCCTTTTGTTTTTCCAACTCTTAAAATTCCTGTTTCTTCAGTTCTTATTATTCCTGTTGGTGAAACTCTTTTTTGACCGCTTCTTATGTTTAAGATATTTCCATCTTCTTGTGCTCTTATTGTTTTTCTTGTTCCAGGAATACCAAACCTTTCTTCTGCTTCTGATTTTATTTTTGTTTCTTTATATTTTACTTTTGGGATTGCTCCTTTTTCTAATGGGAACTCTCCAACTAATTTCCCATCTTTGTAAAGTTTAATAATACCTTTTCCATCTTCTTGTATTGTTGTTACTTTTTTAATTCCTGATTCTTCAAATACTACACTCTCAGTATATTTTCCTTTAATTTTTTTAACTGTTCCCTTTCCATTTTCTCCAGTCTTTAGTTTTTCAATTACTTTTCCTTTAAATGATTCTGTTGGTCTTGGTCTTTCAAGTGAGAGTTCTCCTTTTTGTTTTCCTTTGAATTTTAAAAAGGTTCTTTCTCCTGCTTGTCTTAATTTTGTTTCTGACCTAATTAATGGAACATCTTCTTTTACTGATTCAATCTTTCTTGTAACATCTACTATTTTTGGATTATCTTTATTTAAATATTTTTTATACTTTTGATATTTAAAAGTTCTTATTGGTCTTATTGCTTTTGAAAGAATAGCTCCGCCTCCAAATATTAATGGAACATCAACTACACCCAATTGAATAGCCCCTTTTGTGTATCCTCCAATAAATTCTGCTGATTCTTGTATTTCTTTTTGTGTTATTTTTCTTCTTCCGAATCCAGGATAGTCTGTCATATCTGAAATATAAGGTTGATTTATTCCTTGTATAAACTCTGCTCTTTTTTTTGCTAATCCACTTTCTAAAGATAAAACTTCTGCTGATTTTCCAGCAACATTTAAACTTGCTCCAAACCATGTTTTTGCTGTTGGGACTTCTTCTATTCCTCTTCTTGATATAAACTGGAATGTTCCTCTTTCTGCTTTCTTAGCTTCAATGTTTAGTTTTCTTATTTCTTTAATGTCTTTAATCCCTGTTACATCTTCAATCTTTCCTGATGTTTTTGCTTGGGATTTATAAAATTCTATTGCTACTGGTTTTATTTTTTGTTTAGCTTTTTCTTTTGCTGTATCATATAAAAATAAATTAGTCTTTCCGAAGTCTTTGGCTTGTTTTTTTATTCCTGTAAAAACTGGTGAGATTGTTTCTTGAATCTTTTCTGATGTTTTTGCTTGAGATACTATTCCAGCTTGAATATATGGAGTTGCTTTTTGTTTTATTTCTTGTCCTAAAACTAATGTCGTTTTTCCGAAATCTTTTGTTAAGTCTCTTGCTCCTTCTTGGATTCTCTCTGATACTTTTGCTTGTGAGATTATTCCAGCTTGAATATATGGAGTTGCTTTCTCTTTTACCTTTCCACTTAAAAATAAATTAGTCTTTCCGAAGTCTTGGGCTTGTGTTGATATAAAAGATGTTACTGGTTTTATTTTTTGTTCAATCTTTCCTGATGTTTTTGCTTGGGATTTATAAAATTCTATTGCTACTGGTTTTATTTTTTGGTTTGCTTTGGCACCTAAAACTTTTCCTGTTTCAAATAATGGAGTTATTTGTGTTTCTATAACTTTTTCTTTTATGTCTTTAAGTTTTTCTTTAGTTGTTCTGTCTAATTTTATTTGTTCTTTAGTTGTTGGAGTTTTTATTATTGCTGTAGTATCTAAGAATTGTCCATTTGCATTTGCTTGAACATATCCCCCCAACTTTTTACTATAGATTTCTCCTGGTTTTTTAGTGTTGTCTGGTATTGAAAAATAAACATTATCCCCTCTGAAGCTTGTAACACTTGGTTTGACATCTTTTACAGAAATAACTTCTTTTCTCTTTGCCTTTTCTTCTAGTCTTATTTGTTCTGTAACACTAATACCTGTCTTTCTGAATTGTTCTTTTGATGCTCTTGATGCTTGTCTTAATTCTGTTGTGGATGTTCCGAGTTCTTTTAATCTTCTTTGCATCTCTGTTCTTGAAAACCCTTGACCTCTTTCTTTTGCCTCTCTTGTGATTTGTTGGCTCGATCTTAAAGATGATATTAATTGTTTACTTCTCAAGGCTTCTTGGGTTCTTGTTTTTGCGAGTTCTATGGCTGCTTTTTTTGTGGCTTCTTCTTGGGCTTTTTGTTTAGCTATTCTTTGATTCTCAGCTTTAATTTCAGCTAGTGATGAACCTACTCCTCTTCTTTCTTTACCTCTTCCTCCTCCGCCTCTTCCTCCTCCGCCTCTATAAATAACTATTCCTGAAGAATCTTTAACAGGTGTAAATCCTGATGTATCTTTAGGGGCTGGGTTATCTCTAATATCTCTAAACTCTCTTTCGGCGATTGCTTTTTTTCTGGAATACGGATCCGATGGTCGTCCTTTGATTACATCTCTAACCCCTTGACCTATGTCTCGCAATCGCTCCTTAGCATTATCTAAATATCCCATTAATTTTTTCTCCTCTCAGATAGATAAGATGCTCCAGCGATACTCCAAATAGGAGAAATATAAACAGGCAACCACATAAATAAAGCACTCCAATCATTTGGTGATACGTTATAATAATTCCAAAAAGTTGCAAAACTTAGAACTATCAAACTAGAAACTAAAGCTCCTTTAAATAATTTATTCATTTAAAAGAACCCCCTTCTGCTTCTTATTTTTCTGAATACTGGTTCGTTAAAATCACTTAAAGATTCTATACTTGATACAGACATTGTTCCAAATCCACTTGATTGTTTTTCTTTTCTTATTAATGAAGATAATTTATTTTTTAACTTTCTCTTTTGATTCTCTATTTGATTTCCATATCTAATATTTTCTTGTCTGTTTAATCTTTCTTGCATTCCGCCTCTTAACATTCTTGCAGTTATTGTTGGAACTTTTTTATTGTTTAGAATTTCTAGTCTTCTATTTATTTCTTTTTTCATATATTAAAAACCACCTTTTTTAAATTTATCAAATTTAGTTTTAGAAATATCCATCTCCATTAGGTCATCTATATTTATACCTGCTTCATTGGCTTTTCTTTTTTTAAAATCAAAAGATACTTGATGATTTCGTTTATTGATTTTCTGATTTACTATATCTTTGAATTTCATAATAATACGAGTATAGTTCTATTTAAATATTAGAGGTATGAATTAGATTATATTCTTTTTTCTTAGCCATTTCATTTCATCTTGGATTTCTTTGTTTGGAGTTAAATGTTCTTTACTTATTCCATATCTATTTCCAATTTCTTTCATTGTGTGACTAAAGTTATTTGATTTAAATTCGATTGTTTCTAATTTTTTAAAGTCCTGGTCTCTTACAGTTAATTCAAACATTATTCCATTTCTCTTTAGTTCAAACCATTCTTGTTTTTTATATCCCATTTTAAAGTTGTCCTGTTAAAGCCATATAACCAACATACAATGCAATTCCTATTCCTACTATATATAGCAATCCCATGTTTCCTCCTGCTTTTACTTTAATAGTATCTCCAAGCATTCTTGCCATTATGTATTTTTGTCCGTATGTTTCATTTTTATTATCTGACCTCTTGATTGGCATTGGGTTTTTTCTCCAGGTCTGTATTAATATTACTGGAAACTTTCCTTCCCACATTCCTACTTCTTCTCCATTTATTGCATGATAGGTTTTATCTTTTAGTCTAATAGTGCTATCTTCAACTTTTTGTTTTTCTCCAGATATGTTTCCATTTTCATCTATCTTTATGATTCCAATCCATCCTTTTTTTAGTTTTCCTTTTCTTACTTTGGCTTTTCTTGGAATTTTTAGTTTCTTAGTTTTAGTTTTACTATCTTTAATTTGATTCCTAAGACTTTCTAATTCTTGCATTATTGGTAATTTTTTATATTCTGTTTTTTCTTCCATATTATTTTCCTCCTTTCATGTTATTTTATTAAGTGTTCTCAAAATGTTTTCCTACCATATATCCTGCGATAAATGTTCCTATATATGTTGCTCCTCCCCAAAATGCTGCTTCCATTGGTCCCATGTAAATTAAAAATGGACTTAACATATAATCTCTTGCTAAGAATATTGTTCCAGCCCCTATTATTCCTAATATTGTTCCAGTTATACTAAACTCTGATATGTTTTCAAACATTGATGTTATAAATTCCCATATTACTCCCAACCATTCAAATGAAAATATATAAGCAAATCCTTCAATTATTTGTTCCCATATATCTTCAAGGAATTCAAACATTTTGGGATGTATCTCCTCCTTTTTTCTTGAACCATCCAGTATTTTTTGATTGGGGTTTTGGAGAGACATCTGCTAATTCTTTCTTTGCTGTTACTGCTAACTTCATTAGGAATCCTTCCTTTGATAAAGATGAACTTGTTTGAACCTCAGCAATTTTTTTAAAATAATCTGCAAATTCAGTATCACTTGCTACCTCTTTGCAGAATGTTTCTAGTTCTAGGTGTGTTCTTACTGGTAATTTTGGTCTTCCTAATTCTTCTACATCTAGATTACCAACTTTAGTTGTGCTTGATGATTTTATTACCTTTGACATAAACGAGTGAAGTGTCTGCTTAGATTCTCCCATCTGTCTCAACATATCTTGAGCTTGTTGCTCTGTTATATCATCAGTCATAGTATGCTAATTGTTCTCCTGCTTCTATAGCGTCCTCTCCTCTGCCAGTTGCAAAGTCTTTTAATCCTGTTAATAGGTCTGGGATTGATTGTCGTGTCATCTTTGCTGCTATTACTAAAAACAACCATATTAATATTGATGCACTTATTAACCAGTCCCAACTTAGTGCCATTAAAACTTTTGTGGTCTATGACCAGCACGTTGTTTGAACATTGGAGTATATCCATGTTTTTTAAGTTCATCTTTAACGTAATTTATTTTTTTGTCTTCGGTTTTTAATTTTTTAATGTGTTCTTTTAATCTGTCTAATGTTTTTTCTTTCCATTCTTCATCATCTTTTAAATCTGGGTGTTCTTTTATTGCTCCTGCTTTGTTTATTTTTAGTCCTTGTATTGTTGTTGTTGTTCCTGAAGCTGTATCTCTAAACATTGTATTATTTCCATCTATTATAATTTCAATCATTTCGGAGCCTATCATAAATGAGCCTTTAATCATTTTTTATCTTCCCACTCTTTTAATTCTTTGTTTAACTTTTCTATTTTTAATTCTAATTTAAATTTAGATAATTTTTTTATTGCTATCTTTAGTGGATATTTATTATTATATTCTTTTTTCTTTTGTTTGATTAGTTTTTCTTTTTTTGTTTCAGGACAGAATAAGTATTCTACAATATTAAAATAAACATCTGAAAACATTAATATTCCTAAGAATATAAATATTAAATAAAAGAATCCAATAATACTTCCATCTGATATTAATAATAAATTTCCCAATCTTTCTATTTCATTTGATAAATATCCCCAATAAAATAATCCAATCAAGAATGATGCCAATAGTAAAATATAAAATACGAATCCTGTTTTCTCTACTCTACTCCATGTTTGTTTTGATTTTTCTTCTTTCATTTTGTTTTCTCTTTAATTTAAAAGAAACAAACGGATTCCCTTTTCCGTTTATTTCTAAATAGCAATGGTAAAAAATTTTGCTTTAACCCTTTAATGCTTGTTTGATTTCTACTATCATGTTTCCTAACCAAACTAAATATTCTTTCTCGTTTAAAACTCCGTCTGGTGTTTGATAAACTAATCCGTATTCAGTTGGAACTTCGCCTAACATAACTGACTTAGTTTCTTTTGTTTCTTCATTCTCTTTTTCCCCAGTTTTTTCTTCTTCTTTACTCATTTTGTCCTCCATTTTTATTTAATTATCTTGTGTTAATTCTATTGCAGCCCATATTGCTATTAGTATTCCAATAAATATTGTAACATACCCAAAGTAGTTCGTTAGATTATCTCTATAAGTTACTATTCCATTTCTAACAATCCATAATCCAAAGAAAGACATAAACATTCCAGTAAGAATAGATAATGGAATATTTCTTCCAAAGAAACTTACAAATGTTACTACATAAATAATTACTATTAAAATTATTATAAAAGCTATGTTGTTATTTCCATCTCTGCCTGAAGGAGTTACATTAAAATTTATTTTTCCTGTTTCTGACTCTACTGTATTTCCACAGTCATAAAAATATTTGTATTGTCCAGGAGTAGTTGTGTTTCCTCCATTTAACCAATAAGAATAAAATGTATTATCTTGATTTGCTTGAATGTTTGATAATATTGTATTGTTCCCTGGTCCAATTACTTGAGTGAAATTACAGTAAGTACAGTTGTTACAAGTTTGATATAATAAGACTCCGTCTCCTTGTTTTACTGGTTCTATTTCTATTGCTTGAACTAATACTAAACTAAAAATTAAAGTAAATACTAAAAATAAATTTAACATTCCTCTTTTCATTGTATTCTATTCCTTTGTTTATTTATAAATGTTTTCATCTTATTTATATTTCCTCTATTGTTGAAATTAAATATTTAGAGATAGAAATATTTTTTCCTTTTTTATCAATAATATCTATTGATTCCTTATCTGCTGATATAACTTTACAGATATAATAATAATTATTTTTAAGGTTTATTTTAACATTAAGTCCAATATAATTAATTAACTTCATGGTGGATTTAATGATTTCCTATTTATATATTAGAGGTATAGATTAAAATTATTTTTTATCCTTAAACTCTTCCTTAATTTCTTCATAATCTTTTTTAGCCGAAAATAAATCCCTAAGAAGTTTCTTAAATGCTTTTCTACCAAATATTATTATTAATAGTAATATTATTCCTGGAATTATTAGTTCTTGAAAACCTATCATTTTTTATTACCTCCATTAATTTCCCTTATTGTAATTTTATAACCACAAGATGGACAACTTACCATTATCATTTTACTATTTGTGTCCCATTCATATTTACATTTTTTACATTTAACATTCATACTTATTATTATTATTATAAGTATTTAAACCTTCCTATTTCTATTCCCTAAAAAAATAGAAAGTTCAATTAATAAATAAATCGGAATCCCTAAAAATATTTGCGAAAAGAAAGAACCATCTGGCGTTATAAATGCTATACCTAAAAAGAGTATTAACAATAAAATAAGTCTATTTTTATGTTCTAATTCTATATTTATTAATTTGTTTTTTAGTAGATAATATAAAATAATTGGAATTTCAAATATTAATCCTGAAATAAAACTTACTGATAGAATTGTATTTATTGTTTTACTTAAACTCCATAATGTTTCAAATCCATATTCAATATTAAAATTAGCAAACCAATTTAATCCATAATAAACAAAGCCAATAAAACTTAATATAAATCCTAAAAGAAATAAAAATGTGCCTCCTATTAAAATATTTTTAATTAATTGTTTCTCTTCGTTGTATAAAGCTGGACTTATGTATTTCATTCCTTTAAATAATAAATAAGGTAAAAAAAATAAAATTGTCAGTAAAAAAGAAATACTTAAACTTACTGAAAAAACTTCCATCGGATTTAACGCAATAATATTAATACCATCTGGAATAAAATACAAAATCCCATTAATTATGTTTTTTGATAATTTCCAAGACATTCCAAATATTATTATTAATAATGGTATTAAGAATTTCATCTTTGTGGTTGGTTTCCAATAAATCTTCTTGTGCTTAGTGCTATTACCCAGTCTGTTTTCTGTGTTAAGTCAAACTTTTCTATATATGTTTTATATCCTGATTTTTTTATTTTTATGGTAATAGGATTAACAATTACTTTAACCATACCTTGATACTCGCTATTTTTAGGGTCAAACTTATAGTATCCAACAATTATATCTTGTGCTACGATTTTTCCAAATGAATCAGTTGTTGTGTTAGCTACAGTTGTTCCATTACTATCAATAACGCTAACAATAGCCCCATTAATTACATTGCCATATGTATCTTGTACTGTTAGATTAAAAGTATATTTTTCATTTATTAGCCAATTACTTATTCCAGTGCTAATATTGTTTGGATTTTTCCATATCGTTGTGGCAAGTGGTTTAGAAGAACCTGCTGTTATAATTCTAGCTCTTAACCACACGCCATTAACGCCATTAACCGTTGTATATTTGTATGGATATAATCTTCTTATATAAATTATACCACTCTTTGCAAATGCAAAGTTTCCTACTTTAGTTATATCCCATACGTCAGTTTCTTCAACTGCTTGTATCCAATTAGTTCCATCCCATTTTTCCCAAATATATATATTATCTGTATTTACTGTTGAACCCATTGTCATATCTAAATCAGTCGCAAAGTAATTATTATTATCAGCACTATCTCTAAGTTTGAAATATATGCAGTCTCCAACTTCTGGTATTCCTGTTGCACCAGTTAGATTTACATCATCTACAATCGCATCACCTCCTTGTACTGTCTGGTCTGTAAAACCACTTGTATTATCATAATTTAACAATGATTGTAATCCAACTGTTGCAGTTCGAACAGTTCGTTTAACTACTGACTTAGATGTTAGCGGTTCTAATGCAGGACTTGGATTTATACAATCAATAGTTATATCTGTATATGTTTGATATAAATAGAATAGAGAATTATAATCACCATACTTAAAGTTTTTTAATATGAATGGTGCAGCATAACAATAGAACCCATTAAACTTTGAGTTTGGGTTTGATACACTTACATCATCAAATGTTGGATTTCCACCTGTCATAATCCATATATTTGTATGGAAAAGGATATTCTTAAATGTAACATCACTATTGTATCCCTGTCCATTTCCACCCTCTAGTGTAGTATCTTGAAATTCTCCCCTTGCTACACTAAAGTATCCACCTAAACAGGAGATAATGCTGTTGGCTGTGCTTCCATTAGTATTCCACCCCCAGTATGTCCCTAAAGTAATTCTACTATCATATATTTTTGCTTCTGCATAATTAAAATTAACAACACTAGAACATGAACCACCTGCACGCATATAAATAGTTGAGCCATCTTTTGTTACTCCACTTGTATCCTTTATCCCAGATAATAGTTTTCCCCACTTGAACCTTTCCCATAGGTTGCCATTCCCAATAACCAGAAATTCATTTGCCATTTTAAGCCATTGACCTCCAGAATTATCACAGTCTATCTGATAGTCAAAAATAAATATGTTTCCAATCTTGGTTGATTTCCAATGTGCATATGATGTTGTCATATAGTCATAAACATCTTGTAGTCTAAATGGTGATGCCTCCGTTGAACCAGTGGGATATACATGATATTTGTCTCCCTGTACTTTCTGTGTTGATTGTGCTCCTCCCTCTGTTATTGTTGTAAAACTAACTAGACGGCAACGTATATAACTTCCATTTGTTCCTCCTATATTCTTTTGAAATGCAACATAATATGAACCAAACTCAACTACATTTTCTCCTGCAATAGTAAAACCAGACGTGCCATCTGATTGCACTGTTATCGGTATCCAAGACTGTGCTCCAGTACTATCTTTGTGCCAGTATTCCCATTGCAATACGACGTCAGTGCCAACAAGAGGAGTCCCAACAAAAAGTTTAATACTTTTTAGGTCTGCTAAATAAAAATATATAGAGTCACCAACAGTTGGTGTATTACTAAAATAATCAAATGAAGTTGTTTGTGCTAGGTTACTTGAGAATACAGTATCACCACTGGTAGAAGCAAATATTCTAGTAAAATCTGTGTACACATTTCCAAATGTAAATACTGTTGCCATATTAAATAATCTTAGTTAGCCAATTAATATCATCTCCAGCTGTTGAAGAACCATAATAAAGTGTTTGGTTTGCTGATAATTTAATTGTTACAGATGGTGTGCCACTATTATTATTGCTAATCTTTTTGTATTCCATATTTCTCATTTTAAATTTCAGCTCCATATAAACTAACTGTTATTGCACTAGCTGTTCCTGCCAAAGCATCTATTTTATCTCCAACGGTATCCATTACAACATAAGTATAAATATGGACAAAATCATTAGCAGGGACGCTAAATGTTTTAAATAAAGAATTTGAATCAGCACTGCTACTTGCATTTGGGACATGCCATATACTAATTGTTGCATCTGATGCTGTTGTGTTAGTTAATATCATTGCTCTAATTATTCCTTTCTTCCCTGTTGGTACTGTATAAAGAGTTGTATTACTTACATTATTTATTTGGTTTTGACCTAGTTTTTTTTCTGTAAATGCCATTAGCTCATCATGAATGAATATCCATTAGTATTTATTTGTTTTGGTTTTTCCTTAAAGGGAATAAGAAAGGACACCAATAATAAACCGAATCCGCCTACTGTTAATAATTCTTTTTTTATTTTATCTCGTTTTTTAAAATTTATTTTTTCCATTATCCCATCATAAACATGTATCCAAACAAGTCCCTCCCTTGATAAAATATTGTATCATCGACTGATAGGTTTCCTGTTACTGTTACATTATTAAACTTTACATCATCTGTAGTATTTAATGATTGGTCAAATATATTTCCTGTTAAAAATCCAAAACTATTAATAAAAGTAGTAAGCCAAGAATTTAATAAATGTAATTGTCCACCAGAGTTTTCAAATTGAGTTGAATTAACATTATCTAAATCCCCTATGTTTGTGTTCCAATAATTTGAGGAGTTTACTGATTGTGTACTTATATTAAATGGTGTTCTGTCAAAGTTGATTCCAATTTCATTAGTTGATCCATCAAGACCGACTTGAATTGCTGCTGAAGAGAAAGAGATTAAAAAAGTGAAAACAAAAAGGAAAGCTGAAAAAATAACTAACTTATTGTTAGCCTTAATCCTTTCCTTTTTGTTTTTCAAATAAAAATTTTGCATTTGTAGATTTTCCTATTTACATTAAACCACTATTTCGCAACCCTTGAGCTGCTATTCCAATTGCTGTAGCAGCAATAGAAAGGTTGTAGAATAATGTAGTAAGACCAAGGATAGTTGAAGAGGCTCCTGTAATGTTTGTATTAGCTTGAGCTCCTGCAACTTCATCCGCTACAGTTGGGGCAAGCGTAACCCCAACTAAAATCACTATGAATCCGCCTATAATATTTCCTAACATTCTTTAATCTCCCCTCCTTAAATATGAAAAATTTGTGTACTTCATATTAGTTACAATTATCTTCTATTTATATATTAGAGGTATGAATTAGAAAAATAATTCATTTACGAGTAGTTAAAGAAAAAATGCTATTCGTATGCTTTTTTATATAAATTTTGTAGTTTTTCTGAAATTTTATAACCTTTGAATTTCATCCATTGAATCATGTCCGCACTTGATTTTTCTTTATTACACTTTTTACATGCTCTAACAATATTACTCTTACAAAAAGGAGCAAAAGAATTTATATGATCGTATTCGACATTTCCATTAAGTTCACATCCACAATAAACACAAACCTTATCTCGATTATTAATCATCTCAATTATTTGCCAAGTGAGTTTAGATTTCTTAATTCCTAACCTTCTTGCATCATGTTTTCTTAACATAGTTGCTGTTCCTTTTGGCGTATAGTAATATTTTTTATAATTTGCATTTACTCTTTCTGGATTCTTTTTTCTATGTCTTCTATCATATTCTCTTCTTTTTTCTATATTCTCTCCTTCCCATTTCTTCTTATAACTTTTAGCTTTCTCAGTTTTACTATACTCTCTTAGATATTTTTTTCTTTTATCACTCTTTCTAAATTTCTTATCTGCTGCCTCAACTTTATCTTTATTGTTCTTTCTCCAGTTTCTATGGTATTCTAGTTTTTCTTCTTTTGTTTTTATCATACTAAATCATAGTTATCTTTGTTTATAAATCTTTCCATCAAGTATTACTATTAATAAGTAGAACTACAATCCAAAACCCATCTATTCCTCATCAACTTCTTCTATTACTTTCTTCTTATCAACTTCTTTTTCATCCACACCTTTATTGATAAAACTTTTTATTAATTTTTCTTTATCTCCGAACTTTGAACATATTTGTCCAATTTGTGCTATTGATATTCCAACATTATATTTTTTAAGTAATATAGACAATTGTTCGTATGTAATGTTATTTTCTTTTCGTAGAATATTTAATATTTTATTTCTTTGTTCTTTATATTTACTATTGTTATTATTTTTATTTACTTGTTCTATATTATTGTACTTATTAAATAATTTATTTAGTATTATTGAATTAAATTCAAACTGTGATATTAGTGGATGATTAATTGCTAGAAATTGTATTTCATAGAATGTGCATTCTTTATTTTCTATTATAAATTTTTTAAATCTTGATAGTTTCTCCTTTGTAGATAATCCATTATTTTTCTCCGAATTATAATCGCCCCATTCTTTCATTGTCTTTTCTTTATGACATTCAATACAAATTGGCATTAAATTTGATGGGTTACTTGTTCCACCTTCTGATACTGGAATAATATGATCTATTTCTAATTCTTCTGATATTTTTTTCTCTTTACACTTATAACATATAAAATTATTAACCTTTTTTATTGTGTGTTTTTTTCTTGGGTGCATATATGGTCTATTCATTTTCAATTTCCCTTGTGTTTTCTTCTTTTTTATTTTCTTCTGCTTTATCTTCTACTTGTGCCTCTTTATTTATAAAACTTTTTATTAGTTTTTCTTTATCTCCAAATTTTGCACATATATTTCTAATTTGCACATAAGATATTTCTAAATCGTATTCTCCTATTAAATTAGAAATTTGTTCGTATGTCATTTTACTGGTTTTTCTTAACATGTATAGAATTATATCTCTTTGTTCTCTGTATTTTATTTGTCCTGCACTCATTGGTTCTTTTTCTGTTATTTCTAATGCCTTTAATTTCTTTGCACGATATTTTTTCTCCATTTCTTCATCTCCTAATGCAAACACTCCATAAAATCTTCCTTTGAATCTTGTCTTGATGCTCCACTTTGCTCCGCTATATGAATAAGTTGCTTTTCCAAGTAAATACAATAATTTTTTCTTCTTTTGATTATAAACTTTGAAATATCCTCTTTTCTTTTTGCATTCGTATACATGTATTAATGCACGTGACCTAAAAAGTGCGACATACTTATCAAGTAAAAAGAAAGTTGGTAATACCATTATAACAAATAGATTTTTTTGACGAATTTGCATCATTAGACTTATTAATGTTTTATTTACTCCAGAAAGGGAAGCTCTTGAACTAAGTCCAGTAAATGCTTCATCAAAAATAACACATTGTCCTTTTTTTGCTTTTAAAATTGCAGCCCTAAATGTTTCTGCATCAAAAACAATACGAGATAAATCTAAAGTTGGATCAACATACTTTCCCATTTGTAAAGCGAGGGTAGATTTTCCTGAGTTTCTCGTTACTGTATAATTATCTGTTATATACCAATGACTTGGACTATCTAATTCAAAACCATAGACTATCTGTCCATCTTTTTTCTTTAACTCTATTGATGTTCTGTTTGCAGAAATATAAAAGTATTTTTTGTTACGTATTTTTCTTTTTAATTTTATTGGCAGACTAATATCTCCTAAATAAAAACTTATATTAAAATATTCTCCAATAAAATTATTTTTCTTTATTTCTTTCTTAATTTTTCTAATTGATGTTCTTCCACCTAAAGAATAAATCAATGAGCTTATATCTTCTGCTAATTGTTTTGATTTTGTAACAATGCTATATGATTGATTCCTACAAAGTGTCCCATCTGTGTCTATTAATCCAGAAAGTAATTTTTTTCTATATTCTCTATCAGATTTTAATGCAACTTCTGGTATAAACTTTGTTCCGCTTCCTTTTCCCTCTAGTCCTAACTTTATTAATTCTTTTGAAAGTTCTGAATAAATACTAAATCTATAAGTTCTTGCATTTGTTCCTTCTTTTCCATAAGAGTTCATTATAGGATAATATTTTCTTATGTAATTTATTATTCCTTTGTCCAAACAAGTAATTCCAATATCTCTACAATAGTTTCTTAAAAATTCTGGACCATCTGTTTTTTTATAATGTTCTGTTTGCCAAACTTCTTTTCCTGATTTAAATTTTCTTTTATGTCCCTTAACTAAACATGGCATTTTATAATTTTTATTCTTTATTAATTTTAAACTAGAAGAAAAATGTCCATCACCTAACCAAGCACCAAGAGTATATGCTTCAATTTTACAATTTTCTCTTCCAGAAAACTTATCTATACTAAACATTGTTGGGGTTGTTGTGGTTCTAAAGAAATCCTTATGCATTTTATATAAATCTTCTGCTTTATAATGAACCAATTCCCATTTATTTGTTTTTCTGTTCTTTTTATTTATTGGAATATAATGATTCTGTGAACAAGAATATAATTTTCTCTTTTGTCTGTTCAACTCATAAACTTCATAAATATTTTTTGCTTTAAAGTTAAATAAACGTTTTATGTTTGAATAAATATAACTTCCATCTTTCTGTGGTGATAAAACTATGTCTCCTACTTTTATATCTTCAACATTCTTCCATAATCCATCTGCCATTAAAACTTTTTCTCCAGCTGGTTGGCATCCCTCATTTCCATCAACTGCTATAAAAGAATCTTTATCTTTTTTCTTTAAATCTTCTCTAATTCCATCTAATCTATTTTTTAATCTTTCATCTATGAAATATTTTATATTTGTTTTTTGTTTTTCGTCATATATTGTAATTACATTTGAATTAGAAGTCATCTTCATCACCATCACTGAAGGTTGTTCCTTTTCCTAGTTTGTTTTCTAGTCTTTTTAGGAAAAGTTCCTTATCATTGAGTATTCTATATTGTTTTGATCTACTTTCGTGACTTGCTTTTGGTAAATTATCAAATGAACCACTTCCACCATCTGTAAATGGTCCTGTTTCAATTAATTTTTCATCAAATGAATCAAATTCTTTCTTTATTTCATCATATTCATCAGGTTGTATGTCTCTTGCTAGTTCTCTCCAGATAACATCTAATTTTGTGTTCCATTTTGAAAACTTTCCACTACAAGAGAATGAATTTGCATCAATCCATAATCCATTGATACGAATAATGATTGAAACTCCTGAACTATGCTTTGATATTAATGTTTCTGTTTCTTCTGCCATTTATTTAATTCTAAAATTCTCTTTTTTAATTTGTTTCTTTTTTCTCATATAGTTTCTCATGTATTCTTTCATTTTTTCTTTGTTCTTAGGATTAGAATACCACTTTTTAAAACTAGTCTTGTAACTTTCTTTATTTTTTATATAATAATCTTTATGATAACCTTCAGCAACTAACATATATTTAATTATAAACTACTATTTATATATTAGAGGTATGGTTTTATGTTTTTTGATTGCTTTGACATCTTAAATGTTGTTTTTTAGTGTTTAATCGTTGTTTTTTGTCTTTTTATTGTATAAATCGTGATTAAATTGCTTATTTTGGCTGAATATGCTTTATTTTAGCTGTTTTTATAGTATATTAGCTATTTTAATCAAAATTTAAGTATAATATATGGTTTCTTTCTTCTTTTTGGGGTGAAGTTGTGGAAAAAGGTGGCTTTTTGATGGAAAACACGGCTTTTTAAGTTTTAAATCTTTAATAATTACATATATATGGTCTGGAATGCACATGACATGGGTTAAAGTAATAAAATAAGGATAAAAATGGGACTATTCAAGGCATTGGTTGCTCTGCAGCTATTAAATCTCACTAGGGACCTATTAAAACTAGACATTCGATCCCTTTTCAACGTAATCTAGGCATTCATTTCACTTAACTTCCAGGCATTGAGCTGTTTTGTATGTTTATTTTAAGGCACTCGATTAGTTTTGTGTTGTTTATAATTAAAATCAAGGCATTCAGTTGCTTGGGAATTTGAATCAAGGCAGTATGTAAAAAAAGTGCTCTGGGACATAACACCTTAGTGTTATAATGTGGGTTTTTTGAGTTGATTTTTTTGGATTTTTTTTTGAAATTTTTTTTGTTTTTTGAAATTTTTTTTGTTTGTTTTTTGTTCTTGCTTGTTTGTCTTTGTTTTTTGTTGGCGTAAAATCCTTATTTTATGCCACTTCTTTTTTATTCTTCTCATTAGCCTGTTTAGTTTTTGGCATAATACTTGTTAAGCTGTTGTTGGATTATTTAAACTTGCAGCACCGAACCGCACAGCACCGAACCGCACAACACCGAACCCCTATATTTATTTACTCCTTATAAGTCGTAACACTCTTATAAAATTATATCCTTATTTAATCCTTGCACCGCACACACTCCGCACCCTAACTTGCCGATGGAACTTATAAACCAAAAGGTTTATAAAGTATCTATTCTTATATTTATCATGGTTAAGATATACAAAAAAGCAAAAAGGTTTATACCGATTGAAAGGATCAACACAAACATAAAATACTATACACCAAAGAAAAATAATATTAAGTTGTTTTGGTTGGTTGGGTTTGGTTTAGTTTTAATAATAACGCCATTTAGTAATTGGTTAATGATTCCAACATTTAAACTATTGGGTAAATTTCCTTTATGGATCTATAAATAAAATGGCAGCACAAACACAAGACACAAGCAGAGAAGCATTAAAAGATTTAACAGGAAGTAGAAAAATAGATGGCAGACGCTTACAGGTTTATGATTCTATAAAGCGTTTGGGTTCTTGTAGTAATTCAATGATAGCACAAGATTTAAGATTAAGTATTAATAAGATAACGGGCAGAGTAAACGAGCTTAGAAATTATTTTAAGGTTGTTGGTTATGATAAAAAAGATTTATGTCCTGTTACAAAAAGGCAGGTTATATTTTGGAAAGTTGTCAAAGATATAGATAAGGTTGAAGAGAAGTATAATAAATTAGATACAGGATTAACTTTAATATGATACAAATAAAACAAACGGAAAAAGGACAAGAAGTTTTAAGAGTTTTGTTTAATGTTTATTATACTGAAAGTTTTAAATTTGTTTTGGAGGGTTTAGAGAATGATTAAAAAAATAGAGGAAACGCATAAAAGAAATTTTGAATTAATAAGAAAACATAAACTTATAGTTGGAGATAAATTAGTTTTAATAAAACCTTGTCATTACTTAAATATTAATGATAAATTCACAATAAAACATATACATAATTTATACGGATGGATTACTTTTGAAGAAACTGGACAACTCCCACAAGAAGCAGAAGAAATATTTAAAATTATGATGTTAAAAAAAGAGTGGTTAAAAAAATATAGTTTAGGATGTGGTAAGAAGTTTAAAAGGTTTAATGATAATAAACAAAGAGAAGTTTTAAACAATCCTGATTTTATATGCGGTATTCCTGACGGATGGGGAAAAGAGACTTTATGTCAAGTGTGTGATTTTGATTTAAGATTAAAATGGAAAAGGGAGGGCTTAGGTAAAAAATGATAATAGAAGAATACGACCAAAGTTTATTTATTGGAAGATTTGAAGATTATAAAAGAGTTGAGACTTTAGAAAATCCAAATGGAAATTTTAGCTATAAGGGATTAAGGTTTTTATTTGATTATTTGGATGATACACATGACGAAGAAAATCCTTATAAATTAGATGTTATATCTTTATGTTGTGATTTTTCAGAATATAAAAACGTTGAAGAATATTTAAAAGATTATGATTCACAGCATACAACTATAAAAGATATAACAGGAAAAGAAAAGATAGCGGATTTAAATGAAGAAGAATTGAACGAATTAAAATCTTTTATAGAAAATGAGATAAACGACAAAACAACTTTAATAAAATTTGATAATGATTTAGATGAGGGTTTTATAATTGCACAATATTAATTTAATATTAGCCACACTTTATTTTTTATTGTGGTTTAAATTCAGAAAACAAAGGAGACACCTTTTTAAAAACGGCTGAAAGGAGATTAAGAAAAACAAATGAAAAAAATAAAAGCAGAAATAAAGCTTTATAGCTATGAAGAATTAAACGAAGATTCAAAAAATAAAGCGTTTGAAAAACATAAGGATTTTTTAGATTCTTTAGAGGAAGAATACGAAAACGAAAAAGGCGAAATGATTAAAGAATATATTGACCATGATAAAGAAACTGTCGAAGATTCAATAAACATCAATGGATATTTATTCTTTAGTAGTGGAGATATTGCAGATTGTGTAACATATACAGGCAAACACAAAAAGGCTGGAACTACTGAATTTAAATTTATGGATGTTGTTTATTTATTAGATTAAAATGGAATTAAAAGCAATACCTGAAATAAAAACAGAAGATGAAGCAAGAAGTATAGCTATAGATTTTCAAAAATGGGTAAGTGAAGAAAATTTAAGTTATTCTGAAATTATAGAATTTAATGGTTTTTTTGAAACTCTGTCAAAAAAGTTTAATTTAACAGAAGAGTTTAAAGAGAATGGAATAATTTAAAATGGAAAAAGTAAACCTTGATTTAAAATTTGAAGAATTTAAAAAAGCGTTTTTAGAGAAGTTTTTAGATTCTCATAATTTTTATAATGAATTAGAAGAGGCATGGCAAGAACACCAAGACGAAAACGATCTTATAGATAATTCAAACACAGACATATAATATTTTTATTTTTTTAGATGGTTAAGAGTGGAGAGTAAGTTTAAACTTATTTTTCAATATTACTTCAAACTCTTAACCAGAGGGGACAGGGCTTTTTGCCCTGTCTTTTTATTAATTATTTAATGGTTACATTATTTTAAAAGGGTTGATTCATTAATTTTTCTGGAGGTTAATTTTATGGCAGAAGAAGAAACAAAAGAAACTGACGAAGAAAAAAAGGAGTAAGCCAATGCCTTAAATGATTTTATTTTTTTTGTTTTCCCCTTTTTCTTTTTTATGAATGCCTTGATTTTTAATCCAATGCCTTGATTTTAATTTATACCTCTAATATTTAAATAGCCAATGCCTTGAATTATTATGAATTTTTTTAAAGCTGAGAAAGATAAGGAGTTTCAGGCATTGGGATTGAAGGATCAGAGTAGAAGTTTAAAGGTTTCTCCTAATCAGACTGGAAGGACTATTGTTCGAATAGATAAGAAGCGTAAGGCATTGGCTCCTGGAAAAAGGGTTAGTTCTTCAGGTAAGGTTTATTGGGAGAGTAGAGCCAATCGCAGTGATAAGGTTGGAGAAATGGTTTAAATTTTCTGTTTTTTTAATAATTCTAATATAATTTTTGGTACTAATTCCTTCTTTTGTTTATACCATTCAATAACATCTTGATGTCCCTTTTTTGAATTACATACTCTACATGATACTACAAAATTATTAAATAAAGAGTTACCTCTTGATTTTAATGATACTATGTGATCTAATCCCAACTTATTATTTCCTCCACAATATACACATACTTTATCTCTCTCAAATATTATCTTTCTCATTTCTTTAGACATATTATTTGAAGAACATTCTAATCTCCTTTTTCTTTCTCTATATCCTAGTGCTGATTTTTTAAGTCCTTTCGGTGACTTATAATATTTTGAGTTCCATCTTCTTGTTTTTTCTAAATTATTTTTACGATATTCTCTTTTTTCTTCTATTTCTTTTATTACATTTTCTGGATTACTTCTTCTCTTATTATAATGTTTTTTATTTGAAACTTTCTTACGTGCTCTTACTTCTGGTCTTTTGTAATATTCTTTTATATGTTCTCTGTTTTTCTCTTTCCATATCTTAATTCTTTCTTTAGTTTTTGGTAATGCTCTAATCCTCTTTCCGTATTCAGAAATCTTTCCTTTGTTTTCTATTCTATATTTTTTTGAATATGCGTTCTTCTTTTCTCTCACTTCTGGTTTAGAAAAATATTTTCTATTTGCCTTGTTTGCTCTCTTTCTAAATTCTTTATATTTCTCTGAGTTCTTATCCATATAAGATAAAATAGTTCTGATGGTTTATATATGTTTCTATACAATTTTTTTCATCTTAAATAATTCCCCCAATCCAATCTATAATCTTAGGAAGAATCCAATTTACTATTTTCCATCCGAATAAAGTTCCTATAATAAATCCAGTTACAAAGTTAATTATTCTGTCTTTGGATTTCCATATTTTATTATTTCTTCTGTTGCTCCTAATATTAAATCTGCATCTTTTGTTATATGTCTGAATTTTAAAGACATTTCGTTGAAGTCTTTTGCGAATTTAATGTATTGTTTTCTAAATTGTTCTCTTAGTTTTCTTACATCTTTTGCTGAGCTTATTTTAGGTTCCATTTTTTATGATTATGAATCCCCTCCTTTAAAATTTTTTAAGTTTTGTATTTAACAATACCAATTATTTTTTGGAGTCATAGGGAGGGGACAAATTTTGTTTTGTTTTTTCTATGACTATGATTTCTTATTGAGTTCTGCAAATCTATTTAGGCTTTCATCTACACTCTTAATTAACTCGTTTAAAGTTTCTTTTTGTGTTTTGATAGTTTCTTCGTAATCTTTTATAGATTCCTCTTTGTCCTCAACTTCTCTATTAAGATCCTTAAGTTCTTTCTTCATATTAATAAGATTTCCTGGTAAGTCGTCTCTTTGTAATATTAAACTTCTTTTCTTTTCTTCTAAATCTGCAATAACTTCATATCTACTTTTTGTTTCCATTATATTATTTCCTCCTTTCAGCTTATTAAATTTCATGTATTTCTTTTTTTCGTATTCTCTATAGAAATCCCTTGCTATTAAGTTTGACATAAATCCTGCTACCAAGTTTGACTTTCCGAATCCTGTTTCTGTGTTTTTAATATCTATCATTTTAATCTCTCCTCACCTTACTAAATACTGTTTCATCTAGTTCTTCAACTTCTTCAACGCACACTTCAGCTACATCTTTTACAAAATCTTTTAATCCCATTGTTTTTTTGCTAATTTTAATAATTGTTTATCTAATTCTATTTCTATAAATAATTTCCCTATCCATCCTCCTTTAAAACAAAGTAGATTACATCCTCCTGCTCGAAGTGGAAGTCTATGACAATAATCGCATGGGTTAGTTTTATTTTTCATATTAAAATACCTCATACGCAGCATCGATTGCATCTGCTGGATTTGCTTTAGCATAAATTCCTAATGTATCTAGTCTGGACCATCCACCTAACATCTGAACTTGTGGAGCTGGGAGTTTCTTTACATTTATTAAATAATTAGCCCAGCCATGTCTCAATGTGTGGAAGTTTAGTTTTCTTCCTAAAGTCTTCTTACAGAGCCTTGTAAATCTTCCTTGCACTGTTCTACGTGGGATGTCTATTGGCAGTAATTCTATATTACTTTTGTTTAGCCACTTGTTTGTTGCAGCCATTCTTTCTTTAGCTCCTTTTCCTAGAATCTTTATACGATGTGCTTCTAAATCTATTTGTTTTTTAGTTAGTCTTGGAATATCTACTTCCTTTTCGATTATCTTTCCTGTTTTTTTGTCTTTCTTAATTGACTTTCCTTTGTAACCTAATATTTCTGAAATTCTTAATCCTGATCCAAACCCTAAAACATACATTAATTTGTATCTTCT
>BDTJ01000005.1 GCA_002897655.1 archaeon BMS3Abin17
ATAATAAATGGTTTATAATAGTCTTTATGGCTATCAGGGTAATAGGAGGTGTGTTTGCACAGGTAATCTTAGTGAAACCCTCAGAAGCAACAATTGTAAATGCTTCTATTTTAAATGTCAATTCTTCTGACTACTGGGATAACTTAGATATTCCAAATGCAACCCAGATGGAAAACTCTGGAGGAACATTAAATATATTAGAGAGTTGGCTTACTACTTTTGTTAATACTTTTAATTATATAACAGCAACTAATGTGGCTTATACAAATGAAAGTAATACCTTTACATTAAACCAAACATTCAATCAAAACATATCTGTTTCAACAGGCTTCTTCACAAATTTGGGCACAGCTATTTCAAGAATAACAAAAGGTTGGTTTACTAATTTGGATGTTTCAAATAATCTGGATGTAAATCAAAATGTAACAGCATCTTATTTCTTTGGTGATGGTTCTCAATTAACAGGTATTATAGGAGATAATGATTCTTGGAACCAATCTTTTGCAAATGGTTTATATAATAATGTTACAGATACAAATAGAAGTGATGTAGATATTCAAAATGTTATTTCTAATCAAGACGCTTACTTAAAAAATACAGGCGACACAGGCACAGGAGATTATACCTTTGATGGTGCAGTAATAATCAACGAAGCAGGAGCAGATAAGGATTTCAGGGTTGAGACATTAGGCGCTCCAAATACTTTGTTTGTTGATGGGGCAAATGGCAGAGTGGGAATTGGAAAAAACAACCCAACCCGAGAGTTATCTGTTGTAGGAGATATAAGCATAAGCAGGAGAATATATCACAACGATAATGAAGCTACTTATTTTAGCATGGATGTAAACAGACCAAGCATTGTAGCAAACGGACAAATCATGTTGGACTTATTAAATTCTGGAGGAGGGCAGGATACAGCAGTATTGGGTAGGGTTGGACAAGATATAGATGTTACAATAGCAGGTGGGAGCGTTGGAACATTTTTTGAGGGTTCTAGTGGGAATGTAGGAATTAATTTATTAAATCCAACAGAAAAACTCCAAGTAAGTGGAAACTTCTTTTTAACAACAGACAACGATAAAATAAAATTAGGCACAGGAAAAGACGCAGAGATTTATTATGATGGAACAAACTTAATCTTCAACACAAATGCAACAGGTTCAGGAAATGCTTGGTTTTCAAGAGGTTTAAGTGTTTCAGAAAACGCAACATTCAATAAAAATGTTATAATTAATAAAAACTTATTTGTGCAGGGATGTATTGTTTATAATATGTCAGGAACTTCTGTTACATTAGGAGATTGTATATAATGGATAAATATACAATACACTGTCCAAAATGCAATACAACACATAATGTATCAGAACAGTTAGAAATTTGGAAAGATGAGTTCATAAAAGAACTTGATAAAATTGTAAGGAGATTAAAAAATGAAAAATAAAAAAACATGTCAAAAATGTAGAAAGATTATAATTGAAGATTGGGAGAAGTGGTTAAATCTAAATAAAGATGAAAAATATATTGAATGTTGTTATTGTGGTAATGTGGAGGTGATAAAATGAAAAAGATAATATGCTTTATGATTCTAAGTATCTTTATAATTAGTTTAATCTCAGCAGAATCAATCGGAACATTCCCCCAAGACGCAGATGTGGAAATATATAATACTTGTAATAATTGCACTTATTGTAATTACACAAGAATAAAGGGTGTAAACAACCAAACACTTTTATCAAATGTTCAGGCAACACAAGATGGAACTTACTTTTATTATAATCTAGGTGAAGGAAATACAACAACTCTTGGAGATTATACATATTGCTACGATTGTGGAAATGCAGCAGAATCAGAAACAGGATGTAATACTTTCAAGATAACTCCTTCAGGTAAATCAGGAACAGAGAATTTAGTAACTATAATTTTCCTTGTATTAATGATTTATGGAATAACATTTATAGGATTCTTTTATGGAAGAAATATACCAATAACTATTCTTGGTGGAATGGCTATGATGTTCTTAGGAATATATTTGATTAACTCAGGAGTAATTATATACAGAGACAATTTAACTAATTACTTTTCTTATCTAACAATAGCTTTAGGAGCAATCATGGCTTTTTGGGCTGCTCTTGAACAGTTAGATATACTATAAATGGAGGATAAAATGACAGAAGAAAAAGAAACAAAAGAAGAAAAGAAAAAAGTTGAAGGTTATCAGGTTGTTAATGTTCCAACAGAACATAGATTAGCAATCCAAACACCAGAAGGAGAAGTAATATCATTTGAACAACTTTTAGTTGATGTAGCAAATGACATAAAAGAAATAAAGAAGGGGTTGGTTGGATAAAGTGATTCTTTCAGCTTTTAGATTGGGGGGTGATGTCTTTGAGTGTGTAATAGATGGAAATAATTTATTATTCAGAGACACATCTACCCAAATGATTACTCCTGTTTCAGGTTTAAGATTTAGCAAGGCTGGTGTACTTAAGGAGTTCCCAGATTTAAAAGATGATGTTGAATGGAAAATTAAAGCATTAGAAAGATTAAAAGAACATATTAAAGAATTGAATTCAGAGAAAGAAAAATTAGAATATGTAAAAAATGAATTAGTAAAGTTTGGATATGAACCTTTATTTTTTCAACGTGGAGGTTTTCGTCCACAAAAATTTAGGAGGAAAATATGAATGGCAGAGATATGGGATTTCGCAATATCAATAATAATAATACTAGGATTCATCTTAGCTCTATGGGCGAGATTAAGTGGACAGACAATAGGGGAATTATTAAGAGACATGAAAGACTTTTTCACAGACACAGCAGAAGATGCAGGAGATATACCATACTATGAGTAAGGAAAAAGAAAAGAGTAAGTTTGGGAAATTAATTATTTTCATAATAGAAAAGATAATTGGTGCTGAAGGACTTTTTATGGCAGGAGAAGGGATAAAAGATTTAGTAGTCTGTTACATAGTTATATCAGTCTTAATCAATCAAATTTTATATAATCCTCCAATAACAAGTAAATTTTTTGTCTTAGCAATATGTTTAGCAATAATGTTAGTTCCATTTTATTATTGTTCTAAATGGCTTAGTATAGTATTCCAAGAAGAAAATAAGGAGGATAAGAAATGAATGAAGATCTGGGAGAGGAAGAGGCTAAAGAAATATTAAGACAATTCTCAGAATCAAAACAGAATGTTCATACCTTTTTTACAAATATAATTAAGGCAGATGATACTACCAAAGTTGGATTCTTATCTGAAGGGGAATTAGGTATCCCATCACTTCCAATAAGAACAACAAAAGAATTAGAATTATTTTCAAAAGATGTATGGTCTCAAGATGCTTGGGCTAAGTATTTTAAAAAATTATCAGAAATAACAACATCAACATCATTATCAAAAGAAGGAATATTAATCAAACTATCAGTTACACAAAAGAAAGAATTAGCGGATGTAACTCCATCTAAAAAGAAAAACAAAGGCTGGTTTAGAAAGAAGGATGATTCTGGGGGGGCTCCAGTAATATGAAAGAGGCAAAAATATTAAGCAACAATACAGAAGGTGAAAGGAGGTTTGATAACATGGAGAAGATAGAGAATACACAAACTGCTAAACCTCTAAAAGAAAAAGTAGATGAATTATATTTTGCTTGGGAAGATGCAAAAAAGAAAAAGATAAAGATACCTAGAAAAGCTAAAGTAAGGAAACGAAAAAAGAGAAAAGGATGGATTGGAGTTTTAAAGATTGACGAGAATGGAAACATATCTGGAGAAAAACAAAAGATGTCTGGATTTGTATATAGAACAAAAGATGGATATTATCATACTTCAGATGGACAGGAGATTCTATTCTGGATGGGTAAATTTCCAGTAGTAATACAGCCGTCGTGGAAACTTAATCCTTTAAATCTAAGAAAGGGTGTGGAAAAGAATGAAACCTATGGACAACCATATGTTATGGCAAGAATGTTAAATGACCAAATACCTAGAAAGAAACAGAGTGGAAGCATAATAATTTGGATAATAATTATAGGAGCAATATTATTTGGAGTTAATTATTTCCTTAAAGGAGGTGCTTAATGGGATTTAAAAAACATCATTGGATGGTGTTTAATAGAAGTGGTGAAGTCTTAGAAATAGCTATAAAAGGACAAATGGGTGAAAGAATAGATTTCTTTAGATGTAACAATAATAAAGACCTTCAAAATATAGTGGGAATAATCAAAGATAAATATGGATTTAATTTTCAACCAGAAATTAAAGAAGAGGACTCTGTAAACTTTAAAAAGAGAGTTGAAGAAGAGAGAGCTTGGTTGGATAAGCAATAGTTTTAACCCTCTATTATAAAAAGGATATATTACTAGTAGTCTACATGGACACAAAGAGGTTACTCAGGGAGATAGTAATTTTAACAAAGAATAGTAAAACAAAACAGAATTCTTTACATATTAAAGCAAAAAAATTAAAAGAACTTGATATGAACATTGAAGATTTACTTAATATGCCAATAAACAAAAAGATAAAGAAATTTGAAAGGGGGGACAATTATTATGAATAAAATACCAATAACAAGAAGAATGTTAGTAAATGGGATGCAGGGAAGAATTAAATTACAAGAAATAAATAGATACAATAAAGAAGTTGATAAATTTAATACAGTAACATTGTTACAGAAACAAATACAATTAGAAAGAAAGAAGAATTTAATGGCTTTTCCAGACGAACAAAATGTAATTGTAGATGAAGATATGCAAATTCTAAAAGAACCTAAACTAAGAAGAATAAGAAATTACAGAGGTTGGGCTTAAAAATAAGGAGACTTAATAAATCATGGCGAACATACAACAGGCAAAACAGCAAGTAGAATCTGCAAGAAGACAGTTAGCACAGCAACGAGAAAAAACTAAAAGAATATCTATAGAAAGAACTCAAGCACAATTAAGAGCTCAAGACTTAGCAGGAAAAACAAAGTTTGCAGAAGAACAAAAAAGAGTATCATCAGCAAAGACAAGAATGTTAGAAAAGATAGGTGTTAAAGAAAAAGAATTATCTTCTTATGAAAAACAAATAAGTGAAGTGGAAAGTGCTCAAGAAAGAAATAGAAAATTAACTGCTGCAATAAAAGCATATGCAAAAGTTGGAGGTTCTGCTGGAGGAGATGTTGATAGTATATATAAAAAATATGGTAGAGAGATAGCTACAAAGGCTGCTAATATTGTTGAAAGCCATAAGACAAGGGGTATGGGAGATTTTCAATATAAAGGAACATATATTTCACCAGAAGGTTTGGGAATGAGTATAAGTCAAGAAGCTCTTGGTAAAGGAATTACAGAAGGTACAATTATTAGTGGAGGAACTTATAGAAGTATGGATGGGGGATATACCACATATGGAAATGTTCCAAAAATTAAAGATATATCTGTTCCTGCATATGAAAACATCTTTACTGGAGAAAGAATATATGAATCAAGAGTTGATGTTCCAGTTGGATATAAAGAAATAAGGGTCACACAACAAGGATTAAAAGTTGGGGAAGTAGCTATTCCTGGAACAGATATTATGCTTCCAACAAAATATGAAACCACAAAACGAACAAAAGAATCTTATCAACCAGCTTCAGATATGTATGTATCAGAACCAAAAGGAATCCCAGAAGGAAGTCGTGGAACATTATTTATGAGACTCCCAACACCTCAAGAAAGATATGAGATGGCTAGACAAAAAGAAAGAGAAAAAGAATTACCCATCAAAGTAATTAAAAAAGGTTATAGTTTATTTGGAAAACCATATATAGAAAAAAGAGTTAAAGAAGGCAAAGTAGTTCTTGGTGCTGGTGGCTGGTTGTTTAAAGAAGCTAAACCTTATGTTGAAAAAGGAATAGAAAAAGCAGAACCTTATGCTAAAGAATATCTTAAAGGAGAATATGAAAGAAGAATCGGAGAAGCTCAGAATATTATGACTGCTGGAGATTGGCTATTCAAAAAAACTACTCCAATTGTTAAGAAAGGTTATGAAAAAACTAAACCATATGTTATAGAATACTTTAAAGGTGAAGCAGAAAAAAGAGTTGAAGAAAGTAAAAAAGTTCTTGGTGCAGGAAGTTTATTATTTAAAGAGACTAAACCAATTGTTGAAAAAGGAATAGAAAAAGCAAAGCCATATGTTATAGATTATTTTGGAGCACAGATGGAGAAGAGAGAGAAATATATTCAAACTGCAAAAGGAATATATGAAAAAATACCCAAGCCAACAAGAGAAAAGATAACACTTTATCCTTCTCAGTTTTTAAAAGAAGGTTTTTTACCAACAGCTCTCACATCTAAATTAAAAAAAGCAAAGGAAGAAGGAGAAAAAACAATCTCTATGTATGGACAAACACTTCCAACTTATAAAGGAAAAGGTTTAGTTTATTCTACATATCTTGGAACATTAGGATTGGTTGAAAGAGGATATGAAGACATTGCTTATAGAACTGGATTTGGAGAATTCAGGGCAGGACTAATTAAAACAGCAGAAGAAAAAAAAGGTGCTAAAGATTCTACTTCTTTTTTAATGGGAGAAATTCAATCAAGACCTGCTGATATAACATTAACAGAAGAAGAAATAAGAAAATCATCAAAAGAATTTGCAGGTAGTTTAAGGGGAGCTATAGACTTTGGAACATACCTTACTCCAATAGCACCAGTTAAAATAATTGGAGGAATGGCTGAAGCAACATTAGGAGGACTTGGAATACCAAAAGCACCAACAGGAATTATAGAATTTGCTAAAAAAGAACCCTGGGATGTTGCATATGTTGGAACATTAGGATTGCTTAGAGGTGGAAGAGCAGTAAGAAGAATCGGAAGAAAAGCATTTGCTCCTGAAATATCTACAGTAACAGAAGAAGTAAAAGGATATGAACCAGTTTTAATTTCAAGAGAACAACCAATTCAAATAAGACAAGGAAAAAAAGTTACAACAATATCTAAAGATGTATTTGTCAAATCAAAAACTCCAGTTACAGTAGGAAAGAAAACAATAATTGAATCATGGAAAGGAAAACCAATTTATGAAGGAAGTTATCAATTAGATAAAGAGGGTTACAAGAAAGCATTAAAATTATTAAAAAAACAAGGATATACAGAAGCACAGGCAAAAATAAAGTTAAGAGAGACAAAACCCAAAAGCATTAAAGGAATTTTTAAAGGAGATATTTTAATAACTGAAGGGGAAACAGGAATGGTTGTAGATGTTAAAGGTGTTGAGAAATTAAGACCAGAGGTGGAAATACTCAAAAGTGGAACTAAAACAAGAGGAGGAAAAGGAACAATTGAATATATAGATGTTAAAGCAGAGCCAACTATATTAAAAGGAGAAGAGAACTTAAAAGGAGAATTAGTTTCAAAACAAGCCTACTTAACTAAAGAAGGCAGACCTTATTCTAAATTAACTCAGGCAGGAAAGACAACTACAACATATGATATTCTAACTAGAGCAAAGAAAATAAGAGATGTTGGAGAAATTAAATTATATAAAACAGCAGGATTATCTCAGCAAAAGATTCCAAAGAAAGTTGATATTGTTCCTTCAAGAGGTTGGGCTGTAATAAAAGAAGGAAAGCCACAGGCAATAATAGATGTAGATGAAATGTATGGTATAAGAAAAGATGTGGGATTTGTTTCAACAAGTGGAAAGAAAAGTTCTCCAGAATATTTTAAGCAATTATATTCTTTAGAAAAACCACAACAAGCATTGGCTTCTATATCAACTGTATTATCAAAACCAAAACCAGTAATCAAACCAACTAAAATTCCAACAATAACAATTACAGAAACAAAGCCAACAACAATCTCCCCAGTAATTTCAGCAACAAGAGAAGGTTTAGAACAATCTCAATATTATGGAAAAGGAATGTATGAAAGAACAGAAGAGTATGGAGCTATGCCAGGACAATTAGGACAGATTAAAGTAACAGATTTATCTAAAGACAGAATGGAATTATTATCTATACAAAAGCCAGAGGTTAGTCAAAAACCAATAAGTGTATTAAAAGATAGATTAGAAGATAGAAGTGAATATAGATTTGATTTAGGAGTTGCACAAAAAGAAAAAACTAAATTAAAGGAAATGCAAAAACCAAAAGAAGAGATTTCTGCAAGAGAAATATTAGGTTTATTAACTAAAACAGGAAGAGGAAAACCCCCAGTCAAAGTTCAACCAAAACCAGAACCAAAAAAAACACCAAAGAAGATTATCCCAATAATTCTAAAAAAAGAACCATCAGCAAAGGGAGAACTAAAAGAAAAGGCAGAAGATGTTTTAGATATGTTTACAGCCGTTGGAAAAAGATATGGAAAAGAATTTGAGATAGGAGAATTTAAAACACAACCACAAGCTGAAAAGAAATTAAAATTATTCTTAAAAGGAACTCTTGGGGCATCTGGAAGAATCTTGAAAGAAGGCTCTCCTTTAAAGTTTGGAGAGTTGGAATCTTTTAAAGGACTTGAATGGAGACCTGGAAAAAGAGATATAACAAAAGTAGTTCAGATTAAAGAAAGAAGGTTAGGGAGAGTGGGAGAAGTAGAAGAAATCCAATTCTTTAAAAAACAAAAGAGGGGACAAAAACTAATATGAATGAGAAGGCTACAATGTCAATATTTTTTGGATTGATGTTGGCAATATTATTATTTTTTTTAGGATTAGCATTAGCACCAGCATTACAAGATGTAACAACAGAAGCAGGAAATGCACAAAATCTAAATTGTTCAACAATAAATAGTACTCATCCAGATTATAATACAATTAAACCAGTATGCACATCAATTGATATACAGCAATTATTTATCGGAATAATTTTTGGATTAGCAGGATTGGTTGTGTGGAGAGCAACATGATTAGAGGAAAGAAAGGGAACATCTTTTTTGGATTTGTAGTAGCATTAGTAGTTTATATATTTGGAATTCTATTTATCCCATTTATTACAAATGACATAACAACATCACAAACAGCTTTAGATTGCACTAATATTTCAATTTCAGCAGGGAGTAAATTAGTTTGTTTAAATACAGATTTAGTAATTCCATATGTAATATGGCTTATAATTAGTATTGCTTTAGGATATTTAGCAGGAGGAGCAAGAAGATGAAGAAATTATTATTAATAACATTGTTCTGTATGATTTTATTAGTTGGAAGTGTGAGTGCTATCACTTGGGATAATACTGGATATTTTAAATTAGATGAAACTTCTGGAACAGATGTTGCAGAATCTGTGTCTGGGATTAATAATGGTGTTGTGGAAAATTCTTCAGGGATATGGAAATCAGGAATCATTAATAATGCAATAAATTTAAGTGGGAATGATGATATTGTCTTAGGAGACCATTATAAAGGAAGCAGTTATACCTGGAATCTTTGGGTTAATGCCTCAACTGTATCTGTGGATTATATGTCAATTATGGATTATGGTGGACGTACTGGTGGAGATTATTTAAATGAAACCCATATAAGAATTCTGGGCAGTAAAATAACTGTTTTATATGATAAAGGGAATCATATTCAGACATCTTTTGGAAGCTCTTCAAGTATTATAGCTAACACATGGACTATGATTACTCTTGTTGTTAATAGTTCGGGAAGCCATATTTATTTTAATGGAACTTATGAAAATTCAACAAATGTAATATTTGATACTAATGGTTTTACAAAATCTTTATATTTAGGTAATGCTACTGATGGTGCTGGTGATAGAAACTTCAAAGGTAGATTAGATGAAGTTAGTCTTTGGGATAGGTCTTTGTCTTCATCAGAGATAACAGAATTATATAATGAGGGGGCTGGTTTGGCTTATGTAATAGGTGTATTAACTTTAACAATTAACTTAACAACACCAAATAATACTCAGACTTTAGATTCATATTATATTTTAAATGCTACTCATACTACAACTATTCCAGCAAATCTAACAAATACTACTTTAACTGTATGGAATAATAATGGGCAGCAGATATGGAGTAATTTTACAATAATCACAGGAGTAACTAACACAACAAGCCTTACATCCTCAAATCTATCAACAGGAATTTATTTGTGGAATTATAATACTTGTACAGAAAACGCAACAGCTTATCTTTGTACATGGGCTCCAACAAATTATTCTTTAAATATTAGTGCTTTTTCAGAAGATGCAATAACATATAACTCAACTTCAGTAGAGACTGCATCAGAAACATTTATCCAACAAATAACAACAAATGGTTCTATACCAACAGACCAGAAGTTTATCTATAATAATACAGTTTATACTGCAACCTTAACTTCTATAGCTGGAAATATATATAATTTATCTTCAACAATAAATATTCCAATAAACAATGTAACAAATAATTTCTGGTTTAATTTCACATTGGGAAGCGAATTATCTACAACATCAAATTCTCAAGATGTAAGTCTTTTAAGTTTTGGAATATGTAATGCCACATTAACAATCCCTTATATTAATTTCACATTCAAAGATGAAGCAGATTTAAACACAATAAATGCAAGTATTCCTACATCAACATTTGTATATTGGATTGGAACAGGAGCATTAAATAAATCATTGACTTATATAAATAGTACAAGTAATCAGCAATATAAATTCTGTGCTTCACCACCAGATAAAACATTAAATGTAGATATATATATGCAGTATAAAAATGGAACAACATATCCTCAAAGGACATATGACCCAACACCATTATCATTTACAAACTCAACAACAGAAAAAGTATTATATCTCTTATCAACAGCAGATGGATTGTATGTAACTTTCCAAGTAATTGATTCAGCACAACAAGCAATTAGTGGGGTAAGTGTAAATGCAACAAGAACTATATCTGGAAGCACAGTTGTTATTGGTGATGGAACAACAGATGCAGCAGGAGCAGTAACATTTTGGATGAATCCAGACTTTACACATTTACTCTCTTTTGTAAAATCAGGATATGATTTTTATTCCATTAGTCTTACTCCAACACAATCATCTTATACAATTACACTTGGAAGCGCAATAACTACTATTACAGATTATTTACAAGGAGTCTCATTTATTATGTCCCCATCAGCAAATTTCTTAGATAATAATACACTTTATAATTTCTCATATGGTTTAACATCTTCTTACTGGTCAGTCCAAAAGTTTGGTTTTTATTTATATTATAGTAATGGTTCTCTTATAGGAAGCCAACATGCAAGTACAAATGGAGGAACATTAAGCATATTAAATGTAAATACATTCAATGAAAGTTCAATATATCTAACTCATTATTATACTGTAAATTCAACAAACACAACTTACAATCCAGTTGTATGGATAATCCAAAGCACAGAAGGAAGGCAATTTAGTATCTGGCATTTCTTTACAGATTTAACACTCTATACAAATTCAGGAGACTTCTTTGGTCTTGATGACTTTGGAAGAACACTATTAAGTTTTGTAATTATTGTAATGGTTGTTGGAGGATTATCATCCAGATATGGAATAAGAAGTGAAGCAGCAATAATGGGAATCTTATTTGGATTAGTATTTTTATTAGATGTTCAACTTGGAATGATACCACAAATAAGTGTAGGGAATCTGACAGCAATACCTAATTTTGTAACATATCTCACATTTATAATACTAGTTGCCATAATCATAAGGGAGGAGAAAAGATGAAATTTTATTATTTTTTATCATTATTAATTGGAATAATGTTATTATTTCATTTTGGAGGAGTAGACTTACCTTCAAATGGATTACTTAAAAATACAAATATACTTAATAGTAGTAACGACGCGTCTTTAGAAAACATAAAAGGTTCTACTCTTTATGGGACTCCAGATACAAAAGATAGAGGAACCTTTTACTGGATTTTAATGGTCGGAGTAATAGCAGGAGTAGCAGTAGGATTATTCACAGGAGCTCCTCCAATACAATATGTAACAGCAGTATTAGTCTTTACATTAGTGGGATTAGGAATAGCAGATTGGATTGCATTATATTCAAAATTAAATATGTTCGGAGGCTGGATTTCAGCAGTTGTTCTAACCTTATTTGGGATAATCATTGTTGGATTTATAATCTCAGGAATAGAATGGTGGGTTGGCACCGATTGAGATGGCATACATAGAACCTTTTGACTTCAAGAAGATATTTGTAAACTACTTTTTAGGAAACCAAGAGTTATTCATATTTGCATTTACAATTTTATTCTCTTATGTAGCAGCAAAATATCAAATGTCTAACACCATATTTTTATCACTTTTAGTAATTGGAAGTGTAATGTTCGCAGCATATATTGGGGAGGCAATATATATTCTATTTTTATTCCTGACAGGATTAATAATATTTAGAATGGTTGCATCATTAGTGGCTTAACCCTCTAGTATTTAAACACTAATCTACTAGTAATACAAATGACATTCAAAGAAATTATTCAGAAAATAGGTGAGAAAAACAGGGCAAGAAAGGAACTTCTAAGACAAGCTGATGAACAAGATAGGATTCATTCAACTATTGAAGAGAGAAAAAAGTCAGCTAATGAAAGAGAGCTTGAAAGATTTATGAAAGAAAATAGGGAAGAGCAAATAAAAGGACAGTTAGATGTTGAGAGAAAGAAAAGAAGAGATGATATATCTTTTAATCACAATCCATTACATACAAAAAATATTATGAAAGCTGAGTGGGAAGTATTAAGAGAGAAGAATATGTTTGCAGGTAATAGCAATATGTTTTCTAACCAGGAATTTATACATAAAAATAATCCTAATTTACTAAAAAATAATATGAGGTTGCTAAGTTAATATGCCCACAACAAAAGATTTCAAAGAGTTATTTAAAAATATCAAAGAGACATATTTAGGAGAATCTGTACCTCTAAAATATCAAAAATTATATGGAAAGATATATGACAAGAAAGAAATTAAATCTGTGGCAATAGCAATAGCAAAATCAAGGGGAATAAAAATAGAAAAATGAAAATAAGATTATTTAATTCAGGAATATTTTTGCTAACTTGCTGGGCAGTTGTTCAAACAGTATTTTTTGATGCAGGATTTAAAGGACTTGTAATGGCTTTATTTGGAACAATGATATTTTGGCAAGATGAACAATTTAATAAATTAAATGAAAAATTAAAGGAGTTTAAATAATGACATCATATAAAGCAATATTGGAGTTAGCACCCCTTATGCAAAGTGTAGCAGTATCTAGCGAGAGTATGAAGTTAGCGAAGAAGAAAGACAAGAAAGTTGAAGATTTCGTTGGAACAGGAGTAAAGACAATAATTGGTGCTGAATTCATAAAAATGGAATCAAACATAATAGCAGGAATTTAAAATGAAAAAGAAAAAACATAAGAAGAAACTCTTAGAAGCAGTAATGAGAATAGGAGGAGAACTAAAGAAAGTAAAAGAAAAAGAAGCAAAAGAAGAAAGAGCTTTCTTAAAAAAGAGATTAGGAACAGAAGAACCTAGAGAGATTAAAAGATTAGAATATAAAAGAGAACAATATAAAGAGAAATATAAAAAAGAGAGAGTTGGAAAAGTTTTATCTGGTACAAGAGAAACAGCAGAAAGATTAACAAGAGTTGGAGAAGGATTTGTAAAAAAACCACTTTTAAGAAGACCAAAGGCAGTTCTAATAAAAAAATTAGACCCAGTTCAAGCTGCAATAAAAGCAGGACAAGGTAAAACAAAATTTGTAAAAGAAGGAAGAACAGGATATTTTAATGAAGAAATGATGGAGGAAGCAAAATGGTTAGGTTAATCTTTTATCTTGGGTTTTTGGAGGTGAGAAAAAAAAATGAATAAGAAAGGACAGATGACAATAGGAACTATTATGTTGTTAATAGTTGGGATTTTATTTTCAACTGCTATACTTGGACAAATCATAAATACACAGCATCAAATTACAAGTAAATTAACAGTAGCAAATGAAACTGTTGATATTTCAGGTTCAAGACTTGCAGATGGTTCAGGAAGTATTAATGAATCTTATCAGTTTAATGTATCCAATGCTTATACAGGATGGAGAGTTCTTGAGTCCCAGTGTACATTTGGAAACTTTTTAGTATCAAATAGTTCAAATGATTCATTGACAGTAACAACTGATTATATTGTATCTACAGGCTATGGTAACTTTACACTAAAGAATAACACAGACACAATTACTATATCAAATACAAGTTATGTTAGTTATAACTACTGTGACGAAGGATATAATAAGGATTCAAGTGCAAGAGGAATAGCAAGACTTTGGTCTCTATTTGCTGTATTGATAATACTAGGATTTGTAGCACTAGGTCTAAAGAACGAATGGTTCAAATAACTTTATTTTAGTTATTCCCAATTAAATTTTCTTAGGGAGAACTATATTAATTAAATAAACTCGGAGAGCAACATGGCAAAAAAGAAACAAAAGAAAAAAAAGAAAAAATAATGATAAAAATAAAATAGGGCATGGCGAAAAGAAGCCTTCCCTTGCAAGAGCAGGTCTTTTCTTACCCTATTTGTTATCATTATAAAGGGATGTTGTGTTTAAATACTTTTTTGTTTTATAATTTTTGAATAGTTACACACTTATTTAAAGGAGAATAGGATAATCTGATCATGACTAGTAAAAAAGGGTGTGCAAAGTGTGCACAGTGAAAAGTGTGCAAAGTGTCAAATTAAAGGAGAACGATTTACTTATTCTTAGAAACCTATATCAGAATCGTGAAGGTTTGAGAGTTTTAACTTTAATGAAATTAGCTAATTTAAAGAGGAGAAATACCTATAAGAGGTTGAACATCCTAAGAGAAAGAGGATTGATAGAAAACATTTATCCTATCTGGAAAATACCCAATGGTCAGGTAGAAAAGTGTGCACTACTTATTAAGAATGATAACATCTTTGAATTGCATAATCTAAGCTATGTTCTTAAACTAATCAAAGTACCAGATTGGTGGAATAAAAGAAAGCCAAGATTAGAAAGACTAAAAGGATGGAATTTCAAGAATATAAACTTTGGAAAAGGTGGCTCTAATCCATATCAACAATTAATAAATGAGAATTTTGTCATACAGACATACCCAGAATCAATAATAATCATATCCCGTAAGAGATACTACTCAAATTCGCCATATGAGACGATTACAGAAGCAATTAATGATGTGTTAGACATTATCACATATTTTGAAGAAAGAATCAAATTTAAGCTATTTCCTAGTGGAATTCCTGCATTAGAGATAAGGAATAATGACTTCAATAGGTTAAAGGATTATATGGCAGAGCATTGTAAAAAAGAAGGAAAGAAATTCCTGGTAGAAATAGACAAAAACAGAAAAGTGTGGATTGATTCTTCAGAGCCATTTGGGAAGGAAGCAAATTATCCAGAAGGACAAGAAATACTTGAGAAAGTAACTAAGGATTTTTTAATTAAAAAACCAATGCTCAACTCAGAGCTTCAAATGATGGTTCAACAAGTAACAAGCAATCAAATGATGTTCGCACAAAACATTGATAAACATATGAATATTCTTGAAGAAATGGGAAACACACTTAAAAAAATACAAGAGAAATTATAATGGAAGTTCGCACAATTCATAATAGCTGTCAGGTAATCTGTATGAGTAATCTACAGAGAGGTTACGATTTCTAATACATCGTCCCGCCTTATTAATCCCTGGCAGCTTATAATAATTAATCCCTACACCGAATAACTATTAATATAGATTTATTCTACCTAAACCTTTAAAAGATAAATATCTTCAATTTATTAATCCAAAAAAACCTCTTTAAACCCAAACCCACCCTACAGGGAAGTGTAGGGATTACTTCTTTTTTTCGTCATTAGAAAATGGTTAGAAATTATTATATAGTAGTATAGTATAGTGTTTTTATGATTAAGAAAAAATGTAAATATTGTGAAAAAGAAATTGAGGGCTATACAGAAAAACAAGTTGATTATTTATTAGAACAACATAAACTTTCTAAACATAAAGAGAAAAAGAAATGAAATTAAAACTATCACAACTTAAACCAAATCCATTCAAGAAACAAATTTCTAAAGGAGAATTAAACAAAGAACAAGTTGATAAAATAAAAGCAAACATAAAAGAGTTAGGTTTCTTTGGTTCTCTACCAGTATTCAAGAAAGGAGATGATTTCCATTTGATTGCAGGACATCATAGAGTTCAAGCATTAAAAGAAGTTTATGGGAAAGATTTTCAAGTTGAGATTGTAATTAGTAACTACAATGAAGACCAAGTATTTAGAGGAATGGTTATTGAAAACCTAACCCAAAGAACAAATGATTTTATGGAATTAAATCAAAATGTTGTAGCCATTGAGAATTATTTGAATGGTAATAAGGAGTTATTAACAACTCTACGAGACTCTCGTGAAGTTCAAGGTAACAAACTAAAGCACTTACATAAACAAGATTTGGACAAAGCAACATCATCAGATATAAGTTTCTGGTTGGATAAGAAAAGTGCAAAGGTTCTAAGCCATGATGTAATTAATAATCATTTAAATGCTCATCATAAATTAGACCCAGATTTATTAAAAGATGTAGAAAAGAAACATAATAAAGAAAATCATGGACAAGGAGATGAATCATTAAATCAAACACAAGCATTTATTTTATCAGGATTAGATAGAGAAGAACAAAAAGAAGTAGCAAAGGTTCTAAAAGAAACAAGAGAACAAAGAGTAAGAGCACAAGGAAAATTAATTAGTCAATATAAAAAAGCACCAGAAGAAGTCAAACAAAGAATAAAAAAAGGTTTGATTGATTTAGCAGATATTAATTTAGAGATTTTTAAGGATGACCAGACAAAGAAATATAAGGAAATTCAAAAAGAAAAAGATGGAAAATTAAGAATAATAAAAACAGGAGAAATATTAGACAATGTTAAGGAAGAAGTTATCAATACTACAAAGGCTTTAGATAAGTTTCTTTATAAGGTAAAAGCAATAAATTTTGCAAGGTTATCTTGGGAAGATAAAAAGCAAGAGAATGAATTTAAAAATCTTATAATAAATTGTAAAAAGAAATCTTTATTATGGACAAAGATATTGGAAAGAATAGAAGAAGAAATTGAAGATGGTGTATAAAAGACTAACTTTAGAAAAAAGAAAAAAAAGATTTAATGAAAAGACAAAATTAAATCCATGTTCTATTTGCCATAATATAATAATGAATATGATTGGGAGAACAACATTTGCAAAGGGATTAACTTGTAGGGAATTAATAAGAAAAGTTAAGAGAGGATTAATTAAGGCAAAACAATCAAAGAGTGCAGATAATTTAGATGAACATATAATCTATAGAAAAATAAGTGATATATGTATCTTATCAGAACCAAGTTTTTATATAATGTCAAGACCAAGATTGTTACAGAATGGAAAAACAGAACATAGATATTTTATCCCATCCTTAGATGATGATGGATTTTATGAACAGTTAAAATTAGAGAAATTAAAGAAATTAAAAGAGATGAGACAAGAGTCAGAATTTGAAACAAGAGAAGAAATAAAGAGAACAATAAAACAAAAGAAAAGGATATTAATAAAAACTAAATGACAGAAATCAAACTACCAAAATTATCTGAAGAAGAATTAGATAAAATACTAAATGAAAAACCAAAGAAGATTAAATCAGATTGTTCAATATGTTCTACAGATAAAGTAATGAATGTAAAGAAAGATGAGTATTAATTATAAGCCAGAGGTGAAAAGATGAATAAAGGGTTTTGGATTACATTAGGTGTTTTAATTGGTGTTCTTGGATGTATGGGGATTATTTATTTATCAAAATACTTAGCGACAGATACACTTAAGCTGATAATCCCAATTATCAATAAGAACCATCCAATATCAATAGCCTGTTTTATATTTTCAGTGTTTCCATACCAAAAAGCAAAAACTGAATAATCCTAAAAATGAAAAATCACAATAAATTAAATTTTTTAAGGAATATAAAGAAAGATTGGTTATTTGAATTTTTATTTATGATAGACCAATTAGCTCTTTGTTGGATAATCTGGAAGTTAATAACCCTAACCCCCTTTATCCCAAATTGATTTTATAACCCAATACAAAAAACCAATTAATCCCTTTTCTTCTTTTTTTCACTACCAATAAATAGTCAGATAGATATATAAACATCTATAAATTATAATTCATCATGCGAAAAAGAAAGATAAAACAATATGGAAACACTTGGGTGATAAAATTAGAAACATCTGATGTAAAAGACTTTGAGTTAGAAGAAGGTGATGAAGTTGATATTGATGATTTAAATTTACTTAAAAATAAAAAATGAATAAACAAATAACATTTATTCTAATGTCTTTATTCTTAATTAGTTTTATATCAGCAATAACAATATACTCTGGAGAATCAATTACTTTAGAATTAGAAAAACCATATGAATATTATTCTATTGTTGGGAACTCCTCACCAGTTGAATTAAATATAACTCAAGATGAAAACAATGTAACAATCACTCCTAATAAATATTCTCAATCAGATTCTTATGAAATTATATTCTTTGACAGAGAAAAAGAAACAATAACTATCAATTCAGGTGGGGGTGGAGGAACTAGAACAATATACAAGGATAGAAACATAACAGTTGAAGTTGATAATTATGTTGATAGAGAAGTAATAAAAGAAGTTGAAAATATAAAAGAAGTTCCAGGAGAAAATATTGAAACAAATGATATTCCAAATTGGATTTGGAAAGTTGTATCAGGATTAATTATCCTTGTAATTATTTTATTCATATTATATTTAACAAAAGATACAAGTGATTATACTGATGAAAGGAGGTATGAAGATAATGAAGAAAGAAACGAAGAAGAATAAGGTATTAGTCTTTAGTGTTTTAAGTCTATTCGCAATAACTTTAGTCGCTGCAATAGGATACTATGCTATTTTTAGTGCTACATTTACTGTTAATCCAGCTGTAATAACTAGTGGAGATTTAGTATTTGAAGGAGATTATTATGGGGGACAAGAAATTAGTGGAGGAGAGATAACCATAACAAATAATGCACCTTCAGATAGAATAATAAATATATCAGATAATTCAGAAGGGACAGGAGTTAATGTTAGTTATGTTGGTACTTTAGAATTATCTCAAAAGAATTTGGATACTTGGACATTAGAAGGAGAAACAAAAACAATTAATTACACAGTTGTAGGAGAGACTTTTGTAGTGTCAGGAATTCCAGATGAGTACACCTTGATATATTATCCAAATCTTGTAAGTGGATGGTATGCAGGTATTTCTACAGATGTAACAGTATTGAATAATGGAGTTAACACTATTGGAGATTTGCCAGATACAAGTATTGATGTTGGAGATGATTATTGTAATAATACATATAATCCAAATGCAACACAATGTGTGGGGGCAAAATTGTGGTTGATTTTAGGAGATGAAACAATAGCTTTAGCAAAACTTGATAATTGGAGTATGGCTGATACTTTATTTGAAACAGAACTAATCCAATATAATTCAGGAGGGATAATTACACTTTCACCTAGAGCAAGTTTAACAATAACACCAATTTATGATATTGGAGCTTACGAGAGTGGTGATTACAATATAACAACAACTGTTGCCTAAGCAATTTTATTTATTTTTATTTTTTTTACCTTTTTTTCTTAACTTTAAAATAGTTACACGCATTTAAAAGTATAAAATCCTTATACCCAATATGAAAAAAGAGGAAAAAGGTGTCCTTGTAAAAAATAAGTTAGCAGATGGAAAAGATTTTCCTCAAATAAACCAAGAGATTAAAACATTAGAACAATCTCAAATATTGTTTAAAGAACAAGAAAAAGATATAACTTACTTAAAAAAGAGGATTGAAAAAGTGGAAGAAGAAAATGATAAATTAAAACAAAAGAACTTTACTCTTGGATTAAAACAAACAGAAAAAAGAAATACAGAAAGAGAATCAAGAGATTCAAAAGCAGCATCAGTAACTCATTTAAATAGAATGATGAGAGTAATGAAATTAGAAAATAGACCATTAATACAAACAGAATTAAGAGAGATGTGCTGCACAACAAATGGAATCATAAAGGGTTGCCTTTTATTTGCAGAGAAATATAATCTAATCAAAAAAGAACAATTAAATGGAACAGCAAAATATTCAATATGAAAGAATACATTAGTTTCAAAACATATAAAAAATATATAGTTACCATGGGGGTTGGAGTAACAACTTTGTTTCTTAAATCAGAACAAATGTATAAATCATCGAGACCCCCATTCACAATTAACAAGGAGATAAAAATATGACAACTGATTGGCATAACATTTTTAAAGTAAAACTATCAAATATTACAGATAGTTCTATGGATAAACATGATGTAGTTAAATTGTTATTAGTCAGAAAACTTCGTTATAAATATAGAAGGAAAAAAGATTGGATAAGAGTATATACTGAATTTGATTTAGACAATGGATTAAAGTGTGATGTTTATTTTGAAGATTTAAAGACAAAATCAGTAATAATTTACGAACTGCAAAAAGAATATTCTAATAAGTGGTTGGAAGAAAAAACAATTAAATATGAAGAATTAAAAGTGCCTTTTTTTAAGACAGTTGATTTTATTCCAATTGACTTGGGAGATTTTACAGAAAACATTTGGGAAATAAATAAGGAGTTAGAAAAGTATATTGTATAATGGATTGGAAATGGATAATATTAATATTGTTTATCTTGGCTGTAATAAGAGCAAGGGTAAAGAAAAGAGGATATTTCTGGAGAGACAGAAAAGGAAAGAAAGTAAAGACAAAGGAATTTTTCAAAAGATGGAAAGATGGAGTAAATGGGATTACACCCCTTCAGCAGGTAAAAACAACTCTCTGGAGTTTTCCTTTGATTATAGGAGGACTAATTACTGGAATTGTAATAAGCATCATAAACAAAAGCTGGTGGCTTGTATTAATTCTTTCAGGAAGTTTACCAATAACTTTAATGCAAATTGTTTCAACATATCAAAAATACAGAGCAATCAAAAGAGTGGAGGAGGCAATGAAGGAGGCTATGGAAAATGATGAATAAAAAAGGATTAGTAGGAATAATATTATTTATTTTAATTATAGTATGTATTTTCCTTTTAACTCTTTATATTTTTCACCTAAAATGGGATAAAAATTGTTTAGAAAAAACAGCAAAGAAAGTCTGTGAAGATAAAGGTTATACTTATGAATCATTTTTTATAGGGGATAAACTTTCTCCAAGAATGATTTGTTCAGAAAATGAAAGAGATATTAAGAAGATTTACTATAGGTTCTTAACAAAAGAATTGGAGGAATGTAAAAGATGATGAATAATTTACCAACATGGAGAGTTTGGGTAATTCTTCTCTTATTAGCATTTAGTATGTGTGATTTATTATTAACTTTTTATTATGTTCATCAATACAAAAAGTGGCAGTCAGATAAACCATATAACTTAATTGAAAATAATCCATTACTTGTTTTTTTATGGAATACATTTGGATTAAAATTAGGAATGTTTATAGGCTCAGTGATGATATTAAGTTTAATGTATATAATTGGAAGGTCTGCACATCCAATAGTTGTAGGAATAGTATTCTTGGTTTTATGTTATGCCTTATTTAATCACCATCAAAATATAAATCTCTTAGTTAAATTAATGCAGCAATATCCAGATGGACATCTCCCAGTTAAAACCTTTGGAAATGTTGTAGGAAATAATATAAAATGACAGAAGTTACAGAATTAATAAATTATCTAAATCAATCAGGAGGAATCCCTTTAAATGTAACTCAAGTAACACAAACAGCAGCATGGCAATTTTATTTAACATTAGTTATAAGTGGTTTTTTTATTTTATATTTTATGATAAATGTTTTTGGAGTAAGTATTCATTCTTCTATTGCTAAGATTTATTTAAGGATATTTAAGTGGAAAAATAAGACAAGAAATATAATGGTGATAAAACACACCACTGCCGAATTATTTAATCAAAGTATGATAGATAGAAAAACATTAGAGAGCATACAGAAAGCATTAATTAAGTATAAAGGAAAACCATTTGATTTAATATTATATACTCCTGGAGGAGAAATATTTTCAGCAGTTTATATTAGTAGATTATTAAAAAAATATACTGGAAGTATAAGAAGTTTTATACCAACATTCGCAATGTCTGGTGGAACTTTATTAGCATTATCTACTGATGAAATATATATGAATGATTATTCTTGTCTAGGTGCGGTAGACCCTCAATTAGGAAATCTATTTAAATTTGGTTCAGCAAGGTCTTGGAAAGAAGTTTTAAAAGTAAAAGGAAAGAAAGCAGAAGATTCTTCAATAAGTTTTAAATTTATAGGTGAACAATATACAAAGTCTATGAAAGAAGAAGTCTCTAATTTAATAGATGATAAGATACATAAGGGAAATAAGAAAAAGTTAGTGAATTTATTAATCTCAGGTGATATAGAACATGGATTTAATATGACTAAAGATTTTCTTAAATTAATGGGAATGAAAATTGGAGATATAGAAGGGGACTCAAATAATAAGTTAATAAAGTTAGTAAATTTTATGCCACAAGGAGTTACATTCATATGAGGAAAGAAATACCAAAATGATTTACGATAAAAGAGTAATGGTTCTTGGGAAAATGATAGAGATAACACTTCTACTAGTCGGAATTGCAATGATGTGGCATGGGAATAAAAGTATTGGAGTATTTTTAACCTTTTTAATAATGTTTGATTGGTTATTTAGTCCATTTGTAGAAAAAAGACATTGCAATGACTATCTTTATAGTTGGAAATGTTTATTGAATCTTGAAAAATCAGAGAAATCAAAAATATAAAATGAAATTCAAATTAGGAAAAAGACAAATAAAAATACTTTTCTTATTTGGAATATCCTCAACAATATTTTATTATGCAAATCAAATACTTCAAAGAGGTGGAGATTTTAGTGATGGAATATTAGCAGGGTTTTTAATAGGGTTAGTCTTTGTTCTTTCATTAGCTATATTATATTTATGGGGAGAGATGTTATATTTAAATTGGAAAGTGAGGGTTAAGAAATGTTAAAACATTCAAGAGAGATAAGTAGAAAAGGATGGAAAGGAATGGTGTGGACTCCAATAGTTTTAGGGGTGATAATGTTCTCAATCTTTACTTCAACATTTTATATTCCAAGAGATTATCTTAGAGCAACATGGTTTTCTGCAATAGGATTCTTATTAGTCGGATGGGGATTTGGATTAGCATATTCAAGAGTATGGAGGATAAAAGAAATTGATGATTAATATGGATGAAAGGAGGTATGATTGAAATGACTACAGCAGACCCTCTTACATTAGTCTTAGCAGCTTTCACTATGTATGCTTTTGTCTTTTTTTTTAGTCCTTCTAGGGATAATTTTATTAACAAGAAGAACAACAATATATAGAAAGAGTTTAACAGATTTATATGTTGTAGGAATGGTTAGAAAGTATGCCGATGAAGATAAGATAAGTTTAGAAGGAGAACAAAAGAATTTCTTATCTTGGAAGAAAAGACAAATAATACTGGATAAACCATTAGACAATGTAATTGAAAACGAACTTAAAGAAAAGATTACAAAGGTTAATGAAGGAAAGATACTTAAAAAATAATTAAGAATTTGGGATTTAGTTTTTTTCACCCCTTTTATAATCAATTAATTAAAATGACAACAACAAAAATATAATGGATTTCGTAGACGATATTTTGGATGCAATCTGTGATGGATTTGAATATATTATAGATTTTAGTTGGCTGGAAGATGGATGGGAATTAGTCACAGGATTATTTGAAGATTTAGGAGACTTCAGCATAGGAGGAATGGTCTTTGGGTTATTATGTGTCATACTTATTTATTTTTTACGAGATTATATGTTATCACCTTTCCTAAAGCATATGTCTCCAATCTCAGCAACATTCTGGGGGATAGCAACTTATGTAGGTTGTGGAGCAATGGGATACTTAGTAGGAAAGAAATTATTTGATGATTAATAGAAATGTAAGGAGGTATAAAGATATGTCAAGATTCAAAGAATGGTTAAGAAGAAGGATTGAAAGAGATGCAGTAAAGTCAGAGTTAAATGGAGAAATAGTTTATCTAAAGAAATCAAGGATGCCTTTAATTGGTGATTGGGGAAGAATATACCCTCCTATAAATGAAGATGATTCTTTAAACGGGGTAAATATAATCTTTGGAGGACATAAGAATCTTCTAAAGTTAATGATTATCCTAGCAATTGTAGGAATGGTCTATCTTCAGTTTGCAGAAATATTTAGATATGTAGATAGTATTACTTCTCATCAATGCTATGCTTCATTTCAACAATGTATTAATCAAACAAATTCAATAAATCCATTCGTTTCATAAGACAATGAAGAAAGAGGAAGAAATAAAAGAGATTCAAAATGTGTTATATCTCTTTTTACATTCAAGGATATATTATAAACTCGGAGAGCATACAAATTCAAAAACAGCATTAACTTATATGTTTGAATGGAGGATACCAAAAAAATTAAGACCATTAATATTAAAAGAAATGATTATCTTAAGATTAGTAGAAAAAAAAGACAAGGATACCTTAATAATCAAGAAACCACAATTTGACGAGGAGAATTGCAATTCTTATTATATTAAATTGGGATTATTTTAATCACTCATAAATTAATACATAGGTTTAAATACTTTATATACAATAGATAAATAATGGTAGAAAAGGTTATTATACCAACAGAAAAGATTATTAGAAATGGATATGGTTATGATAAGTTTGAAAAATTAGATTTAAAAGAAGATGAAATAATAAAGAGTTTTGAAGAACACCATAAAATATATAAAAAAGTAGTTGAAGAAGTATTAAAATATTATCCTCTGGCAACAAATAATGATTTTGTTCTTTATATAGAAGTATTAAGAGTCTTAGGATTATTAGAAGTAACAAGTGGAAAAGATAACTTTGTTTTCAAAATAAAAAGAGAGGACATAAATAAGATACCTGCATCAGAAAGCATAACCAGAGCAAGAAGGTCATTAAATTCAAAAGGAATCGGATTACCGACTAACTCAAAAGTCTTCACAAGAAGAATGAAAAGACAAAAAGTAATACAACAATATTTTAGGAGGGAGAAATGAAAAAACAATTAAACGAAGATAAAGAAAGATGTCCTATTTGTAAAAGTTATGACCATGTGAATTATGATGATACTTCTGGAGAATGTGATAAAGAGATGAAACACAAATCACTAAGCGATTTTATAACAGAAGGAAAGATGCACCAGTTTGACCATGAAGAAATAATTTTAGTTAAACACATAAAACAATCCATGATAAGAATTGTAAATGAGATTATATTGAAGAATCCAAAATCAAGACATAATTTAGTTAAATTAAAAGAAATAGTTGGAGAGGATTTAATATGAGTTTGAGTGATAAGAGGAAGGAATATTTTGAAAAGGAGTTTTCAGAATTAAGAAATGATGGTTTGCAATTAGCGACAATAAAAAGGATAGAGTTTATTCAAAAGAAAGTTCAAGAACAAGACAAACAATCCATAAAAGAAATTGAAAAATATAAGATTTGCAGTATTCATAAAAGACATGATTGTGGGTGTAATGATAGCTATATGATGATTTCTTTAAAGAATATAAAACAAGAAATAGGGAAAGACCTCTGCGAAGATAAAGGAGATAAATGATGGAAGAGATTAAACTCAAAAAAACTGATATTTCAATAATATTAAGAGGTTTAGAGGCATTATATGTTGCTTATGGAATAAATAAAAAAGATTATGAAAGATTGTTTAGAAAATTAAAAAAACAAGGAGCTGGAGAATGAAAAGAGAATCTAAATATGATGAACATGGATGGAAAATTATTGTTCAGAGAAATAAAACTGGCGAGACTTTAATTTATCTTAGAAGTAAGGGAAATCATCATAGGAATCAAAAACCATTTTATTTAAGATTAAGTCCAGAAAATTTTAAGGTATTAAAAAGATTATTAAAAGAATTAAAAAAACAAGGAGATAAATCATGAAAAACAGTTTAATTATAATCGGAACAGCAAGTCTATTACTAATGCTATATAGTTGGTTTTTACTTCCAGTATCCTATATCTCTGGCATCCTCTCTGCTTTATTTGGAGCAATGGGGATGTATTGTTTCTTTCATGATTTTTCATACAAACACAAAAAACAAGGAGATAAACAATGAAACACCATGATTTCCAATGGAAAGTAGACTTAATCTATATTAAATCCAATCAAATTTATTCACAATGAAAGACATAAAACAAATACTTCAAAGAGAAATTAATTATCACCAAAAAGAAATAGAAAAACATAAAGAACTTGCTGAGCAGAGAGATAGTAAAAAAGAGAAAGCCAAAGCATTAAAACATCTTCATAAAAGATTTCAAACTATAAAAATTGTAAACGAATTGGATTTGGATTTTTGCCAGTGTTGCGGGGGAATTA
>BDTJ01000006.1 GCA_002897655.1 archaeon BMS3Abin17
GAATTGATAGAAATGAATAAAGCCCAGCAGGTAACACAGGCTTATAGTGCATACCGCAAATAGTTGTAAATTTGAAGATTAAACATTAAATGAAGATACGGGTAAATAGAAAAATTAAACAATGAAATGCGCCACGCACCATAGCCCAACCGTTACCTGCAAGCTAAAAAAAACCGAACGATGGAAACAAAAATAGACGGAACAAAAAAAGAGCAAGAAAAAGCTATTGAGTATTACGACAAAATTTCGGGCATCTACGATTTTATCTCGAATTGGTATTATAAAAACGCAAGAAAATATGCTATTGAAAAACTAAAAATTGTAAAAGGACAAACTGTCTTAAACTTGCCGTGCGGAACAGGAGTGAATTTCAAACACTTTCAAAAATACTTAAAAAATTCAGGTTTAATCATTGGAATTGATCTTTCAAAAGGAATGCTCGAACAAGCGGAACGGAAAACTAAAAAAAATGGATGGATGAACATTGATTTGGTTTTGGAAAACGCGACTAAAATTGACCAAATTTGGTTTGAGGAATATTCCAAGTCGAACGAACAAAACAAAGTTGACGCAGTATTTTGCGATCTCGGACTTTCGGGACTTCCCGAATGGCAAAATATAATCGACAATATGATTTCAATATTAGAACCAAACGGCAGGATTGTAATCTTGGATTGGTATCTTGAAAAGTCCAGTCCGCTTGCTAAATTTGTAAAATGGATTGGAAAAGGCGAAGTTGACAGACCATTATGGCAATATCTTAAAACAAAAGTTTCTGATTTTGAGTTAGAAAAATTTGGATTTTTTGATGGAATATTTGTGGTATCCGGAACGAAAAAAGGAATAAAGCCAGCAGGTAACAATGTATATAAGTCATTGGGCGAGTGGTAGTTAAATTGAAACATTATGAATATAATCAAACGGCATAGTAAATTGAAAGTTAGGTGTTTTAAAACGCCCAACGCCTCATATACTCACCGTTGCCAGTAATGCCCAAAAGACGTAGCTACTAAAAAATGTGAATATTTAATTTAAAAAATAAATCATGAAAAAAACTAAAATCAATTTAAAAAATGAGATTCCCCAAAATGAGTCTATCAATTCATCAAAGAACATTTGCTTTTCTTCAGAGGATATCCTAAATGAATTACAAGGTAAAAATCAACTTGCAGGTTTTTCAAAAGAAGTACCATTTAGAAATTCTCCTCCATATTTTGATTTTCCATTCACTCAATTCTCGGATTTTATGAATAAATAGAAACTATCTACTAAATTAAGATGTCTGAATTATTAATACCTACAAAGAAAAATGGCTTAGATTTTTTATTGAATCCAGATAATGGGAAATGGATTATTTCTAATAATATAGAAAAAAACAAAAGTAAGTTAAATGGTGATTTTCAATTTAAAGGATTAAAAGGAACCCAACTGATACTATTTAACCTTGGGCGAGGTTGTAATTTAAACTGTAAATATTGTTTCTTAGGTGATAAAAGAAACGAAAAAACTTCAATGTCTTTTGAAACTGCAAAAAAAGCATTGCATAGAGTTTCAGATATTAAAGATGGTGTTAAAAGGGTTGTCTTTCATGGAAGTGAACCACTGCTGAATTATCAATTAATTAAAGATGTTGTGAATTATGGCAATAAAATAGATAAGGAAATAAAATTTTCAATTCAAACAAATGGAACTTTACTTAACTCAGTAATAATAGATTTCCTCGTTGATAATAATGTTTATATAGGTGTTAGTTTAGATGGTCTCAAAGAAAATCATAATAAGACCCGACCATTTAAAAATGGTAAAGGTTCATATGAAAAAGTTATTTCAAACCTCAAAGAAGTTCTTAAGAAACAAGGTAGAGCTTCAATTATTACAGTTGTAACTAAATATAATGTCAACGACTTAGAGAATATTGTAAATTTAGGAAAAGAAATTGGAATTCAAGAAATAGCTTTTAACCCTGTGTTATCAAATGATGTAACAATTATCCCAAGCGAAAATGATTTAACAAAAAATTTCATAAAAACAACCGAAAACTACTTTACTGATTTAATTAATAATGTTAAAACACCAAGACTTGATCACCCCAAAAGGTATCTGTCAATGATTTTACATAATAAAAACTATACCAATAGTTGTTTGGTTTGTTCCGCTGGTCCTACAAATCCATTAATAGCTGTTGATGTAGATGGAACTTTATATCCATGTGACCATTTTTGGGGTGAAAAAACTTTTGCTATTCAAACTATTGAAAATATAACAATCGATTTAGCTTGCAGTTCAAATAGAAATTTTAGAAATAATATAGAATTTGGAAATATTCAGGAATGTTCAAATTGTGAATGGAAAAGAATTTGTTCTGGAGGTTGTCCTGGTGGTCGAATAATTAGCAATAAAGCACAATATTGTAAAACTACTAAGGAAATGTTAACATTCTTTGTAAAACAGATTCCTCTTTTAATGGAGAATGGTCTACTAGAAAAGATACTTACTGAATAAAGGCACATACTGGCAACAATGTATATAAGTCATTGGGCGAGTGGTGGTTAAATTGAATGTTATGAATATAGACAAACGGCATAGTAAATTGAAAGTTAGGTGTTTCAAAACGCCCAACGCCTCATATACTCACCGTTAGCGGTAAGCTATAAAGACAGTATTTCTGAAATTGGATTCCAAAAAAACAAAAATATTCTTTGATTATATTGCTTTTATGTTTTATATTTGCAATGTAATTACAAATACGAGGATAAAATGATAATAAATTTCAACATAAAGAACTTTGGTTCAGTTAAAAACCAACAAACCCTTTCCTTTGAAGCCGAAAAAACAAAACATTTGGAAGATTTTTATATAAATAAAATAAATAATTTAAGACTACTAAAAATCGCTCTGATATACGGAGCAAATGCTTCTGGGAAAACCACTATATTAAAAGCTCTTGACTTCTTAAGAAAGTTGGTTTTGGAACCAGCAGAGAAAAAAACGGAGAAACTGGATTTTAAACCTTTTTTGTTTGACATAAGCACCCCAAAAGAAAATACAGTTCTTTCAATAGACTTTTTACAAAACGAAATAAGATACTTCTACGAGGTTGAATTTAACCATAAAGCCATAGTAAAAGAAGTTTTGAAATTTTCTAATCCTAACAAATCCACGGTTTTTACAAGGACAACAGATTTTAAAAATCAATTTACAGAGATAAAGTTCGGTGGGAAAATTAAAGTTGAAAAAACAGCGTTAAAAACACTAGAAGCAAATACATTATGGAACAATACTGTTCTCGGCGGTTATTTAAAAACCAATATTGAAATTAAAGAACTAAAAGAAGCATCAGATTGGTTTAAGGATTATTTACACTCATTAATTTATCCTAAATCAAACCTTGCTATGTTCATAACATCTCTTATTGATAACAATAAAATCAAAAAAGAAAATGTTGTAACAATCTTGAAAAAAGCGGATTTGAATATTTCGGATATATTAATTGAAGAAAAAGAAGAAGATATTCCTGAGGGACTTTTGGAATTTATAGAAAAATCTTCAAATATACCCGACGAAGAGTTGAAAAAAATAAAATCAAAAAAGAAAATAACTACCGTTCAACTTGATTTAGAACATTTCGTTGATGGGCAAAAATACACTTTGCCGTTTGAATTGGAATCAGAAGGAACAAAACGATATTATAGTTTTGCTGGTCTTTTGAACTTACTAATAAAAGAACCAAATGCCTTTCCTATTGATGAATTGGGTTCGTCTCTTCATCCTGATTTGTATCAATATTTTTTATTGTCCTTTTTGGCAAATTCCACAAATTCTCAAATCATTGCCACTACTCACAATAGAGAAATCTTAAATGATAAAGATATAATAAGAGATGATGCTATTTGGATTACAGATAAATCAAAAAATGCTTCAACAGAATTATACTCATTTGCAGATTTTGACACATCTGTAATTCGAGACACAACTAATAGATTAAATGCTTATAAAAGCGGTAAACTTGGCGGAATACCTAATGTCGGTGATTATTATTTGGATTTGGAATAATGGCAAGAAGGAAAGAAAAAATCTCGAAACCTAGAAAAGATACGTTTGCCATTATTATTGATGGAGAGACTGAAGTATGGTATTTTCAAATGCTGAAAAGAAATGAACCATCCTTACAAGTAAATATTGAACCAAAAATTCCCCAAAAAAAGAGATTGTCGGAACAATATGAAAAAGTATTAGAATTAGCAGATGATTTCACAAAAGTTTTTTGGATAATAGATTTGGATGTTGTAATTGCAGAATCAAAAATAGCAAAAAAAGGAGATACTAATCAAGTCCAACAACTGAAAAATTATCTAAATGAATTAAAAATAAATTATGATAATGTAATAACGATTTTAAACAATCCTTGCTTGGAATATTGGTTTGTTCTTCATTTTGAACAAATAACGAAGTATTTTTCAAAATGTTCGGATGCTGAAAGGCAACTAAAAAAACACCTTAAAGATTATAAAAAAACGCAGAAATATTTCACAAAACAAGACAATGATATTTATCTGAAACTTAAATCAGAATTATCAACAGCATTGGTAAATACTCAAAGAACACAAAGAAAAGATATTAACGATATAGAACGAGGTATTTGTGAAATGAATTTGTTTTTTGAAACTGAACAAATAAAAAACACAATCGGCTAAAAGAAGAGCCTACCGCTAACAATGTATATAAGGCATTGGGCGAGTGGAAATTAAACAGAAAGATTGTGAATATAAACAAACGGCATAGTAAATTGAAAGTTAGGTGTTTCAAAACGCCCAACGCCTCATATACTCAACGTTGGGCTTCATGCCAAAGAAAAACGTGTTGAAAAATAAAAATATTAGAACAAGTTGTCTTTTTGGACTACTTTTTGTATCTTTGCTCCATGAATAAAAAACGAGAACTGTATTTTTTCAAAGACTACTTTGAGAAATTTTATGACAGCCAGACTCTAAAAGTTCAGAAGAAAATACTTTGGACATTAAAAATAATTGAGGAATTAAATAGAATACCCGAGACGTACATGAAATATTTAAAAAACACTTCGGGACTTTATGAAATAAGAATTCTGGTA
>BDTJ01000007.1 GCA_002897655.1 archaeon BMS3Abin17
TTTACTTTACTCTTGCTCCCTGTAAATGGGAGGTTCAAAATTTTTAATTTTGTTACCTGTCATTTACTTTACTCTTGCTCCCTGTAAATGGGAGGTTCAAAATTTTTAATTTTGTTACCTGTCATTTGTTTTTTCAAAGCTTTTGCTAATGCAGAAAAAAAGATAATCTGCTGTCTGGGAACAGCAGAAAACTTTCAGAGAAAGTTTTCCTTTTTTTCTGACTCAGAAACTTTAAACCTAGAAAGTTTCTGATTTTTAGGTGATTTTTATGAAATTAGAACAGAAAATCTGTCCAGACTTAGTCTAATTTACTCCATAAAAAAGTCATTCTCCTTTATAAATCTTTCCGCTTTAAAAAAGCATTTTACCGACGGTAAAATTAAGAAAGACTATGAATAATACAGCAAGACAACAATATTTAAAAGATTCTATTTACATAGGATTATATGAAAAAGAGAATGATATCACTTATAATTTTGCTCATAATTTTAGTGGGAACACTTGGTTTTATATCAAACAATCTTGCAAAAAAATACATTACTGGGAGTGCTATTGAGGATTTTCAATACTCTTACACAAAAGCAATTTGCAATGAGACAAACTTCTGCCAGGATTATGAAATTGTCTGTAAAGGAAATGGGCTTGTTAGACAGACTCCTGTAACAGGTGCGTTCTTACAGCAAGATGCTGGCTGGAAAGACCCAAGAGACAAAGATGCCATAAAAAAAATCTGCTAAAGATTTGATACCTCTTCCTTTATTTTCTTCAAGGCATTGGCATAATCCTCAAATTCCTGTGGATTTTCTATTTTCATAACTTTTTTTGATATTTCAGCGCAATAATTGCAATCTCCACATCCAGAACTGCAATCATGATTTTTAAAGAACTCTAAAAAGCCATCTAATTTCTTATTATCAATCTGCATTGTTGGGACAGGTATTTCAGAGAGAACATCTCCATTTATCTTTTCATAAGCTTCAGGAAGTTTTTTCTTTAGCTGGTTAAGAAAAACTTGGGGCTTAGGAAGATAATAAAACAAATCATTAAGATTGCCTTCATACTTTTGATTAGAATATGCCTCTACTATCTTTAGAATTTTATCAGTAGGCATTCTCCTGTCAATAATCTTAAAATACTCAATACCAAGCGCTTCATACTCTTTTAAGTCCTCTGGCCTTATCCATCTGCTTTTAATGAATTCAACAATATCTAATGCCTTGACTAGGCTACAAGAAATTTTTGGATAATCAATATAAGTTACATAACTTCCATTAGGATTTTGGCAGACATGGTTTGGGTGACTAAGATGATAAAACATCATTGTACACTGGTTTATGCAATCAAGATTTACAAAAACACATAAATCAGACTTAACAGCTTTTTTTATTTCCTTAAGGACCTTAAAATCCCTATTACACCTTCTTCTTAAAACTATTCTACCTGCACCAAGATTCTCAAATCTCTTAGCTTCAATAGGAGTTGCAACCCCTCCTTGGACAGATATATTAACATTTACATGGGGATACTTTTTCTTTATATGCTCAAGAAGGATAGGGATTCCTATAGTAATAGAATCAGCACCTGCTGAAACAATCCAAGAGATATACTCTGAAATCTTACTTCTTCCCGGTATTGTATATTCTTGATTCATTAATGAACCTGCATTCATAATATAATTAAATTTTATTCCCTTAGATTTAGCAAGTCTGATGTGCTCTTCAGCCTGCTCTCTTGTTACTTGTGGAAGCCCAAAAGGAGCTCTTCCTCCCGGAACAATGCCAAAGGGCAAAGACCCAAAAACTTCATAAATATTATGGTTTTTCTCATTAATTCTTGCTAAGCCTTCAATAAGTTCATTATCCCAATTTGTAGGCACACATAATTTCATCATCAAACCTCCTTTATTCTGTGATCAATAACACTAAGTGTCTTATATCCTTTTTCCTCTAATTCAGAAATAAACTTAACTTCTAATGGAAGTAAGGCTCCTTTTTCAACACCATCTGCCCAATTATAACTTGGAGTAATCATTAAGTTTTCCATTAACTTCACATCAACCCCTCCTTTATCTTCTCCTAATATCTTCAAAACTAATTTTGGATATAATTTATCATCTCTTATCTCTTCATAAATATGAACCTGATAATCTTTATAACCTGAAGAGGAAACTGCCTGATCAATATTTCTTTTTAGAATATTAATCCCCCCAACCCTAATTATATCAAATTCAATTCTTCCTAATATGGTAAATATCTTGCTACTTCCACACCCACATTCAGCTTGCCTTAAATCAACTAAATCTCCTGTCTTGTATCTTATCAAAGGAAATGCAGAATCTCCCCATAAAGAGCTTATAATCAGTTCTCCTCTGCCAAATTCTTCAATATTCCCATTTTCAGGCAAAATTTCATATTTTAGAAATTCCTCAGAAACAACATGATAATCTTCTGTATCTTTAAAATACTTGCACTGCCAACCTAAATTAGAAAACTCAGTCATTCCAGATAGTTTTCTTATTGAAGCATTTGGATAATATTTTTTGAGTTGTTGTTTTGTTAAATCAGAAGTGCCCTCCCCTGCAAAAACAATTAATTTTATCTTATCATACCCTATTCTCTCTAAAATTTCTCCTAATTTAAGGGCAATAGCCGGGAAAGTTCTGATGCAGTTTAAATTTAATTTAAAAACCATATCTGCTGCTTGTTGCAGATTATAAATATCCCCTTCTACAAATACATAATCCTTATACGCCTCAACATGCCTTCCTGGAAAATTCAAAGGAAACAAGGACATTATTCTTGCGTCTTGAGGATAATTCTCCCTAACACTTAAATCCATTTTTTTATCTCTCATCTCAACATCTTTTTTAGAAAAGTAAATATTAAGGGATTCTTCTGTTGTCCCTGTTGTCATCTTAATCTCAGCTATCTCATCCTCAGAAACAAAAAGAAACTTTCTCCCAGGATTCTCATAATCCTTTATCTGTTTTTTTGAAATACAAGGAATATTTTTCCACTCACTTAAATCAACACCCTTATAGAACTCTCTATAAAAATCACAGGATTCATTCTTCATAACATAATCTATAATTTGTTTTTCAGATGGTTTCATATTAAAAATTCTCCCAGTTTGCATGAGCAGCTTCTACAACTTCTTTTGCCATATCAAGATTAATAGTTATTCTGTCATTTGTATAAAGCTGATACAAGTCTCTGTATTTATCTGGTGTAAGTCTTATTGTCACGCTGGTACATCCTATACCAGTTCCATCTATCTGGCCTCCTTTCTTTAGATATTCATAAGGTGAACATGCAGGCATACAAACACTTGGATTAATTAATCTGGAAATTCCCACTACTTTAAATGAATAAAACAAATCGCCTGCTTTTTCATTTTCTAATTCAGTTCCTTTATTGGGTATAAATGGGCATGCACTAGCCATTGGAGTGGGTTGTAGGTTCTTTATCATTAAAATATCATTGGCTATATCTTCATCTGTCTGTCCAGGCAACCCTATGATAAAGCCTGTGCCCAAACCCAAACCAACTTTTTTTATAAGGTGTGCACAATTTAATCTTTTTTCAAGTGTAGAGTGTGGCCTGTATTTTTTGTAAAGCTCAGGATTGGATGTCTCAAATTTAAGAATATATTTATCTGCTCCAGCATCTTTTAATGCCTGATACTCTTTTTCTGTTCTTTCACCATTGCAACAGATTATCTCGGCATCTGGCATTTCTGATTTTATCCTTTTTATTGCCGGAATCATATAATCAAGAAAAAGAGGGTCTTCTCCTGTCTGAAGAAGTATCATCTTGATATCATGATTATATCCCTTCCATGCAGACTTCACAATTTCGTCTGCACTCATTCTGTACCTGGGTAATTTTTCATTGCCGGCATTCATAGAACAATATAAACATTTAGCTCTGCAATAATTAGATGCCTCAACAACACCCCTAACAACAAATTTTTCCATATATTTGCTTCTTACCTCTCTTGCTTTCCTAAATAATTCTTCTGCATCTTTTTCATCAAATTTAAGCATCTCTACAATATTATCTTTATCCATACTAAAAAGATTTGTGTAATGTTCAGTTTTTAGTAATTCTCTTGTTTTTTCCCTCATCTTAAAACAGCTTCACCCCCTCCACATCCTAAGTGATAAACCTGGCCAGCTTTCTTTTTTTTACAAGAACTAATACTTTTCACAAGTCTTTTTTTAGAAGCAGAAACACTTTCTTGACCAATATATCTTGTAATTACCTTACCCTCTTTTTTAACACTCTTATACAAATAAGGACCGTATAATTTTCCGTTTTTTTTAATATACCTCTTATAGACCATTATACCCTCTTGTAATAAAAGAGGTAGGGTAAACCAGCTTTATAAAGATTACTGCATTTAAACGGATAACAATAGTAAATATGATAGAAATTAAATTATTATTTACACTACCTAATCTAAAATAGCCTCTGCACCACCACAACCCTGGTAATAAGCAACAGTGCATTGTTCAACCAATGTATCAATCACCCTATCTTCTGGAGGTTTTTGCTCCCAAAATTGTGTTATATCAAGCCCCAGAACCTCAACCTTAATAATCTTCTTTTTAAGATTATTAATAATCAATCCCAAGTTAGAATTTTGATTATCTTGTTTCTCATTAATTTGGTTTAAAGGCAATGAAAAGAGTGCTATCACTAAAACAATTATCGGCAAAGAAATAAAGAATGTTTTAAAGAACTTTTTCAAAGAACTCTTTTTTTTCATAGACTTAGTTTCCTTACACGGACCAACATATTCTGTAATTACCTTACCATTTTGCTTAATGCTTTTATAATAGTAAGGACCGTATAATTTTCCACCCCTCTTAATATACTTTTTATAAACCATTTCTCTTTATATTAACAATAAGTGGTAAGGTAACTATTTAAGATTTGCGATATCTAAGAATTAAGTTGTGCTTTCCTTTTTCTTTTTAGTCTTCCACCTGACTTTTCTTCTCTTCATCTTCATATTTTTTCTGCATTTTGAAGAACAAAGATAATTAATCTTTCCGTCATTCATTACAAGAGTTAATCCTCTAGGAGATTCATACTGTTGCCCGCAATAAACACATTTTGGCATATTTAAATTTCTTGAATTTAAATGCTCGAGAAATTGAGAATTTCTCGTTGTTTCAAAACTCCTTGCCCCTGCATCTGTGCGAAGGCACAGTTTGGAGTTTTGAATGCACTTAACAAATTTAATTCCATCTTAAGTATAAGCTCCTTTTGATACTTTTGACTTAATTCTTCTTGCCTCAATTTCTGTTTCTCTAAGCATTAAAGTATCTCCAATCCTAATTGGTCCTTTTACATTTCTCCTCATGCTCCTCCCCTGATCTCTTCCTGCCTGAACAGTGCACTTAACCTGTGTAATCTCTCCTCTAAAACCAGTTCTTCCAATAAGCTCATCAACAATTGCAGGAACGACTTCTCCTAAAATCTTATCCTTTCCTTTAGTGGATTGCTGCTGAGATTGCTTTGGTTTTTGTGATTTCATTTTTTAATTAATTAACTCTCCCTTAAGGTAATTCTACGTTTTTAAATTGAATCATTTCCATCTTATTTCAATCCAGCAATATCTTTTGCTGCGTCTCCAGCCTCAATTATTACAACAGAAGATGCTGATACAGGAAGTCCAACTGAAATTCCTAATTTTTGTTTGCTATCAACTTCCTTGCACTTAACCCCTTTTTCTTTACATAAGACTGGTATATGTTGAATAATTTCTTTTGGTTCTACATCAGAAGCATAAGCAACTAACTGAGCTGTTCCTCTCTCAATAGCTTTGGTAACCTCGTTAGTTCCTTTCTCTATTTTCCCTGTTTTCTTTGCTTTCTCTAGTATGTTATATATATCCATTTTATTTAACCAGCCTTGAACCCTAAGAAAAGAACGATAAATCCTCACTTAATGTTCATCGGATAATTTATTTAGAAAAAGATGGTTTTTAAAACTTCCGTAAGCATTGCTTTGGAAATTCTAGAAATTTTTAATTTCTAAAGTTTGCTACATAATCTTAATCACTTAAAACCAAGTCATAACGACCAATTCTTAAGAATCCTTGTACTTTTAGAGATTTAATAAAATGACTCTCATTATTTATCAAAATTAGAAAAAAAGGGTTAATATCTAAAGATAAGGGTAATTGGCCTTATTTATATTTTATTTATATTTTATTTCTACTTGATCAGTACGTTGTCTAGGAACAATATCCACATTATCAATGTCTTCTGATTTAATATAATCTCTATTATTAAATAGTATTTCCCCAGTGTATGCTACCATAGCTCCGTTGTCCTGTAAAAATTGTTTTTCAGGAACAAACAACTTAGCTCCTCTTTCTTTGCACATTATCTTGCACATTTCTTGTAATCGGGAATTGCATGCAACACCCCCGCCAAGCAATAGTTCTTTCTTGCCTGTGTGTGCTAAAGCCCTCTCAGCAGTCTCTACAAGCATAGCAAACACTGTTTCTTGCATTGAATATGCAAGGTCTGATAGAGTATACTCTCTATCATTTTTACCTCGCTTTGCTCGGAATTTTTTAGAACTATTAACAGACTTTATTCCATTACGTGCGTTTTTCATTAATTGTTTTTTATCAATCTGCGAACACAAGTGAGCAGGTAACTTCTGGGTTGGGGGGGCAGGGTTAAGTTTACCAATCTTTTCCAGCTTTTGTTTTAAATTAGTTAAAATTCCAGAAAGAGCAATATCCATTCCTTTAACTTTATATGGAAGCTCAATATAGTTCTTGCCTTTCTTAGCAAGTTTTTCTATTGTTGGGCCTCCTGGAAAACCAATTCCAGCATATCTTGCAAAATTATCAATAAAATTTCCTACACCAATATCTAAAGTCTCTCCAAAAATACGATACTTGCCACTCTCGTATGCAATTATTTGAGTATTTGCACCAGAAACATAAAGCATGACCGGGTCACTTGCCTTAGTAAGCCTACCAATCTCTAAATGAGCAATACAATGATTCACAGAAACAATTGGCTTTTTTAATTTAGTTACAAGTTCTTTTGCAAATTTCATTCCTTCAATAAGGCAAGGTGCAAGTCCAGGTCCTTGGGAAAATGCAATTGCATCAATATCTTTCTCTTTAATTCCAGCATCATCAAGAGCCTCAAAATAAATCTCATGCTTATTTTCACAATGATGTTTTGCAGATTCCATAGGGATTATTCCACCAGCCTTAGTAGTATAAGTCTTATTCTTATTAGCAATAATTTTTCCATTCCTAACAACACCAACACCAAAGGTGTGTGCAGTTGATTCTATTCCCAATATAATTGTCATGAAAATCAATATGAAATAGGTTTTATAAAATCTGTTAACACAAACATTATATGATCCTAATTCATTTACTAATAGGAATAATCTTTGGCAAAATATTTGGAAACTATCTCTCCTTTATCCTTGGTTCAATTCTCCCAGACATAGATCATATTTACATTATTATAAAACATAAGTTGTATAATCTAAAAAAAATTATTAATTCTATAAAATACGAGAAAAAGTTTGATATAAGATATAAAACCCCTTTATTTCATTCTATCCTGGGATTAATTATATTCTCACTAATAGTATCTTTCTTTAGCAGAACTGGAGCAATATATTTTGCAATAGCTTATTTTATACATCTTTTAATTGATTTGGCAGACATAGATGAAAAAAATTACTTATATCCTTTAAAGGTAAAATTCAAAGGGTTTCTACCAATATGGTCAAAATTTGAAAAAATATTAACAATAATTCTTATACTAATACTATTAATTTTATATAAAATTAATTAATAAAAAAATAAAATAAAAATTTAAGAGGATTTACCTTTTCTTTTTAGCTTTCTTCTTAACAGCTTTTTTCTTAACAGCTTTCTTCTTTTTCTTTTTTCCTCCTCTAGCCATCTTTGCTTCACAGACATTTCCCTTTCCGTCTATGTAATAAAGATAACCTTTTTGTCTCTTAACTACTCCTTTAGAAATTATTTTTCCCATTTTTTACCTCCTTTTAATTATTATGAATTATCAACGTCCTTTCTCTTTATAAATCTTTCTTATCACCGACGAGAAGTCCTATAATTTTGTTATTTTTCTTATTGATGGGAATCTCTAAAATTTTTGAGTAATTTTTTTTCACCCTAATATAAAAATTAAAAGGTTTTACTATTTTTATCTCAATAACATTATTTTGATCATCAAGCCATAGAGCAACAAAAGGAAAAAATACAAAAAAAGAATGTATATTCTCCCTTTTTTTATTTTTAAAATCAAATAATAAACTAGGTGCGCCCTCTTTTCTCCTAAATATTAATCCTCTTGCCATCTCAAGAAGACTACAATCCCTAACTTCAATCGTAATTTTCTTACCTTTATATCTTAAACCAATCTTTTTTTCTTTCATATTTAAACATGATTATGGGGGGCATTATTGTGTGAATGTTTAAATGCTTGAAAATCTTTGATTTTCATTGTTTTTCTCCTCTTTTATCTTTTTATATTCTTTATAACATTTATTTATATTTCTCTCGCACACAAAATCATGGTGCTTAAATCCTCCCCCAAATGATTTTGGAATGTGCATCAATTCATGAATTATAACTTTTATTTGCTCTTCTTTACTAAATTTATCAAATCTCTCTGACAAAAACTCAAGAGCATAAAACGCCTTTGTATTCATTGCTTTTTGCATTAATTTCCCTAAAGCATGACATCTTGCAATTGTTCTTCTAGACGAAGTTCCATAGCTTCTCAGACATCTAACATAACCCATTTTTATATATGGAAATAAGGATTTAGAAACTTCTTCTGCAATTGCCTGGATGTCTGGTGCAAATTCGTATTTCATCTTAAATAATCTCCACAACCTTTTTTCTAGAGGTGAGGCCTGATTTAATTTTAATTTGCTTCTTAAAATGTTTAGTGAGTAATTTAATAAGCTCTGTATTAGCCTTACCTTCACTTGCAGATTTTTTTAGATTAACTACAAACTCTTTGTTACTAATCTCTTTTATTTCTTGTCTTCCTGAATTCGGCCTCACTTTAACATTAATTATCATATAATCTATAAAAAATTAATAATGTTTATATAACTTACTTAACATTTAAAGATAATGATAAATAAAATAAAACCAAACATATGGCAGTTCATATTCAGAGAATTTGGCTCTTGTGTATATTTAATTAAGATTAATAACCAAAATATTCTCGTAGATACAGGTTCTTCTGATAATAAACACGAACTCTTAAGTGATTTAAAAGAATTAAACATAAAACCAGAACAAATAGGCATGGTTCTGTTAACACACAATCACTGGGACCACGAGGGCAATATCAGCCTTTTCAGGAATGCCAGAGTATATGGCAATAAAAAAGATTTTAAAGATAAGAAAATAACAGACATATATAAATTAAAGATAAAAGAAATAAAAATAATAGACACTCCAGGCCATACTCCCGGAAGTATCAGTCTTCTTTATCAGGATGTTCTATTCTCTGGAGATACCTTGTTTCACAACGGCATTGGAAGAACAGATTTTCCAGAATCCTCTCATAAAGACATGATAAAATCTTTAGAAGAACTTAGGGGGATAGACTACAAAATCTTACTCCCGGGTCATACATAATCCAAACTTCTTTTTATGAATTGTTAATTTAAGTTTTCTCTTATGCCCTTCTCTTCTTATCAGGATGATGATTATGATTATCAAGATGCATAAGATAAAAATCATTAAAAGCCATATTAAAAGGGATATTTTTTCAAGTTTGAATGAATCATAACTGCTTGCACCCAACTCTCCATAAGTCACTTTTGCATAAAATACGTAATCGCCTATCCTATCATATTTTGAAGTTTCTAAAAACACTCTTTTACTAAAACTTCCATCCATTACAATAGTCTCTTTCTTAGGATTATAAGTTAAATTATTAAAATCAACAATAGAATATTCCAAGTTCACAGTAATTTCCCCAAAATCACCTAAGTCAGTAATAATAATGTCTGCTATAACTTTATTTCCTGGAACAACATATTTTCTCAAAACCTTTGTTTCTATATCAAAAAGAGAGGATTTATCTTTTAAATCAAAGACAACATTAATATTTCTTGTAATGCTTCCTGAATTAAATTTGATTTTTCCTGTATAAACATCAGCCCTTTCTCCTTCAACCGCATAGATATCAAGGTAAACCTCCTTAGATTTTCCGACTCCTAAAGGAAAAGATTCTATTCTAGGAATAATAAATTTCCCTAAATTTGTTACTGTAACATTAATCACTAAATCTTCTGTTCCATTGTTAGTTATAACTAATTTTTTCTGGAAAGTATTTCCTTTTTCTATCTCAATCTCTAAAAGAGTTTCATCTAATTTAAAGTCCGGACCAATTGTTATTGGTGCAGGAGTAGTTGCTGCACCCCCATCCCCTCCACCACCTGAACTAGAACTTGAGCTTGTAGAAGAAGAACTTGCTCCCTCACTTATAGAATAATAAGTAATATTTGGACCACCAAAAGCAGTTGTAGTAAAAGTTACTGTCCCTCCTGTATTGCTCACTAATGTGCAGATGCTTGCAGGACATGTTGCCCCGTTTCTATTAATTATGGGTGTTGTGAATGCTGTATTATATAATGCGATAGTTGCCGACTTGTTAAGAGAGGCAAATAAACTAACATCAATTGTTAGATTATTACTGGAAATCTCAACATTGCTATCTAAATCAATAATCCGATTATATGCTGTCCCATTAGCATCCTGAGTTAAATTAATTATTGGAGTAAATGTTATCTTTCCATAAGAAGAGTCTTCTAAGATTAGGCTAGAGATGGTCTCTAATGCAGCATTGCCTAAAGATGTAAAGTTGGTTGTATCTCCGTTAAATTCAGTTGCAAGAACTGTTATTTTTTGAGATTGAGTGACTGAGAAGTTAATTTGACTCGATAAAATTGATGGCGCAAAGCCTGTCATAATCTTATTGCCTAATGAAGGAATATCAAGCATATAAATATTTATCAATATGATTAAGACAAAGATTATTAAAATAAATAATAAAGACAGTTTCCCCTTTTTTTTACTCATTTAATAAAAATGGAATCATATTTTAAATATCTTTCTTAATAAAAACTCTTAATTAAAATGCCCTCTTAAATACAACCTCCAGAATCCCAGAATAATTTCCATAACTTGCATCTTGGGGAGCAACAGCAGCTACGCTAATTATCTCTTTTTCCCCTGCATCTAAAGAAACTATATTTTCAAAGATTAGGTATTCTGCAACATCTCCTTTTATCTTGAGAATAGATTTAATCGGGAAATTATAATTATTTTCAACAACAATACTTCTTTGAGCACTTGAACCAGGAGTAATTGTCCCGAAAGTAAGAGCTGTTTCATTAACATCAAAACCGCTACTATTACCTATATTTAATTTGACATGAACTTTGTTCTTATCAAGAATAACATTACTTCTTACATTTAATAATGCTAAAAATAAGATGAGACTTATAATAAAGATAAGAACCACCAAATAATAAACTTTATCTCCTTTTTTTTGCATTTTTAAGTAAATACCTCCTTATAAAATAAACAACTACAACTAAGAATATTGTTCCCCCTAGAACATATATCACTGTATTATCTGTTTCTTTGATAAATTCTATTTGGACTAATTTTGTTATGCTTTTTCCAACATCTTTGCCATAATAAATAACAGTTATGTTTGCATTATAAACTCCCTCTGTAAAATTACTTGTGTCAAAATATCCTGTAATTGTTTTTTCCTCCCATGCATTTAAATTTGTTGAAGTTGTCTTAAAATCAATTAGTTTATCTGAATCGTTAAATATAAAAACTTCTGCATATGCTCCATCTATCTCTTCATTCCAACTACTTTCTAGATTAATATCAAACTTTTCAAGTCCTTTAATAAAAATCTGTCTTGTGTAATCTGTAATATTAATAAACAAATAACCTATTCTAAAATTAGTCATTGAAATTGCTACCTTTCCATAATCTACACTAGCAATTGCAATATATTTCCCAGGATTATAATTTGAGGTATTAAGGGTCTTAGACAATTCTAATCTTCTCTGGCTTTGTATAAAAGTTTCTCCAAGATATAATATCTCAATTGTTTTGTTATCAATAGATAGAATCTCTATTTGAGGGTTTGCAGTTATATTTTCCTTACCCTCGCTATTTATGCTTAATTCAAGATTAACTAATTCACCAATATTTACATCATTAGTTCTAAGAGAAATCTCAAGATATCTCCCAGGATAAGGAACAAATATCCTTATTATTGCTGTGATAGCAACTGAGGTTCCTATTGTTGTTCCTTTGGATTTTTCTTTATCAACTTTTTCAGTAGCAGAAATTCCAATTGTGTGCATTCCTGGTTTTTCTATAGATTGCGGTAGTTTTAATGTAACAGTAAAGCTTCCACTTCCAGTAATTTCCTTTTGGTCAATTGTTACATATTCCTTTAAATCTCCTCCAGCAGATACTGATATCTTCTTATCAGAGCCTGAACTAAAAACACTATAAGCAATAACCTGCTCTAGTCCTGGCTCAAAATTATAATCAATCTTAGCAGGAACAATGCCTATTGCAGAAATAATATTCATTAACACAATAACTAATACTCCCAAGCATAAGGACAAATAAAACCTCTTTTTTATTCCCATATCTTAATATATTAAAATATGTTTTTATATCTTACTAATAATAAAAAAATATGAGATATTCCCAGCCAATATTCTTATTGAACATAAATCTCAATGATATTCAAGAAATTAAATTGTGGTTGCATTAGCAGTTATAGTAACTCCTTTTGCACCTGGTGCAGCATCTTGAGGAATTTCTAATCTTAAATCTATTCTTAAAAGGTCGCTTGCAGCATCATTACTGAGATTCCAACATGCAAGTTGAGAAGTAATATTTGCATCAGTAAAGGAAGTTATATTAGTAGCATTATTAGTTCCACCATTACTACAAGAACCCTCTTCGGCATTTGAAACATTCCATTGAAAGATTGGTCCATTACCAGCTGTCCCGCCTATAAACTGAGTTGAATTTTTATCTGCTGATAAATTTATAGTAACATCATTATTCCCGTCATTTCTAAGAGTAAGCCCTGTGCTAACAGTAGCCCAATTAGTCCCATTTATTGTATTTCCCACTGTATCTAAGACAGCAAAAGTTATTGGAGATTCATTTACATAACCACTCCCCCAACTTATATTTGAAATAACAAAAGTAATGCTTGCTGCACCCTGAACAGTCAGGTTTGCTGTTGCTGTATCAGTTGCATAACCTGTTAAAGCCTGGATATCTCCAACCTTGTTTATTGTAACTATTAAATTAATTGCCGCAAGACTAACTGCAACAACTGCCACAATCATAAGGAGATTAGTTGACTTCATTCTGCCCCCCCTGCAGGATTTGGCTGTACAACCAAGCTAACACTTGCAGCCCCGTTATCCTCATCTGGGACAATATTAGGAGTTGTTGCATTTTCTAATTCATCAACACTTAAGTTAGAAGTAATTAAAACAGAAGCAACAGATAAAACTATTGCCACTAATAATAAAACAACAATAAGCTTTTCTCTATCCATATTCCTCTTTAATATTTTAACCCCTTTGTAATATTTACAACAAGAAAATCTTATTTATAAACTTTACTACGATTAAATAATAGATATAGAAGATATATAATAATTACGTCTTTCTTCTTTTCATCATCTTTTTAACCACAATAAACCAGATTATATTGACAACAATTAATAATATGATGACCATGATTAAGATGTTGGTTAAACTAAATGCGCCTCTTGATTTTACAGTAACATGCCCTGTTATCCCCATGACTTTAATACTATCGTCAGTTATTTTCAATTGTATGTCTCTTTCTGTTGACCTTTCTCCGTACTTTAAGATAAGCTTTCCATCATAGGTTCCTTTCTTAACACCTGCAGTATCCCAGTAAGCAATTATTTCCATCTTACTCAATGCACCTATCTCATAATTCGGGGATTTGAAATCAGCCATAATCTCCCCTTCATCATTATATACGATTATATTCAGATAAACATCTTTCAAATCTTCTGACCATTTATTTTCTACAAAACTGTCAAACTTTGCAATCCCCCCTAATTCAAAATCTTTGATATTTATCTCCAGGATTTCTAAAAACATCTCTCCAACATTAAACTCTTTTGAAATACTGGTTGTTTCATCATCATATCTTAGTGTAACAACTGCCTTATATCTTCCAGGATTAACATCAAGCTTCCATTTTGCAACCATCTCTTTTCTCTCAAGACTGGCTAAAGATACTGAATCAGAGGTTATTGTTTTTATCTTATCTCCAGCACCAGAATAAATATCTATAAGAGCTATTGCATCAACAATATCAAGCTTACCCCTGTTAATCACCGGGATTAAAAAAATAATCTCTCTGTCTTCTGCAGATTCTATAACATTAACTTCTGCTTCTAAATATTTATTAGGATAAGGGACATAAACGTGCAATTGGGTTATAACAGCAACAGTGGCTCCGACAAATGTTCCTTTTTGCTTTATATCCTTAGGAGTTTCCAATGCGACAATTTCTGTTTCATATTTTCCAGGCTCACTAAGTGATTGAGGCAAATCAATTGTATAAGTGAATGATTTTGATTCATCTGAGGATGAGAATTCTTCATAAACCTTTTCCAGAGTTACACTATTATTTAAATCTCCTCTTACAAAGAAAACAACAGACATATCCTTATTCTCTGAATTAATGATTGAAAAAGAAATTTCCTTGTGCAGGCCAGGCTGGAAATTAATTGTGGTTCTACCAGGTGTTATACCAAGAGCTAAAACACTATTGATACTCAAAAGTATGAATATGCCTGCAATTATTATTAATTTGAATTTAGTTTTCATTTTCCGATGTTTGTTTACACCTCCTTGGGTGTTTGTATCTCATTTACAATTTTCATTTTTGCCTTCCCTCATATTTTGAATCTTTTTTTTCAGTCTCTTCTGAACTGCCAACCTCTAAAGTAAATTCTCCGGTAATCCCCTGGCTTTCTTTTGTGACATTTAAATCAACATTGCCTGAATTCTTTATCTCATAATTTTCTCCCCTTTCTTTCACTTCTAAGCCAACATGACTTTGTATTGTGAAATTCATCACCTCACTTTCTCTAAACCTGCTTTTAACCTTCCAGTAATATGTGCCAGGAGGCAATATAATATCTGAATCTTCTTCAAGGATAATCGGGTCTGTAAAATCTTTATCAAAAGATAATATTACTTGCTCCCCATTTTCTATTTCAAAAACAAAATCTGGTTCTGAGATAGTCATTCCATGCAATGGGTAAATTTGATTCGGGGATAATGCAATAAACACATAAATCATAATTCCAAATACAAATACAGCTTCTGCTATAAGAATTTTTTTTGTACCCATTGTTTTTGTTAAATCTTTGATTTTCATTTCTCTTTTTATTCTGCCAGACTTGAAGTAAATGTAATTGTTGATGTTTTATTTCCTGGGGGTTCATCCAAAGGTATTGTCACTAATAAATCAATCTCAGCACTATCTGTTGCATCACTCCAGTTTATTTCTACTATTGTCATTTGAGTAGTATTAGGAACTTGTTCCCATGATGTCTGCGAAAATAACCAGTTAAAACTCCCATTTTCTAATGTGTTGTTATCAACCTTAAACTGAAAATATGATGAATTCCCTGAGATGCTCGTCCATAAATCTGTTGCATTCATTGTTATATTAGCCATACAATTACCATCATTCTGTAATAAGAAAGGTGTAGGAGAACCATCTGTTGTATTATCAGATACATCAGGCAACATTGAGCCAAAGCTGGTAAAATTAGTTGGCAAACTTATAATTACAACAGAACTAACATTTATTCTCCAAGGAGTGGTCCAATTTCCATAAGTTGAACCCCCATCATCACTTGCCCGCACAGTCCAATTATAATAATCATTATTATCACTCAAGCATCTTAGATAAGGAGTTGGAGTGTAGTTTGAATCAGTAAGACCTGAATCAGTTCTTTCAGCATCTGAGCAAGTGCTTGCTCCAATCATAGTTAGATTTATCTGATAAGTCAAGCTATCACCATCTGCATCTGTTGAAGTCCAATTAAAGTCTGGTGTTCTGTCAGTAGTAAGATTATTATCTGGAGGAGTAACTAAAGTCACTGTTGGCAGGCTGTTTAAAATAGTTAAGTTGCTTGAGTTCAGCCAGGAACTATAACTTGTTCCGTCATAAATTCTTAAACTACAGCTCCAGTTCTCTGTTTTTGTTGTATTTGCATAATTCAAGATAGCACTAAATAAAGTTCCATTTGCATAACTATTGTTATAATCTAATGAAAAATCCAGGACAGTATTATTATACCATCTAACTGTAACATTCATCTTATCTAAATCATCGTCGTCAAGTGTTGTTGAGCAATTCAGGTCAGATGTCGTGACATTCAAGGTGTCATTAGATAACAAACTAATTGCTGTTGAGTTTGAAGGGTCTGTATTACCAAGAGCAACTGAAACAGTATCACTTGCTGTCTGGGTGATATACCCTCCTTTGCTACAAGTAGAATTCCAATCATAGCTTCCTGCTATTGAAAATGTCCTATTGACTTCCCATTTTCTCAAAGTATTATTCCATGTCATGTTATAAGAAGTTGAATCATTAAATTCTGCAATGCAGGTTACTGATTGAAGGATGTGGGCGTAGCCATTTCGGGATGCAACCGCAATATCACTAATCCCATCATTATTTATGTCAGATGTATCTATTGCAGGTGAATCTCCAAAATCATTTCCTCCTATATTGCCTAAATTAAGTTCATAATTCCACAATAAGCTCCCAGATTTATTTAAGACCCATATGGTGTCGTCATTTTCACTGCTGAATATTATCTCATCATCCCCATCATCATTTACATCTCTAATAGATATTGACCATATAGAATCCTCATCTGCTAAACTTGAAGGAATTGTAAAGTTCCATAAATAAGTTGTGTCATTGTCAAATGCCCATATATATCCCGGACCCTGATTAATTGTTCCCCAGTCCCCAACAACAAAATCATCTTGCCAGCCATCATTATCCATATCAATTGCTGCAATTTCACCAAAACTGCCTATTGGAATATTGTTGCTTAGTATAGCATCGCTTGCTGTATATGTCACATTATATGTCCCATTAAATTCAAAAACCCAGATATCACTCGTTTCACCTACCACTACCTCATCTCTAAATCCATCATGGTCTAAATCAATAATCGCTAATGTATAAACAGTACCTAAATCAGTTGTATTGAATATTAAGGTTCCATTTTCTCCTATAAATGCCCAAACTCCTCCCTGAAACTCAGTAACTACAACAACATCATCTTCAAAACCATCTCTGTCTATATCTCCTATTTTAATTTCATTTAATTGACTGTAAGAGATGTCAGAAAGGTATGAACTGTTCCACAAAAGGGTCCAGTTATTGCCGTCTGACGTATTCCAGACACCAACACTATGGTTTTGCCCATCTGCAACCCTATAAGCCACAAAAAAATCATCCTTTAAGCCATCATTATCCAAATCACCGATTTCAATATTATATACACTCGCCCCCAAATCACTGCTGTTCCATATCTTATCTCCGCTTTCATTAAATACCCATATATAACCTCCGGCATCTGCTAAAACAATATCATTTTCATAACTGTCATTGTCTAAATCTCCCACTTCAATTTCATAAATAGTGGAAATTGGTTCAGTTGCTCGTGCCAATAAACTGCCATTTGGATAATACAGCCATAAATCTCCACTCTCTCCAACAGCAACACAATCCTTCCTTCCTTTATTCTCACAATCAAAGAAGGCAACTGAAGCTACAGACGACCCAATATCACCACTATCCCAGATAACCTGCCCAATCTCATAATTATTTAATCCAATCCCCGAGACAGGCATTAAAGTTGAAGTATAATTAGCATAAAAATAAACCTGCTCACTAGTTGTTTTTCCTGTGTCATTTTCAATTACAATTGAAGTTGTATAACTTGCTACAGTAACACCACTTGCCAGAGTTTGATTATTATAACCAATAGTACTATAACAACTCACATTAAAGGAGTAAGTTCCAATTGGCATTCCGTCTCTGTGTGCTTCTGTGTTATTTACCATATAACCCCCGTCTGCAATCAATTCATACTGTGAAGTAGTTGGATTAAAGCTCATGTTTATCAAATCTTTCCAGCTTCCTGCCTTATTATGCCTAAACTCACACCAATAACTGCTTCCATTTAATGGACTCCCTGATGAATCTGTATAATTTGCATAAAACTTAGAATAATTTGCATAAACTGTTGCTGAATCAGAATCATCCCAGATTGTTAAGCTTGATTCATTGCTCAAAACAGTATAACTTCTTGCCCCAGATGTATTATAATAATTATTAGTTCCATTACCCCATGAATGCCAGTAATATGTATAAGTATCATTTATCAAACTTACAGATGTATTGTAAACACTTGCTGTAACATTTGTTGCAGTATAATTAACTCCATTTATTTCTAACCAGACAGTTCCATTTGTTGAGGTAACTGTCACATTGAACAATGCTGTCCCGCTTCCAACAAGTGTTGCATTATTATCCCAATAATTAGAAAAGATAGGATATTCTACATCATCTGCAGTCAAAGTCACACCCCAGACATCTGATTGATTATTATTTCCGGCAGAATCATTAAAATACCATGTCCAGTTTATGTCACCCACATTAATGTTAATTGTCTTTGTCACAGAAACTTCCTGTCCGTTTGTATAAGAAGTTGCAGAATTATTTTCCCAGGTTGTTCCATTATACCAGCTAAATACATAAGTTCCAGGAGTAGTATCATTCAGGGTTATATTAAAGTAAACTAAATTTCCTTGTGGTGTAGACGCTGTTAGGTTTGTTTTATTGTTTTCCCATGTTGGATTTATTGTATCAATTGTAAATGTAACACTTGAACTGTTTTCATATCCATTAGAATCATTTGCCCAGACAGTAACATTATGCTGACCTTCTGTCCATGTTACTGATGTTATATTATTGCAGGATGTTCCTAAACTTATATTCACACTCATTGTGTCATTTGAGTACCAGCATGAATCTAAATTAGTATCAGAAGCTGTGTAATTAACATCTAAACCTGTGTTTGAACTGAAAGTATTATTCAATGGGGTTGTAATTGAAATTGAAGGCGATGTCAGAATAAGTAAGATATCCAACTGGGTGTTGGTTGTGATGTTCAACTGCTGAGAGTTTGTTGTGTAGCCACTTTTGGTTGTATTTACAGTGTAGTTAGTCCAGTATATTCTCGTGCCATTGTTTATATATTCAATAACAATAAATCTTTTTGTATTTCCGTTGGCATCAGTTAAGCTAGAATCATAGAAATCACCAGAGATATTATACAGGGAAACATTTGCGTTACTTATATTATTGCCATTGCTATCATTTACATGAACATCTAGATACCACTTTCTTATTAATTCGCTCCCAGCATCCACATACTCTTTACTCATATTACTATAACTTATATTTATGAATGTATTGTTTATGCTGTCAGCAAATGCGCCACTTATATAGACTGTTCTTTCAGTACAATTAGTAAGGTTAGAATCATAAAACATATTATTACTTGTACCAAGCGGAGTAACATCAAAATCATTGTAAAGAGTAATACATCTTGAAGTATCTGATATTAAGAAATTCTTGAATGTCGAATTTTGGCAGGTATAAGCTAACCCATCTGAACTATACTTATTAGCTATCCTTGATATTGTTATGTTTTCAAATCTATTTCGTTCACAAAATCCTGAGGCCTGAATTCCAACATGACCAAATCCATTCGTTGAAATATTTATATTAGAAAAATTATTATACGAAGACTCCTGCCATAACTTACTGATTCTCATCCCCATGTAATTATCAACAAAAGTGTTATTATCAATAACAGAATAAAATGTACTCAATAAATTTAATCCCCGAAATTGATTATGAAGAAGATTATTATATAAGTAAGAATTATTTGCTTTGTCTAATTTTATGCCAAAACCGCCTAATGTACCATTATAATCCGCCATACTTACATTGCAATCCTTAATTGTTGTATTAATCTGGTTAGAATAAATTCCAGTCTCATAATCATCACTTTGAATATAATAGCTATTGCAATCTAGAGTTATGTTTTGTGCAGAAATATTTATACAAGGGGATGTTAGAGTATTATTTATGATAGATTGATTCAATGTGTAATAAGTTCCTGCTATATCTAATATTTGGCATGAAGTTATGTTTACTGAATCTGCAGTCAAAGTCACACTCCAGACATCTGACTGATTATTATTTCCAGCTGTATCATTGAAATACCATGTCCAGTTTATATCACCCACGTCAATATTAATTGTCTTTGTAACTTCAATCTCTTGTCCGTCTGTCCAACTTGTTGCTGAATTATTTGCCCAGTCTGTCCCGTTATACCAGCTGAATATGTAAGTCCCTGGATTTGTATCATTCAATGTAATGTTAAAGTAAACTAAATTTCCTTGAGGAGTTGATGCTGTCAGATTGGTTTTATTACTCTCCCATGTTGGGTAGATTGTATCCACAGTCACTGTTGAAGCACCTGCTCCGAAAAAGAAACCTAATAGATTTGTGTATAATAATGAATTTAAACTTCCAGTTATCGTTCCAATAACTATTTCAGTAGAATAATTGTTAGAACTTATATCTCCTCCTCCGCTAGAGGTAATAATCTCAGAGGTATAATTTGAGGAACTCGTGGACTGTCCGCTAACTAATGTCAAAGTGACTAATGCTAAATACAAAAAACTTAATATAATTTTCTTCATTTTATTTTCCAAATTTAATTGGGATAATAAATTCTAACCAGTGATAGCACAAATTTCAGCAATTGATTTTGATATTATTGTTCCATTTCCATCAATCAAAGCGATGTTCCCTGTTGCCATCTGCTGTCTTATCAATGCCATCTGCCCTTCATTCACCCCTGCATTGTATACATTTTGATTATACACTGGTAATACCATAAAATAAAAAATACCCAAAATTATTACTAAAATCAAAATAACTATTGCAATTGTTTTTATTGTTTCTTTTTTCATTTTACCCCCTTTTCAGCTATTTTCATTTTAACTGTCAAAAATGAGTGAATGAAAATATTTTGATTTATTTTTATTTTTCATTCCTCCAATAACCACTTCCATAATGGAATGAATTTAATTTTTTTATTTCCTATTTTCTTTTGTTTTTCTTCATCATCCAAACTTAAGATTATTCCTTCTTTTAAATTATATTTTTTTAAAGCATTAATTAAACCATTAACTTCCCTCTTGGAATTTTCCTCATTCATATTTTCAGTAACCTGTATCGCACTGATTACTTTATTTTTTTCTTTTATCAAAAAATCACATTCTCCATTTTCACTATAAAAATAAATTTCATTGCTCCTTCGTTTTAATTCAATAAAAACTAAATTTTCAATTAATTTTCCCCTATCTCCTGAAAACTTAAAACTAACTGCATTCAATAAACCATTATCTATACAATATATCTTTTTTATAGAACCCAACTGTTTTGTTATTGAATACTCATATTTAATATTTTCAAAGAATAAATAGGCATCTTCAAGGTGAGAAATATATTCTATGATTGTATTTTTGCTAATGTTGAACCCCAAAGATTTTAATTTATTAGCTAGCCGATTATAAGATATCTCTTTAGTAACTGATTCAAATAATAGCTTAATCAGAATCTTTAATTTTTTAATCTCCTTTATTTTATGCCGTTCGACAATATCTTTAAAAATCATAGATTGATAATAAGATTGTAATACTTGTTCCCTTGAAACCTTATTTGTGAAAAGAGCAGGATATCCCCCCTCTTGAAGATAAGATAAAAAAGCTTTTTTAATTTGAATTTTATCTTTGCTGTGGATTAATGTTTTTAGATTATAATCTATCTCGTTCCATTTAACATATTCTTTAAAACTTAAGGGATAAACTTCCATATTTAATACTCTCCCCCTTAATTTTGTTGAAATTTCCTTGCTTAATAGTTTTGAAGAAGAACCAGTTAAAACTAGTTTTATATTTTTCTCAGTATCTGAAATTCTTCTAACCCAAGAATCCCAATTTTTAACATTTTGAATCTCATCTAAAAAAAGAAAAATATTTTGTTTTTGATTTATATTAGAAAGTTCGAGGTATTTTTCTAAAAGATTACTTAAGTCATCAGCATTTGCATTTAATAATTTTTCATCTTCAAAATTAATGTATAATATGTTTTCTTTAGAGATTCCTTCCTTGAAAAGAGAAACTATTTTCTTAAAACATAAATAAGTTTTCCCAGCTCTTCTTGGACCTGTGATTGTTGTTATAAAATCGTGATTTAATTTTAGACTATAACTCCTAGGCAAAACCTCTGGAATCTCAAATTCCTTCCATTTTATGATTATTTTTTCATATTCCATTTTTATCCACTGAACAGTTTGTTACTAATTTGTTCAGTACACTGAACTATTTAAACCTTCCAATTTCTTGTATTTATTCTATTATGCATTTTATTATGTTATTTGAATAGTATAGTATGTATTTTATTTTCATTCTTCCAATAACCTCTTTATTTTATTCACAAAATCTGCAGTCTGTCTTTGCAACCTTTTTGTCTGAGATAATTCAAAAGATTCGTCAGTTCCGTAACATGCTTTTTCTCGTAGGCTTTTAGATTCTAAAATCAAATCAATTTCATCTTTTTCCAGATGAATCTTTTCTATGAGAAAATTTATATCCTCTTCCTTAAGAATGTTATCTTGATGATAATAAAAGAGAATTATTGTTGTTATAGTAGCTAAATGGCTTTTTGAATCATACCCTATTTTTGCAACCAATGCTAAAGCAGAATGATAAATTGCATAATAATAAATTGAAATACACCAATCATAAAATGTTTTATTTGGAATTTTTTCTTTTATTGAATAATCGTGCTCTGTCAAAATAAAGTTTGCAAATTCTAAGTTACTAAGTGATTTGTTTAAGTGTTTTCCAAATAGTTTAGAATCTGTTTTTCTTAATACCCTTTTTTTTACATAATCTCTAAAAACACTTTCACAATATTTTTTATCATTAATAAGTTTTTTCATATCAACATTCATTTTAAAAATCTCCATAATAATGAATAGTATGCCTCTACTCCAGAGAGCAAAATTACTTTTTGCCTTATTTCTTTAGAAAAATCATGCTCTTTATTAAGAAAATTTTTTTCAAAGTTTTTGTAATTAAGATAAACCGGATTAATTTTTGTGTTGGTTCTCATACTAATTCTATTTGCAGTGTTATCTATTTTAATTTCACCTTCCACTTTTTGAAAGATTAATAAAATGTCAATATCAGAATTCTTAGTATAATTTCCTTTTGCATAAGAACCAAAAATAAGAACAATTAATGGTTTGATTTCTAATTCATCTAAAAAATCAGAGATTGCAGCTTGTATTTTTTGGGGCAGGACAAGAAATTTTTCAGTATTTATCTGTGTTAAATAAGCAATTGTTTTTAGGCTTTTTTTTAATTTTAATTTTATTAAATTTGCATCTTTTTGTTTTTTTATGACGTTTTCTTTTTCCAGAATCTTTGCATATCTTAATACATTAGGAAGACCTGTTCTTAACAAACGGGACAATTCTCTTAAATGAATTCCTTCTTTATGTTCTTCTATCAGTCCAATCATTTTAAGTTTTGTTTCCATTTTGTTATCACTTGATAACATTATGTTATCAGTATTATTTAAACCTTTTGTTTTTTATCTCCACAATTTAATTTGTATTATGACATATTTTTCCATCTCTTTTTAATGTTAGGCTTTTCATTTTTAATCCACATTTATTCATTTTAACAACTTCCTGAATTATTTACCCCCCGAAACATAATCTGTGCCCTTTAGAGTATTTAATTTTCATTTTAATTTACAAAATTAAACTGCCTCCAATCTGTTGAATTGCAAAAATAAATAGTAGTTGTGTTTCTTGCTATTAAACCTGCTTCTGCACAAGTTGGGAGAGTTATTGCAGTTAATTTTAGTAATTTATTTATTGTGATATTTCCTGATTCTAAAACATCATTGCCTGTGGCTCCGATTAAGACCTTTCCTGTTCCTACCACATTAGGGTCAATAATTAAATCTGTCCCGTTATAATATATTTTAGCGTCTCCGCCTGTTCCAAACTTTACTTGTTGATTATCGTCAAAATCCAGACTTTCTGTTCCTGCGTCAAATCTTGCAATCTCAGCTAAATCACCGTAGAAAATTGTGTCTCTGTCATTTTTATTTGTATTGAATTTAATGGATGTGTCAGCATTAAAATCAAGAGAGACTGTCCCTGCGAACCGAATGAATGTCGTTCCCCCAATACTATCCTTCAATCGCATATATCCGCCAAGAGAACCCATATCATACTTAACGCCATTTCCTGCATCCTCAAATGTCATATACCCATCTACCGGACTGAAAATATGAAATAGTGAGGTTGGAGTATTTGTTCCTATTCCTATTCTTCCATTCGTGCCGTCTATAAACAAAGCATTTGGAGCGCCTACTCCCTCAACCCTAAAATCTTTATCTGCTCCCGCTTCGTTTATCGTTACTGCTCCGTCTAAAACATAATCTCCTGTGCCTGTATCTCCTGTATTTAAAAGATAATCACTATGTGCTTGGGAATTGTTTTGACTATGGTCATAAGCTGTCTGCATTTCTAAAACAGAAGCATTATTTGTTCCGTCTGTTAAGTTTCCTGAAACATCCAAATCAGCAAACCATCCTTTTGTAATTTTATCTGTTGAACTCCCAATTATATCTGCAAATAAAGAATTAGCTATATTTAGATTACTCCAAACTTTTACTTCATCATTTGAACGATTTAAAATGTTATTGACTGTAATATTATCTGCACCGAGGATTAGGCTTCCCAGATAAGATGTTCCTGTTACGTTTAAGTTTGTAAAAGTCCCCCAATCAGAAGTTGTGTTTCCTGTAACATTTAAATTTCCGGTTATTCTTAACCAGCCATTGACAATATTATCTAAAATTCCTCCGAGAGTAAAAGTTATTTTTTCCCCCAAAGTTAAATTTGTTATATCTGAAATGTCTGCATCTGCAATTGTTCCGTCTGTTATTTCTGAACTTTCAACAGAAGTGCCAAGAGTGGAATTAATCTCTGTTCCTGTAATAATGATGCCGTCTCCTGCTGTATAAATTGTATCAGAATCCCTATTGTCTATCGTGCTATTCAACTGAGTCTCATTAAACATTATATTTGCTGAGTCATTATAAACATATTTTCCAGAAGTTCCTTTTTGTGTATCTGAACTTAAACAGCCAGTCCCATTGCTTAGGCAAACATCTGTTAATTGGGAGCCGTTTCCAAAAAAGTAGTCTGCACTGAAATTTGCAACCTGATAGTTTGATGTTGAATCAAGGTTATCTGTAATATTGGCCCGGTAAGAGTAGGGCGTAGAAGTTAAATTAATCAAAGGAGTCATTTCAGATTCATTGTTTATCTGCACCCCTAAATAATAATCTCCTTTGAAAGAGATATTCACAGGGCTTAAAATATGGGAGTATACTCCATTGGAATCAACAATGACTGAATTATTTGCAGACTCCCATAACTTAGTTCCGCTTGTCGCAGCATCATAAATTCTAAAGGTCATATTAAAAGTCCCATTAACTGCACTTCCAGTACTATTAGTTAATTTTCCATGCAGATTTATTGTCTGAGGGATAGGACCTGACGCGGAATTTCTTGCCTGTGCTTTTTGCCCTCCAAAATTAAACTCTAATACATGCTTTCCTGTTGTAAGTACTTTGCTAATCTCGTAGCTAGTTCCATTGCATGAGTAGTCTTCTACAAAAACCGAATCATTAATCCACTCGTATCCTAAAACCTCCCCACTACATTTTATTTGTAAGAATTTCAGGTCTTCATAATTATCATTGTTACTCCATGTAGTTCCTTCTACAGCACTAATTGTTAGATTTGCCATTCCATTAGTAGTAAATCTAACTGTCCAGTTGCCTCCGACTGTCGGATAACTTTGAACATTTAAGATGATAATCTCCAACTCATATGTCTGATTGCTTAAATGTGGAACAACCCATTCAATGTAATCAATCAATGAATTGTTGTTTGTATCATAAGCTTCAAAATTTGTGAGTAGTTTTGAGCCATTCACAATATGATAGAGTTTTACCAGTTTTGGGTTAGAAACTTCTTTTGGTAATTCTGTGAACGCTAAAACATTTTTGTAATGAAACTCTGAGGATATAGTTATATTTTTTTTGCTTTCAGTGGTTTTCTCAAAGGAAACAGGTCCGGGGGTTTCATACTCTATTTCAAACTCAGTTGCATTTTCCTCAATAACTACTTGCTTAATTTCTGTTGTTTCCTGAACATCTATTGCTCTTCCTGTTATTTTGCTGAATATCCTCTTAAAAAAACCCGCAATCAGAGATTTTTCTTCAGCTTCACCTAAATCAATTTCTGCTGATATTTTTCCGGAAATTACCTGTGCTGTAACTTTTATCTTGGTTTTCTTTGATTTTTTCTCCTTGCCTTCTTTTGCTTTTTCTGATTTATTAATAACCTGTTTTTCAATTGTTTCATTAGTAACAATCCCTGTCTCATTAATCACCTCTTCTATCACTTCTTCACTCTCATTAATTGCTGGCTCTTCTGCTGTCTCGTTGATGATTGTGGTATTCTCTGCCAGCTCCTCTTTCTCCCCTCTGATTATTTTGTATACTGTAATATTTTCTGCTTGTTTTGGAATTTCAATAGTTAAATTACTGGATGACTTATTAGTCTTAATTTCTTTTTTCCATTTAACAGGTTTTCCTAAAATAGCATTATATTGGATTGTATTAATTGTCATATCACCAACAGAAGTTATGTTTATTACTGTCTCATTGACAGGAGTTTCATTAACAATTGTAATATTTTGCCCTGTGATATTTGCCTCAATTGTTACATTAGTCTCATTTACTGCAGTAATATTAGTTTCTGTTGTTTCATTCATTATAGTAATATTTGCTTCTGTCTCATTCCCCTGTGTTGTTTCATTAGGCTCAGCAGAAGGCTCAGCAGAGTTATCCTTTGAGGAGTCACCTCGTGGTGAGAGGTTCTCGTGCCCTTTTTGGGTATCCCTTGGGGAAACTGGTTCTTCAACAGGTGTTTCAGTTGGAACTTCCCCTGTTGATTCCTCTGAAATAGTTTCCTCAGCAGGAGGCTCAGTAGAGTCATCCCTAGAGGATTCTTCTTCAGCTGAAGTCTCTTCTGTTAATTCTTCAGTTGAGGTGTCTGAAGTTGTTTCGCTGGATGTCTCTGTTGGAGTTTCTTTTGGTGGAGCCTCCTCAGTTGATGATTCAGGTGCTGCTTCTGACTCAGGAGTTGGTTCGGGTTCTGGAGCAGGTTCTTCTGTAGGAGGTGCTTCAGGTGCTGCTTCTTCTGTTACAAAACCAGTTAAAAAAGAATAAACTTTTCTGGCACTACTCACTACAAAGTTTTCCTTGGATTGCTCTATTTTCCTGCTAAATCCTGCTTCTCCTGAACTAATATTGGGAACAAGACTCTTGCTTGTTAAAGAAGTTTTTTGATTTAATACAAATAAACCAGCAGATAATAAAATAACTATTCCAATCACAAGAGATAAAAATAAGTATTTTTTGCTGAATTTTCTGGGTTGTTTTTTCACAGTTACACTACGTATTCTCTTAGATCTTTTTGGTCCAGAAATATATTTTGAGACAACATTTCCGTCCTTATCCTTGTGGCTCTCATAATAATAGGGTCCAAAAGTCTTAATCTTTCCATTCACCTTTCTTTTAATATACCTCTTATAAACCATTGCCCTCTTTTACCAAATACTTCTGGGAAAATGATGTAGTGTAACTATTTAAAACTTATTATTTTGAGTTTTTACAAAAAAATGAGTATGATTTAACAGAAATCTTAGAATTATATTTGCAATGCAACTCAAGAGGCAATTCTTAAACTCACTTTGCTTATCTGTTAAACCTAAAATTGATTCTTACTCTCATGTATAGCTAACTTGGCTCGCCTTCTTTCTCTTTCCTTTTTAATTAAGATCATAATAATTATTATCAGGATTATAAGAATAAATATTATTAACAACCACATTAAAAGAGATATTTTCTCAAGTTTAAACGAGTCATAACTACTGACAGTAATATCCTCATAAGTTAGTTTTGAATAAAATATATAATCCCCTATTGGGTCTTGCTTTGAAGTCTCCAAAAATACTCTCTTACTAAAACTCTCTTCCATTACAAAACTTTCTTTTCCAGAGCCGTATGTCACATTATTAAAATCAAGGATAGAGTATTCCAAATCTACTCTTATCTTTCCAAAATCTCCTAATTCTTTGATAACTATATCTGCCACAACTCTATTTCCAGGTACAACATATTTTCTTATAACTTTTGTCTTCATATCAAACAAAGAAGACTTCTCTTTTAGGTCAAAAACAATATTTACAGACCTGCTAACATGTCCTTCAACAAAATTAATCTTTCCAACATAAGTATCTGCTCTCTGACTTTCAAGGGCATAAATATCAAATTCAATAATTCTACTCTCGCCTATTTTTAAAACAAAAGTTTCCATACTTGGAGAAATAAATATCCCTAAATTTGTTACTGTAACATTAATCAATAACTCTTCAGTGCCATTATTAATTACCTTAAGCTTTTTCTTAACATAACTGCCTTTTGGCAATTCAATCTCTAAGAGATTCTTATCTACATAAAAATCATAAACTTTTTTAGGGGTTACTGCAACTCCTCCGCCATCTCCTCCTCCAGCTCCACTGCTGCTTCCCCCGCCTGCTGCACAATCAGCTGAACAGCTTGAGGATGTTTCATTTGCAGAATCACAAGTGCCGTCTCCGCAATAAGAACCACTTAAATTCAGAAATTCGCATGAAAGAGTACAGTATTGGCAAGAACCATCATAAGGGGGACTGCATGCAACTCCATTATTACCTCCCCAATCACACTCTTCTGCTCCCTCAGTTATATTATTACTGCAATTAGAAGGAACACCAATGGTAATTGAAGAATCAACACTACTCTGCACAACATCTCCCATTATAACATCGCCGGATATTGCAGAGACCATGCTAATCCCCAAGAAAATAAACAAAATATACAAAACCCCTTTTGTTGACATCATTAAAAAGCATAATTATTTCTTCTTTTTATTACTTTTCTTTTTGTCTCTTAAAACATTCATAGTTAATAATAGGGCTGCTATTAATCCTAGAACAATATAGATTAAACTATAGTTTCTGCCATAAGCAACACACTGCACAGCAATTTTCAAAGGAGCAGACACAGACATAGTAGTAGCAGAACCGCCTGTTCCACCAAGTTTAGCATCTCCAGGAACTTCAATAATCTCTACTTCTCCATCATAAACTTGTGTTTCCTCACCCTCGCAATCTAATTCACAAATTAATTTATTAAACAAAAGGCAATCTCTTTCAAAAAGTTTTGGGGTTTTAAAACAAAATTCAACAGGAATAGCCTCAGAACTTGAGGTTTCAGCAGGAATATATTTTGGCTTTGATTCTAAATCCAATACAATCCCCTGAAGCTCCTCTGATAATCCTACTTGAGCATAAGCATCTTGTGGCCATGGATTATAAACACTATAAGTTAAACAAGTTTTAGTCTGGTCAGGAACAACAGAGCTTTCTCTGTCCCATTTTATACCTATTCCTGCTGATACAAATGAAGACAATACAACTAAGAAGATAAACCCTGCTATAGCATTATTTCCAATTTTTGTCACCTCTTTTTTATTCATTTTATAATTTTACTAACAGGCTGCCCCTGTATTCTTTCCAGTAAATGAAACTGTATTATTATATGTTCCTGCTGCCTGTGCAAGAGGAATATCTAACCAAAACCGATAATAGTTTACACCACCTATTGCAATATTCTTTCCTGATTTAATATTAGAGGTAGTAAATGAAGTTTCCAGTGTTACATCTGGAATTAATCCAGTACTTGTTGTTGAATTAACATAAGATTCATTAGCTTCATGAATAGAGTTTGCACCACTTATCAAGGCACTATCTGCTTTTACACAAAAATCAACTGCTGTACTGCTGTCTGAAGATACATTTATCCAAAAACCAGTTTGATTAGGAGCAGAACCTGAAATATTATTGTCAGTTGCATTTATATTGACAAGATTAGTAGCATTAATGCTTCCAAACTCAATTCCATTTGATAAATTACCACTTAAAGATATTGAAAAATAATATTCAATTGTTACATTTGATGTTGCTGTTGCGGAGGTTGCTTTTCCAGTAATTGTATCTATGTTTTGTATTAAAAGCAACCCTACACAAACAACTATCACTGCAACTAAAAACAAATTATACCCACTCTTTTTATTAAACCCCATTTTTATAAATGTATCACGATAAAATTGTTTATAAATATTTCTATAACTGTAAATATCTTATGGGCTTCCCCCTTCCTGCACTGTTCTTATGTCAAAAGTGTTGTTATACCACCCCGCTGGCTGTCCGCCAGGAACATCTAAAAAGAATTTTAAGTAAATTACACTTCCATCTCCGAGGGATTTTCCAATTGATGAATAACTTGTAGTCATTGTAACATTGGTTGCATTAACTAATGTGTTGTTTATTGAACTATACGCATAACTTTCATTTCCTAATCCTAAAACATCTATTCCTCCAGCTGTTATAAGATTCCCGCTTGCTTTAAGATATACATCTACCAAAGTATTTGTTGCAGATATATTCACCCAATAAGTTGTCTTGCCATTTGAATCATTATTTCCAATTGCATCTAAATCAATTACAGGCAAAGTGGTTACGTTCCACCATGCTCCAAAACTCAGATTAGGTGATAAAAGCACTGCCCACGAAGGTGTTCCTGTAATATTAAACTCCCAAACATCTGACTGGTTGGTATAGGTTCCGTCGCTGACATTTCCCTTCCAAAAATACTTTCCATTCTTTAATCTGTAATGATCTAATATCTCTGTTGCATTCAGAGCTCTGTTATATATTGCTACATCGTCTATAGCACCATCGAAAAATTGGACTCCCCCTGCATGAGGAATTCTTCCAATCTCCTTGTCATTGCCTACTCCTGAATCAGTATTATATGTTCCCTCTCCAGGAGTTCTAGAAGAATAAGATGTTTCAGACCCGTCAACATATAAAGTTGCATTTTTACTGCTTGCATCCCAAACTGCAACAACATGGTGCCATTGATTATCATTAATTACTCCGTAAGAAGAATAAAAAAAGGCACTCGTAGTTGTATGATAAGCATCAAAAACTAAAGACCTATCCCCACTAGAGTTTGTGGTCATTCTGAAATTCCATCCATCAGGAACCCCAAAAGCTCCAGAAGCCTGATAACATCCAAAAATACTATCCCAACTACTAATTGAAGAATCGACATATACCCATGCAGAAATTGTAAAATTAGCTGTTGGGAGATCATTAAGTGACGAGGGTCTTCCAAGTCCAACATAATCATCCACGCCATCAAACTCAAATGCACCTGCAAACTTTCCTCCTGTCAGGTTAAACGTGGGGTCTGTTCCAGATGTTGCATTACCCAGTGTTCCATTATTTCCATTACCTGAAAAATCATAAACACAATCTGCCTGATTTCTCACAGTGCATTCGCCAAATTCACTAAGATTATCCAAATGCCATAATCCAACCAGACTGTCTTCTGACGGTTTCACAGGCAATGCAGTCAGATTATAATTAATATCTGTTCCATTTGGAACATTATACTGCATGTAAACCAATCCTTCAGAGAAATTCAGTCCATTAGAATTATTATTTGCAAATAAATAAACAGTCATATTATCATTGTCACCGTCAGTAACTGTTGCATTTAATAAAACTGATTCTGAAGAAATAATTGAAGCATTCTGTGGAGCTGTTAAGTTTATTTCAGGAACATAAGCATTATCTATTGTCAGCGTAACACCCCAGACATCTGACTGATTAGAATTTCCTGCAGAATCATTGAAATACCATGTCCAGTTTATATCGCCTGTATCTGCAGTTATTGTTTTAGTAACTTGAACTTCCTGTCCATTAGTATAACTTGTCGCTGAATTATTTTCCCATGCTGTTCCATTATACCAGCTAAAGATATAAGTTCCTGGATTTGTATCATTCAGTGTAATGTTAAAGTAAACTAAATTTCCTTGGGGTGTAGACGCTGTAAGGTTTGTCTTATTGTTTTCCCATGTTGGAGGGGTTGTGTCAATTGTAACAGTTCTTTGCTCTGTCTGGTTTGTGTATCCTAATGCATCAATTACATGTGCTGTGTAATTATAATTTCCTTCAGCTAAACCTGTGAAGTTATTGAATAGCCTATATGCTCCTGCATTGTATGATGCATTGATTTCTTCAGGTGACAATGCTCTTGAGAAAATCATTACTTCGTCTATTGTTCCGTTGAGATGATACAAAGAACTTCCGACACTACTATCCCATCTAGCACCCATCGTTACTCTTCCTGTTCCTTTATAAATGGAATTGCTCCATAAGCTTGTACTTTGTTTAATTCCATTATAATAACTTACTACAGTGGATCCATTAAAAGTAAAAGTAATGTACTGCCATTCATTAGATATAACTGATGAAATTGGTGCTAAATTTTCAGTAGCACTGGTTCCACTTGAAGAAAGAACCATCTCCAAATCACTATAAGTGCCATCGTCAAATCTTACAGCATAGCTCCACTCACTCAACCAATCTTCTCCTTTAACCAGAAGATAACTGTAAGTTTGTGATGGCGATGAGTCTTTAGGATAAATCCACATTGATATTGTAAAATTATTTATATCCAAACTTGCATCATCACTAACACTAACATAATCATCAATTCCATCAAAATCCAAACCCTTGCCTCTCTTACCAGTAACTATATCAGAAGTACTTAATCCTCCATTAAATGTTCCAAAATTATTCCAGGTTGAATTATCATAAATTCCACTTGCATTATACTCATCAAACTTCCACCATCCAATCAAACTTCTGTTCCAGTCAATAAATGCAGAGTGGTTGCTTGCGTCGCTGGTTGAAACATTTACATAAACTGCTGTTGCAGACTGAACTGTATTATCCGAAGGTGTCGGGTTTGTGAAGTTTATATCAGGAGGTGTTGTATCCCCTGCACTCACATTAACCAGTAGAATACTTGAATTCAAATTTCCAAGAGTATCATTTATTGAAACATTAATATAATACTCTCCAACACTTAATGCAGATGTGTTAGTTAATACACCTGTTGATGAGACTATGCTAAAGGTTGAAGTCCAGTTAATTGCAAAACTATCTAACCCAACACCGTCGTCTGCTGCATTAATATCATAATTTAAACTCTGGCCAGCAGAAAGTGTTTGATTAGCCCAGTTTGTAAAATAAGGTGGTTGAGTATCAATTGTAAATGTAACACTTGAACTGTTTTCATTGTTTGCTGTATCATTTATATAAACAATAATTGTGTTGCTACCTTCACTCCAGGCTTCTCCTGTTATATTAGTTGTGCAATCTGTAAGAGAATTATTTGTTGCCCCGGCATCACTCGTCCACCAGCATGAGTCTGGACTTGTTTCTGTGTAAGTATAATTAACATCAAGTAAAGTATTAGTTGTGTTTGTATTATTTGATGGGTATAATATTGATATTCCTGGGTAAATTGTATCTTTAAAAAATGTCACACTTGTTGAATTTTCATTGCCTGCTGTATCATTAATATATATTGTCCATGTATTTGATCCTTCATTAGAGACTGCATTTGTGAAATTAGCCCCACAATTCACACGGCTAGAGTTAGTTGCTCCGCCATCAGTTGAATACCAGCATGAATCAGGACTTGCTTCTGTGAAAGTATAATTCAGTTCAGACACATTCACATTATAAGTTGTATTTTGAGGATAAACTATACTTATTACAGGTAGTGTTGTATCAATTGTAAATGTTACTGAATCAGAACCTTCATTGTTATTAGAATCATTTGCCCATACAGTAACATTATGCTGTCCTTCACTCCATGTAATTGTCGTTATATTATTACAGGATGTCCCTAAACTTGTATTAATAGACATTGTATCATTAGAATACCAGCATGAATCTAAACTAGAGTCTGAAACAGTATAATTTACATCAAGTAAAGTATTAGTTGTGTTTGTGTTGTTTGAGGGATACACAATGCTAATTGATGGAGGAGTCTGGTCATCAAACACTAAAGTCACACTCCAGACATCTGACTGATTAGAATTTCCTGCAGTATCATTGAAATACCATGTCCAGTTTATATCACCTGTATCAATATTGATTGTTTTAGTAACAGAAACTTCTTGTCCATTAGTATAACTTGTCGCTGAATTATTTTCCCATGCTGTTCCATTATACCAGCTAAATATATAATATCCTGGATTTGTATCATTCAAAGTTATATTAAAATATACTTGCTGTCCTTGAGATGTAGACGCTGTTAGATTAGTTTTGTTGTTTTCCCATGTTGGATAAGTTGTATCTATTGTAATTATCCTTTGCTCTGTTTGATTTGTATATCCTAATGCATCAATTACATGAGCAGTATAATTATAATTTCCATCTGATAAACCTGTGAAGTTGCTGAATAATCTATAACTTCCTGCATTGTATGACGCATTTATTTCTTCTGGTGATAAAACCCGATTAAATATCATTACTTCATCTATTGTTCCATTGAAATACTCGTCGTCTCCGCCTCCAACTCTACCAATTTCAAGATTAACAGCATCATTATCAATTGTTCCCCCATTTGAAGCGCTATTTTCTAAGACCCCGTCAACATATATCATCAAATCAGTCCCATTATTAATTCCAACAATATAATGCCAACTCCCATCACTAACTAATGTGGTTGATTCTCCTGAACTATAGAAAGTATTTGATTTAAATATACCAAATCTTACTTTTTCTGAGGCTGAAACACTATATTGAAGGAGATAGTCTCTATTAGTAGCCACATCATCTTTACTCACAATTCGTGACACAGAAGTATCTGTTGTTTTTATCCAAGCAGAAATAGTCAAATTTCCTGTTATTTGTAAAGAACTTGGATTTCCCACATCAACATAATCATCCACACCATCAAAATCAATTGCCTGTCCTCTTGCTCCAGTAACAGTTGTATTTGTCGCATGATTATATAAAGTTCCGTGATTAGAATTCCCTGACCAAATCCCTTTTTCATTTTCTCTTCTAACCAGAACAATATCATTTTCAACATCAACATCATATATCTTTCCATCATACTTTTCTTTTGTAATCGACTTAACTTTTATTGGATTGTTTTCTGAGTCCAGGAAGTAGATTTCATTGTTATTGTTGAATTCTGAATAAACTTCTTTTATTGGTTTTAAACTAAAGTCCTCAAGACCAAAAGATTTATATACTTGCACATCTTTCACAGAATACACAGAATTTGAATGTGTTAAAATGCCAAACATAACTTTATCAATACCAGAAGAATTGAAAAAGCAAATAGACGAACTGCCAGAGCTGAACCTTTCAGAATCCATGCGTAAATTCTTATCTGAAAAAGTTAAAAGAGCATTATTACTTAAGAAATTAGATAAAATGCTTGAGAATTCTGAATTAACTGAAGAAGATTGTTTAAGACTTGGGGACAAGGTTAAGGAAGGTGTGTGGAAGCGATACAAGAAAGAAGGTTGGTAAAAAATGCAATTAGTTGTTGACTCTAATATACTACTATCTTTTTTTAGGGACAATCCAGTAAGATTTATCATTATAAATTCAGATGTTTTTGGAATAAAATTATCAACCCCAGAATATGTAACTGATGAATTAAAGAAAAATGAGTCAGATATATTAAAATATTCTAGACTCAATTCAGAGCAATTTAATGAAGCATTAATAGAGTTATCAAATTTTGTGGAGATAATTCCTAAAAAATTATTCAAACAGTTTGAATCCAAGGCCAAAGAATTAACACACAATAAAGACATTCCAATATTCGCGCTTGCATTGAAGTTAAACTGTGCAATCTGGTCTAATGAACCTAAATTTAAGAAACAGTCTTCTGTAGAAATATTCAATACAAAAGATTTAAGGAAATTGTTCAATACCTGATTTTCTTCTCCAGTATAAACCTTATGATCTTCGCTAACCAATAAATCACTTCCATCTTCTAAGATAATCTTATACATATCATTATTATAATCAAACTCTTGGTATTCTAAAGGCATCTGATATTCTAATTCCATTGTTTCCTGATTCAATGTTGCAACCTCTTCTGTTTTATCTAATTCAAAGAAATATTTCCATCCTTCATTAGTAAGTATCTCGGTTTCATTATCATAGCAATGAGTTGAATTATCATAAACTGTTCCATTGGATAAAACACTTTCAAAATTCCACCATCCTCTTAAAGTATAATTCCAGTCAATAAATGCAGAGTGATTACTTGCGTCGCTGGTTGAAACATTCACATAAACAGAAGTTGCTGATTGAGATGATGCATTTGGAGGTGTTGGGTCTGTGAAGTTTATTGCAGGAACAATTGTATCAATTGTGAATGTAATACTTGAGCTGTTTTCATTGCCCGCTGAATCATTTGCCCAGACAGTAACATTATGCTGTCCTTCTGCCCATGTAATTGCTGTTATATTTATGCAACTTGCTAAAGTTATATTTACAGACATGGAATCATTTGAATACCAGCAAGAATCAACACCAACACCTGCATCTGAAACAGTATAATTAACATTCAATCCAGTATTACTGCTGAAAGTATTATTTGAAGGATAAACAATACTTATTAATGGAGGTGTCTGGTCATCAAATACAAGTGTAACACTCCATACATCTGACTGATTATTATTTCCTGCTGTATCATTGAAATACCATGTCCAGTTTATATCACCCACGTCAATATTAATTATCTTTGTAACAGAAACTTCTTGCCCGTCTGTATAACTCACTGCTGAATTATTCTCCCAATCTGTTCCATTATACCAGCTAAACACATAATCTCCTGGATTAGTGTCATTTAGAGTTATATTAAAGTAAACTTGGTTGCCATTAGGTGTAGACGCTGTAAGGTTTGTCTTATTGTTCTCCCATGTCGGAGATGTTGTATCAACACTAAACTCCCATACTTCACTTTCATCACTCAAACTTCCATCGCTGACATTTCCTTTCCAGTAATATTTCCCTTCTGCTAATCTGTAGTGATCTAATATCTCTGCTGCTGATAAGCTTCTGTTATAGATTGCTACTTCGTCTATCATTTCATTACAAGAAGAATCTCCAATATTTCCTCTTCCAATTTGAAGATTAGTAGCATTCTCAAGAAAACTTCCTGTTCCAGTGCAAGATTCAGAATCCTGCACTCCATTAAAATAAACATAAGAATCACTTCCATTCCATGTAACTACAAGATGTGTCCAATCATCAACTGTTAATTCAGTAGATGTTTGAAAATTACAATCACTACCATCTGATGTATCTATAACTATTGTTAAATTATCACTACCACCAGTATTACGAATGTGGGGAGTTTGTTTAGAACCCCAGCTACCTTTACCTAAAATCACACACAAGCCTGCATCTGCAACATTCGGCTTTACCCAAAGCATAACACTAAATGCACTTGAACCATTTAATTCATTCATAGTAGTTGTTAGAGCTTGATTATCTAATATTGAAAAATTATAAGCTCCAGCAAACTTACCTCCACTTTTATTATATGATATTGGACAATTAATACCACAAGTTAAATTATTATCTCCCCCAGCAAAATCATAAATATTAGTATTATTCTCTCCAAACTCACTTAGATTATCAAAATGCCACAATGCAATCAACCCACTTTCAGACGGCTTTACAGGCAGAGCAGTTAAATTATAAATCACCCCACTTCCATTGGCCACATTTTCCTGAATATAAACAAGTCCTTCTGACATATTCGGTCCATTACTATTATTATTAGCATAGAAATAAACTGTCATATTTTGCAAATTATCATATACAGTTGCATTTAATAAACTCCAATTTAAAGTTGTAAATGAATTATTGTCTGGTTTGTTTAAAGTGATTGAAGGAGCAGTTGTATCAATAGTAAATGTAACACTTGAACTGTTTTCATATCCATTAGAATCATTTGCCCAGACAGTTACATTATGCTGTCCTTCTGTCCATGTAACTGTTGTGATATTTATACAGCTTGTTCCCAAACTAATATTCACACTCATACTATCATTAGAATGCCAGCATGAATCAACACCAACACCTGCATCTGAAACAGTATAATTAACATCTAATCCAGTGTTTGAACTAAAGGTATTATTTTCAGGATATACAATACTGATTAATGGAGCAGTCTGGTCATCAAACACCAAGGTAACACTCCAGACATCACTCTGATTGCTATTTCCTGCTGAATCATTAAAATACCATGTCCAGTTTATATCACCTGTATCAATATTAATTGTTTTTGTTACTTCAATCTCCTGCCCGTCAGTATACGACGCTGCTGAATTATTTTCCCAGTCTGTTCCATTATACCAGCTGAAAATGTAATCACCCGGATTTGTATCATTCAAAGTTATATTAAAGTAAACTTGGTTTCCTTGAGGTGTAGACGCTGTCAGGTTTGTTTTATTGTTTTCCCATGTTGGAGGGGTTGTGTCAATTGTGACTGTTCTCTGCTCTGTTTGATTTGTATTCCCAGCAACATCTATAACATGTGCTGTGTAATTATAATTTCCGTCAGCCAATCCTGTAAAATTATTAAACAGCCTGTATGTTCCTGCATTATAACTTGAGTTAATTTCTTCTGGTGTCAGTACCCTATTGAAAATCATTGCTTCATCTATTGAACCATTAAATCTTTCAAAATAAGATCCTGCAGGAGACATTAGGACATCTGCTCCAGTTATCTTAGTGACACTTCTTGAAACACAATTATCTAATACTCCATTAAGATATGCACAGATATTAGTTGAATTATACGTTCCCACAAGGTAATACCACTGGTTTGTTCCTAAAATAGTGGTCCCCCCAGCAGATTCTTGTACCCCCCCTATTTTAAGAAGGAAAACATAGTTGTTTGTACTTCCACTACCAAGCCAAAGTAGATTATTGCTATCAATTTCTTGTTGAAGTACACCTACTCTGTAAAAATCTCCACTACCTGTACCATAAGAATAAACCCAAGCAGAATAAGTTCCAGATTCATTATTATCAAAGACACTATTAGCAGAGATGCTCACATAATCATTAATCCCATCAAAATCCAAACCTTTTCCTCTTTTAGCGTCAGTTATATCAGATGTACTCTGTCCTCCATTAAATTTACCGAAATTGCTCCAAGTTGAATTATCAAAGATTCCACTTGCATTATACTCATCCATCTTCCACCAACCAACCAAACTCCTGTTCCAGTCAATAAATGCAGAGTGGTTGCTTGCGTCGCTGGTTGAAACATTTACATAAACTGCTGTTGCAGACTGAACTGTATTATCCGAAGGTGTAGGGTCTGTGAAGTTTATTGCAGGAGGTGTTGTATCTCCTGCACTCACATTAACCAATAAGATTGAAGAATTAAGATTGTTTAGGGTATCATTTATTGAAACATTAATATAATACTCTCCAACACTTAATGCAGATGTGTTAGTTAATACACCTGTTGATGAGACTATGCTAAAGGTTGAAGTCCAGTTAATTGCAAAACTATCTAACCCAACACCGTCGTCTGCTGCATTAATATCATAATTCAAGCTCTGACCAGCAGAAAGTGTTTGATCAGCCCAATTTGTAAAATATGGTGGTGTTGTATCTACAATAAAAGTCACAGACGATGAATTTTGATTATTGCTTGAATCATTTGCCCAGACAGTAACATTATGCTGTCCTTCTGCCCATGTAACTGTTGTTATATTTGAGCAGGTTGTTCCTAAACTTATGTTCAACAACATTGTATCATTAGAATACCAGCAAGAATCTAATGAAGTTTCATCTGTTGCTGTGTAATTTACATCAAGTAAAGTATTAGTTGTGTTTGTGTTGTTTGATGGATACACAATGCTAATTGATGGAGCAGTTGAATCAACAAAGAAAGTTACAGAACTGCTGTTTTCATTACCTGCAGTATCATTTATATAAACTGTCCAGGTTGAACTTCCCTGTCCTGAGTTGAGCCCTGTAACATTTTGTCCGCAAGTTATAGTAGTATTTGAAGCCCCACTATCTAAGGAATACCAGCAAGTATCTGAATTTATTTCTGTGTAAGTGTAATTTAATGTTGTTTGAACAGAAGTATAAGTTGTATTTAAGGGGTTTGTCAGATTTATTTCTGGGAAAATTGAATCTATGAAAAAAGTTACACTCTCTGT
>BDTJ01000008.1 GCA_002897655.1 archaeon BMS3Abin17
TGTGATTCTATTCTTTCACCGGAGCTCTATAAATCATAACTAATTTTCGTATACCCCACTTTATATCCATTTATTCTTTTGGCGTTATTACCATAAGCTTTATATTTGATGTTTCTTATCATCTTTCAAGGAGAAATAAAATGAGTTTATTTGATAACAATGATCCTTTTGAAGAGATAGTTAGAGAATTTTTTGGTGAAAACCAAAGACAGATTAGTCGTCCACAAGATTTTATTCAAGGTGAAGAAGACGAGAGGAATATAGATTTTATTGAAGATAATGATTATTTATATCTTATTTTTGAACTTTTTGGGTATAATGAAAAAGATATAATCGTTAATGTTAAAGGACAAGAACTTGAAATTATCGCAAGAAAAAATAGTAATGAGCTTGAAAAAGTTCAGGATTATTTAACAAGAAAATTAGGTAATGGGATTGATATTAAGAAAATACTTCCAAAATTTGTTAGTCCAAAAAATTTTAAGCATACTATAAAAAATGGAATTTTAGAGGTAATCTTTAGCAAAAAATGAAAGGGAAAAAAGAAATCATAGAATTGAAAGTTGTAGAATCTTTACAAGAGGATATTGATAAAGGTATAGCAAGGATTCCTTCAAATGTAATGAATTCGTTAAAGTTAGTTTCAGGGGATATCATTGAAATAAAAGCTAAAAACGTAACTGTGGTTAAAGTTATGCGTTCCTTAACTAGAGACAATAATGAAAGATTCATTCGTCTTGATGGAACAATCCGATCAAATATTAGTGTGTCAATTGGCGAAAAAGTAATAATCAATCCTATAAAAATACAAGAAGCTAAATCAGTAACTCTTGCTCCCACTCAGGAAGGAATTAGATTTAGTAATGATCCTACTGAATTTTTTCATACAAAACTAATGCATAAACCTCTTGCAGTAAAACAAAGGACAATTATTGATGTTTTTGGAAGTCGATTAAATTATATTGTTTCAAAAGTATCTCCTAAAGGTTATGTTATTGTTACACCTTCAACTAAACTAATTGTAACAGATGATGTTCATGAAGGTGATTTAAATGCTACAGGTATCTCATATGAAGATATTGGTGGATTGAAGAATGAAATTGAACTTGTAAGAGAGATGGTTGAACTTCCAATGAAAAATCCAGAGGTTTTTCAAAAATTAGGAGTTGGAGCACCAAAAGGAGTATTATTAACTGGACCTCCTGGAACAGGAAAAACCTTGCTTGCAAAAGCTGTTGCAACAGAGACAGATTCTAGTTTTTATTCTATTGCTGGACCTGAAATTATGAGTAAATATTATGGAGAATCTGAAAAACATATAAGAGAAATTTTTGAGAAAGCTGAAAAAAATGCCCCTTCAATAATTTTCATTGACGAAATTGATAGTATTGCACCAAAACGTTCTGAAGGAATAGATCAAACAGAAAAGAGAATAGTTGCTCAGTTATTGACATTAATGGATGGTTTAAAATCAAGAGGGCAAGTTGTTGTTATGGCTGCAACAAATAGGCCAGAAGATATTGATATTGCATTGAGACGGCCTGGCAGATTTGACAGGGAGCTTAAAATTAATCCTCCTGATGAGGTTGGGAGAAAGGAAATATTACAGATTCACACTCGTGGAATGCCTTTAAGCAAGGATGTTAATTTTAATGAAATTGCTGTAAAAACCATGGGCTATACTGGCGCAGATATTGAGATATTAAGCAAAGAGGCTGCATTAAAAGCATTAAAACCCCATTTTTCTAAATTGAAAAATTTACAAGAGAAAGTTCCTACAGAAATTTTAGATAAGATTAAAATAACACGTAATAATTTTCTTGATGCTTTAAAAATGGTAGAGCCCAGTGCAATGAGGGAAGTATTGTTTACTAAACCAAATGTTAAATGGAATGATATTGGAGGACTTTATGAAGCAAAAGAAAAATTAAGAGAACTTGTTGAACTCCCTCTAATTCGCCCGGATCTTTTTGTCTTAGCTGGAATTAAACCTTCAAAAGGAGTGTTGATAACAGGACCTCCTGGAACAGGAAAAACCTTGCTTGCAAAAGCTGTTGCAACTGAAACCAATGCTAATTTTATTTCAGTAAAAGGTCCTGAGCTAATAAGTAAATGGGTTGGAGAGTCTGAAAAACATGTAAGAGAGATTTTTAAGAAAGCAAGACAAGTAAGCCCCTCAATAATATTTTTTGATGAATTTGATAGTATTTCAAAGTTGAGGGGAGTCAGCATGTCTGACACAACAGAAAAAGTGGTCAATCAATTATTGACAGAACTAGATGGTATTGAGGAATTAGAAAAAGTTATTGTTATGGCTGCAACCAATAGGAAGGATTTAATTGATCCAGCATTAATCAGGCCCGGACGTATTGATTCTATTATTGAGTTAAAAATTCCCGATGAAAAATCTAGGGAAGAAATATTTAAAGTTCACACAAGAAAGATGCCTTTAGATAAAACTATAAAAATTATAGATTATGTTAAAAAAACTGAATCCTGGACAGGAGCAGATATTGAGGCAATGTGCAGGAATGCTGGAATTAATTCTATAAAAAGATACTATAAATCAAAAGAAAAAGAAAAATTAATAATTAAAAAAGAAGATTTTGAAAATGGATTTAATGAAGTTTCCAAAAATATTTTATCCCAAACTAAAGAAAAGGGTCTTAATTTTGGAGACACTAATAATTTAATGAAAAATATATCAAAGGATATTTCTCTTAAAAACAAAGTTCCTAAAACTCGTTCAATAAAGAAAGTTGTTAGTAAAAAGGGAACTAAAAAATTATAATCATTTGCACAAGGCAGATGGAGCAGGATTTAAGATTCTCGAGGTTGTTAAAAAATTACAGGAAAAAACAAATTTAACAGATATCTCTATATCAACATCCTCAGACTGAAGCCTATTTAGAGTAACTGTATCTATTGTCAGATGGATTTGCGAGTTCATACCAGCCATTTTCTTTTAGTCTTTGATTTATTTCCTGGAGCTTTTCAATAATCATATCAGGATCAATCTCTTGCTGAATTTCCATTTGAATCCCCCTCTTTTATTTTGCCAAGAATCTCACAAATTAAACTTCTAACAAGAGAACTTATAGAAAGATGTTTCTTTTTAGCAAGTTCATCTAACCTTTTCCACTCAGTATCTTTAAGTATAGTTTTGTCAATTACTTCTTTCATTCTAATCCATCCCAGCCATTCCAGGAGGCAAGCCCCCTGCACTTCTTCCACCACTTCCCCCAGAAGATGCAACAACATCGTCAATTCTCAATATCATTATGGCAACCTCGCTTGCAGAGTCAATTGCCTGACTTTTTATCTTATATGGCTCAATAATTCTCGCCTCTAAAACATTTTCAACCTTGTTAGTAAATAAATTTAATCCTGCATTTTTCTCACCCGAATCATGTCTGGATTTCAATTCAGTCAATATATCAATAGGGTCAATTCCTGCATTCTCTGCAAGAGTTACAGGAATAAATTCCAAAGCAGATGCAAATTCTTCAACAGCCAACTGCTCTCTTCCACTCAAAGATTGTCCAAATTCCCTTAATCTTTTTGCAATTTCAACTTCTATTGCCCCACCCCCAGGAACAACCAATCTTGTTTTAAGAGAAGAAACAACATCCCCCAATCCATCCTTTATTGCTCTCTCAATTTCATCTATAACATGCTCTGTTCCACCATGAATCAAAATAGTTAGTGCTTTTGGGTTCTGGCACCCTTTTATATAAGTCATAACATCTTCCCCACGTTTAACTTCCTCTACAAATTGGGCATTCCCCAGCTCAAACTGAGTAAGCTCACTTAAATTACTGACAATCTTTCCTCCTGTTGCCTTTGCTGTCTTTTCCAAGTCACTTTTTGCAACTCTTCTGCATGCATAGATGTTCTCCTTAGATAACAAATACTGTGCAAAATCATCAATTCCCTTTTGGCAGAAAATAACATTTGCTCCAGACTCTTTAATTTTATCAACCATATCTTTTATCGCTTTTTCCTCTTGTGCAATAAAACTCTGTAATTGTTCAGGCGAAGATATTGAAATCTTTGTATCTATTTCAGGAGTCTTTAATTCTAATGGAAAATCAATAAGAGCAATTTGTGCATCTTGAATAACTATTGGCATGTCAGCAGAAACCTTTTCTTTATCTAAAACAATTCCTGAGATTAATTCTGTATCCCTTATTCCCTCACCCCTTGCTTTTTCTATCTTAATATCATTTAAATCAACCTTTCCATTAGCCTGAACCTGCTTGACAGCCTTGACAATAATATCAGCAAACCTTTCTCTTGAATCTTCTGCGCCCTTTCCAGTCATAGCAGTCATTGCAACCTGCTTTAATATCTCTTCATCTTCTGACGTTATTTTCAGAGAGATTTCATTCAGAATCTCCTGACATTTTTCAGCAGCCATCCTATATCCTTTTGTAATAACAGTTGGATGAATTTTTTTATCCAAAAGTTTCTCAGCATTTTCCAAAAGTTTTCCTGCAATCATCACAGCAGTAGTTGTCCCGTCTCCAACCTCACTCTCCTGCGTCTTCGCTATCTCAACCATCATCTTTGCTGCAGGATGTTCAATCTGCATTTCATCAAGTATAGTAACGCCATCATTTGTAACAATAATATCTCCTGTAGGAGAAACAAGCATTTTATCCATTCCTTTTGGACCCAAAGTGGTCTTGACTATCTCTGCTACCATCTTTGCAGCAAGAATATTGTTTCTCTGGGCATCCTTGCCCATGATTCTCTGTATATCTTCAGGCATAAGAACAACTGGTTTATCTGTCATAATTTATCTCCTTTGCTTTTGAAGTGAGACTTATAATATCGCCTCTTACACCACTTTTTATCTCAATATATTTAGCACTTTTTAATTTAGTTAGATAATGAGTAGTTATAGATTTGGTTTGTTCATCAAAAGATTTTGTTAAATCTTGGTAGGAGATACTCTCCCCTTTTTCTTTTATCTCAGATAATAATGCAACAGCAACTTCATCTTTTTTTACCTTATAATCTTTAACATCGTGAAAACCATCTAAAACCATAATTTTTAATTCAGCATTTTTTAATTCTTCTTCAAGACCACTTCTTACACTTTTTAGTTTCTTTAACTCCTCTAATTTTTCACTTAGAGACATCTTAAGATATCCTTTAGATACCTCAGAAGCCCACTTTAAAATATTTGGTAATGTAGATTTATCATCTGTCATCTAACTACTTCAAAACCTCCTTATTTAAGCATTATTGTCATCTACAAAATAGTAAAAAATAAGGATAAACTTTATAAGCAAAATCCTCCACTTAGGGGCATGGAGAACATACTGGTATCAGATATTATGACAAGAGACCCTGTTATAACAAAACCAGAGACAAATCTTTTGGATTGTGCCAGATTAATGGTAAAAAAAAGGGTTGGAAGCCTGCTTCTTGCAACTAATAAAAAATTAGTTGGATTTATATCAAACGAGGATATTTTATGGGCATTAGTCAAGAAATCAAAAGAAGACTTATCAAAAATAAAGGCAATTGATATTTCCCCAAGAAAGATAGCTACAATAAAACCTTCTGTACCAATCAAACTGGCTTTTGATAAGATGAAAAACTTTAAATTTGAAAGGCTTCCAGTAATTCATGAAGGAGAGCTTATTGGAATAATAACTATAAAAGACATATTAAGCTTTAGCCCAGAATTTTATCCAGAGTTAGAAAAGGCTAGAGAGATTAGAGAAGAAGCAAAAAAACTTAAAAGGGTTGAAAAAGCAAAACATAGGGATTTCATGCATGATGGAATATGCGAAGAGTGTGGTAATAGAGACATCCTTTCAAGATTTAATGGCATGTTAATCTGTGAATCCTGCAAAAATATGCGTTAAGAAAACTATTTAAATAATATTTTTGTTCTATATTAATAAAAGAAGTGACTGCATAAGATGGCTGAGAAAGATACAATATTTTCAAGCAAAATCAAATCAAAAGGAATTTTTACATTTGACGAGTTTTACAGATTTTGCTATGATTGGCTTAAAGATGAAACAGGCTTAGATATATCTGAAGATAAATATGCTGAAAAACTAAAGGGAGATGAAAAAGAAATAGATATTAAATGGACAGGGACAAAAAAAGTAACAGATTATTTCAAGTTTGAAATTAAGGTAACATTTAGAATACTTGGTTTAAAAAAGGTAGAGATTGCAAAAGGAAATGCAAAAATAGAGACAAACAAAGGAAGTGTTGAAATCAAGGTTAAGAGCACCCTAATAAGAGATTATGACGGAAAGTTTGAAAAAGATGCTATTAGGAAATTTCTAAGGAGTATATATGAAAAATGGGTTATCAAAGCGAGAATAGAGCAATTAGAAGCAAAATTAATTGGAGATTCTGATGAATTCCTTGGACAGGCAAAAGCATATCTTGATTTAGAAGGTAAAAAAAGGCATTAAATTAACCACCGAAATCCTTATATATAAATTACTTTTAATTTCTAACATGAAAAGAGTATTTACCTATATGTTGATTATTTTGTTGGTTTTTCCGCTTGTTTTGGCGATAAATTTAGAAGTGGAAAAAACAAGCTCAAACGAGGTTATGGTCTCTGGAATTGACCAGCCTGTTGTTTTTAATCTAAAAATATCTAATCTTGGTGTTGCTGACAATCTTGAATTTTATAATCTTCTTGGATTTAACATGTTCCCAAAAGGAACTGTTCCAATAGAAGCAAACCAGGTAAAAGAAATACAATTAGAAGTTTCTCCAATAGGCGAATTTAAGCATAAAGGCTCTTATACATTTGAGTATTTTATAAGGGGGCAGGACTCAACAGAAATAAGAGAAAGACTAACTTTCAAGATAATAGAACTTGAAGAAGCATTTGAGATTGGTTCAGGAGAAATTGATTTAGAATCTAATTCTATGGAGATATATATCAAAAACAAAGAAAATTTTGATTTTGGAGAGATCAGTGCCAAATTTTCATCTGTTTTCTTTGAGGTGGAAGAAAACTTCAGCATTGGTCCAAATGAGAGAAAAAATTTTACTATTCATCTAAACAAAGAGGATTTTAACAAATTAATAGCTGGATTTTATACTCTCAACTCAGAGATTAAAGTCAAGGATAAAAAAGCAAATATAGAAGGGGTTATAAAATTTGCAGAGAAAGATATTGTGCTTACAGTGAAAAAAGATTATGGCTTGATTATAAATACAAAGATAATAGAAAAAACAAACAATGGAAATGTTGTATCTCCAACAGAAACAATTATAGAAAAGAATATTATCTCAAGGTTATTCACAAGCTTTAGTCCTGAGCCAGATATTGTTGAGAGAAAAGGAGCAAGTGTTCAATATACATGGAATCAGGAGATAAAACCAGGAGAGAGTTTTGAGATAACAATAAAGACTAACTGGATTCTGCCAATCTTAGTAATAGTTCTGATAATCGTAATTGTTGTTCTTACCAAGCAATATTCAAAGACAAACCTGATTCTCAAGAAAAAGGTATCTTTTGTAAATGTCAAGGGAGGAGAGTTTGCATTAAAGGTATCTATACTTGTTAATGCAAAAAAATATATTGAGAGAATAAGTGTAATTGACAGGCTTCCTCAATTAGTAAAGATTCATGAGAGGTTTGGGGGAGAAGTTCCTACAAGAATAAATGAAAAAACCAGAAGAGTAGAGTGGGATTTTGAGAAATTAGAAGAAGGGGAATCAAGAATGCTTTCATACATAATTTATTCTAAGATTGGGATTTTGGGAAAATTCGCACTTCCAAGGGCAACAGCAGTATATGAAAAAGAAGGTGAAATCCATGAGTCAGAATCAAACAGGACTTTTTTCTTAGCAGAACCAAGAAAAAGAGATGCTGGGGAATAAAATGACAAAAAGACCACTTTTAAATTTAAGAATTAATACTGTTGGTAGATGGTATTTAGCGCATAATCCAGAGTTCAATGTATCTGTTTGGGCACCTGTCAGTTATAATAATGCAAAAGATGTAATTAATGATTTATATGATATTATTATTAGAAGTTCTCGTATTTACTTAGAGAAAGTAAAGAAAAAAGAAGTAGTATCAAATAACTTATTGGGATATTCAAAAAAAGTAATTAGGACTTTTAAGAAAGAGAATAGTATTGAAAATTTGTTTATAGATTATCAGGCAAAAAACTAAAAACCTTTAAAAACAAAACAATTCTACTTATTTTATCCCCGCGTAGGGTTTGCGTATAAATTAAGAATATCTATTTTCTAAGAATCACATAAACTTTCTTCCCTAGGAATTCTTTTGGAGCATCTATCTTTGCCCCATTACCAAACTTCGTAATAGTCTTTTCAAATATTA
>BDTJ01000009.1 GCA_002897655.1 archaeon BMS3Abin17
ATTGAACTCTTACAAAATAGGTAAAGACGGAATTCACTATTTCTTTGAAATCATCATGGTTGACACAAGCAAGCCAGAAATCAAAAAAGACAGATTATTGAAACACTTACAGCCCAAAAAGTAATTCTATCAAAAAGTCCTTGTGTTTTACCGCACCTTAAAAGGTGCGGTTTGTTTGGACTTTAGGATGTCCAAGGATTCATCCACACACTAAAGTGTGTGGTTTTCTCCAGAATCCTTGGCATAAAAATATATTTAAAGTTCAAAATCCTCCATAATTATGGAGCTTTTGCAAGAAATCATAGAAGCAAAAGAGGGGTCAGACATACATGGGATAGTTCAAAGGGTAGCTCATAAATTACATTTAGATGGTATGTACCAGCACGAAAAAGAAAACTGGTTTTATGCATCAAAAAAAGTAGACTCTTGGTTAAAAGATCATTTACTAATGCAAAATGGAGAAGATGTCGATTTTACTGTAAAAGAGAGTATCCGTCATCACGCTAAAAATATCTATAAATGCAGGAGATGTAAACCTGGTTCTAGATCGTGGTTTGATGCTATGGATCATATCGCAGAAATGGTGTATACCCAATAAAAAGAATATATAAACTATTAATATTTCTAATAATCGATGGAAAAAACTATTCAAAATCTGACAAAGGCATTTATCGGGGAGAGCCAGGCAAGAAACAGATACACTTTCTACGCAAAGATTGCCAAAAAAGAAGGTTATGAACAAATCGCGGGAATATTCCTAGAGACAGCAAATCATGAGAAAGCGCATGCAAAAAGACTTTTTGAGCATATCCAAGAACTTAAAAAGAAATTAGGAAACAATGAAGAAATAAATGTTGAGGCAATTGCTCCTACAACTTATGGGACAACTGCTGAAAATCTTCAGGCAGCAATAGATGGGGAACATTATGAAAATACAGAAATGTATCCTGAATTTGCAAAGACTGCAGAAGAAGAAGGATTGAAAGAACTTGCTGAAAGGCTAAAAGCAATTGCAGTAGCAGAAAAACACCATGAAGAGAGATACATCAAACTATTGGAACAGGTAAAAGCAGGCACAGTTTTCAAAAAAGAAAAAGAAACTGAATGGGTATGCAGAGAATGCGGGTATGTACATACAAGCACAGAGCCTCCTGAAAAATGCCCTTCATGCGATCACGAACAAGCTTTCTATCAGATAAAATGTGAAACATATTAAGATGTCAAACATAACTCAACTAAACCAGATATACAAATGCAATACATGTGGAAACATAATTGAAATCCTGCATGCCGGAAAAGAGGAGATGATATGTTGCGGACAGCCAATGGAATTGCTGACAGAAAAAACAAAAACAGATGAAGGAAATGAAAAACATGTTCCTGTTATAGAGAAAATTGAAGAAGGTAAAAGGATAAGAATCAAAGTTGGGGCTGTTGAGCACCCAATGAAAGATGAACACTATATTGAATGGATTGAATTAGAAAATAAAGACAAGGAAAAAATCTGCAAAAAATCATTAAAACCAGGAGAAAAACCAGAAGCAAAATCCTGTGCTAAAATAGAAGACATAAAAGCAAGAGCATACTGCAATGTTCATGGGCTTTGGAAAAGCTCTTAGAGCAGTGACAAATTCAATATACAAATAACAGCTTTTCTGGGAGTGAGCAGGTTTTATAACTAGTAAAATTTCTAAAACCAAAAAATATATAAATGCATACACATACATACACATATGGCAACAAAAACAATTTCAATAACAGAAGATGCATATAAAAGACTTTTAAATTTGAAAAAAGAAAATGAAAGTTTTTCGATGATAATTGGGAGAATAACTGGGAAAAGAAAGATAAGTGATTTTAGGGGTATATTATCAAAAAAATCTGCGGATGAATTAGAGAAGGCAATAAGAGGGAATAGAAAAAAAAGAAATAAACTCCATAGAGCAAGAATTAAAAAAATAAATAAAGCATTAGAATAATGGTATGTTTAGATACATCTCTTATTATAGATTTTTTGAAAGATAATGAAGTAGCTATCTCAACAGTTGAAAGATTAGACGGGTCTGATGAAGACGTGACGATGGCTTCCCCAACGATAATTGAATTAGTAAGAGGATTAAATTCAAAAAATATTCGTGAAGAAGAAAAGGAAAAAATAAAGGAATTTATAAATTCGTTTTTTGTTTTAAATTTGGATAAACAAAGTGCTTTTTTAGCTGGGGAGATTGAATCAGAATTGATAAAGAAAGGTGAACTAATAGAATTGGAAGACATAATGATTGCGGCAATTGCAATCACAAACAATGAAAAATTAATGACAAGAAATGAAAAACATTTTAGCAGGATAAAAAATTTAGATTTTGAAACTTACTGAAAATCCTTTCTGTTTGGTTGGGGCATAAGTATTTTATGGCATATTCGGGGGTATTCTTGTAATGACATTTTATCAACACTGTTTATAAAAAATAAGCAAGTTAGGTGAAAAATGGCAAAAATAGATCCTTAATCATATAATATTCATCTAACCCATACACTCAATCTCGACAATACTTATAAATAAAAGCGATCTTAATAAGATAACAAACAGCAATGATAAAAGCAGGTAAAAATCCCCGCATTATGCCACAATGTCCTTATCTTCGGTGGAGGAATTAACCCTCAAACTTAAAAACTTCTTCTACTTAGTTTTCTCATGAGATATCAAAAACTGGCAGAACTTTATGAAGCTCTTTCAGGCACTCCCAAACGCCTTGAAAAAACAGAAATCCTTTCTAAATTTCTAAAATATCTCCATGAATCAGACAGGGAAATCTTATACTTGTTGTTAGGAAGCATTTACCCAGAATATAATGAAAAGAAAATGGGAATTAGCAGTCAGCTAACAATAAAGGCAATCTCAAAAGCAACAGGAACAGAATCCAGGCAGGTAGTAAGAGAATGGAAAAACCTTGGAGATCTTGGGGAAGTCGCTGAAAAACTAACAGAACATAAAAAGCAGTCAACCCTTCACAGCCACATATTAACAACTGAAAAAGTAATCAGTAATTTAAGAAAACTTCCTGAACTTGAAGGAAATGGGACAGTTGATAAAAAAATTTCATTAATAACAGAGCTCTTGACTTCTGCTTCACCAATTGAAGCAAAGTATCTTGCAAGAACACTTATTGGAGACCTAAGAGTGGGCATTCATGAGAGCACAGTCAGAGAAGCAATGTCTTCTGCATTTTTCAACAAAGATAAAGAAGCATCAAAGAAAATTCAGGAAGCTGTAGACAAATCAAATGATCTTGCTGATGTTTTTGACATAGCAAGAAAAGGCAAACTAAAGGAACTGGAAAAAGTATCTTTAGAAGTTGGAAAGCCAATAAAAGTCATGCTTGCCCAAAAAGTAGAAGATATAAAAAAAGGGTTTAAGGCAGTTGGAAAACCCTGTGCAATAGAATACAAGTATGACGGATTTAGATTAATAATTCACAAAAAAGAAGATGAAATAATCCTGTTTACAAGAAGATTGGAAAATGTTACAAAACAATTTCCAGAGGTTGTGGAATATGTTAAAAAATATGTAAAGGGAAAATCGTTTATTCTTGACACAGAAGCTGTTGGTTTTGATAAGAAAACAAAAAAATACAAACCATTCCAAGCAGTAAGCCAGAGAATCAGAAGAAAATATGACATAGAAAAACTAAAAGAAACCCTTCCAATTGAAATTAATGTTTTTGACATAATTTATTATAATGGCATGTCACAGCTTAATGAGCCTTTTGAAAAAAGAACTAAACTCATAAAAAAAATAATAGAAAAACACCCATATAAGATAACTCCATCAAAACAAATTATAACAAAGGATGAAAAAAAAGCAGAAGAGTTCTATAAAAAAGCCTTAAAAGATAATCAAGAAGGGGTTATGATGAAAAACCTACAAGCAGTTTATCAACCAGGGAGTAGAGTAGGACACATGTTAAAAGTAAAACCAGAAGACAGGGATTTTGACCTAGTTATAACAGGTGCAGAATATGGAACAGGAAAACGTTTTGGCTGGCTCACAAGTTTTATTCTATCATGCAGAGACAAAAATAACTTTTTAGAAATAGGAAAAATGGGGACTGGAATAAAAGAAAAAGAAGAACATGGTGTTTCATTCAACGAACTAACAAAAGAATTAAAACCACTAATAATAAAAGAAAAAGGAAGAAGTGTAACAATTAAGCCAAAGATTGTTATTGCAGTAACATATCAGGAAATTCAAAAATCACCAAACTATTCTTCTGGATTTGCATTGAGATTTCCAAGATTCACTGCTCTAAGGCCAGACAAACCTCTTTCAGAAATAACAACCCTAAATGAAGTGAAGAAAGAGTTTGAAAGGTAGAAATGATTTAATCTCAAAATATTGAGTTAAAATTAAACAAAGATAATCACATAAAATAATAAATAGTTATTCTTTTTTTAAAAGATATGGTTTGTAATTTAACAGTTTTAATTATTGGAAAAGGTGCGAGAGAGCACACTCTCTCATAGATGTATGAAAAAAGTAGTAAAGTGGATAAGATTATAGTTGCTCCTGGAAATGATTTTATTGCCCATAGAAGACAAAAACAAGTTATTGTAGATAAAAAATGTGATTTAAAACAACGTTCTTCCATTCTTAAAATTGCTGAGAAATATAAACCTGATTTAATTGATGTTGCCCAAGATGATACGCTTGCAGTAGGAACTACAGATTTATTGAAAAAAAAATGGATTTCAAGTTTTTGGTCCAACAAAAAAAGCTGCGAGAATAGAATGGGACAAAAAATGGTCAAGAGAATTTATGCAAAGAAACAAAATACCCTCCCCAAAATTCAAATATTTTAATTCAGAAAAACTGGCAAAAGATTATATTAAACTATTGTATGATAAAGAACCAGAAAAATTAATTTATATAAAAGCAACAAAATTATGTGGGGGCAAAGGAGCACTAAAATCAAAAAGCTTGGACGAATCTATTAGAAATATCGGGAAAATGAAAGTATTTGGAGAAGCAGGCAAAATATTTCTAGTAGAAGAGGGGTTAGAAGGGGAAGAATTTTCTTATTATGCAATAAGTGATGGTAGTAACTATAGAATCTTCAAATCTGCACAAGACAATAAAACCATTTCTAATTTTGATAAAGGTGACCAGACAGGGAGGATGGGGGCAATTTCACCTGCTATAATAACTAATCATCTATCTAAGGAAATTGAAAATCAACTAATTGCAAAAGCTATTAATGGAATGAAAAAGGAACATATTCCTTACATAGGTATACTTTATCTTGGAGGGGTTGTAGTTAATGATAAACCAATAAATATTGAATATAATGCAAGATGGGGAGACCCAGAATGTCAAGTAGTTTTACCAACTATAAAAACAGATTATGTTGAGATAGTAACTTCATGTTTAAAAGGTAAATTAAATGAAATTGAAATAGAGCAAGATAATAAATCAAGAGTTTGTGTAGTTGGAGCATCACGGGGTTATCCAAATGATTATTCTCATGCTAAAAGAAAACAAATTCATGGTCTTGAAAATGCAATGAAGATTAATGGAGTTACTATTTTTGGGGCAGATATAACAATACAAGATGAAAAATTCTATACAGATGGGGGAAGGCTGTTTAGTGTTGTTGCGGAGGGTGAAAATATAGTTGAAGCAAAACAAAAAGCTTATTCTGCAATTGCAGGTATAAATGTTGAAGGAAATAATTTACAATATAGGACAGATATTGGCTGGAGAGATATTGAAAGATTTTTAAGAAATAAAAAACATTTATAAATATTGCATTCTATAAGCTAATATGAAGGAGGGGTTATTGGTTTTGTGTATTTTCATAGTTTTAACACTAAATATCTGTTTTATCAATGCAGGTCATGTTGTTACAAACACTACTAGCGGAACCTCATACTCTGCTAATGAGAGTGTTATTTTCACATATAATATAACAGTAAACAATACAGATACCGGCTCTAGTGCAAATATAACTCAAGTTAATATAACTCTTCCAAATCTGATTAAGTTTGTTGCAAATACTGGGGGAACAGGCTCTGGAGGAAGTTTTTCTAATACAAGCAATGTATTAACCTGGAACGGAGATGGGACAGTCATGAATTTAAGTTCTCAAAATTTTTGGTTTAATGCTAACTCAAGCACTGCTGATTCTTACACAATCACAGTCACAACTCTTAATTCAACTGGAACACAATCCACAAACTTAAATGTTGAAATACTCTTAGTCGCCTCAAACTGTACAGAGGATTGGAATTGTACTTGGGCTGATTGTATAAGTGGTGAGCAAACAGGAAATTGCACTGACTTAAATTCTTGTGGAACCACCAACAACCAGCCAAATGAGACCAGAAGTTGTATAGAATCATGCACACCTAATTGGAATTGCACTGACTATTCTAATTGTATAGGGGGTGTTCAAATAAGAGTCTGTGTAGATACAAATTCGTGTGGTAATGATACAAGCAAACCAATAGAGAATCAAACCTGCACATCTGCCTGCACTCCTGAATGGAAGTGCACGAATTGGGTACCAGAAAAATGCCCAAAAAATGAGACTCAGACAAGAAAATGTACTGACAAAAATGAATGCGGAACAACAATAGGAAAATCAAAAGAAGAGCAATCATGTGCATATGATGGAAGTACAACCTGGATATATGCTCTGATAATTGGATTAGTAGCAATAATAGTGATCATTGTGGGATTTATAATATTCAAGTTTATTAAAAAACCAGATGATGAATTTCGAGGCACAGGCTCACAAGGATATCAGCAATTTCCCCCAAGCCCCCCTCCTCGAACATATCCTCAAATGCCCCCTCAACGTCCAGCAATAATACAAAGACCAAATTATCCCCCTCCGACGGGTTTGCGTATAAACTATTCTTTTAATTCTTAAAGTAATTTAGCCGCCTATGATTATGAATAATTATTCTCGCACAAATTTGACTAAATTTAGAACAAAACTTTAGTTTTGTGACAATTCCAAA
>BDTJ01000010.1 GCA_002897655.1 archaeon BMS3Abin17
GTGCACCACTCAAGATGCAACATCACAACTCCGACGCTGTGATTAGTTTTCTTGTACTGGTTTATCATTAATTGCTGTTCCATTTTTCCTCCAGAGCATTCGCTAAGCAAATGCAAACATTTATTTACTCTAGAAAGTTCCACCTAATTGAAACATTCATGGAGCCGAGTATCTCGGCTCTTATAATCAATATTTTCTAGAATAAATGGTTAGTGGAGATTCATTACTCCATCTTCAAAGATGGAGATTTCTTTTGCCTTAAAAAAAATAGTACAAGCAGCACCAACGAAAGATATAAAACCTGCATTTGCAGATCATCCCTATTTTCAATATCGTGAAGAAAAAAAGTTTAAAGGGGTAGACACTGCTATGGGTGTGATGGGTCCGGGATATCATAAAAGATTAAAGACATATATTCAAAAAATAAAAGATAATAATTCTTAAATAAAACCTTAAATAGACTTAAATTATTAAAAAAGAATGGCATCAGGCGTGACCCTATCTTAAAGGAAGCGTCGTAAGAGAAACCTTGGTGTCTTTTACGCCCCCATAGTTCAGTGGCCAAGAATGCCACCCTCTCAAAAATTTCAAGATAATGGAGAAGTGATCAAGTCTTGATGAAAGACGAGGTCTAGCATCTCAATGCAGCTTCCTCTTTTTAGGGAACGGTGGTGACCCGAGTTCGAATCTCGGTGGGGGCGTTCAACTATAAAAAAATGGTAATATTTGAAGTTGAAACAAAAGCAAGAGTAGAGGATGTAAATAAACTGAAAGATAGGGTTAGAAAAATAGCTAATTTCTCAAAAAAAGAGATTAAAAAAGACAGTTATTTCGGTTTGATGGAAGGAAATTATCCTAAAAAGAAGTTTAGAATAAGACATGACGGAGAAAAGAAAATCATAAATTTCAAGAAATCAATGAGAGAATATGGTGATAAATTTATTGTGGTTAAAGAAGAGTTTGAATTCAGAATAAAAAACCCAAAACCCTTTCTAACATTCATGATGGAGTTAGGATTCAAACAATGGATTAAAAAAACAAAAGAATCTGAAACTTATCTTTACAAAAAAGATAAAAGACTTGCAATTGAAATAAATAAGATAAAACATCTTGGAGCTTTTATAGAAATAGAATATCTTGCTAAAAAGAATGAAATAAAAAAAGCCATAAAAGAAATTAAGGGGGTTTTAAAAGAGCTTAAGATAAAACCAAATCATATTGATAATACTGGCTATACAAAAATGCTTTGGAAAAAAGGAATTAAAAATTAAGAAAGAAAAATGTCAAATCCAAAAAACATTTCTTTATTAACAAGATACCTCAGGATAAGTCCTTACGCCAGACTTTGCGTTGTTCACAACAATCCCTGCTTCATAAGAAGTAAATCCTACTTTTGAGCAATGCACTCTTAACATAAACCCCTTTATATCTGCATCAAATAAATTTTCTATTATCTTTAAATTTCCTCTTCTTAATCCTTTCTTTTTACAATAAGATAAAATATCTTTCTTATTGTCCAACACTGCTTCTATCTGGTAAATCGGAGCAGACAATGTGCCTGTATTATTATGGATATGTGGTCCACAAGAAGGCTTAATTAATTGCCTAATAAGTTTCCCCGGTCTAACATACAATATTCTTGCATTAGTAGATAAACCCCTGTTACCATGATTCTTTCTAAAAGCATCCACATCTTTATTCACTGCATGTAATCCTAAAGAATCGTCACTTTGATTTTTATCTTCACCAATAAATTCATAGGGTTCTGTATAAATTAATTGATTATTATCTGATAAATAAGCTCCATCATCTTTTTTATCAAACATTTGCAATAAAATCAATCTTGGCTTACTTATTTTATGAAGTTTCTTTTCTAATTTTCCCCTATGCTCTAAAACATTTAATTCAGTATCTGTTAAAGAAAATATTGTTTCTAACTCGTTAATAGATTCCGGGAATCTATCCACAGCATCTCTAAAATAATTTATCTTTGTTATAACATCAACAAAACCTTCTTTTCCAAGATTTAAATAAGAAAGATAATTCATAATTAAAATTATAATTGCAAGGTTTATAAGCATTTATATATTAAAATTAAAATGCCGAATCCTGAAAACATTTCTCAGACAATGAATATCCTCCGCAAACATTATCCCTCTCACGACAAAACAACCTTAAACAGAATGCGGAGAAAACCAAACGCATTCAAGGTTTTAACTGCTTGTTTATTATCTCTAAGAGCAAGAGATGAAAACACAGAAAAAGTTTCTAAAAAACTCTTTGCTGTTGCAGATACTCCAAAAGATATTTCAAAGATTCCAATAAAAAAACTTGAAAAACTTATTTTTTCCTCAGGACATTATAAAAAGAAAGCAAGAACATTAAAACATGTATCTAATGAATTAATAAAAAGATTTAATTCCAAAGTTCCAGATACAAAAGAAGAATTACTATCTATCAAAGGAATTGGCCCTAAAACAGCAAACATTGTTCTTGCATTTGCATATGGTAAGAATGTTCTTCCAATAGATACTCACTGCCACAGAATTCCAAACAGATTAGGTTGGGTTCAAACAAAAACACCAGAGAAAACAGAAATAGCTCTTGAGAAAATTCTCCCAAAAAAATACTGGAGAGAATTCAATGCAATCTTTGTGCAGTTTGGGCAAACCATCTGCCAGCCTATCTCTCCTTGGTGCTCTAAATGTCCAATAAGAAGATACTGCCCAAAAATTAATGTAAAAACAATCAGATAAGTTTAAAACAAATAAAAGATTAATAACAAAAAGAGGAAATAATAATGCCATACGCAGTCACTCATGTTTTAGCAGCAATAATTCTTGTAGAACTTTTTAGAGAATACATTATTAAAGACAACAGAAAGTTTCCAAGATATTATATATTGATAGCTGCAATAGGGGGAATAATCCCAGACTTAGATATAGGATTAGTTTATATCATGCATTTTTTTGGTTTTGCAGTTGAACAGATTCACAGAACATTCTTACATTCAATCTTTATTCCTTTAATATTATTATTTATCGGGATGTTTATACTAAAAACAGGCATTAAGAGTTCAGAAATAAGAAAAAGGCACATGAAACTTTCAACAATATTCTTTATACTTTCAATAGGAAGTATTGTTCACTTATTACTTGATGCAACATTTTCCGGAAGCATAATCCTTTTTTATCCCTTATCTAGTTTAAGTATAGGTTTAAACCTTATCAATATTTTTCCTGTAGAACTAAGAGGCCTCATTATCCCAACACTAGATGCAATCCTTCTTATTTTATGGCTTTTTTGGATGGAATTTAAACTAAAGATTACTGATTACTTCTAAAAAGAAAAATTTAAAAGCAAAGGGGTTTAATCTAATTGATGTTTAAAAGAAAACAATCATATTTAGAGAGAAAAACAAGAGAAAGGAAAATAATTCAAAATTTCGGGTCTCTTCAAAGATACAATAAGATAGATAAATGGATGAGGCAAGATGAAATAAAAGACAAGATATATGGTGCTGTGATTGTTGCTGGTTCTGCTCTTATAATACCTGCTATTTGCGCTATAGGCGGAGGTACTTTAGATTATTATTTCGATATTGCAAAGAATCTTAGTCCAATAAAATCTGCCCTTACAGGAGGATTATTAGGGATCCCTCTAGATATTGGTGCTGCATTAATGTTAGCAATAGAAGGAGCATCTGATTGTGGGTACTAGTTATTTCTAAAAACTAACCCAAATCTTTTTAAACCAATTTCTCTAAAATTTAATATGAAACGTTCAAGCCGAAGATGGAAAAAGAAAAGACAGATGCGTTGGAAATGGCAGCGTAAGCGTCTTAGAAAAGAAAAGCGTAAGAGAAAACTAAGAAGAGCCAGAAGCAAGTAAAAACTTAAATACTTATTAATTCTAATTAATTATATTAAAGATATAAGAGATTAAGCCTAAAATTCCTTTATTCCCAAAACCCGTTGACCCTAATGACAAAAAAGCAGTTAATCAATTTGCAGATGAAATGATAGCATATGGTAAAAGTATCGCGGGAACACTTCTTAGAATGCCAGAATTATATAAAGTAGGAAGTGAAAGCCCATACAATTATAAACCAACATTAAAAAGGAAACTATCTTCTGTGGGATAACCAATTCTTACATAATCCCCCTATTTTACCATAACAATCTTTAAAAGCAATTTCAGTTACAATATATGATGGTGAGTGGAATATGGACTGAGAAATATCGTCCAACCAAGTTCTCAGATATTGTTGGACAAGAAGATATTATAAAAAGAGTTGAATCTCTAACTAATTCTCTAAATATACCCCATTTGATGTTTGCGGGGCCAGCAGGAACAGGAAAATCAACTCTTGCCCTTGTAGTTGTCAAACAATTATATGGAGAAAACTGGAGAGATAATTATCTTGAATTAAATGCTTCTGATGAAAGAGGAATAAATATTGTCAGAGAAAAAGTAAAGAACTTTGCAAGAACAAAATCTATTGGCAATGTTCCATTTAAAGTGATATTTCTTGATGAAGCTGATGCACTTACACCTGAAGCACAGCAAGCATTAAGAAGAACAATGGAAAATTACTCCTCAACCTGCAGGTTTATTTTGTCCTGCAATTACTCCAGCAAGATTATTGACCCAATACAATCAAGATGTGCAATCTTCAGGTTTAAACTTCTGGAGAAAAAAGATATTGAAAAAGTTGTCCAAAGAATTGCAATAAATGAGAATCTTACAATAAGCCCAGAATCAGCTGAAATATTATATGAAGGGAGTGAAGGAGATTGCAGAAAAGCAATTAATATACTTCAATCAACAGCAGCTATTTCTCCAACAATAACTTCTGAATTAATCTCAACAATAATTTCAAGTGCAAAGCCAAAAGACATCAAAATTGTGCTTGATTATGCATTATCAGGTGATTTTCAGAAATCAAGAGAAAAACTTCTGGATGTCATGCTTAAAGAAAGCATTTCTGGCCAAGAGGTTATTAAAGCAATTCAAAAAGAAATCTGGAATCTTCCTGTAGAGCCAGAAATAAAGGTGAAATTAACAGAAAAAACAGGTGAAGCTGAATTTAGGATGGTGGAAGGCTCTGACCCTTTTATACAATTACAGGCTCTTTTAGCAAGTTTTGTACTTGCTGGATTGGGAAAATAAGATGTTATCTCAAATTAAGAAAGATGAGATAATATGTTATATATCTAAGGATTTCCTTAATAATTTTTTAACAAAAGAACAAAGAACAAGTTTATTAGAAGAAAGCACATTTAAGAAATCTGTAAATTATGAGGATCTGCCTGAGAAAATTCAGATAAAGTATGCTCAGGAAAGTAGAAGATATTCTGAGGTAGTCTTAAGAGGCCTCAACAATTTCAGTGATGAAGATATAAAGCCAGAAGATGAAAAAATGTTCATAGTTCCCAAGCAAGAAGGTATGGGAAAAATCCTTTTAGAAGAATATTTAAAAAATAAGGGGATTATAGTTAAAAAACTTGAATATTTATAAAAATGCCTGAAAAAAATATAGAAGTTGAAATCAGAAGTTTTATATCAAAAGAGCAATATGAAAAACTTCTTGAATTCCTTAAAGAAAATTCAGAATCTGTTAAAGAAGATTTTCAAGAAACACACTATTTTGATAGTGAAGAGGACCTGCGAATACAAAAAAATAATCATGGGGCAAAAATATGGATGAAAAAAGGTAAAATTCATGATGATTTTAGAAAAGAGATAGAAATTAAGATTAATAAAGAAGATTTTAATAAAACAAAAGATATATTCTCTAGTTTAGGTTTTTGTACAGAAATTATGTGGTTAAGAGATAGGAAACAATTTAATTGGCAGGATATTAAAGTTTGTTTAGACTATACTAAAGGATATGGTTATATAATTGAATTAGAAAAAATGTCTTCTGAAGAGGAAAAAGAAAAAACTTTGAATGAATTAAAACAAAAACTTAGAGAACTTGATATACCTCTTACTTCTAAAGAAGAATTTGAAAAAAAGTTTAAATACTATAAAGAAAACTGGAAGGGACTTATCTTAAAAAAATAAAATGACATGGACAGAAAAATACAGGCCAAATTATTATGAGGACATCAAAGGGCAAGACGAAGCTGTAAAAAAAATAAAAGAATTCATAATTAACTTCAAATCTGGTAAAAAGGCATTAATGCTTCACGGCCCCCCTGGAACAGGTAAAACAACTCTGGCACATGTAACAGCAAGAGAGTCAGAGTCAGAAATTTTTGAGTTAAATGCCTCTGATTTGAGAAACAAAAACAAGCTTCAGGAAATTCTCAAGCCTGCAATAGAGCAAAAATCATTGTTACAGCAAGGGAAAATAATCTTAGTTGATGAGGTTGATGGAATATCTGCAGTTGACAGAGGAGGACTTGGTGAATTGTTATCATTGATTGATTCTTCAGAATACCCTGTAATAATAACTGCAAATGACATCTGGAATAAGAAATTAAATCCTTTAAGAAAAAAAGCAGAACTTGTTCAATTAAAAGAAATTAGTTATAACTTAGTAAAAGATATGATGATACATATCCTAAGAAAAGAAAAACTATTCATAGATAATGAGATACTAACAAAAATAGCAATAAATGCAAAAGGAGATTTAAGAGCCGCAATTAATGACCTGCAAACAATATCCAGAACAGAACATCCTTCTTTAATAGGTCTTGATGAGAGAAATAAGGAAACAGATATATTTAATGCATTAAAACTAGTATTCAAAGGAAAACCAACAAAAGAAACCCTGAATGTGTTTAATTCTGTAAACATGAATATGGATGAATTAATATTATGGGTAGAAGAAAATATTCCTTCAGAATATCAAGGAGAAGAATTAGCAAAGGCTTATGACGCACTAAGCAAAGTTGATGTGTTTAAGGGAAGAATCTACAAACAGCAATACTGGAGATTTTTAGTCTATGAGAACATTTTACTAAGCTATGGGATTTCTGCTTCAAAAAAAGATATTAAAACAGGTTTTACAAGCTATAAAAAACCAACAAGAATCCTGAAAATCTGGTTGAACAACCAAAGAACAGCAAAAAAGAAATCAATCTCTCAAAAATATGCAAGATATGTTCATGTTGGGCACAAGCGTGCAATGAACGAATTTCCAATCATAAGGAATATTCTAAAAAACCCAGATATAAGGCAGGAATTAAGGCTCACAGAAGAAGAAATAGCTTATTTGGATAAGCCACTCACTTAAGGTTTTCGGGAAACCTCCCCCACACTGAGAAACTGTGTCTGTTCTTTTATATTTCATCAAAATAAGTTTTTAAACAACTGACTCTTCTCTTTTTTATGGCAAAAAAAGAGCCTTCGCATACACATGCCCATAATCATAATAATAGCACTTCCAAGATTAGATTTGTTTTTTTCCAATCCTCAAAGCATTCAGAATAACAGCCAGGCTCAGGCCCATATCACCAACAGCAACAGCCAGCCATAGCTTGATTATGCCTGGGAATGCTAAAATTGCAAAAGAACCCTTAACTAAAATTGAAAGCGTAACATTCTGCTTTACCACAGATACAGTTTTTTTACTTAAATCAATAAGATAACTTATCTTTGACAAATCATCCTGCATTAATGCAACATCTGCTGTTTCAATCGCAACATCTGAACCCATAGCACCCATTGCTATGCCCACATGCGCTTTTGCCAAGGCAGGAGCATCATTCACCCCATCGCCAACCATGACTACATGCTCATGTTTTTTTAATAATTCATCAATCACCTTAACTTTATCCTCAGGCAAAAGTTCTGCATAATATTCATCAATTTTAATCCTTTTTGCAATTGCCTTAGCTGCACTCTCATTATCTCCTGTAAGCATAATAGTCTTAATCCCTTTTTCCTTCAAATCTTTTATTGTTTGTTCAGATGCAGGCCTTATTTTATCGCTTAATGAAATTATTCCGATAATTTTCCTGCTGTCTCCGATTAATATCACTGTTTTTCCTTTATTTTCAAGATTTTTTATCATATCTTTATTAAACTTTATTTTAAGATTTGCGAAAAAACTTTTGTTGCCTGCATAAAATACTTTATTTCTAATCCTGCCTTTTAAGCCCTTTCCAGTAATTGATTTAAATTCAGATATATTAACAGGTTTAATTCCTTTTCTCTGAGAATAATTCACAATTGTCTCTGCAATAGGATGTTTTGACCTTGATTCTAAAGAGACTGCAATTTTCAAAAGCTCTTTTTCAGAATATTTATTTAATGATAATATATCTGTTACCTCTGGTTTGCCTTCTGTAAGAGTTCCTGTTTTATCAAAAACTATTGCCTTGGCCTTTCTTATTTCTTCAATAAAATTACCCCCTTTAATTAAAACCCCGTTTCTTGCAGCAGCAGATAATGCAGAAACCATTGATACAGGAGTTGATATTGCCATAGCGCACGGGCAGGAAACAACAAGAAGGACCAATCCCCTGTAAAACCATTCCTTAAAAGGCTGGCCAAAGAAGAATGTAGGAACAAACATAACAATCAATGAAAGAGCTATCACAATAGGAGTATAATACCTTGCAAATTTATCTACAAATATCTCAGATTTAGATTTCTTTTTTTGAGCTTCCTCAACAAGTTTTACAATCTTAGATATTGTTGTTTCATTAAATTTCCTGCTTGTTTTTATTTCAAGATAACCTTCTTCATTTATTGTCCCTGCAAAAACACTTTCCCCTGTTGATTTGGAAACAGGCATGCTCTCTCCGGTTATTGAAGCCTGGTTTATTGATGAAGCTCCCTTGACTATAACCCCGTCTAAGGGAATTCTGTCTCCTGGTTTTACAATAATTATATCCCCCACCCCTATATCCTGAACATTAATTTTTATTTCTCTTTTATTTTTCCTGATTGTGGCTGTTTCTGGTGCAAGTTGTATGAGCGAAGCAATTGATTTTCTTGCTCTTTCTGCAGCATAACCCTCTAAAAATTCCGCTATAAAAAAAAGGAACATCACAGCAGCTCCTTCCTCACCATGTCCTATTAAAAAAGCCCCGATAGCAGCTATTGTAATAAGAAGACTCATGTCAAACTTTATTTTAATAAAAGAAGTCAAACCTTGTTTTATAATATGAAAACCTGAAATTATTACAACAGCGCCAAAAAGAATCTGGGCAATTGTGTTCTGTTTTGTGAAGAATTCCAGATATAGCCCAACAGCAAATATTATTCCTGCTGTTAGAATAATCAAAATGCCTTTTTGTTTCCATAAAGGTTTTTCTTCTTCAAATATATCTGTTCTGCATGCAGAGCAGCTTCTTTCATTTTTATGGCTATGTTTTTCTTTCATTTAATTATTATGCATATTTATTTCTTAATCCAGACGTAATATACCAGTATAACTGAGACAATTGCAGGAATACCATTTTATATTACTTATTTCTTATTTCCGAGCATTTTTTTAAAAGCTTCAGTTCTTCTGAACCAGGGGCAGGAAAGAGTTCCTATATAAACCAGAGCCAATAAGATTAAAGCACTAACATATAGATTAACTGGATTCTTTATGCTGTAAAGCAGATAATAAATAAAGCCATACCATGCCACCACTTCTACCCCTGCTAAAAGCCAATCTTTAGTATTCATTTTGCACCTCCTTGCATTGTCAAGAACCACCCTTCTTGGTTCTTGAACATCGTCAGAATTCCACGAGTGGTAATTTTAGCCTGACCGCTCGTCAAATAGACAAGAGGAATTCTGAGATTTAGATTATTCCTTTGCATGTTTAACTCCTGTTTCAATTAATTTTATAATATGCCTGTCTAAAAGGGAATAATAAACAATTTTTCCTTCTTTTCTAAATTTAACAATATTTGTATTCCTTAGCAATCTTAGCTGATGAGAAATAGCAGATTGTGTCATGCCAAGCAATGCCGATAAATCGCAAACACACAGCTCTTTTTGAGATAATGCATATAATATTCTTGCCCTAGTTGGATCTCCTAAAATCTTAAAACAATCTGCTGTTTTCAGAATGATTTTATCATCAGGCATTCTGAATTTTACTTCCTGAACTGTTTTTTTGTTTACAGATTTAACCTCGCAAATATCTTTTCCATTCATATGAATAACTAAGCATATATTCATATATAAATCTTTTGGTTATTTGGGATATTTTGCTAGGAGTATTTCTATGAGCTACTACTCTAACAATCTCTTTTTCTCTTTTTCACTTTTGAACTTTCAGCTTATATTTCCTTTTGTTTTGGATTCTTATCCTTCAAACCCAAACAACCACAGTCACAACCAGCTTCTTCTGTTTTTGACTCTTCTTTTTGTTTTGGTTCACATTCTTTGCACATTTTTCTCACCTGGATTTTATTTGCAACTAATGCCTTGATACATTGCTTTTACTTTTTCTTCAGTTGGTTTGCCTTCAATTGCTATTCTTCCATCCAAAACAACTGATGGTATTGCTTTGATGTCATATTCTTTTATTTTTGCCAGAATACCATCGCATCCACAACCACAATCTCCAGATCTGCACAATGTAGCCAAGTCATGAACCCTGTAGTCACAGCCACAATCTTCTGGTTTGTATTTCTGCACTAGCTCTACTGCTTCTACACATTCATCACATCCAGATGTGAAAACTTCTATTTTATGTTTCATTTTTTTACCTCCAAACTTTATGTTATATAGTAAGTATAAATAGTGAAGTATTTAAACTATCAAGTTTATAGTAATATAGAAAGTAATGGAAAGGTGATATACTATGCAAAAAGAAAGTAAAGTTCATTGTAGAAAGAAAGGAGAAAACGAAATTTGTTTATGCCCTGTGGAAGGCATCATAAACATAATTAGCAAAAAATGGGCATTGTTGATTATTGGCACAATTGGAAATAACAAAAAAATAAGGTTCAATAGAATTATGGAAAATTTAGGAGATATAAGTCCAAAAACATTATCAGATAGATTGAAAGAATTAGAAAAAGCTGGATTGATTGAAAGAGAGGTTTTTGCAGAAATACCGCCAAGAGTGGAATATTCACTAACACAAGATGGAATTGAAGTTAGAGATTCGATGATGCCTTTGATGAAGTGGGCATCAAAAAAAGAAACTAAAAAAATCACATAAACGCTAAAGCCCTTAATTCTTATTCTGAATAGTCACTATTCGCTCCATTGATAGAACGCCCCCGACTCTAAAAGATAGTCTGCCTACGGCATCGTTGCACTAAAAATCAATCCCTCCTCGTTTGGGAAAACTAATTGAAATTTCGTATTATATAAGATTTTTTATCTTTTTAATCTCTTCAAATAACGCTCAGCCCAAAGACTATAAGTTAATGCGACTATAATTAAGACTGGAATAAAGTAATAATGATTTTTAATCATTCTAAAACCAAAAAAATCAACTGAAATTACCCATAAATCAAAAACAAAATAAACTAAAACAAGTGTTGTCAGGAGAAGTTCTTCTGCTTTTGGGGTTTTATCAACTTTCTCAATTATCCTCCCCCCTCCTTTAATAGCAAAATAAAATAATAATAAAACAAATGGAACAAAAATAAATGTATATGGAATTCCAATATAATCTATGACAGGCTTCCAAAGAGGATTTCCTTCTGCCCCCCGTATTATAGTTAAAAAACCATCTACAAAAACTAATATAGTTAGTATAATCCATCCGGCTTTTCTTGATAAAACTACCTTTTTCATGTTAATCCTCATCAACTCCTCCAGTATTATCAGAACCACCTTCATCTCCTATTCCTTCATCAATCACATTATTAGGAGAATCCATGTCATCTCCTTCCACAATAGTATCTCCTGGTGCTTCATTAGTTGTTCCCTGAACCATCCCGCTTTCATCAACAACATTATTCTCTCCTCCACTATCCTCCTCATTTAAATCTGTTTCTACTTCAGTGGTCAGACCATCATCTCCCTTATCATTTTCAACACCCATTTCATTCTTAATTTCAGGAGTTAAATCTCCTGTTCCTTCTTCATCTTCTGCCATCTCTGTTTTAATTTCCCAGATTAAACCATCCTCACCATCTTTATCCATAGCTGGGTGGTCTACAACCCAACCCTGAATATCTTCTTCAACCTCCCTAATCCCTTCTGCTACTTCCCAAACTTCAGTTTGCCCTAAACTTTCATTAATATCGCCTTCTTCAGCTTTACTTTCAAACTCATTTATAACATCATCAATTTCTTTTTCAATAAGATAATTTATTAGCCCTTTATCATTTCTAACCATTGTAATTTTGCCACATTTTTCTCCTAAGAAATTATCATTTTCATCATAACATTGGGGAATTGATTCCTGCATTGTGGGTTCTTTGTCTTTAGGCCCTGGACACTCTTCTTCCAGCCAGTTGCCTTCAGCATCCCAGCATTTTGGTGATTCCTTCATATGCCTGTATTGTTCGCACTCAGGCTTGTTATTTTCATTATAGCATTCTTCTGGGACATCTGATTTTTCTATATTATAATCTATCATTGATTGTTTTGCCTTAAATAAAGACATTAAAAAATCCGGAACAAAACTTTCTACAGGCGACCTCATAGATTCCATCTTACTGCATGCATCTTGGTTGTCTTTGTATTCACACTGAACTGCCAAAGCAATCATTTTCCGGCATTTTGCTTTCTCACTTGTATCAGAAACATCTTCACAATTGCATGTTCCGGGATCATCCATACAACTTCTAATATCCAGCATTAATTTAACAAATAATTCTTCCTGCAGTTTTTTTAATTCTCTTAATTCTTTTTTAAGTGATTCGGGAGCAGTTTCCGGATTGCATTTTTCTTCCTGCAGCATTAAAGTATAATCTTCTCCTGCAAGTTCTTTGCACCATTCAAATGTTTTTTCAGTAAGTTCTGCTGTAAGCTGTGTTTTTTTCTCCTCTAAAACATAAACTTCAAAATTATCTGAAAGATTTTTTTCATCTTCTATTTTATTAACAATTTTCTCGGTACTTTCTTTAACTTCGTCAGCAACATTTAACGAAATTTTTTCTCTTACAACCTGAAGTTTTTTATGCGCTCTCTCAAGATTTTTAATCGCATCTTTTTCGTTCTTATTTTGAGAATTGCTTATCGCTGAATCTATTTCTTTTTCTCTAATTGCTAAAGCTAATTTAACTTTATTATCCCCTGAAGCAAAAAACATTTTAACATTATCAATAAATCTGCCAAAACCTGAATAAGTTTGAGATTGCTCCTGAGCTAAGATTAAAGGGGAGGCTAAAAATATTCCTAACAAAAGTAAAACTATCACACTCTTTCTCATAATAAACATTAAGAAAAGATATTATAAAAAGTTACTGTTTTATCTTTTAACCAACTCCTTAAAAGCTTTGGTTCTCCTGAACCATGGGCAGGAAATAGTTCCGATATATGCTAAAACCAGGAGAATCAACGCACTGGCATACAGATTAACAGGATTCTTTATAGCATAAAGCAGATAATAAATAAACCCATACCAAATTACGGGTTTGCGTATAAACTATTCTTTTAATTCTTAAAGTAATTTAGCCGCCTATGATTATGAATAATTATTCTCGCACAAATTTGACTAAATTTAGAACAAAACTTTAGTTTTGTGACAATTCCAAA
>BDTJ01000011.1 GCA_002897655.1 archaeon BMS3Abin17
CTTCAACATTATCACTAAGTTTTATTTTTTTATTTAATACTTCTATCTTTCTCATGGATATCCTAAGATATCCTAATATTTAAAGCTTTCTGTCATTAGATTTATCACCCGTTAACTTTACAGAACCCAAAAAAAGCAAAAGCTAAAGTAGACTGGCATTATTCTGGAGGAATTGCAAATGTGCTTTATCTTGGAAATGAATCAGTAAGAAAACGAGTAAGCCAGGCAATAAATGATCTTGAAAGTTCTTTAGAAGGACGTATTTTGAATAGGTTTGGACCTGAAGATCCTGGCCTATATAGAAAAGGGGTTACAAAAGTGCCAAAGGATGCCAAGGCAGCATTTTATGAATCTGGGAAAAAAGGATCAACATTTATTTAATTAAAAATAACTATTCTAAAAACTCTAAACCCTTATTCTTCCATCTTGCCAATTTTTTATTATTAATCTGGCAGTTGCGTCATCATCAACCTGGTTGCCTTTTTTCAAAAAACCCTTTTGTCTTCCAAGTTTTTCTATTAAGATTTCTGAATCTCCTTTTGCCTTTATCTTGTAAAAATCTTCAAAAACCCCTGGAAATTCCTTCATTAAGTCAGATACAACTATTTCTGGTTCTTTAACCTGGCTATATGACCTTGCTCCTAGTTTTGTATGCTTTGATATTGTTTGGCTCTCTGAGCTGGAATATTCTTTATTAGGTATAATCCCTGGGCTATCTAACAAAAGTATTTCTTTAGTAAGCTTTACCTTGTGTATTCCTTTGGTGAATCCTGCATCTGCCCCTGTTCCTAATACTTTTTTACCCACAAGAAGATTAATAACTGAACTTTTCCCAGTATTGGGATACCCCACAACTCCAACAATTATCCTATTTGATACATTGTCTGCAGGTCTTTCAATTTTATTAGCTAGCACCTTTATCTTCTCTCTTAATTCCTTTCCACCCTTCCTAGAAGTACATGAAACAAAAACTCTTGGGCTTACCAAAAGAGTGCCTTTTTTTATTAATCTTTTATAATCAATTAAATCTGATTTATTAAACACATAAATTATCTTCTTTCCTGCATCCTTAATTTGTTTTTCTATCTCAAAATTTCTTGTTTCTATTATAAATCTCGAATCCAGGATTTCAAGAACAATATCAGACATCTGAACAATCTCTTCTGCAAGTAAAGGATATTTGCCCCTCTGTCGTTTGATATTCTTTATCTGCCTTGACCTCCTCTGCGCACGATATTTGGGTTTCATGAAGTTAAAAAGAAAACATTATCTTTAAACCTTACTTTTTGGGAATTGAACACCCTAACAGAGATGGTGGGGGTTGGAATTATCTTAATAATTTCATTAGTTTTTCTGAAGTTGGTTTTCCTGTTTCTCTTTTTCTTTTGATAAAATAAAAAGATGCCCCTCAATCTTCTCCTAGCAATAGTTTAAGTGTAATTGCATATGCTGGCCGAACTATAAAAACACCAACTGTTACACCTATTATTGTGGTAAAAGCAAATCCTTTTAATAATCCTGCTCCTGCAATCAGCAAAGGCAGCATTGCCACCACTGTGGTAAAATATGCAGCCATAATTATAAAAAAAGCACTTTTTCTTTTTTCTTTCCAACTTAAATAATGGTCTTCCTCACATAATACTCCATCTGTTAGGACAATTAAATCATCTACCCCTGTTCCAACAGCGATTACAATTCCTGCAATAGCCATAAGATCAAGATTCCATTTAATTAATGCAGCGAATCCTAAGATTATTATTATCTCGCTTAACATCGAGAGAGTTATTGGCAAAGCAACTTTTATTTTCTTGTATCTTAAAAAGATAATTATAACTACAGTTAACATTGCAAAAAATCCGACTTTCAGAGCATTTTTTGTGAATTTTTCCCCCATTAAAGGCGACAGAGAATCACTTTTCACTATCTCTAATTTAACAGGCAAGGCCCCGGTAACTAAAGCCATTTGCAAACTCTTCATGCTCTCTTCAGCATCTTTTAAAGCTTCTTCTTTTGTTGCTCCTCTTCCGGAACCCGAGATAGAAATCCTAGTTTCTACCCTGCCTTTTAATCCCTCTCCAATATTTAATTCATCCACTAATTTATCATCTAAATATAATCTTAACTTCTCACTAAGATATTTTCTGGAATTGTTTCCTTCAATTACTGGTAAGTCTCTTGTTATAGATGCTTGTCTCTCTGCAGCTTCCGGACTTAAATAGGTAGAGAAAGCAAATCTGCAAAACCACCCTTCTTCATCTTCCCTGCACCCAGTTATTCTGGAACATTTTGCATCATTTCTGCAAACAGAGGTTATATCCCCCCCTCCAGTAAAAACAGTATATTTCCCTATTTTTGCTTCAAATTTTCCCTGTTTTGCAATAAGGTCTTTAACCTCTTTTTCATTTGCTCCAGCAATTTCTACTAAGATAAATTGATTGCCTTCAAGGTCCTTGGCTGTTCTAACAATAATATCGCTAAGACCAAAGATGTTTAATCTATTTTTTAAAACATCAATAACTAAATTTTCCTCTTTTTTATCGAGCTTTTTTTCTGGTTTTAATAAAACTCTTGTTCCCCCTTCCAAATCCAGACCTTTTATCAGATTACTTTTTGGGGCATCATATACTCCTAATCCCAATAAATCTCCTGAAGAGGAGTTTTCACCTAATTGTTTTGTTCTAAAATCATATTCCCCTTTATTAGTTTTAATTTTTACAGTTTCATTAACACTAAGATTATCAACTATATTGTGATAATTCTCAAGATTGTTTACCTCTATTGCATTAATTGATATTATTCTCTCTCTTGACATTGGCCTTGTTTCAGGATCTGGGGGCACAATTCCTACTTCAGAAGAGACAGACCCTTTTTCAACACTTCTTATAGCAACCCCGGAATTGTAGGGATTTGGGTAAATCATAATTATTGCCAGGACTACAAATGCTATTAACAAAATAATCCTTAGATTTTTTATTATTTTTTTAAATTTAGTCATTTTCTTTTTCAGTATACATCCTCAACAAAACGGCATTTTGCAGCCAAGTATAAATTAAGTCAAAACTCAGTCCTATGAATATAATTGTCATTATTTGTATAAGAACTTCTGATTCTGCAAAAATTAATCCAATTGCTACTGCTCCAAGCGTTGTTATGCTCATCATAAAGCCAGTTTTCATAGCTTTTCTTATGCGGTCTGGAACTGTTCCAACTCTGCTTTTCAATACTTTAGTAGAGAGTAAAATATCTGTATCAACTGAATAACCAATTAGCATAAGAAAAGCAGCTATTCCTGCAGTCGAGATTTTCATCCCCAATAAATTAACAACCGCAAGAGTTGAAACAATATCTGAAAATGCAGCTAAAATAACAGCCAGACTGGGGATTTTTGTTCTAAAATAAATAAAAACAACCACCCCCATAAAAAGAAACGCAAACAAAAGTGCTTTAAATGTCTGTTTAAAAAAAGAATCGCCTAATGCAGAACCAATAATTTCCTCATTATATTCTGTCTCATGAATCTCCAGTTTAGTTTCTATTGCTGTTTTTAGCCCAGAAATTTCTTCATCTTCTTCAAAATTAGCATCAATGATTAAACCATCTTCTTCCCCATATCTCTTTAAGGTTCTTACTACTATGTCCTTTTCAGGAAATTTTGATCTTAAATAATCTTGAAATTCATATGCAGTCATCCCCTGTGCAGAGGGAATTGTAATTGTTATGCCGCCCTTTAAAGAAACCCCTTTATTCATGAACTCTCCTGTTGTAATATACTGCTGAGCAATAAGAAAGATAGCAATAAATAAAATTATTGTAGGAATAATAATTAATTTTTTGTAATGCTTATCATAAAGATTTCCTATTTTTGTTAACTGGTTTTTGAATGCCATAAAGATGATATTTTATTCTCATTAATAAATCTTACTATGGATATTTCAAAATGAAAAGATTTATATACAAAAAAGATTATATTCTTTCAATATGAAAATAAATAGAAATGAAAAGTTTCTTTTGAGGCTTTTGCTTGAAAATCCAGATATGGGGAATAATGAAATCTCAGAGAGATTAAAAATAACACCTCAGGCAGTTGGAAAGATTAGGAAGCAACTTATCTCAAAAGAAATTATTAAAAGCAGTGAATTAACTATTGATTATGAAAAATTCGGGGTAGGCCTTCATGCATTAGTATTGATTAAAGTGCATCCTGCTGCATTAAAAAAGAATCTCAATAAATTAAAAAGCAATGTGCTGAAGCCAGTTTATGCTATCAGGTCATATGCCCTCCCTCAGACAGATGTGACTCACATTATTATCTACGCATTTAAGAACATAAGAGAATATGATGATTATTTCAAGAAGATGCAGGAAGATTTTGGAGAGCTTGTAGAGATAAAAAATTCCTATGTTTTTTCATCCAGAAGCATTATTAAATCCTCTTCAAAAGATTTATTCATAAAATTATTAAGTGAAATGAGTAAGTGAGAGTGAAAGATAAAATAAGATACTGTTAACTAATCGTCTCCTGAGTTTTTAGCAACATATCTTATCAAATTCAACAACTTACATCTTCCCAATTCTAATTTTATCTCAGCCATCTCAGCAGGAGTTTTTCCATTTAATTCTTGATGCGGATTCACAAAATTATTTATCACTCTCCTCAAATTCATAAATGCTTCAGCCCTTTCAAAACTTCCAAAACCTCCACGCATAATTTTAATTCTATCTTTAATTTTTCCATTATATCTTTCAATTGGATTATTGTTGTGTTCCAGCCCATACTTTTTACATTTAATTGGAACACCAAATTGTAGTTTTGCAATCCGATAAAAAAGTTTGTTAAAAGTACTTTTATAATTTTCAAATCCATCACAAACAAAAATAATTCTTTCATCAATTCCTGTAAACTTTTTGAGATAATACTTTGCTAAAATTTGATTCAGGCAGGTATCTTTTATCTGCTTCAAAAATTCATAACATTTCTTTTTTGTTCTTTCCTCGACGAGAAGATGGGCTGTTATAAATTTTGTTTGGTTATCAATACAGTTTAAATCATAGATTTTTTCTTTTCCAAGCTGAACATATTTTTCATCATAATGTTGTCTTCCTTTTAGTTTTGGTTTTTCCTGAAAATTTATGGGATTTTAAAAAAAGACTGTATTTTTTTGTCCAATCACTAATTGTTTTTCTTGTTACTTTCACCCCATCATATTGCCAAAGATGATTTTGAGTTTGGAAAAGTGAGAAACCATCTTCATGCATATGAATTGCCCTCGCAATAATTTTTGGATCATGCCTCATTCTTTCAAAACCATCTGATTCAACAAACCATTTTTCACAATCAGAACAAAAGTATTTTTGTTTTTTCCCTAAGTTGTTATTTCTGAATCCTCTTTTTTGAACATTTTTTGATTTACAATTTGGACATTTTATAATCACTTTAATCACCCCCTTTTAATAAAGAGGATAACTTACTTTATAAAAGTGACGTTAAATATACAGTATCATAAAATAAAAAGGTTTATAACAATAGCCATTATTATCTTATTAATCTTGCTCTATGTGCTTGCAAGATTAAAACTTTAAATGAGGTCAGGATGGAAACAAAAGAGCTATTTAAAATAATAATTGGATTTTTGTTTGTTCTTTTTGGTATTTTAGATCCTTATAAAGATGCCTTATTAATTAATTCCTTCCTTGTAATAGCTGGAATCTTTATTATATTACTTGGATTTAAAAAAAGAATAAGAAAATATCTTTATCCTGTTAAAAAAGGGTTTTTAGATAATATCTGGCATATCTTCCGTGGTTAAATAAAAACTTGAACTTTGGAAAAACCTGCAAGGTTTTTCTGTTTAACTGTTGTTGCTTGACCCGAGCGAAGCGAGAGCCTGCAAGGCGTGGCAAGAAATTATGAAATAATTTCGCAGAGTTTTAATTTTTCTTTTCAGGTTGGGGGAGGACGGTGGGACGACCAATGTATTGGAGAGATAAGCCCGCTTTTTGTTTCTTTTTTTCTAAAAAAGAAGTCGTCACGAAGGGCGATTAATCTTTTTAATTAAAGAAAATTATTTGGTAAAAATTTTTACAAGTTCTTTTTCTACTTCCTTAATCTTTTCTTGTTTTAGTTTTCCTGCCTTGTAATTAATCCTAGATTTATTAATTGTAAATAAAACTGATGGACGAATATAACTATCTCTAGAAATTCCTCCAGATTGAAATTCTTTTCTTTTCAATTCTAAAATATTCAGGTCTGGTCTTGGTTGTCCGGTAATCTGGCAAAGTATAACACTATTTCCCTTAAGCTTTGCCACAACTAAAGAAGGTCGCTTTTTTGATTTTTCACCTTCTGAAAAAGGAAATTGAAAAATAACAACATCTCCCTTCTCATAATCTATAGATCTTTCCATATCTCATCCTCTTCGGGCGTATCCCATGCTTCTGCAAGAACTTCTTCTGAAATTAAAGTGGGGAGTATTTCCTCATTTATTTTTTTTAGTGGCTTTAATTCAACTCTATCTGCATAAACAATTATACTTATTTTTGTTCCTTTGTCAAATCCTGCGAGATTTCTTGCAATATTAGGAATACAAATTTGTCCTTTTTCTGTTATCTTTACAATCCTTATGTCTTTGATTTCTTCTTGCATTTTATACCCTCTTAACAGTAAGAAATGTAAGAAGTATTATATAAATGTTTTGTTTATATTTTATTAACTAAAGGGTAGTAAACAATAGAAAGATTTATCAAAAAGTCCTTGTGTTTTACCGCACCTTAAAAGGTGCGGTTTGTTTGGACTTTAGGATGTCCAAGGATTCATCCACACACTAAAGTGTGTGGTTTTCTCCAGAATCCTTGGCATAAAGAAAAACTTGAGATATTAGTTGTCGAAGATGGGAAAGAAAACTTAGCATATGCCAAGCAAGTATACGCTCCATTTGAAAAAGAAGATTTGATTAGAGTAAACTATGCAACTACATATCAAGATGCAGAACCTTTAATTAAAAAAGTTGATGCGGGTATTCTTGATTTATATTTTCCTGCTAAAAAAGCAGATGAGATTATGAATAATTTTTATGATAGAGAAATTAAAAGTGTGCGTTTTAAAGAAGAACTATCAAACTCAGAAGATTTTATTAATTTGACTAAAAAATTATGTGATAAAAAAGGATTAGAATATTGGAGCAAGGAACACGATTTATTAAGTGAACAATTAATAAAAGAACAAGAAAAGATAGAAGATGGGATCTCAAGAGAGAATAAAAGAAAAGATTATTTTGAAAAAATAAGAATATCTTCCGGGCTTTTACCAGTAGGATTCCCTTTAATTAAAAGACTAAAAGATAACTCTAAACAGACTATCTTAATAAGCACAGCCTCAACAGGTCATGGAAAAGGAGATAATCCTTTCTATAAACTAAGGCAAATTGGAGAAAAATTAATGCCTAGTGCGTGGTATCCATCTGATTCTGCTGGTACACTCCTTGGATTTGTAAGTGAAGCTATAGGACATCCTTATAAGGTACGACCAGGAGGGGATTTTCAAGTCAATGAAATAGATGATTGTGGATTGCTAAAAAAAGAATTATCTTGGAAAGCTGCATTAAAAGGAATAGCAATCGCAACTGGTAACAAAGAAATTTCTGAAAAAATAGAATTGCCAGAAAATATAGAAGAAAAATTATTAAATTGGCAAAAGACATATTTTAATAATCCTTCGGCGTAAGCCGACTATCTGTTCCGAAGGAACGCGCCCTCTCTGTTTTTAGGGGTGGGTGGTCAATGTCATTAAGTTAAGCCCTACTTTTTCAGAACAATAATGTAAACCCTCTTACCTATATGTCTTTTTGGAGCATCAACCTTTGCCCCATTTCCCGAAGGAGTTACTTTTTTCTCATAAATCTCTTCGACATTATCTTTTATTTGTATTTTGCCACCTTTCACAGCTTTAATTTCTCTTGCCATAGTAGTCTATACATGTAAAGACTTATAAACCTTTCTATTCTATAGAAATTATGAAAAAAGAGGCAAAGAAAATTTTGAAATTGTTTAAGAAAATCATCAATTCACAACAATTTTTAGAAGAACATAGAATATCTAAAAATTGTTTTATAAGAAAAAGAAAGTTGCCTTTTCCCATACTGATTTTATTCATGTTAAATCTAGTAAAAAAATCCCTGCAAAAGGAATTAACAGAATTCTTTTCAAGTTTTTCTAACGAAAAGAATATAACCAATTCTGCTTTTTGTCAAAGCAGGATGAATTTAAATTATACAGCATTTATTGAATTGAATGATTTGATGATAGAAAGTTTCTATCAAAACAGCGAGTATAAAACCTGGGAGGATTTTAGATTATTAGCAATTGATGGTAGCAGATTACAATTACCAATATCAAAAGAAATTGTAGAATTTTTTGGATATGCAAAAAATAATCACGCCACAATAACTTCAATGGCACAAGCTTCATGTTGTTTCGATTTGTTAAACAAGAAATTGTTAAACTCAGAGATAAACCATTATGAAACAAGCGAATATGATTTAGCTTTAGAACATCTCGATAAAATAAATCCCTTGAATGATTTACTGATTTATGACAGAGGATATAGCGGGATTTGGTTTATGTTTTATAATCTTTTGAAACAAAAGGATTTTGTTGTGAGAATGCAAAAGAATTCTATTCCAGAAGTTAGAAATTTTTTTATCTCTAATGAAAAATCTAAAACTATTGAGATAAAAAAATTAAGCATAAAATCAGATGAACATCTAAAAAGATTAAAGATTGATTTCAGCCCATTTAAAATAAGACTAATTAAAGTTGTTCTTGAAAATGGAGAAATTGAAGTTTTAGCGACTTCTCTTATCAATGAGAAAAAGTATCCAAATAAAGTTTTCAAAGACTTATATTTTTTAAGATGGGGTATTGAAACAGAGTTTGACCACTTAAAAAATCATCTAATGATTGAAGATTTCACAGGTTTATCCTCGCTGTCTGTGTTGCAGGATTTTTATTCAACACAACTTGCTACAAACTTACAGCGAGTGATTATTAAGGAAGCAGAAGAAGAATTGCAAAAAGAAAAGAAGAATACAAAATATAATTACAAAGTTAATAAGAATTTAGCGACGGGCTTTATGAAAGATAGATTAATTGAGATTATTTTTACGAAGAACAATAAGGAACAAGAAAGGAAATACGACAAACTAAAAGATTTGTTTAAGATTAATCCGACGCCAATAAGAAAAGGAAGAAGCTTTCCAAGAGTTTATCATAAAACGAGAAAAAAGTTTTATATTAAAAAGAAAAGAGCAATTTAAGATTAGTTTTGATTTGACAGGTTAGAAAAATAGGTTTTGTGTAATTATTTCTAGTTAAAAATTAATTTATTTTTAAATTTGAACCTTGGGGGAAGATTTTTGATTGAATTTTCTTGTTAAGGGAATCCTTAACTTAATGGAATTGGGCGGGTGGTCGGGGGAAGGTTAAGGACAATTTTATTATTCTGTAAAAGTTTTATTCAGCAATTAAATATAATCATTGTTAGACGAAGCGAAGTTTCGAAAGTGTTTTTTTGAACGATTATGTTTAGGATTACGTTAACTTAAAAGGTCATAGGTAAAAATATTTTTGATTAACTTACATTCTTAATTAACATCGGTACTTTTTTCCATTCTACTTTAACTTCTTCTTTTTCTCCTCGAGGTATTAGATAATTG
>BDTJ01000012.1 GCA_002897655.1 archaeon BMS3Abin17
ACAACACAATGGACATGTTCGGGTTGAACATCAAGTTCAATAATTTTTATTTTATTTCTCGAAGCTGACCTTCGAATACATGCTTCCAATAAATTTTTATATTTAGTTTTTCTAAATATCTTATACCGATATTTAGTGCACCACTCAAGATGCAACATCACAACTCCGACGCTGTGATTAGTTTTCTTGTACTGGTTTATCATTAATTGCTGTTCCATTTTTCCTCCAGAGCATTCGCTAAGCAAATGCAAACATTTATTTATTCTAGAAAGTTCCAACTAATTGAAACATTCATGGAGCCGAGTATCTCGGCTCTTATAATCAATATTTTCTAGAATAAATGGTTAGTGGAGATTCATTACTCCATCTTCAAAGATGGAGATTTCTTTTTAGTTAAAATTTTTTCTATTATGTTTTTATCAACAGAGACTTTTTCATCTTCAACTTCTAAAGAATATGTTTCATTTTCATTTAATTTGTTTAATTCTTCTTCTGCTTTATCAACAATTTCTTGTTTTAACTCTTCAAATTTTGCATCAACTTGAAGATTAATTTCATCTGTTCTACTAATACAAACTTCTTCCAAACAAATATTAGTTTCACATTCATAATTATTATTGCAAGATGCTCCTATTTTTGATTGATTGGCAAATCCAACTTCATAAATTAATCCAGAATAAACTTTAACTTTTGTACAGTACATTTCACCACTTCTATATCCCAAAGGACGACATCCAAATCCATCCCAGCACCTTTTTGCTTTTTTGCAGTTTATTTGTTCTTCAGATAATTCATTCTGATTTAATATAGTATATGTTTCCTTACATTGTGATTCTGATACAGTATTCTCGTTTGTTTCAGATGGAGAACCTATTAACTTTTTATTAGCTAGAATTGAGGGTTCATAACTAGCACATGCCCCAGAAACCTCTATTCCGGCACTATAGAAAATCCCTATTAGAACCATAATTAAAATAATCAATATTTTTGGTATTTGTAATTTCCTCATCAAAATATTGCGTCCTTATATATTATAAACCTTTTGAATAATCACAATTAATGAAAATTACATCACATCAAAACTCAACCTTAACAGGTTTCCTCTCTGCTTCAGTTATCTTAAGATATTCTCTTGATTGCTTTCCATATAATCCTGCAAAGAATTTTCCTGGGAATGTCCTGCACAGGTCATTATATGCCAAAATACTGTCGTTGTAATACTGCCTTGAATATGCAACCTTATCCTCTGTAGTTGCAAGCTCTCTCTGCAATTCAAGAAAATTTGTGTTTGCCTTTAAGTCAGGATAACCCTCTGCAATAGCAAAAATAGTTTTTAGAGCTTTTTCAAGTCCTTGGTCTGCCTTGACTTTTTTCTCAACACCCTTGGCATTCACAAGAGCCTTACGAGCCTCTGTAACAGCTTTAATAGCTGCTGTTTCATGTTTTGCAAATCCCTTTACAGTCTCAATTAAATTAGGAATCAAATCAGCCCTTCTTTTTAGCTGGACATCTATTTGAGATAAAGAATTATCAATCCTGTTGCCTAAAACAGCAAATCTGTTGTAATATGCAAAAAAGATTACTGCAATTAATACTGCCACCCCAATCAATATCCACAACAAAGCCATATACACTCAAGAAAAATTAAATTTATAAACTTAACTAAATTAAGAAAAAACATGGTGATAAAGATTGACAAAGAAAAATGCATCGGGTGTGGATTATGCTCTTCAATCTGCGGGGAAATCTTTGAAATGAGTGACGACTCAAAAGCCAAGGTAAAAAAGCAAAAAGATTCTCCTTGTCTAAAAGAAGCGATTGACTCCTGTCCTGTTGAAGCAATAAGTGGATAAATTTAAATATAAACATAAATAATAAAAATATGAAAGATCCACTAAATATTGGAATTGGAACATTCTTTATAATTCTTGGATTGTATTTGATGAACAAATTTCAAGATTCTATTTCAGTTATTGGAGGAATTTTTTGTATTTCTATTGGAATAGGTATAATTGCTAAAAAATGAATGGTATTGAAAAAAATAGGCTTGATTTAGCATATAAAAGACAACTTTGTTTTCTCAATTTTATCTTAATTGTTGGGGTTGGATCTGTTATATCACTATTTATTGGACTTATTATAAGTCGGCAAAATTGATTTAACTATTCCGTAGCATTTGTAGTAGTAACCATAATAGTATATATTGCGTATTCAAATATAGACGACAATATCAAAGACATCTCATTAAGGATTAAAAATCTATAAAGGTTTTTCAACAAAACCTTTATTAACTTCTTAAATTTTCAGTTAATATGCCAGAGGAAAAAGAGGAAACACAAAAACCCGATTTTATAAAGTGGTTTTCTGAATTAAACAAGGATTCTGGAAGTGTTGCAGGAGGAAAAGGGGCAAATCTTGCAGAAATTTTCAACTTAAAGACTCCTGTCCCGCCAGGATTTGTCATAACAGCTCAAGCTTATGATTATTTTATAGATAAATCAAAGCTAAAACAGAAAATAGAACACCTTCTTAAAAAAATAAATTATGAAGATACAAAGCAATTAGATGAAATCACAAAACAGATTAGAGAATTAATCACTAATGCCCAGCTTCCAAAAGAAATGGAAGAAGAAATTATTGAATCCTATGAAAACCTTGATACAAGACAACTTGATATTGGAAGGGGAACAGCTCATGATATTCTGAAGACTGCTTCAGAACCAGTATTCGTTGCTGTTAGAAGCAGTGCAACAGCAGAAGACTTAGCAGATGCAAGTTTTGCAGGACAGCAGGATTCTTATTTAAATGTCAAAGGAAAACAAGAACTGATAAAAAATGTCAAAAAATGTTTCGCATCTTTATTTACAGCAAGAGCAACATATTACAGAAATAAAAAAGGATTTGAGCACAGTAAGGTAAAATTAGCAGTTGTAGTTCAAAAAATGGTTGATTCAGACAAGTCAGGTGTAATATTCTCAAAAGACCCCACACACAAAAATGATAATATAATAATAGAAGCAGTATGGGGGTTGGGTGAAGGAATTGTTTCTGGCAGAATAACACCTGACAAGTACGTTGTATCTCCTGAACTTGAGATACAAGACAAAAAAATTGCAGACAAAAAAATTGCAATAACAAGAGATTCTTCAGGAGGAAAAGCAGTTGTAAAATTAAGAGAGGAGAAATCAAAACATCAGGTTTTAAAAGAATATGAGATAAAAAAACTCGCAGAGTTTGCTCTAAAATTAGAAAAACACTATCAAAAACCACAAGATATTGAGTTTGCAATTGAAGGGGAGGATATATACATTGTTCAAACAAGACCAATAACAACAATTGTGGGCAAGATTGAGGAAAAACAAGAACTTCATGGAGAAGTTATACTTATGGGGATTGCTGCTTCCCCGGGGATTGCCTCTGGAAAAATAAAAATTATAGAAAACCTGGAGGATTTAGACAAGGTAAAAGAAGGAGATATTTTAGTGACAAAAATGACAAATCCAGATATGGTTGTTACTATGCAAAGGTCAGCTGCAATAATTACAGATGAAGGGGGTTTAACAGCACATGCTGCAATAGTATCAAGAGAAATGGGAATTCCGGCAATAGTGGGAACCCAGAAAGCAACAACAAGATTAAAAGAAGGGGAGACTATCACAGTAAACGGTTCAACAGGAAAAGTTTACAAAGGGAAGATAGCAGAGACAAAAAAGAAAGAGGTTCTTCCTGTAATCGCAGAGACAAAGACAAAGATAAAAGTAATTGTTGATTTGCCAAGCTTTGCAGAGCGTGCATCAAGAAGCAAAATAAGAGCAGTTGGTCTAACAAGAATAGAAGGAATAATTGCAGAATCAGGAAAACATCCTAATTATTTTTTAGAAAAGAATCAGATAAAAGACTATGAAGAAATAATTTTCAGGGGGATTCATGACATAGCAGAATATTTTGATGAAATCTGGGTTAGAACTTCTGATATAAGAAGTGATGAATATCAAAACCTTGAAGGAGCCCCCCAGGAAAAAGAGGCAAATCCAATGCTTGGAATGCATGGAATAAGATTTGGAATTGAAAATCCAGAAATACTAAAATCAGAGCTAAAGGCATTAAAAAGAGTTTCTGAGAAAAGCAAAAAAATAGGGCTCTTACTCCCGCAGGTAATATCAGTAGAAGAGGTTCAAAAAGTCAAGGAATTTTTGAAAGAAATAGATTTTCCAGATGCAAAAGTAGGGGTCATGGTTGAGACTCCTGCTGCAGTTCAATTAATAAGGGATTTATGTGAAGAGGGAATAAATTTTATCTCTTTTGGAACAAATGACCTGACACAATATATCTTGGCTTTAGATAGGGGAAATGAAAAAGTCCAGCATTTATACAACGAGATGCATCCTGCAGTCTTGCATCAATTAGAATTTGTAATAAGAGTTTGTAAGAGAAATAATGTTGAATCAAGTATTTGCGGGCAGGCAGGAAGCAGAAAAGAAATGGTAAAATTCCTCATAGAAAAAGGAATTGATAGTATAAGTGTAAATGCAGATGTTGCAAGAGAAATATCTGATTATGTTGCAGAGCTCGAAAAAGAATTAGTAAAAGATACTGATAAAGAACCACGGCAGTATCAGCCAAAAAAAGAGGAACAAAAAGGAGATTTTGTTCCTCCACAAAACATTCAAGAAAAAAACCCAGAACAGCCTGAAGAAATTCCTACTGGATTAGAAAAACAGGTAGAAGAACAACCCAAAGAGGAAAAAATAAAAAGAGATATTCAGGCTGTAGAAGAAGAAAAGCAAGAGTATCTTGAAAGTCAAGAACATGAAAAAGAGAAAGAAGAGTTTGATGAAGAACCTGAGTTTAAAAAAGAGGATGAAGTCCTGGACATTTTCTAAATATTCATAAACATCAAAAATCTCTGATTTTTGTGGATTAAAAATCCTTTTTTGGAAGGATTTTTAAATGACAAACTCTTTTAGAGGATATGAGAAAAAAAGCTGTGAAAAAAAAGAGTGTTTCTGTAAAAAGTAAGAAAAATCTCAATGTAGAACAAGCACTGATAGACAATTTTATCTCTTTGCAGAAAGTTATGGTTAATTTATCTGTAAAATTTGGCAATCTAACCACTCAAATCTCAAAACTATTGGATTTGTTTGAGAATTCTGCAAAAGCCCTTACTGAAAAAGATTTTACTTTAGAAAAAGAAAGTAAAGAAACAAAAAAGATTTCAGATAAAATAGATACAATGCTTGAACAAAATAAAATAATTGCGAGAGGATTAACATTATTACATGAGCCACAAACACATGAGAGACCCCCACCCCTTCCAAAACAAGCTTCTCAATCAATGCCTCCAAGGCAAAGTGCTGATACAGGTGAGTATCAAAAATCAATATCCTCAAAATATCCAAAGTTACCCAAACCATAAGTATTTTAGTTAATAATCATGCTTAAGCAAAAAACAAGACAATTAAACAAGACTAAAAAAGAATTTAGGAAATTTTTTCTTCTGCAATTCACAAGGGAATTGATTAAGAATTCTGGAGCAACAGATGTATTTAAGCTAGAAAGTATTCTAAAAGAGGAAAAACAAGAAGAAAAAGACAATATTAAAGGAAAAATAAATCTAAACAGACAAAAGATAAATTCTCTAGTAAACCCCCATCTACAAAAACAAGAGGTTATGCAAAAAAAAAGCATCATGAGTAAAGAAGACACATTAAGTCTTGCTCCGATTGTAAAAACAGATGAAAAAATCCTTTCTCCAGGACAACATCCAAAACAAAGAGTGTTAAGGATTCCCCGGCCAAGAGTTCCTCCACAATTTGATTACTTGAAACCAATCCCGACAAAAACTCAGATAGATTTAGGAAAATTAAATCCTTTAATAAGCGACCCAGTAATAAGCATAATAGAGTGTGATAGTGCAGACGAGAATATAATAGTAAAAGGTTCAATGGGAATAAAAAAGACAAACATTAAATTAACCAAGGAAGACATAAAAGAGATAATAAATAAATTTTCTGAGAAAACAAAAATACCTGTTCAGGAAGGGGTCTTTAAGGTTGCTGTTGGAAAACTTATTTTCACAGCAATAATCTCAGAAATAGTCAGTTCAAGATTTATAATCAGAAAGATGAAGTATAACCCAAACCTTCAGGTGTTTAGAAGATAATTATAATCCTAAATCTGAAAGCCTTTTATCACAATTATATTTAGTTTCCCAGATTTCATATCCGTCTCCAGTAGTTATCTCTATAGGAAGCCCAGATATTTTCACGTAAGCATTATCTAATTCTGACAAATAAACACTTTCTTCTATCAATCTGCATTCATTCCCAGACTCATTACCAGAGACAAACCCCATATAATCGTTTAAAAAAACTTTGTCTGTTTTATTAAGATTTGGGCTATCAAAATAATTTGCCCCTTCTGGAGGCCATATTGAATCAACTACCCCCAAATTAATCCTGACTTCAGGGACACATGTAGTATTAAAAGAAAAAAGACACATGCAGTAAGTATCGCCACATTTGTTATCACAATCAGAATCACTCATGCATTCTACTGCTTCATAACAATTTCCATCGCTCCCACAGATCTTGTTCTCAAGAGTGCAATTATTGACAAGTTCTGGAACTGTTTCAAATTCACACTCATTATTTGTTATATTGCAAAAATATCTATTCCAATCTTGATAAGACTCATTTCCAACACAATAAATTCCAGAAGATTCACTGTCAAATACTACACAATCTTCATCAAGAGTACATCCAATACTTTCCTCAAGACAGGCTCCATCTTCACATCCAGTATCATTACAATCAGCTATTTTTATTAAATTAATCTCACTATAACATTCTTGATCTCTGCATGTATAATTCATCCATTCCTGATATAAATCTCCCCCATCTCCGCATTCCTCTGTATTATTTATTAAAGTATCCATTCCACAGTCAAAATCCACCACACATTTGGAAAAAAGATCCTCTCCCCCAACTTCTTTAATATTATAGGCAATAACAATATCCCCCAGGGAAGTTCTTCCTGAACGTAATTCAAAAACAGGTGCAATAGAGACTTTAGTAACATTTGAAATATTCACAAAATTGCAGTCTTCTTGACCTATTCTGAAAGTTCTTGTCTCTAATTCTTTTATATCAGTTGGTTTTTCTACTACTTCTGAATTTTTATCATCACTAAGGATAAATTTAATTGCTAATAAATTGCCACCCCCAACATTTCTTTTAACCTTTACATACAGATAAGTGCCCCCTTTCTCAACAGAGGTTATTTCTAGACTAATTGCAAATCTTTCAATAGTTATCTTATCAGAACCTGATGAAAGAAGATTTCTTATAACAACCCAAACCATCCCTGCTGCAACCAGAACAAGAACTATTATTATCATTGTTGTTACAACTGTTGAAAGACCTCTTTTCTCCATCGTATAAAGATAAGAATTTATTATTTATAAAACTAATTGCAAAGATAAATTACTTTGGGTTGTTTATGAAATTGATTTATTGCAATTATAAAAAGTTTCCCAAATCTCATAGTCATTTCCAGCAGTTATATTGCTCCAAGAAACTGAAAACCTTATATAAATATCAGAGTCTTCACTAGGAGAAACATATTCTCCTATTTCTATACAACGAGTCTCAATTGAACCTGGAAAACCAACATAATAAAATTGATAACGGGAATCTGGTCCTGGAAGATCTGCACTATCAAAAAATTCCCCAATTCCCAAGGGCCAGATATTATCCACAACACCTGTATTGGCTTTAAACTCTGCAATACATTCACTATTAGAATTGCACATGCAGTAAGTGCTGCCACACCTACCATCACAATCACTATGTTCTGAACACTCAGAATAAGCAACACATTTAGCATCAACCCCGCACATTTCCGGAGGGACTGCTACAGAACAATTCTCTTTTAAAATAAAACTAGTTGAATTACTGCATACTCCTGTATTACAAGAATAAATTGTATAATTTTGCCAAGATTCATTTCCAACACATACAGGGGTATCAATAAAACCATCTATTCCACAACTATCATTAGTGATACACCCTAAAGATTCATTAACACACTCTCCCCCATTACATCCATCGCTATCACAAAGTTCTGTTTCTATTGCAGTAATATCCTTAATACAGATATTAATCTCACAGGCATATTCTGTAAAATTTCTCCACACATTACCCCCAACTCCACAATATGACAGACCATCCCAGTCGTTTATTCCGCAATCATCTGAAGAATTGCACTCTGATTCAACAATATCCTCCCCTCCAACAAATTCAGAACCAGAAACCTCATAAAATACAACAAGGTCTCCGATAGTTTGTTTCCCAGACCCAGTACCTAAAATTGGGGCTATTGATATTTCAGTTAAGTTTCTAAGATTAACTAAACTAAATTCTGCCTGTCTAAGTGTGAATGTTCTCTCTTCTAACTCCTGCATTGTGGTGGGTTTTTCTATTATTTCTGAACTTTCATTATCTTTAAGGCTAAATCTGACTCCAATTAAATCTCCCTCTCCAATATTCCTCTTGATTCTTACATCAATACTAGAATCTTTTATCTCAAGGGAAATTATCTCTAAACCAAGTGTGGTCCTACCCAAGCTAATTCCCTCAGCACCCTCTGAAATAATGTTCTTTACAACAGACCAAACCATTCCTGCTGCAACTAAAACTAATAAAATTATTAACAATGTTGTTACAATAGTTGACAACCCCTTTTTCTCCATAATTAAAATAAGAGATTCTTATTTATAAAATTAAGTATGCAAAATTATTCTTCTTGTAATTGCTGGACTTGCAGGGGTTCATACTTAACTAAAAGAAAAGACTCGTTTCCCTTATATAACTCAATATAACCTGACTGCTCTAATTGCAAGAGCATATTATTTAATATGACCTTCTGGGCCTCTGCTTGCTTTTTTAAGATATATCTATCAAATGCAGGTTTTATCATCAAAGAATAAACAAGAATTGCCAAAAGAAGAATTATGATTAAAATTAATATTAGGATGATTGTGTCTTTCCTATCACCTTTTATATCAAACTTCTTCATTTTAATAGACAAAAATAACAAACATTATATTTAAAAGTTTCCATGATATAACACCTATATGGAAAACCAGATAACAAAAAAGAAACTTGAAAGATATTTTAAGCTAACATCTTCTGCATTAAAAAAAGTAAAGAATAACATAATCAAAGGGAAAGAAGCTCATGCAAAAGAGATTATTGAAATGGTCTCTAATTATTTATCAGATGCAGAACATTTTGAAAAGAAAAAAGATTTTATAAATGCATTTGGTGCATTAAACTATGCTCATGGCTGGCTTGATTCAGGTGTTAGGTTAGATGTATTTGATGTAAGGGATGACAAACTGTTTACTATTAAGTGAAGGTAGATAAAAATATTAAAAGTAAAAATATAAAAACCATTTTCTCTTTTCTTTAACATGCAAAAAAAGGTGATTGTATTAAGTTTAGGAGGTAGCCTCATTATTCCAGACAAGGTTGACATAAAGTTTCTCAAAGAGTTTAAAAGAGTTATTAAAAAAAACACAAAAAAACACAAGTTCATAATTGTCTGTGGCGGGGGGAGTGTTGCAAGAAAATATATTTCTGCTTTAAGAAAGTTAGGCATAAATGAAAAACTGCAGAGCCTCTCAGGAATATCTGCAACAAGAATGAATGCAAGATTCATGAACTATCTTTTTGGTAATGATATGGAAAAGGGAATCCCCCATAAAATAAAATATATAAAAGAGTATCTAAAAAAACAAGACGTGGTGTTTTGCGGAGCATTAGAATATAAACCGCAACAAACCTCTGATTCAACCTCAGCAGAAATCGCAAAATATTTTAAAACAGAATTCATAAACCTGACAAATGTTCAGGGTCTGCATGACCAAAATCCGTTAATCCATAAAAACGCAAGATTCATCCCTAAAATCTCTTGGAAAGATTTTGACAAAATGGCAAATAAAAGCAAATTCAAACCAGGACAGCACTTTGTCCTTGACCAGACAGCTTCAGAAATTATCATGAAGAACAGGATAACAACTTACATTCTAGGCAAAAACTTAAATCAATTAGACCAGCTTCTGGATAACAAAAAGTTTAAAGGAACTGTAATCAGGGAGTAATAATGAGAAATTATGTGTTGATAAAAGAAAAAAGTTTTGATAAGATTAGGAAGAAAATTAAAGAAAACAAGGGAAAAACAATTATATTTTCAGGTGGCAATGATGAATTAAACAGAAAAGTTCTTGAAAAAGAGAACATAAATATCCTTCTTTTAAATCTCTCAGAAAAAAAAGATAGATTAAAGCAAAAAGATTCTGGTTTTAATCATGTTCTTGCAAAAATTGCTAAGAAAAATAATATTATAATTGGTATAAACTTAGATGAAATTATAAACTCAAAAGGAAAAAACAAGTCAGAGATTTTAGGGAGAATAAAACAAAACATAAGGCTGTGCAATAAAAACAAATTAAAGATGAAATTCATATCCCAAAATGGAAATGAGAGAAATATTTATGATTTAAAAGCATTAGGACTTGTTCTTGGAATGCCAACATGGATGACAAAAAGCCTTTAAATGAGAGTTTATTAGGATTAAAACAAACATTTTTAAGATATATCATCTAAATTAATAAAATGGACATAAAAAAACTAATTGAATCATTAAGCCCAAATGAGAGAAAAATTCTTCCATATATTGAAGAAAAGAAAATTGATAATATTTGCAGGAAGTCTAATTTAGACAAAGTTTCTGTGATTAGAGCTCTTGAATATCTTCAAAACAAGAAAATTTTAAACATATCCTCTAAAAAAAAGAAGATAGTGGAAATAGGTGTCAATGGAGCATTGTATAAAAAAAGAGGATTGCCAGAAAGAAGGCTTCTAAACCTCCTAAGTGAAAAGAGAATTCTAAAACTTCAGGAAGCTCAAAAACAAAGCAAATTGTCTAATGATGAATTCAAGGCATCCATAGGCTCTCTAAAGAAAAAAGCAATGATAGAGATAAAAAACGGGAAAATAATATTAAATACAGGCAAAGGAGAGATTTCTAAAAAGATGTTTGAAGAATTATTTATTGACAATCTTCCATTAGAATATGATTTATTATCTCCAGAGCAGTCACATGCACTTGCATCATTGCAAAACAGAAAAGATATCATCCAGATAAAGGATGAAAAAACAGTAGAAATAGGAGTAACTGATTTAGGGAGAAAAATAATCAAATCAGATATAAAAACAAAAGAAATGATTGAGAGAATAACCCCTGAGATGCTTAAAAAAGAAACATTATGGAAAGGGAAAAAATTCAGGAGATATGATGTTAGCTCAGGTGTTCCGGCAATTCATGGAGGTAAAAGGCATTTTGTTAACCAAGCAATTGATTATGGAAGAAAAATATGGACAGATATGGGGTTTACTGAAATGACAGGAAATATGATTGATAGTAGTTTTTGGGTTTTTGATGCTTTGTTCACAGCTCAAGACCATCCTGGACGTGAAATGCAAGATACATTTTTCATAAATAAGAAATCAGAACTTCCAGATAAAAAACTTGTAAAAAGTGTAAAAGATGCTCATGAAGGAAAAATTAAGGGGAGCAAGGGATGGCAATATAATTGGGACGAAAAAGAAGCTCAAAGAGGGGTAATAAGATCGCATACCACAAATCTGTCTGCAAAAACTCTTACAAATTTAAAAAAAGAGAATTTACCTGCAAAGTTTTTTGCAATTGGGAAAGTTCTAAGAAATGAAACTCTTGATTGGAGCCATGGATTTGAATTCAACCAGACAGAAGGAATTGTTATTGATAAAGATGCGAATTTCAGGCACCTGCTTGGATACTTAAAACAATTTTTCAAAAAAATGGGTTTTGAAAAAATAAGATTCACTCCTGCTTATTTTCCATACACAGAACCAAGTGTCGAAGTAGTAGTTTTTCATCCCGAAAAAAAAGTTTGGCTAGAGATAGGCGCGGCAGGCATATTTAGACCAGAAGTGGTAATCCCTCTTTTAGGAGAGTATATACCTGTTCTTGCTTGGGGACCAGGTTTTGATAGGGCAATTATGGATTATTACAAAATAAAAGACCTTAGAGAATTATACAAAAACGACATAACTCAATTAAGAAAAATGAAGTTTTGGATAAAATGAAAATAAAAGAAGCTCAAGACAAGATAAAAGAATTTGATAAAGCAAGAGGTTGGGAAAATTGTTGGGATTTAAAAGATTTGAGTCTAAATATAACTGAAGAAGTTGGGGAGTTTTGGAGTCTGATAAAATGGATAGATGATGAAAAACAAAAAAAAGTTATTAAGGAAAATAAAGATCAAGTTTCAGATTTCATAGGTGATACTTTATTTTTAATATTAAAGATAGCAAATCGGACAAAAGTTGATGCAGAAAAGTCATTAGAAGAAACACTGAAAGAATATGAAAGTCGGATGCCTGCTGAAAAGATTAAAGAGGTTAAACATGCAAATAAATTTGCAGGAGGGATTGATAATAAATAAGATGGCAAACATAAACATAAATAAAAAACAATTTGAGAAAGAAATAGGAAAACTGGATGAAAAAATGCAAAACAGAATTATGTTATTTGGAACGCCAATAGAAAATATAACAAGTGAAGAAATTCAGCTTGAGATATTCCCAGACAGACCAGATATGCTATCTTATCACGGATTTAAAAGAGCTTTTTTAGGGTTCTTAGGAAAGCAAACAGGATTAAAAAGATATAATCTGAAAAAACCAGAAAAAGATTATGTCGTAAAAATTGAATCTTCTGTAAAAGATGTTCGCCCCCATACTGCATGTGCCATTGTTAAAGGACTGAAACTAGATGACAATAAGATAAAAGAAATAATAGAAGTTCAGGAAAAACTTCACACAACGATTGGAAGAAAAAGAAAAAAAGCCGCAATTGGAATCTATCCACTGGAGAAAATTAAACTCCCAATAACTTACAAGGCTCTTGAGCCAGATAAGATAAAATTTATGCCCTTGGAATCATCAAAGAAAATGTCTGGACTTGAAATACTTCAAAGACACCCTACAGGAAAAGAATATGCTCATCTTCTTGCAGGAAAAGCCAAATTCCCCATATTTGTGGATGCAAATAAAAATATATTGAGTATGCCTCCCATAATCAACTCACAATTAACAGGAAAAATAACTGAAAAAACAAAAGACGTGTTTATAGAATGCTCTGGTTTTGATTTTGAAATTCTGAAAAAATGTTTGAATATAATTGTAACAGCATTTTCAGACATGGGTGGAAAAATTTTCCAGATGCAGTTAAAGGGAGGGAAAAATGAAGTAACTCCTGATTTAAAAACAGAAAAAATGAAAATTTCCCTTGAAAACACCAACAAACTTCTTGGATTAAATCTAAATGAAAACCGATTAAAAAAACTCCTTGAGAAAATGGGATATAATTATAAAAACAAAACACTGGAAATTCCTGCATGGAGAACAGACATATTACATGAAGTAGATTTGATAGAGGATGTTGCGATTGCTTATGGGTATGAAAACTTTGTCCCGGAGATTCCGGAAATCTCAACAATAGGAAAAGAGGATTCAAAGGAATTAATTAAAAAGAAAATATCAGAAATACTTGCAGGGTTAGGGATGATAGAGGTTTCAAATTATCACCTCACAAACAAAAGAGACCAGTTTGCATTAATGGGAGTTCCAGAAAAAGAGGAAAAAGAATTTATAGAAGTGGAAGAATCAAAGACAGACTATACTATTTTAAGAAAAGATTTAACACACTATTTACTTAAGAACTTATCAGAAAATATAGACTCAGAATACCCCCAGAAGATATTTGAAACAGGAAAGATATTTTCATTAAAAAAAGAAGTAAGCGAGAGTGAGCATCTTGCAGGAGCAATTACTCCTGGAAATTTCACAGAATCCAAGCAAATTCTAGAATACTTGTTCAGAATGCTTGACATAAAAGTAACTCTCAAAGAAGCAGAAGAGTTTCCATCACATTTTATTGAGGGAAGAGTCGCAGACATTATGTTAGAAAACAAAAAAATTGGAGAAATTGGGGAGATTCATCCAAAAATTCTAAAGAACTGGAAAATAAAAATGCCTGTGGCATTATTTGAGATTAATCTTGGTGATGTTTTTGAGAAGATTATTTAAGATGAATTTAAGTGATTCTTTGGAAAAAATTAAAGAATTTCTCCTTAAAAGATATAAAGATAATCTTGCAGGAATTTTAGTTTTTGGAACAGCGAATACCGGGGAATTTATTGAAGGGAAATCAGATATTGACACAATGATTTTTTTAAATAAATTGGATTTGCAAAAAGAAACTAATTTTTTAATTGAAAAATTAAAATCAATAGATTTTGCTACCCAATACTTCTATACCTTAGAGGGCATTAAAGGAAAATATATGAAAAATAGGGGAAGGTGGAGTACTTATGTGACAATTGTATCAAAAGAGGGTTCTAAATTGCTTTATACTACTCCTGAATTTGAAAGAACTAAGAAATATTTAATAGAAAATCCCAAAATAAAGGAAGAGATTAATGAATATATTAGAGAAAAAGATGATTTTGAATTAGAAGGATATTTTAAAGAAAGAGAAGGTTACTCCCTAATGAAAGCTCTTCTAGCGCATATAAGAAGAAAATTACAAATAATCAATTATTATAAAACAGGAAAGATTAATTTTAATTACAGAAATTGCCTTAAGAATATTAATTTAGAAGCTAATGGGAAATTAGAGAAATTCTATGGAATATATGAAGAAAAAAGGGATTTGACAAAAGAAGAGATTAAAGATTATTATCAAATAGCAAAGAAATTAACAGAGATAATAATTAACTACCCAAAATAATTCCTGCTGTTTCCTTCTAGCTTATTATCCCAGTTCTTTTTTATTGCGTCAATCACTTCTAACATGTCTTTTTTTACATCTTGCCACAGGTTATAATAATGCTTTATAAAATCAGCTTCTTTTTTCTCAACAAAATGAGTGTCTAATTCAATAAGACTTATTTCTGCCTCTGCCAGTCTTTTATAAATTACTGTCAGCTTGTTTTTTTCCTCAGGAGTAATCAGCTTAACAATGGAAAAAATAAACATAGGAGCATTTACTGGATGAAGAATAACCTCAACAAACCTAAAGTAATTTGAAAACTTCTCAGACATGAATTTTCTTACCTCTCTTATCAAAATTTCCGTCTCACTCTCTGAAATCTTTTCTATCTGAAAATCCTCGTTAAGCCTCTCAAAATCAGGCAAACCATGCTTTTTCTGAATTTTCTTATATTCTTTTTTTAAAATATTTATATTAGACTCTTTTGCCATAAAGATTGTTAATATCTCTGCTTTTTAAACCTTTCAAAAGCCACCTCTGGGGGTCGAACCCAGGACCTCGTCATGTTTGGATTGCCCAGACAATCTGAACACTTTAAGAATCTATTGATTCTTTTAATTTACCAATGACGCACTCTTACCAAACTGAGCTAAGATGGCATAAACCATACTAAAGAATACCCTATAAAAAATTATCTGAACATTACTATTCATCAGTCATGAGCCAATCTTAAGGGAAATGCCGTAAGAAGAACAGTAGGTTCTTTTTACTTCTTCATTAATCTCAGGAATAATAAAACCAAAAGCGCAATTAGAAATGCTAATGCAACAAATCCGAAAAGCATTGAAGAGAATGAAAACAGATTAATATATAATTCATCAACAGAGACTTTGTAAAGATACAAAGATATTAAAGAAAGAGCTATAAATATGATTAAATTTTTAACAACAAGATTAATCTTATTTTTAGTAGAACGGATTAATTTCTTGGATTTAGCAAGTCTTTTAACACTTCTTTTCTTTGTCTTTTTAGTCCTCTTTTTTTTAACCATAATATATATTAGAGTATATAGTTTATAAATATTACTTTAAATCAGGGGGTAGCCAGTCTAATTTTATAATTTCGCCTGTTATTGCTTGAGAATTCATGTAAAGAGTATTAATCCAGTCAAAGTATAATTCAGAAAATCTCCCGATGTTTTCTTGTTTATACAAGGCCAGATTATTATTGCTAATTATTAAAAGAGCACTTAAAACAAAAAACAGGGTAATAAATAGTAATAACCTCATCTTATAGAGGAATCATTTCCAGACCAGTCCATTTTAATGATATTTGCAGTTAATGATTTTAGGTTTACAAATACAGAGCCAAGCCACGTGAAATAAAGTTTACCAGCATTCACTACTCCTGAAATTGTCTTCAAATCCAGATTATGGTTTTTAAGAGTAAGACTAAAGCTAATATAAGTAAATAATATTAAAGTAATCAGAAAAACAGCGAATAATTTGTGTTTTAATCTCTTTATCTCAACTATTACCCAAATAGCAATTATCAATGCAGCCACTACAAAGAGTGTGAATCCAATCTCCATATAATCTAAACCCTCCAGAACTATAAAAAGATTTCGGGGTATTTGATAGTGATAAACTTTTAATACTCTTTTAACAAGTAAACAATAAAGCCCTGTAGTACAGTGGTCAAGTATAATTGGTTCTGGGCCAGTTGACCCAGGTTCGAATCCTGGCAGGGCTATATTAATATGGAAGAAATAAACAGATTCATTCCCCTTGATAAATCATGGATTATTAGAATTGGTGTTCTTGATTTAGTCAATGGATATAGAGACATAATTGATTTTTTAAATAAACAAGAAAGATTAAGTGATGATTTATTGGCTCTTAAAACAGCTATTATTGAATGGAATAAAAAGAAACAAATAAACGTTGGAGAATCAGGAACATTGTATAGGTTTCTTAAATTTACTTCATGGAAATTGGGTTTAAACAAGGGATTCATTAAACACCTAACTCTAAAAAATAGAAAAATATGTGACAATCCAGAAATTATAAGTTGGAACCTAAGACAATTATTAGAATTAGACAACAAAACATCACAATGGGCAAGTGCTTCTGTTCTTTTAGGAAACACAGAAAAAATAGAAAATCCTCCTTTTAAACTACAAATAACATATGATGCTATTCACCATTGGAAATCACAAAGAGAAAAGAAATTAAGTTGGGAACCAAAATATGATGAAACAATAAAAAATCAAGCACTAGCTTTTATCAATCTGTTAAAAACAGGGGGAATAAACTTTCAGCCACAACAACCTGAAGATTATTGTTTTGCAAGAGCTTTTAACTTAATAACTCCAGAAGAGGGGGAAGAGAAATGGTCTAGTTTGAGATTTCATGAATCAGACAGAATAAAAGAAATGGAGAAAAGCATTCAACAAATGCATAATAATGAAATTATTGATTCAAAAGATCACCGGGTAGTTCAGGCAATTGCTATGTCTAGTAAAGCTAAAAATAAATCAGTTAAATTTGAGTTTCCTGAGTGTGTAAACAAAAGCTGGCCACAATTTTGGGATTTTATAGAAGGTTGCAATTAGCCAAAATCACTAAATTTAAATAATCCAGAGATATCTATATTTCATGACAGAAAAAGAAATTGGAAGGGTTTCGAGTTATTTTAGCCATGTAGGAGTTGCAGCTATAAAGCTCTCAGGAAAGTTGAAAGTTGGGGACAAAATCCACGTAAAAGGGCACACAAGTGACTTTGAAGTAAAGGTGGATAGTATACAGATAGAAAGAGACGAGGTTAAAGAAGCAAAAAAAGGCGACCACGTTGGTATAAAAGTTCCTGACAAAGTGAGACCTAATGACGCAGTTTTCTTGGCTAAATAAGAGAAAATTAAAACAAAATGGAGAAGAAATCTATGACATCCTCTCCACACTAAAGTGTGGAGTTTCCAATTAACCCAAAAAAGTAGTTTCATGATGCTCACTTTGATTTCTTACATATTCAGTTACTTTGTCTAACTGAACAAACCCAACACTCGAA
>BDTJ01000013.1 GCA_002897655.1 archaeon BMS3Abin17
CAATTATCTAATACCTCGAGGAGAAAAAGAAGAAGTTAAAGTAGAATGGAAAAAAGTACCGATGTTAATTAAGAATGTAAGTTAATCAAAAATATTTTTACCTATGACCTTTTAAGTTAACGTAATCTTTTTTGCTACTAATCTAACCCATTTTTCAGCTGCTTTAGATCCAGCGTCTAAAGCTACAATTGACTTACCCTTATCAAAAACTTTAGTATCACAAGGAGATATTTTCATAATTTGTATGGCTGATTAGGATATTTAAATATTTATATTTTGTGAGCTCCCCATTCATTGTTGATTGAGGTGTTTTTTCCCATCATAGAAATATTTATAAAGTATACTCATGTATACATATGTATATGGAAACAACAATTAGGTTAAATAATGCTGTAAAAGAAAAATTAGATACATTGAAAATACATCATAGAGAAAGTTATAATGAATTAATCTCCAGGTTAGTAGAAAGTTCTTCCCCTGCTAATTCTGATAGAGAAAGTCTGATAGAAACAATAGAAGTTTTATCTGACCCTGAAACTATGAGAAAAATTGCAGAGGCAATAGAGAGAGTTAATTCAGGAAATTATGGAATTCCTCTTGAAGATGTGAAAAAAGAGTTAGGCATTGATTAAGATGTATCAAATTAATCTTGACGAAGATGCTTTAAGATTTCTAAGAAAATTAGATAAGTCAGAAAGAGTGAAAATATCAAAAAAATTAAACAAATTAAAGTCAAATCCAGAACTTGGCAAGCCTTTAATAGGAAATATGTCTGGTATTCGGAGTCTGAGAGTAGATAAATACAGAATATTATATAGAATCTTTAAGGGCAAATTAATAATTTTTATTTTGAATATTGGTCCTAGAAAAAATGTTTATGATAATTAGTAAAAGGCCGGCAAGAGGGGAAGATAAGGGGATAATGAAAGTTAATTTTTTATATATCTTTTAAATAATTTAAAACACCATCCCTTTCTAAGATATTTAAAAATTTTCTTCTTTTTTCTAACTCAAATTCATAATAACTTTTAAATTTACTACTTCTTAACGTAGCTAAATCAACCCTCATTTCATAATATGATACTTCTTTTTCTAACCCTTTTCTTAAAGCTGTCTGAAGTTGTTCTGTACTTATACCACTATCTTCTTCTAATGCCTCATCTATAAATGATATTTTAAAGGGGTCTTCTTTTAAATCTTCTAAAAGTCCTTCCATAAAGAATACTTTTATCTAATCTTTAAAAACCTTCTCAAAACTCTTAAATAACATATTCTTTGTTTATAATAATGAAAAAGCAATGGCATGTGTATATTCTTGAATGCCAAGATGGTTCGTTTTATACTGGTGTGACAAATGATGTTGATGCCCGGATGAAAGCACATGCAGAAGGAAAAGGAAGCAAGTATGTCTGCAAAAAAGGTTTTAAGAGCCTCCTTAGAGTTAAATCATGCAAGGATAAATCTGATGCGTGCAAATGCGAGTATGCAATAAAACAATTGCCCAGAAACGAGAAATTGAGCTGGTTTGATTGATTCAATATTGAACAACATTCCAAAATTATATAAACCCTAATTCTAAGATAAGATAAAATGACTAAAGAAAGACCCCTAAGAAATACTTGTCCTTTGGATAAGACAATCAAGATATCATTTCATTTAGAGAGTAAAGAGTATATATGTGCTAAAAATAATCGCCATTCTGATTATAGTCACAATTCATGTGGTTCCTGTGAATATAACCCTGGTTTAAGAGAGTTCTCTGCTGATGAATAAATAATCCCCTTCTAAAGTATAACTAAAAATTATTACATAAGTCTTATATAATATATTTCCTTCCAGATAACCATGAAAGTGAGGGAATGGGAAAAAGTTTCTGATGATTATTATACTGAGATACTTAGTCCTATTAAGAATAGCCAGGAAAATCCCTTGATGAAAGATCTTGATGTGCTTGGCGGGAAAAACAAAAAGATAATAGATTTGGGGTGTGGTCTTGGGGAAATAGAAAAAGATTTGTCTAAGCAATTTGGAGAAGTTGTTGGAATTGATTTTTCAAAAAAGATGGTGGAATCTGCGAAGAAAAGAAATAAGAGTTTGAATAATGTAGAATTTTATGTAAAAGACATGACTAATCTTCAGAGTTTTGATAACAAGTTTGATGTCGCAATCGCAATAAATTCAATCCTATCTGGCAATCTTAATGAAATAAATAAAATTTTTAAGGAAATACACAAGATTCTAAGGAAAGATGGTAAGTTTATTGCGATACTCCCTTCTATGGAGGTTTTTATCTATCAATCATTAATAATTGCAGACAAAGAATCTAAGAAAAATAAAAACCAGGAAAAAATAAGAAGAAAAATAAGAGAACTTATAATGAAACAAGAGCATGATTTCTTGCTTGGAATAACTAATTTTGAAGGAAAACAAAAACATTATTACCAGTTTGAGATATTGTGGAGACTGAAAAAAGCTGGTTTTAAGAGCATAAGGATAAAAAGAGTCTTTTATTCCTGGGAAGAATTTGAAGAAGCAGGACAGGGTTATTTTCCTGGAGAAGATCCCCCATGGGACTGGTATGTTATTTGTGAGAAATAACCACTTTTCTTAATTATAAAAATATTTATAAATAGATTTTCATTATTCTAATTAAGGTGTAAAAGTGGTGAAAAAGGTATTTTTTAGTTTAGCCATCTTAGTGCTTTTTGTGAACTTTGTTGCTGCAGTGGATACTGAATTAACTGTAAAAACAGTTCCTGAAATGAGAGTTGATATAAGTATTCTTCGGCCAGGGTATATATATTCTTTAATAGAAAGCTTCCATGAAACCTCTGATGCTTCTGGAGAAATTAAGGTTACTTTTTCACATAATCAGGATGATTTTAAGGTCAAGGTATGGCTAAAAGAAGATAATGAGGTTTTTATGAGTGAGAGTTTTGAGGAAGAATATCCTACAGGAGAGGCATTGACATTAGAGATGTATCCAAAATGGTATAGCCCTCCAGAAACAGAAGACCTTGTATTGAATGAAACTAATTCTTCTGGGGAAACTCAGGAACAGAATACAACTGAACAAGAGATTATAATAGGGGAGTCTGACAAGGTAGAAAGCTCTAAGCAGACAGGTTCTGTAATCTTTGGAGAAGAAGGAATAGTTACTAAAAAAAGGATTTATTATATATTAGGAGGGATTTTATTATTAGTGGGATTATTCTTTGGCTCAAGATTATTATTAAAGCATAAGGGTGAAGGTAGAGAGATTAAAGTTAGAAAGATGAGTGAATTTCAGGCTGAAACAAAAGAAAAGGCAGAGAGGAAAGAAGAAAGTGACAGAGAAGGAGATAATAGATTGGCTAATGCAGAGAAAAAATTAAAGGAAGCTCAGGAAGAGATAAATCTGCTTAAGAATCAGGATAGAATAAAAGAGCTTGAGAATAAGATTGAAGAAGATAAAGACAGGTTAGAAAGGCTAAGGAAAGAGAAGGAATAATTGTTGGTTCTTTTTGATTAATTGTTTTTGATATAAAAACCGTCTTATTAAAAAACGTCTCTTATGAGTAGGACGAAAGCTTTAAAAGACATGTTGAACTTTCATTTTTACTTAACGAGGTTTAAGATGACAGAAGAAGAAACAAAAACAAACGAAGAAACAGCTCCAGAAGCTGAAGTAGCTCCTGAAACAGCTGAAGAACCAGTTGAAAAAGAAGCTACAGATGCTCCAGCAGATGCAGATGCAGATGCAGGAGATTCAGACTCTAGTAAAGATTCTGAGTAAATCTAATTTTTTATTTTTTTATCTATTTCTTTTTATTTTTTTATCATCCTGTATCCAATTAGTTTATAAAATATGTTTTGCAATATATCAATATGGGGTGGAAAATAATACTTAGCCTAATTTTTGCAATATTTGCAATTTTTTCACTGGTTATTTACTGGTTTATCCCTGTTAATACAATTGATTTTGGGACAAAATCAGGCAATTCTAATTTTAGCCTAAATGCTCTTGGCTCAGAAGAAGCTCAGTTTTACCCTAATATGAGATTTCCAACAAAGACAATATCCTATAGAATTGATAATTGTCCGCTGCAGAAAAAGGGAGATATGAACGCGGCATTTAATATTCTTGAAAACAGGACCTCTTTGACATTTTATCCTGTTCTTGATGATGAGCAAATTTATGTTACATGTGACAGTAAGGCTAAGATTGAAGGAGGAATGTTTATTGCAGGAGAGGGAGGACCTACAAATATAACCTCAACAATAAACTTTAATGTAATCTTAAATGGAAAAATACTGCTGATAAAAGACTCAAGATGTTCTGAACCAAATGTGGCAATTCATGAATTATTGCATGTTTTGGGTTTTAAACATTCTAATAATAAAAACAATATCATGTATAATTATAGTGATTGTGGCCAAACAATCGGGCAGGATAGTATTGATCTTATTGATAACATTTACGATGTTCCAGATTATCCTGATCTTGCTATTGAAAATGTTTCTGCAGTTATGAATGGAAAATATCTAGATGCCAATATTAGTATAAGAAACAATGGGCTTAGAAGATCTAGTCCTGCAAAACTAATAATTTCTGCTGATGATAAAGTAGTAAAAGAATTTGATGTAAAGGGCATTGAAATTGGTTATGGAACAATCATAACCCTGTCTAATGTCTGGATAAGTAAAATAAGTATAGATGAGTTAAATTTTCTAATAGAATCTGATTTTAAAGAATTAGAAAAAAGTAACAACCAGATTAAATTAAAAATAAAAAAATAAAAAACAAAAAAGAATCAATCATCAAGACATAAAGAATCAATCTCGTTGAGGAGATCATCATCTTCTTCAGAAATGTTTTCCAAATCCTCCCTTATTTTATCCCCCATTTTTTCTAGCCCTTTAAGAAATTTCTAGTTTTTAAATATTTCGTGACTGAAGAAATAAACTAATAACATCTTTTTTCAGCCCTGTAGCTATAGACTGTTCCAGGTGATTCTGTCTGCGAGATTACCTTATAGCTCCAATCACAATTTTCATATTTATCGTATATGCTTTGATATATGAATTTTTTATCTTCCCCTGCCTTAATATACTTAGTCACTGATTCTACTCTTGTTTTTCCATAATAATCTGTAAAATAAAATCTTACTTTAAAATAATCTCCTTTATGCTCTCGATTTCTTACATAGACAACATACCTGCTAATATCATTGCCAAAAACTCCTTTATCAATATCATGATATCCTCTGTGATTATATAGTAAGTAATCTTTGTCACAATGCTCGTATTTGTGCTCTATTGAAGAATATTGCTTCTTTGTTGAAGGAATATAATTTTTTACTAAATCATCCTGTGTTTTTTGAGAGGAAGCATAGTTGTTATATGAATTAGTGTTGTAAGAGTCTGTTATTGTTATGGTTTCTGATTCAGAATCATTATCAATAAACATAAACACCATAAGAATTAGGAATATAATTAAGATTATCCCTAAAAAGAGTTCAATTACGAGTTGCTCTCTTCTTTCCATTAGAAAACTCATATAATGTCCCTATATAAGCATTATTGGTTTAGAAAAGATATTCTAAGGACTAGGATATCCCCGAGGCAGGAGTCGAACCTGCGATCTCTCGGGTTCTGCTGAAATTTCTTGACTTTTAGGGTTTCATTGTATTTCAAAATTGAAACTCCACCTTAGTAATTAACTACAGCCAAGCGCTCTAACCATTGCTCCTTCCTTCAACCTTTTACGGCGAACAGAAGTCTGAGCTACTCGGGGATTAATAATATATTAATCATCATATTTTTAAATATATGGGTTTTACCACTTCAATTTCTTTCTCTGGTAATAATATCCATTACAATCTTTATATGCTAGTTGGTAAAATCTTTTTAGATCTTTTTTTTTGTTAATCTTCCATACCCATAATTTTTCCCTTTCTTGCCTTATAATACCCCCTTTAAACCCCAATTTAACCATCAATTTCCCAAGATCATTAATAAATCTTTTTGACCCAGAACATATTTTTAAGAAATAAGCTTTTTCAGTATTTATTATAGACCCATCACCATCAAAAACTCCCCTAATAAAATGCCACGCCTTACTAGGGTCTTTGAGCACAATATTTGGCAATCTGACTGTTAGAGATTTTGCTCCAGCAGGAAATTTAATTTCCTTAATCAAGAATCCACATAATTTTTTTGATGAGATATATATTTCGTGGTTTATTCTCTTATTGAACCCATATTTCTTTAATCTAATTGAAGCTTTATAATTAAATAAGTTTTTAATAAGTCTTACAATCATATTTTTTTCTTCTACATAACTTGTAAACAACATAATTTTGTATGTTTGATTTAGTTTGTCAAAAACAACATGCCCATCAGTATACAACAAACCCAAAAAATAATGAAAAGAATTTGAATTTAAATCAGGTATTGTTGGTTTCTGAAGACTTTTTACATTATACCCTGCATATTTCATCATATTACTCCAAGAACCAAAATGCTTTTTTGATAAGGTATACAGATTTGAATAGTCGTGTTTTGTCGGTCTCCTTTTTTGTTTTCTCTCTAAAGAAAAAACTTCTTGAATTATCTTTTCTTTTGTCCACTTCATTAAGGTAAAAAGAAAGGATTATATATAAATCTTCCTACGCGGGGGGGTTTGCGTATAAACTATTCTTTTAATTCTTAAAGTAATTTAGCCGCCTATGATTATGAATAATTATTCTCGCACAAATTTGACTAAATTTAGAACAAAACTTTAGTTTTGTGACAATTCCA
>BDTJ01000014.1 GCA_002897655.1 archaeon BMS3Abin17
AGAAATTCTTATATACTCTGTCGTATCTTTTCCAGTATGAGAGCTTCATTGAAACACCTCCTTCATTTTATGAGGGAGGAAGCTCTCAACTATTTTTCGGTTTAGAATTAATTAATCGACAAACTCGGAGAGGACTCGTGGATTAAAGATAATAAAGGGGTTTGGATAAAGCATGGTAATCCTTCTGAAACACCTGATTATGTTCTAGAACAGCAGCAAGTAATCTCTGATGCACTGAAACTTTATGAGCAGAAAAAGGATGAAAGTATGGAATTTTCAAGCCAGTGTTTGGGGAGTGTTGGGGATTATGCAGTAGATATAGTTCATGTTCCAAGAAATGACGAGGATAATTTAGTTGAAAACCAGTGCGAGGATTTTAGAAGCGGTAAAGTAACTCATTTTATTGAATTAGATAAAGAGGGGAATATAGCAAGGATAGTGTAATCACTTTCTTCTTCTTAATAAAAGATTTTTTATCTCTCTGATTTCTTTTTCTGCCTTTTTGTTTACCTGGAAATCATATTCTGCTCTTAGCCTGTCTTTTTGCGCCCCTCTGTTCTGGCTCATTAATATGATTGGCGCTTGTATTGCAGCAAGACAAGATAATGCTAAATTTAATAGAATAAATGGATAAGGGTCTACCATGTTTCCATTAATATATTTTAATACAAAAATACCATTAGTAACAATCCATATACCTATGAATACAAGGAATAATATGATAAATGTCCAGCTCCCGGCACTTTTTGTTAGTGCATCTGCTGCTCTTTGCCCAAAGGTTTTTTGAGCCCTAAAGATGGGATGAACCTCTTTGACAACCTTCTTTATTCTTATATCCCCTTTTTTCATGTTTTTAATTGTCTAAATAAGATTATAAAGTTTTTTGATGCTCTTATTTGTATTAGTTATAACTCTTTAGGAGTTACAGATAGAAAGATTTAAATATGGAAAAAGGGTTGTTTTTTTACTTTAAAATGGAATATATTGCAAGAAATTTATCTAATGAGATTAGAAAAAAATATAAATTAATAGAAAAATTACATACACAAGATTTAAGAGATAATGAGTCTAAAAGAAAATATCTTCTTTCTTGTGAGAAAAATAAAAAAAAGGCTATTGAGACAATTTCCCAGATAAATTCATTTAAAATTGAGAATCCTTGCTTACAATCTCCTTTTTCTGTGCCAAAAAATACGAAAAGAAGATTGATTAAAGAAGGCATCGAAAATATTAAGGATTCTTTTAAATGGGGGAAGCAAAATTTTGATATTTATCAATTTGATGAATCATTTATAAGAAATTTGGCAGGAAGAATAACTCCTGAACTTTATAATGAAGATATTGGAAAGTATAGAGAAGGTATTCAAGGAACAACTATTAAAGGAGCAAGTGTAACCCCTCCTTATCCTGCAAAGCTAATTGATCTAGAAATTCCGCGTTTTGTAAAAGTGATGAAAAGAAGATTAATTTCAAAAGATTTAATTGAAAAAATAAATACTGCTATTTATTCACATCTACATATAGCGAGAATGCATCCTTTTGTTGATGGAAATGGAAGAACTGCTAGGATTTTTCAAGATATAATATTAGACCATAATCATATCCCTCTTCCCATTATTGAGCCTGGAGAAAGAAATATTTATTATGAATTCTTAGATAAAGCAATTGTAGATTGGAAACATAAGAAAAGTAATAGTGAAACTACTTTAGGATCTACAGAAGGAGAGCATTTATTTCATACTTTTATAGCAGGAAAGATAAATGTCTCACTTGATAAGATATTAGATTGTTTTAGCATATAATCAAATAATTTAATAAACTCTTTTTCTTTTTGTCTTATATGACAGAGGATGAATTTGATTATCAGAAGCTTGGCTTTAAGTCAGGACTGGAAATCCATCAGCAACTGGATACTAATAAGCTTTTTTGCAATTGCCCAAGTGTTTTGAGAATGGAAGAGCCTGATTTTAGTGTTAAGAGAAAACTTCATGCTGTTGCAGGAGAGGGTGGAGAGATTGATATTGCTGCAAGACACGAGGCTGAGAAAGACAAGGAATTTATTTATCAGGGATATGATAGTGTGTGCCTTGTTGAGTTGGATGAAGAGCCCCCGCACCAGATAAATTCAGAAGCTTTGAAAATTGCCTTGCGGATTTCTCTTTTATTAAATGCTAAAATCTTGCCCATTACTCAGATAATGAGAAAAACTGTTATTAATGGAAGCAATACATCTGGTTTTCAAAGAACAGTTTTAATTGCCAAGGATGGTTATGTTGAGACAGAAAGTGGGAGAGTTGGTATTGAGGGTATTGCTCTTGAAGAAGATGCTGCAAGAGAAATTAGCAAGCAAGGAAAAATTGTTGTTTTTAGACTTGACAGACTAGGAATTCCTTTAGTTGAGATTGTAACTGCACCTGATATTAAATCACCTGAGCAGGCAAAAGAGGTTGCTTTGCATATTGGGGATATCTTGAGAAGCTGTAAAGTAAAAAGAGGATTAGGAACAATCAGACAGGATGTTAATATGTCCATTAAAAGAGGAGCAAGAATGGAGATTAAAGGGGTTCAGAATCCTGACTTGATTGTAAAGACAATAAATTTTGAGATTAAAAGGCAGATTAATCTTATTGGAAAAGCAAGAAATATCAAGCCAGAAGTAAGAAATGCTTTGGCTAATGGAGAAACTGAATTTTTAAGACCTCTGCCAGGTGCAGCAAGGATGTACCCTGAAACAGATTTACCTTTGCTAAAGATTTCAAGGCAGATGATTAATGAAGCAAAGAAAACTCTTCCTAAACTGAGAAAAGAAGTTGAAAAAGATTTAGCAAAAACAGGATTGAACCAAGAGATGTTAAATTTGCTTTTACAAGAAAGAATGCTTGATGAGTTTAATGCTCTTTTGAAACTTTATAATAATCCTAATTTAATTGTCAAGGCACTTATTTTATGGAAAAAGGAGATTGCAAAAAGAGAAAATTTAAGTGAAAAGAAAATGCAAGAGAGATTGTCTGTTGATATTATAGAGAGTATAATTGGAAGAGTTGTTTCAGGAAAAATCAAAGAACGAGATATTCGCGGAGTTATGCAAGAGCTTGCTAGGGGGAAATCAATTGCAGAAGCTGTTAAGTTTGAGAAACAAGATAATGGTGCAATTGAAGAGAAAATTATGAAAATAATCAAGGAAAAACCAGGCTTATCTCCAAATGCATATATGGGATTAGTTATGAAAGAGTTTCAAGGGAAAATTGATGCTAGGGAAGTTATGGAAATCATTAAAAAGTATGTTAAATAGGTTTCGTCCTATTAAGATACAAATGTTTAAAAGATTTTGAAGGTTAAAAAACATAATATGGCCCATATAACAATAGGAGGGATTGTAAAAACATCAATTGTTACAGCATTTACTATCGCTGCAGCATTGATATGGAAAGACGTTATTACAGAATCAATAAGGAGGTTTTTCCCTTCAGGTGATGCTTTGTATTATGAATTCCTTACAGCTATTATAGCAACAGTGTTTGTTATTATTGCAATTTATGTTGTTTTAAAAACAGAGGCAGAAGCTGAGAATATTGTAAGAACAATTAAAAATATGAATAAAACAAGAAGAAAGAGGATTCTGAAAGAGATTAAAAAGGCTGAAGAGAGACAAAAATTAAGGAAGATTGAAAAAAAGATAGGTGTTAAAACATGAGATTAAATAAACACATAATAATTTCAGTTAGTTTATTTTTATTGGTAATTGTTGGCGGTTCTTTTGTTTATCATAGTATAGAGGGATGGAGCAAGATAGATTCCATTTATTTTACAGTTGTAACAGTAACCACTATTGGTTATGGCGATCTTGCACCTATTACAGATGCAGGGAAGATATTTACAATATTTTTTTCTTTTGTTGGAGTGGGCATGGGCCTTTATTTTTTGTCTTTGATTGGGAGCTGGGCGTTTAAGAAACATGTTGTAAGCAAAGTTACAGAGATAAAAAGTGCTGTTAGACAGCAAGAAGAAGTTAAAAGTGAGATTAAGAAACTTGTGAGCAAAAGAAATAAAAGATAAATTAATAAATCAGATTTTTCTTTAACAATCATGGAAAACAGAATCTTGGTAAAAGATGCATTTAAGAAAAAAGGTAAAGTAGATGTTGCTGGTTGGGTCCATAATACCCGTGATTTAAACAAGATAAAATTTATTCTTTTACGGGATGTTTCTGGGATTATTCAGATTACTGGAGTTAAAGGGAAAACACCTGACAAGGTGTTTAAAGATATGAGTGGGATTACTCGTGAGAGTGTTATTTATGTTTCTGGGACAATCAAAGACTCAAAACAGGCTCCTGGCGGAAAAGAGATTAATCCTGACAAGATTGAAATAATCAGTAAAGCAGAAGACTTGCCAATAGATGTTTCTGATTATTCTAAGACAGAACTGCCTAAGAGATTGGATTACAGGTTTTTAGATTTGCACAGGCAGAAAACACAAGCAATCTTTAAGATACAATCTGAAATATGTAATTCTTTTAGAGAGTTTTTTTATAAAAAAAGTTTTATAGAGATGCAGCCCCCATGCATTATTAGCTCTGCTTCTGAAGGAGGGACAGATTTATTTCCTGTTAAATATTTTGAAAAAGATGCTTATCTTGCTCAGAGCCCTCAATTATACAAACAGATGGTTGCCTGTTCAATGGGAAATACTTTTATGATAACTCCCATATGGAGGGCTGAAAAACACAATACAACTAGACATATTAATGAAATAAGGCAGATGGATATTGAAATAGCTTTTGCCAATCAAGAGATTGCTATGAAAGAACATGAAGATGTTGTTAAATATATTGTTGGACAGGTCATTAAAAAATGTAAAGATGAATTAAAATTATTAAAAGTTGATTTGAAAATACCTAAGGTTAAGTATCTTAGTTATGATGAGACAGTTAAGTCGCTTAAAATGAAATATGGTGAAGATTTAAGTCCGGAAGATGAAAGAAAATTAAGTAACAAATATCCCGACACAATTGTTTTTGTTCATTCATGGCCTACCAAATTAAAACCATTTTATATAATGCCTAAGGGTGCAAAAGCAGATGCTAAATTAAGCGAAGGATTTGATGCTATTTATGGGGGAGTTGAAATTTGCTCTGGAGGTCAGAGAATTCACTTGCCGGATTTACTTGAAAAAATGTTAAAATCTAAGGGATTAAATCCAAAAAATTTCAAGGAATATGTTGATAGTTTTAGATATGGGGCTCCACATCATGCTGGGTGGTCTCTTGGATTAGAAAGGCTGACTGAAATAATTTGTGGCTTAGATAATATTAGAGAGGCTACAATGTTCCCAAGAGATAGGGATAGGTTGAGTCCTTAGTTTATTCTTTTAGGTAAATAGAAAGATTTATATATAACTCATGTATAACTACCTATATATGGCAAAAGAATCAACGATTTTATTAGATAAGAAAGTAATAGAATTATTAAAAACAGCAAAAGAACATCCTAAACAAACTTATAACGAATTACTAGAAAAAATGGCAAAAATGTTGATTAAATTAAAAGAGAGAAATCAATATGATGAGTTTTTGCATAAAATACAGCAACCCAAGATGAAGGAACTTTGGGATAATAAAGAGGATAAATTCTGGGATGAAATTTAAGTTTGGGGATATTATTTTAGCAGAAGTCCAATTTACAGACACTTTTGAGATAAAAACCAGACCAGTATTAGTTTTATTTGAGGGGATGGGAAATATAATAGTTATGGGGATAACTAGTAACATTAAAATGAAGGGAGTTTCTATAACAAAAAAAGAAGGTATGCCTAAAGAAAGTATAATCAAAATAAATTATATATTTACAATTTCAGAAAAGATGGTTAAAAGATTTTTATTCCATTTATCTACTGGAAAAAAAGATAAAATAAAGAGAGAAATTGTGAATAGAATTCAATAAATATTCAAATTAAATCATGGAGGCAAAATAAAGATGGGAGAAGATTGTTGCGGATGCAGTTCTGGAAAAGAGCATAAGGAAAGTACTGAAGAACAAAGTCAGGATGAAGAAAAAGACACTGAAGATAAGGAAAAAGATTGTGGGTGTTAGTCAGTAATCTGGTTTTTTATTTCTTTTTGGTTAGATTTTTAAATGATTTTTCTTTGAGGTAGTTATGAAGATATTAGTTATTGGGGATTTCCATGGTGGGTTTCCCACAAAGTTGAAGAATAAATTAAAGAAAAAACATTTTGATTTAGTTGTGGGTTTAGGAGATTATTTTCCTTTTGGAACTAGAAAACTTTTTTTTAAATATTGTTATGGAACTGATCTAGAAGTGTGGGATGTGATTGGTAAGAAAAAATATAAAGAAATTGAATTAAAAGATCGAAAACAAGGTCTGAAACTTCTTGAATTTCTTGATAGGAATTATGCTAATATTATTTCTATTACTGGCAATATAGACCGGACAAAATGGAAAGAAGCACATAGACAGTATGATAAACCCCTTGGGAAAAAATGGGCTTGGATAGAAAAAGAATTTTTTTCTAAAGCAAGTAAAAATCTTAAAAATATGAAATTTTTTGATTGGTCTTTTACTAAATTTAAAGATTATATTTTTATTGGCTATCCAGAGAGCAATTTTCCCGGACATATTCAAAGCAAGGAATATAAAAAACAAAGAAAGAAATTAGAAGCTTTGTTTAATAGGTTTAAGAAAGAGAATGAAAAAGGAAAAGTTATTCTTGTTTCTCATAATGTTCCGTATAAAACTAAATTAGATGCTATAAAACCCAAGATAAAATATAAAGTGATTAAGAGAGAGCATTATGGTTCTAAACTCGCTAAAAGAATTATTGAAAAATATAAGCCAAAGCTAACATTATGTGGCCATATGCATGAGAATTATGGTACAGATAAAATTGGCAAGTCTTTAATTGTAAATCCAGGAGCTGCCCAAGACGGACGTGCCGCTATAATTGATTTGCCTGAAAAAAAGAAAGATAAAATCAAGATTAAGTTCATCAAATAATCTTATAAATCCCTTGTTCTTATTCTTATCATGGACTTTTTATGGCATGAAGTAAGTGAGAAAGAGAAAAAAGACATTCAGAAACAGGCAAAGTCTATTATGGATAGTTTTTCTAAGAAATTGAAGAAAATTGATAAGAAACTGAAAGAGCCCTTGATTGAAAGGCCTGAAGGTGAAAGAGAAGAAGGAGGGGAGTGCAATAAGATTGACAAGGCCATTATGTTTGAGAATGCTCCTGAGAAGAATTCTGATTTTATAATTGCAGAGAGGAAGAAATGGTAAACACTAAAAATTTACAAGCAAATTTTGGTGCCACAGAATCTCAAGCTATGCCTGCGCACAGACGCAGGGGCAAAGATTCTGTAGAAGAACTTAGTGAGTGGAGAGAGAAAATAGATAAATTAGATAATCAATTATGCAAAATATTAGAAGACAGATTTGAGTTAGTAAAGGAAGTTGGCAATTACAAGAAAGATAATGGGGCATCTATAGAAGATAAAGAAAGAGAAATGTTGGTTATTAATAGCAAGATTGGCAAGACTAAATTATCAGATGATTTTACCAGAGAGGTTTTTGAATTGATAATGAAAGAATCTAAAAAAGTGCAGAGGAGAAATAAATGAATGAAGAAGTTATTATTGCTAATGAAGCTGGACTAGAAGAGACAAAGAAAAAAATACTTGAAGCAGGTTCTGAGAACTTTCATGTTCTTGCTGATTTTGATAATACCTTGACTAAACAGTTTGCCGATGGCCAAAAATCCCATACAACAATAGCTCAGCTTAGAAATGGAAATTATTTAACTTCAGATTATCCTGGAAAAGCCCATGCCCTTTTTGATAAGTATAATTCTATTGAAATTGACCCAAATGTTTCTTTGGATGAAAAAAAAGAAAAAATGCGAGAGTGGTGGACAGCTCATTTTAAACTCTTGGCTGATTCTGGATTAAATAAAAAAGATGTAGAAAAAGTAGTTGCTGAAAGGGATTTAAATTTTAGAGAAGGGTCAATGGAATTCTTAGATTTTTTACATGAAAATAATATTCCTTTAGTGATTATGTCTGCTAGTGGCTTAGGGGATGCTATTTCAATGTACCTCAAAAAAGAGAATAGATTATATAATAATGTTCATGTTGTTTCAAATTTTTTTGAATATGATGCTGAAGGGAATTTTATAAGGGCAAAAGAACCAATTATTCATTCATTGAATAAAGACGAGACTGCAATTCAGAGTTTTCCTGTTTTTGATTTTGTTAAACACAGAAAAAATGTATTATTGTTGGGAGATGGATTAGGGGATGTTGGGATGGTTAAGGGTTTTGATTATGATAATTTGATTAAAATTGGTTTTTTGAATAAAAATACAGAAGAAAATCTTGAAAATTACAAGAAGAATTTTGATGTTACTATATTAAATGATGGTTCAATGGATTATGTTAATAAACTTGTTAAGGAGGTTATGAAATGACAACATTTGAAAAACTAAAATTATATTTGAATGATATTGATAGAAATGATCAGGTTGGTAATAAGATAAATGCTTTTTTGAAGATTAATAGGGGGGCGTTAAGATATGCTCAACTTATCGACGACAAAATAAAAAAAGGACAGGCAGGAAGGCTTGCAGGACAGATAATTGCTGTTAAAGCAAATATTAATGTTAAGGGATTTAATGCGAGTTGCGCAAGCAAGACACTTGAAAATTACAAAGCACCTTATGATGCAACTGTTATAAAGAAGATAAAAGATGAAGATGGCTTAATTATTGGGATGACTAATATGGATGAGTTTGCATGTGGCAGTTCAGGAGAAACATCTGCTTTTGGGCCAACTAAAAATCCACAATCTCTTGATTTAATTCCTGGTGGAAGTTCGAGTGGAAGTGCAGCAGCAGTGAGTGCTCGTTTTTGTGACATGGCTTTGGGAAGTGATACAGGGGGGAGTATAAGAAATCCTGCAAGTCATTGTGGAGTTGTTGGGATAAAACCATCTTATGGAAGTGTTTCAAGGTATGGTTTGATTGATTTGTCGATGAGTTTAGATCAGATAGGACCAATTGCAAAAACAGTTCAAGAAGCTGCTTTGTTGCTTGATGTTATTATTGGAAAAGATAAGGATGATTCAATTAGTGTAGAGTCTCAGAAATTGGATTTGAAGAAAATTGATGAAGTTCCTAAGGTTGTTGTTGGTGTTTTGGATTTTAAAATAAAAGATCAAAAAATACAGAAACTTATTGATGATAAAATTAAATCTGCTTCTAAAAAATATGGATGGAAAATAAAAAAGATAAAAATGAATTATATTGATTTGGCTGTTGAGACCTATTATCCTTTGAATTATGTTGAGTTTTTTTCTGCAACAAGAAGGTTTGATGGAAGAAGGTATGGGAAAAAGATTGAAAATGTTGCTGGCCCAGAAGTTTTAAGGAGACTTCTTGGCGGGAGTGAGATTTCTAAAGCAGAATATTATGGAAGATATTATCATCTGGCCCTAAAAGCCAAGAAATTAATTGAAGATGAATTTTCAAAAGCTTTCAAAGGCACCCGAGGGCGTACCTCTGAAGGAGGCATTGATTGTATTATTTCTCCAACTGTTCCAAGACTTCCACACAAGATTGGTGAAAAAATAAGTGTTCAGGATATGTATGGATATGATGTTCTTACTTCTCCACAAAATTTAGCAGGAAACTGCGCTATATCAATTCCTGCTGGAGGTATTAAAGGAATTCCTGTTGGGTTGCAGATTGTATGTGATAATTTTCAAGAGCAAAAAATGCTCCAGATTGCCAGGGCAATTGAGAAGATATAATATATTTTTGAGCATAATAATCTTTAAATTCATCTTTTAGATAACTATGTTAGGTACAATGAAAATATTACGATTTTCAAGCATACCATTTTAATTAACCAATTTAATAAAAAATGTCATATGATAAAAATCAAGCACATTATATTGTTGCTACTTGCATTCTTGTAAAAGATGGAAAATATCTTATTGCAAAAAGAAGTGAGGGTGAAAAAGCATTTCCTGGAAAATGGACTGTTCCTGGTGGTAAGTTAGAAGTTTTAGATTATGCATTAAGGAAGAAAGATACTTCTGAGCATTGGTATAATGTTTTTGAGGATTTAATTAAAAAAGAAGTAAAGGAAGAAGTTAATTTAGACATGAAAAATATTGGATATGTAACTAGTATGATTTATATTAGAAGTGATGAAATCCCTTGCTTAATTGTTAGTTTATGGGCAGAACCTGTTGGAGAGGATATAAAACTTTGCAGCGCATTGACAGATTACAAATGGGTTGATATACATGAAGCAAAGAATTATGATTTAATTGAAGGTATTTATGAAGAATTAGAAATGCTTGATAACAAGCTAAAAACAGGAAGGCTTAGTGAGTGGAACAAAAATCTTTAGTTAAAAAGAATAAGTTATTCCTCCTTGACAAGTCATTCTTTTGAACCCTGGAGTCTCTTTAGATCCTTTAAATTTTGTTTCTCTATATCTAACTTTAAATCCAAATTTTTCCAATTTTTTACCTGCCTCAAAGTAAAATCCACCATCGCCTTTTGGATTTGCTCCTTTGTTAGCATCAACAAAAAACTGGAATGTTGGCCCTCCTTCTATATATCCAAGAGGTCCTTCTAATCTAATTCCTGCTTTTGCTTTAGAATATTTTAAAGAATCCCATCTTTTTCCTTCTGGTATGTTTGAATCTTTGAAGTGATCCCTTGTCCATTTTTCAACACCAATACCAATATAAGGATTGATTCTTATTTTGTTTTTGAGATACGAAAAATATTTTATTTCCCCTTCAATACCATACATTTTGTTTGGATTATTATGATTTTCATCTATTGGTTCTAACATATGGCCTATTTTCCCAGATAGACTGAAATCCAAATTAGGCATTATTTCTTTTATATTTAGAGTTAAACTACCTTCCCCACAGAATTTACTACCTTGTCCTGTCCCGGCTTCTTCCCAAGAACAAGATCCTACTGTTAAAGATAATTCTGGTTTAATCTTAATCTGGTTTTCTTCAGCAAAAACAGGTGCAACTAATCCAGCTAGGTGAATTGCTAATGCTGGAATGATGAATTTTCTCATCTAATTTTGCTATTTTAAGCATTTAAAAGTATTTTTATATCACACCTCACACAAAATCTTTAAAAATTGAGGTTTTCTTGTTGTTTAATGAAGATTAATGATATTGAGATTAAATGGCTTGGGCATGCGGGGTTTTTGATTGTACCCAAGGGTGTACCCTCTGAAGAGGGCAAAAATTCTGCACCTTTTGGTGTACCTCCTACAGGGGGCAAAACAATTTATATTGACCCTTATCAGATAAAAGATGATTCTGAAAAAGCCGATTTAATTCTCCTTACACATAGTCATTATGATCATTGCAGTGTTGCTGATTTGAACAAGATTGTCAAGGAAGGAACAAGAATTGTGTGCACTGCTGATTGCCAGTCCAAGATTACAAGGTTTGATGTTCCAATTAAAATTGAGGTTATTGGACCAGGGCATGAGTTAGTTTTTAATAGATTGAGAATAACAGGAATTCCTGCTTATAATACAGACAAGAGTTTTCATCCTAAAGATGAGAATTGGATTGGCTATTTAATAAAAGTTGATGGGGTGATTATTTATCATGCAGGTGATACAGATGTTATTCCAGAGATGCAGAGGCTTACTGGGCATAAACAAGAAGACAAGAAATTTGTAGCTTTACTGCCTGTTGGGGGGAGATTTACAATGACTGCAGAAGAAGCTGCAGAAGCTGCTAAATTAATTAAGCCAGATATTGCAATACCAATGCATTATGGAAGTACTTCTGGAAGTAATGATGATGCTAATGAGTTTTATGAGATGTGTAAAGAAGAAGGAATTAAATGTGAGGTTTTGGAGAAAGAATGAGAATAGGAATTATTGGTCCAAGTAGTTTGAATTCTGTTGAGAGTATAAATAAGAGTGCCAAACCTTTGATAAGTGGTTTAGCTAAAAAACTTGCTGAATCAGGACATGAAATTGTAATTACTCCTGATAAAGGTTCTGCTTCTGAGTTTTTTGCTCAGGAATATATTAAAAATAATGGTAAAAAGGTCTTTGAGGTTCTTCCATTAGATGATAAAGAATTTGGTTATAAAGAATGGATTAATGCAGATTTAGGAGAGCATATTAATTGTGGAACATGGAGAAATCAGCCTGAAAAATTAAATGAAGAGACAGATGCACTTGTTTGTATTGGTTATGCTGTAGGAGTTTTAGCCGAGATAGCTTATTCAAAATGGTTTCCAGGAAATTTTGAATTTCCTGTCTCTTCAACTTCCAAGGAAAAACATAAGGAAGTTGAACATAAACCAAAACCTGTTTACATTATTAGTGAGTTAGTTAGTGGAAAACTTCCAAAAGAAGTTAGAGGTAGTTTAAATCTTAATTATGTATCTTTTTCAAATTTTAAAATATAAAATGCCCCAAGACATATTTTTCAGAAGAAAGCAGGATATTCTCTCTAAACAGGATAAATCATCTAAGGGATGTTATGATAAGAGAATTGCAAAACTTTGTGAGAAGATAAATTCTCTTGAGAATTATTATACTACTTCTTCTTGTGCTGGGAGGGTTGTTATTATGGTTGATGAGGATAGGAAAAAGAAAGGATTGTTTGTTAATGTATATCATGATTTGATTGATTTTAAGAGCTTGAAAAAAGATTTAATTGAAGCTTCTAAAAAAAATAAAAAATTGATTAAATTTAAACAAGAGCCATGCATTCTGCATGTTGCTTGCAGAAGCCTTGAAGATGCTAAAGAGGTTTATGAAAAAGCTAAATTAGTAGGGTGGAAAAGATCTGGAATAATTAGTTCTGGAAAGAGATTTGTTGTTGAGATGATTAGTACAGAGAAACTAGAGTTTCCAATTATTGAGAGTGGGAAAATTCTTGTTGATGATGTGTTTTTGAAGATTATTGTCAGAGAATCAAATAAGAACCTGAAAAAGAGCTGGGAAAAGATTGAAAAATTAAGGAAGTTGATAAATAGAAACATTTAAATATTTAAACGTAATTATGTTTTTATACATAATTTGCTAAAATGGTAAGTATAACGCTTTCAGTTCCAGAAGATGTAAGAAAACTAATGAAGAAATTTCCAGAGGTAAACTGGTCTGGATTAGTTAGGCAGTGCATAACCGAGAAAGCAGAGAGGTTGGCCTGGAAACAAGAGATGTTAAAACAGCTTGGAAAAGAAAAAGAATTTGATGATTGGGCTGTTGAATTAGGAAGAAAAGCTAAAAAAGGGAGATTGAAGAGGCTAAAAGATGGAGAAGACTAGCTCCATCATATTAGATAATAATATTCTGTTTTCTTTAATGAAATTAAATTCATGGGCTTCTAAATTATTTTCTCTCTTAAATTTTAATTTTTTCGCTCCAAGATTTATCTTATACGAATTTAAGAAATACGAAGATGAATGTCTCAGAAAATCTGGTTTGTCCAAAAAGAATTTTAGATTAAGGAAAAAAGAAATTTTTTCAAAAATAGAGTTTGTTAACTTTTATGAATATAAGGGATTTTTAATTAAAGCTATGAAAATTTCTTTAGACCCAGATGATGCCCCCTATCTTGCTCTTGCATTAAAATTACAAGTTCCAATTTGGAGCAATGACAAACAATTAAAAAATCAGGAGAAAATCAGTGTTTTATCTACAAAAGATATTATTGAATTAGTGTTTTAGTTTAGTCTGTAAAAGAGCTGGGGGGAGATTGGGAAGTTGATGAGATAAATGTATTTTTGAATATATAAATTATTATAAAGATTAATTAGATTATAATCAGATGAAAAGGTTAGATAGAGATGTTCTTAATGCATGTCTTGAATATGTAGTTGGAAGGGGTGATCATGCCAATGTATCAGTAAATTTTAAGAAACACAAAACAACTTTGGAATGTTTTGAGAGTTATAATGGAATTCGCTCAATAAGACCTCTTGGGAAAATACTTATAGAAAAAGGTAAAATTAGTTATATTGATGATGGAGATAATCCGGGATTTGGTATTTATATTAAATCTCGATTACCTAAGTCTAAAAATCACTAAAATAACCCCAATCAACTTATATCCTTAATTACCAAAATATATTTAAAGAACAAATTTCTTACTATTTTATAATATTAATTTACTCAGGTTGGCGCTTTGAATAAATTAATCTTGTATGTATATATAAGAGGTGATTTCTTCCTCTTTTTCTTTAACAATAGTTGGAAGTTTGCGAAGTATATAAACTTTTCGTAAATTTCTGGCAAATATAGAATGACAAGGAGGTAAAAAAATGGTGTTAGATTTTGCAAAAGAGGCAATAGAAAAGACAGAAAGCCACAGTATTAACTTTGATGAGTTGAGAGCTGGAAAAGCAAATATCAAGGTTATTGGTGTTGGTGGTTGTGGTTCTAATACAGTAACTTGGCTTTTTAATAAAGGTATTAATGGTGCAACAATCTATGGAGTGAATACAGATGCGCTTCATCTTAGTGTTACAAAGTCTGATGAAAAGCTTCTTATTGGTAAGGAATTAACCAGGGGACTTGGTGCTGGCGGAAAACCATCAATTGGGAGAGAAGCAGCAAAAGAGGCAATGGTTGACATTAAGAAGGCTGTTTCAGGAGCAGACATGGTGTTTGTTATTTCTGGAATGGGCGGTGGAACAGGAACAGGTGCATCTCCAGTAGTCGCGCAGATTGCTAAGGAAAGTGGTGCTGTTGTTATAGGTGTTGTTACAATGCCCTTTGAATCTGAAAAAGCAAGAATTGACAAAGCTGAATTTGGTTTGCAAGAACTTAGAGAAGTGACAGATACTTGTATTGTTCTTGACAATAACAGGCTTGTTGATATTGCAGGACAACTTCCAATTGAGCAGGCTTTTGCTGTTGCTAATGAATTAGTGAGCACTATGGTTAAAGGAATTGTTGAGACAATTACTCTTCCAAGTTTGATTAATCTGGATTATGCAGATGTTTCTTCGATTATGAAAGGCGGGGGTGTTGCAGTAATTGGAATAGGTGAAGATGATTCTACAGACCGTGTTAATACAGCCGTAAAGCAAGCACTTACTCATCCTCTACTTGATGTGGATTATGCAGGTGCTACTGGGGCTTTGATACACATTACTTGCGGCCCTGACTTGAAATTAGAAGAGTTTGATGTAATAGGTCGAGCTGTTTCTGAAAACCTGAGTCCAGAAGCACAAGTTATTATTGGCGCAAGAATCAGCAAAGAGTTTACTGGAAAAGTAAGGGTAATAACTATCATGACAGGAGTTAAGTCTCCTTATGTGTTAGGAAAGTCCTTAGAAGACCAAACAATTCCCGCTTCTAGAGAAATGTCTGATTTAGGTATAGAAGTCTGGAGATAACTTTATGTTTTTTCATCTTTTATCCCGGGGGATTCTCCGGGGTTTAATTTTTTTTATTTTTTAATATAATAATTTTTATAAACTATTAAAACTATATAAGATTATGACTTTATATAGAAGAGAACTTCTTAATATGAAAAATCCTGAAGAGTATAGGTTTGCTTTGAAATTGATGCACAAATCATCAGTTATTAAAGATCCTGCAATTGCGATGCTTTATTTTAAGGAATTTGGTGTTCACTCAGAAGAAGATAAGAGAGAGTTAGATTGGGCTAAGATTCAGATAAATGTTATCAATAGTTGTGTGGGGTCTCTTGAGGAAAGGTTGAAGACAATACCTGAAGATATTGATGAAGTTATCTATAGGATACCTGGAGATTGTTTTTTACCACATATAAAAGCAATAAAAAAAGGTTCTGAGAATAAACCAAAAGATAAAAGAAAAAGGATTTACATATAATTTTTTAGTTACGTTTTTAAACTATGTTTGTTTTAGTGTCACATGGCAAAGCTAAAAAGAGTTGGTGTTATGAAGATGGCAGTGTTCTTAGGGTTATCAACAGCTTTTATTGGATTAGTTCTAGGAGTCTTTTCCACAATCATAACTTCCTTAATAAGCCTTCCATCATATCTTCCTGCAAAAACTAGTCTTATAACCGGTTATTGGTCAATATTAATATTGCCTATTGTTTATGGGATCTTAGGATTTTTAACGGGATTAGTATTTACCCCCATTAATAATCTTATCTTAAGGATTATTGGAGGGATTAGTTTAGATATTGACATGAGTGAAGGGAATCAACAAGTTCAGTCAACAACTCCAATTACACAAGCAAAACCAGCTGTTCCTGCAAGAAAGATTTCAGTGCCTAAAATTTAGAATATAGCTTTCTAAGATAATAATGTTTTTATACCGATATTGTTGATAATTATCACAATGAATGAGAAATATAATGTAAAGGAAAAAGGGTTAGGGGATTTAGTCAAGAGAATGACTGAGTTAAGTATAAGCATATATGATTCTCAACATAATTACCCTAATTCTGAACATCGTGCCCCTTCTTTAAAGAAAGATGAGGAAGAATATAATGTTATAACAGAAGAATTGAATGAAAGAGGAAAAAAATACGATAAAGCCGTGGGCATTTCTGGTTTATTTAGACCATTAGGAAAATAATATTACTTATACCTTATCTTTAGACTTAATATTGATACAACTATCCCAAAAGTTATTACATTTGCTGAGATAATGGGAATGTCTTTGATTATTATCCCATAAACAAGCCATAAGAAAACCCCAATTGTCAGGATAATATACATTAACAAAGAAATATCTTCTGTCTTTTTTGTTTTTATTATCTTTATTGCTTGCGGGAAGGAAGATATTGTTGTTAATAATGCCGCAGTAAGCCCAAGAAGAGTAATCCAATTCAACATCTTTAATCACCCAATTTTCTTGGAGGTCTCATCTTTTTATTATCATATTTATTGAAATAAAGGATTCTGTCAATATCTATTTTTGGTTTTTTCTCTCTTTTTTTATCAAGGTCATATCCTACTGGCAAAATAGCTTCAACATATATTTTTGCAGGAATCTTTAGCGCTCTTTTTACCTGCTCATCTACGAATTCTCCAACCCAACAAGTTGAAAGACCTGCTTCTTCTATCTTTAATAAAAAATTCTGAATTGATGCCCCCACTTGCTGTTTTACATACATCTCTCCCCTTTCTTCATAAGCATTTAATGTTCTTGAAGGATTAGAACATACAACCACAACATACTTTGCTTCTGATATAAAGTTTTGTTGAGCTGCTTCTGCAAGTTTTTGAATTATTTTTTCATCATCCACTAAGATGAATTGTGGAGTAAAATTATTCCCTGCCATAGGAGCATATCTTGTTGCATCAATGCATTCAATAATATCTCTCCAGTCTGGTTTTTTGTCTTTGAATCTTTTTGTACTGTGCCTGTTTTGGATTGCTTTGTTTAATTCCATGAAATATTAAAAGAAATAGGTTATAAAAATGTTTAGTCAAGTATACAGTTAAACTCTCTTGACAATTTTTTGATTATATTCTCCCACTTGCCCTTCTTATATATTTTAATATCTGCTTCATTTGTGTCAAAGATAGCATCTGCCCCTAATCCGCTAAATACGTGCCCTCCTTTAAATACAACATCAAAAGAATTTGTTTGTTGAGTTGCTAGTGCAACATGAATTTCAATATCTTTTTCTTTAAATTCATATCCTGGAATTCCCTCACAAAAATATGAGTTTTTATTATTGAATTTTGATTTAGGACTATTTATTGCTATACACTCACAATTTGATACTAATTCTGATAGATAACTTATATTTCTCATATTAAAAATACGTCCCGGAGAGGATTCGAACCTCTGACACCATGGTGTCTGTATTAAATACAATCTTTAACAGCCATGAGCTCTACCTATTGCTCCTTTCTTTGCTTTTTATGGCTCGGAAAGTCTGAGCTACCGGGACAAATTCATCTAATCCTTTAATTAGATATTTATCTAAAATCTTGTAATAACTATATAAACCTTTTGGGATAACCACAAATATTTTATATTTTTTCTTTAAAATATCTATCTTTTCTTTTAGTTTATATGCTTTTGTCTCTCCTTTCCACATAGTACATTCAATAATTATTTTTTTATTAATTAAGAAATCTGGGAAAAAGTACCTTCTTTCTATATTTATTAGGGGTTCATATTCATATTTTACTTCACATTTGTTGAGTATATCAGCAACTTGCTTTTCAAAAATATTTCTTACTTTTTCTCCCTTTTTTGTTTTATACTTATACCCTCCAATTTTTCTAAATCTTGAGTATTGAATTAGGTGATATTTTTTTGGGTTATTTTCCTTCATAATCTTATGCCATTCTTTAAGCTTTAATGCTCCATTTTTTTGAGCCCTTTTCAATTGTGTTTCAAATGTACCTTTTTTTCTTTTTGATTTTACACAGTTTTTACCTCCTAAAACTTGTTTCCAATTTTTTGGAAGTTCTTCAATACTTAGGTTTTTCTGGTTTATCCCTAAAAAGTTTATGACTTTATCAAATCTACTTTTTGGCATAACACTCCCATTCCAGTAACCACATATTGAAGAAAGAGGTATCTTTAAAATCTTTGACAATTTTCTATAAGAACCAGCTCTTTGTACTGCCTGATTTATTATTCCCCTTTGATCTTTTAATCTTATATACATACAACACTAAAACATAAACATTTTATAAATCTTCCCAACCATTCTAAAGTAACGGGACGCTTATTCCTTCAACCCTAAATCCAAAACCTCTTTTGGCTGATTTTTTTCCAAGTGGGTATAAACATTTGATTGTTTTGCCCCTCTTATTAATGAAGTAATTGCTTCTTCTGCATTTTTTATATGTTCTGGATTTCCAATTACTCCTATTTGATTTTCCTTTATCTCAAAAAAACATTTTGTTAATTCACACAGGGTTTTTAGTGTGCTTCCTTTTTTTCCTATAATCCTTGCTCTTATTATTTTTAGGTCTTTTCTTGTTGTATGGTCTTTTATGTTTATAATCTCGAACATAAATTCTTCTTCTTTAATCAGCATTGCAGTTGAGAAGGGAAATCCAAAACCAAGAGCATCAATGACTTTTTCTGCAATATATTCATCTTCTGGCCCCCCATCTATAGAAACCTCTTTTCCCTTATTGGTTATCTTTACACCTAGTTCTCTCTCTAACTTTCTCTTTCCTTTTATTACTCTTACTATTTTATCACAAATAATGGTTTTCATTTTTTTGTTTTATTTTTAAAAATGAATACTTGAAATTTTCTTAATTTCAGTGTTTTCATAATTTTCAGAAGTCTATAGGAGTTAAAAGGTTTTTGATTGCAGATAAATTTATAATTAGATTAGACCTGTATGTTTATGGAAGTTCACCATGTCGGGATAATTGTTAGGGATTTAAACAAATCAATTAAGTTCTATAAAGAAAACTTTGAACTTGAGGAGATTAATCGATTTATAACTGGCGATAAGACAAAAGAAGTGGCTTTTCTTAAATCAAAAAATATTCAGGTTGAATTAATGCAATTCCTTGATTCTGAAAATAAGAACCTAGGTCCAGACCATCTGGCTTTCAAAGTTGATGATTTAGATAAAAAATATAATGAGCTTTAAATCTATGGATGTAGAGGTTTCTGAGCCAACACCTGCTAAAATATGCAAAAAGAAAGCAAAAATGAAAGACCCTGATGGAAATATAATTCAGCTTCTAGAGTAATTTAAAATTCTGTTTTTTCTGTCTTAAGATAACCATTCTTTTTTAGCCATAATACCTGGTTTGGAGGATATTTAAATAAAATATCTGCTTTGGTATTGTCTAACTCCCATGGTTCTATAATCACAATATCATCTGGCCTGAGCCATAATCTTCTTCTTAATCTCCCTGGAACCCTGCTGTTTCTCTGCTTTCCATCCAAGCAATTAACCATCATCTTGTTTCCTCCAAGTCTTTGCTCAATTATACCGATAATTTCTTTTCCTCTTGGCAGTTTTGCTCTTGTGATAGTTGGTGCTTCTTGCCCTTGATTCTTTTTATGTTTATTATAATATGCCATGTTTATTGGATTGTAGTTAGATTTATAAAGATATTGAAATCCAAACTTTTATGATTAATCGTCCTTATAGTTATTCTTTTAATTTTGTAACAGAGAATGAAATATATGTCCAAACAGGATTTGGTAAACTACAAGATGCTAGGAATAGCTTACATAATATAGCTGATTTATATTGTAATAATAAAGGGGATAAAGGTATTGGAAAGATAACTCGTCATAGCCCAGACAGTTCATTCTTAGTAGAAAAATGTGAATGTATTATGAAACGTAAAATATTACATATATATGATAAATTACCTGATTTACATAAGGATTAATGCAAAAGGAATTCCCTGAATTTTTTTAATTCCTTCTTCTGAAATAATTCCAGCTTTTATAGCTGTATTTATAGACTTTTCACCAGCAATATTAAATGTTGCATCTTCTCTTGACATATTCTGCATTATCTGGATTGCTTTTTCTTCAGGAGTTTCTTCTCCTTTGTAAAAACTTTCTTTAATATCCAGCTGAAATTTTCCTTCTTCAAAACACTTTCCAAGTAATTCTGTATCACAGATTGTAACTACATCCCTGTATGACTTTATTACATTAACTATCATATTAAAAAGAAAAATGGCGTTTTATTTAAAAACTTAAAAAGATTTTTTAGCGCCATCTTTTATTGCTTTATCTGCATTATCTTTAGATAACATAGCGCACATATTACATCCACAATCAGTACACTTGCCTTTTGCCATATATCCGCCTCTAGCAGTTTGAACAATCTTAGGGTCTTTCATTTTTTGTCCTTTTTTCTTACACTTTACACAATATCCTTCTGTCATTTTTCCTCCTTATTTGATTTAATTATAAAAAACTTCCTGTGTTGATTTTTGGAGTTTTTTATCCAGAAAACAAAAGACAATCGCAAAGTTTACTTTTTTGTTTTCTGTATGTGAATTCTTTAAAGTAATTTTGTTTTTTAAATGTTTATATGTTAGATTTTTCCTCTAACAGAATGTTTTGCACCGCATGCCAAGCAGTGTATGAATGTAAGACGGTCTTCTTTGATTAGTTCTGTGTCTGGCTTGCTGCACTCTTTACATAAGACAAACTCTTTGGCATAATCCTCTATTTTTTGGTTTATCTTTGTGCTTGGAACTTTGTTGTTCAATACTAATCTTTCCCCTTCAATATGGCCTGAAGCCGCAAGCTCTCTTAATAGAAATTTCTGAAAATGTTCTGGCTCTCTTCTTAAATGAGAGGCAATTTGCAAGAAGTTTGTAAGGATTGTTTTTTTACCTTCAATATGCCCCTCTATTTTTGGAATCTCAAATCTGCTATTGGAAGTATCAACTTTCTTTACTTGCTTGTATGCTTGTTCTAATAATTTTTCATATTCTGTCATAGGATAAAAGAACTAATTGGGTTTATAAAGGTTTTAGCTTGCTGGTTTGATAATGGGGTTGGGAGGGGGAAGTGATTGACTAAAGATTTAAAAAGATAATATAATAGTTTAGCGATATGGAATACCTAAATAATCATCTTTTAATAAGTAAACATTTCTACCCTGATTTTTATGAAGCATTATCTATTTAGGATTTTATAAAAGATAGAAAAAATATTTCTCCTCCATCAATTCTTAAAAAATTAAGCCCGATAAATCATTTAAAAGATTTTAGGGGAAAAGTGGTTATTTGTTTAAATAATGTTGATGTAAGAATAAAAGAAAATAGTTTTCTTATTTCTGATGTATCTAATGAGGTGGGGGTGGGTTGCCCACCAGATTTCAATAAACCAGTTTTTATAACTGGGAATTTTAGTAGACCAGATGGAACAACATTTATTCAGGGAATTGAATTAATAGAAGGGAGGCAAAGAGAGGCATCTATAATCTATTCTCCTAGATTAGATCAAGCTTATCTTTGGCAAATCAAAGGATTTGGACCACCCACATATGATGTTTCAAAAGAAAAGAAATCAATAAAGAATTTAGTACCTCAATTATGTTAATCTACACAAAAACTTGAATAAATTATTCCATACAATTTGGTTAGAGGATTATTTGAATCTTGTAAATGGTTTGCCTTATGGCGTTTATACCAAAATTTCCCCCTTTTAGTAAGGCGCAATTCTAGATTTTTTGTAGGGAATCTTGAGAAATCCACTAATTTTTCCTTAAGCAAATTTTCTGAAGAGAAAATCTCTTTGGAATTAACAGGTAATGATTTTAGATAATGATCTGGGTATTTTGATTTTGGGGCTTTCGACAACTTTCTTAAAAGTTTAAATTCTCCTTTATTTAAATTTTCTACAGCCATTTTTTATCCGAGATATCTAACCTTGCCTGGTCTTGGCTCAAAGACAATACCTTCTTCAAGAAGTTTTTGTATTTCTTGATTGATTATTGCTGGAGAAACATCTGTTAGGTTCATGATTATCTTATCTACTTCAATTCCTTCCTCTGGTTCTGCATCTTTTATTGTTCCGAGAATTTTGTCTTTGACTGCAACAATCTGTTCTTTTACTACTTGGACTGGATTTTTGGATTTTTCTTTTTCAATCTCTAGTTTTCTTACTAAAAGGTATTTAGGGTCTTGCTCTTTTATAACCTCCGGGGCAATATAAAGTTCAGTATTCCAATATCTTAATACTCCTATCACAACAACTGTCAAACCTTGGGCAATGTCTTTAAATTTGTCAACATCATCCCCAAAGGACTTTAATTTTATCTGACCAGAACCATCATCAAGTGTCAAGGTTGAGAATTTTTTTTCACTCTCGCTTTCAAACTTGTCTATTATGTTTCCAACAACATTCACTCTTACTATTTTTCTGTCACCTAATTCTAAGAAAGAGAATCTTTCCCCATCCATTATTGGTTTTCCTAAGAGAATATCCCCTATTCTGAATTTATATGCAATGTTTCTTTTGAATTGTTGTTCTGCCATTTTATTTTATATGTTTTGTAACTATATCATTTATCTTTTTAATTTCAAACGAATTTATCCTATATTGGTCTGCAAGTGCTAAATATCTTGAAAATGTTTCTTCAAGAATTTCTTTCAAGGTGTTCTTTGTTTGTTCTTCATAATTCGTATTTAAAAGCTCAATATTGAGATGGTTTATCTGATTCTCTAATCTTTGTAATTTTCTTGCATCTTCAAATTCTTTACTGGGCATTTTATAATTTGTGAACTCAAAATGTGTTTATAAGTTTTTATGAGATTTATTTGTCAATTATTGCTTTAGATAGGATATGGCAGGGGATTCCAAAACAACTAACCCTTGTTTTATTTATTAATATAGTAAATCCTAAAAATTCATCAGGGGTTTTTTCTTTCATCTCATTAAAGAGATTTGTCAATTCTTTTGGGACTATATGGACAAAATTTTCATTATGCTTCTTTTCATTAATTATCTTATAATCATCTCCTCCTTTATCTTTGAAATCATATTTATCAGCTTCAATCTGTTTTATCAAATTTTTAAAGAACTCCAGATATTTTTCTTTGTTTTTAATATCAACCTCTTCTAATTTTTTCCACATTATTAAGTCTTCCCAACAAAACCTCTTCTGGGCTTGAATATCTCTCCTGATGTACTTAATTTATTTATTGCTTCATCAATCTCATCCTTTGTCAGTTTATCCTCAAGCTCTTTTTCAATTTCTTCTACTGGAATCATCTTCCCAAGACGGTTTTCAAGCTGCATTATTGTGTCTCTGACTGTTAGGATTTTGTTTCTTTGTGAACTGGGGATTCCTCCTGTCCCTTTGTCAATATCAAATGTTTTTGATTCATAATCATAGCCTACCTGCATCAGATAATATTTCATAAGCTCTATTGCATTTTTTGCATCTTCTGATGTTACTTTGCCGCTTAACCTTATCTTTGCAGAGGCTTCTGACATTCTAATAAGAGCCTGTAACTGTCTGGCAGATATTGGGATTGGTCTTAACGCACTTTCTGATGAGACAGGCCTGTTTCTTAAATCAATATAAAATTTTTTTATTTCTGAGATTGCCTCTTCACTTAATTCTGGTTTTACTCTTTGTTTTGCATAAGCTACATATTTTCTAAATAACTCCCTTGGAATAAGCATTGTTTCCCCTTCTTTTTTGTGCTCGTGTAACACATGTGTTGCTATTTTCTCGTCTTTTTCTCTGCTTGGTATATCCCTTAAAGTAAAAATAACATCAAATCTGTTAATTAGTGTTGGAGGAAGGTCTATTTGCTGTGCTATTGACTGATACGGGTCAAATCTCCCGAATTTAGGATTTGCTGCTGCCAGAACAGATGTCTCTGCACGAAGCGTAGCCTGCACATTAGCTTTTGATATTGTTATTGTATTATGCAAAATCATCCCATTTGAAATGAATGTATGGTAAGGTTCAATAGTTACATCATATACCCATTTTATTCCTTTGTTTTTTATTTTAGACACATTTTTGATTTTCATCCATCTGGCATAGCCAAAAGCTATTTTTTTTATTTCATTTAATTCATCCTCTAAGTCACAAAATTCACCTTCCTTGTAACCTTCTTTTTTCTGTAATTTTGTTTCTGCTATTAATACTAATTTTTGCAAGAATCTTCTATGTTTTTCAACACCCAAATCTATGTTATGCCCCAATTCCTTTTTCTGATGTATTTCTAATTTTTTGAAGATTTCATAGATTTTATCTGTACAGTTTGGAATTATATCTTTTATTGTTCTGTATGTTTTAGTTAGCTCGCAGTATTCTTTTAATTTTTGTTTTTTGTGCTGGGATAAAAAACTAATACTCATCAAGAATTGACTTAAATTATCCTGGCCAGAAATGTCCAATCTCCAGATATTTGAATGATTATCCCAGAAAATAGAAGACTGTATTTTGAATCTTAATAATAAATCTGAGATTTGTTCGACTAAATCTTTATTTTGAGAAACAAATGAGATTCTACAGCCATTTCTCTTTTGAATACTAACAGAACCATCCCCATCATATAATGCTCTTAGCAGATACCTTATATTTTCATTGGGTAACTGCATTATATCCCCCGGAATTTTCTTATAATTCCCTTTTTCAATTAGATTTTTATCTAATTTATTAAGTTCTTCTACTACTTTTTTTGAGATTACCCTTACAGCGAATTGTTTATTTCTCTTTGTTATTATTGGAGTTAATTTAAAATATTTTTTTATTGAGTTGGCATAGTCTTTAATTAAATTTTCATTATTATTCCAAAACTGAATTCCTGTTTTCTTCCCCCTGTTTAATTCATAAGACCCATCACTTATATGGTATCCCAGAATTTTGCAGAGATAATCATTTTCCATTTTATAATCCTTAGCTCCAATATTTATCTCAGATGGTATTGGGAAATACATATTGTTTTTCAAGTCTTCAGCAGGAATAGTTGTAATTTTTCCATCTTTTACAACCCAACACGGATGTTCTGGGGTTACTATAATTTCCTTCCCATTTGTTAATTCAATCTTTATAAACTCCTTTGGTGCGAGATGTCTGCTCACCCTATTTGCTTTAATAGGAAAATGATTTTGAAAATTAGTAGACAATAATTCCACATCTTCTACTGGCAAAATCTCGCAATTTCTCCCCTCATAAACTTTATCTTTATATTTTTTCATTAGATTATCCACTAATTTTCCTATTTTTACGTACTTCCCATTTGACAACATTAGTTTAAAATCAGGCAGCATGCATTGCTGCTCCATTGCCTCGTGCATGGCACTTCTGTCATTAGGGTCCATTTTTTCCAACTCATCTATACAAACCAGCCCCTTGTTTGCCAGGACCATTGCACCTGCTTCTAAACTCCATCCTTTTAGATATTCATCTCTTATTACTGTTGCTGTTAAACCTGCTCCTGATGCAGACTTCCCCACAACATATCTTCCTTTTGGGGAGATGTTTGCCATAAAAGTAAGAGTTACTGATTTTGCCACTCCTGGATCTCCAATCAGGAGAATATGGATATCTCCCCTGCTTTTTTGACCATCTGCATGAACTTTTCTTACCCCTGCAAATAACTGCAAAACAAGTGATTTTTTTATTTCTTCATACCCCCACACACTGGGAGTTATGCTTTTTGCCAGTTTCTCAAATATCTTTGGATCTTCAGAAAGTTCAAGAATCTGCCTCTCATCTTCTTCATTTATATCTAATTCTTCAAAAGTTTCTTCTAATGGAATAACATTATTTGCTTCAATCGCAAGTGCAAATCTTGTTGAGAGCCCCCCTGTACTTAATGGGACAGGAACTTCTTTTAATACTCCTATTACTTTTACCCTGCTACCTGGAGTTGTTTTTTCTTCCATTCTTGGTTCAACTAAATCTTCTTTTACAAAAACATCTATTCTTTTTGGCTGTTCTCCTCCAGATAATGATTCTGGGGACTCTTCTATTACAAGTCTCTGAGTATCAACCATCTCTTTGCTTAATAATTTAAATCCACCTCTTCTCCCGCATGAACATCTTGTCGGCTCTCTGAATTTTTTTTCAATTTGAAGAACAGAAATAATTGTCCCGCAGCTTGGGCACTCAAATTTTGCATTTACTACTTGTGGCCTTACATCTGAAGCCTGTCTTATAATCCCCTCCACAACAATCATCTCATTAAGATTTTTCGAACGAATATTTCTTACTTTTAATTCCTGGGCTTTAGAAAGATTGTATAATCTAACTCTTACATTATTGACCAGCCCTGATTCTTCAATTGCCAGTTCAATAAGTCTTAAGGTTTCTTCTGGATTTAAAAGCAACTCATCTGAGAGCTTGTTTGAAAACTCTGTTAGTTTCATAAAATCAAGATAAATAACATTATTTCCTTTACGTATTGAATCTCCAAGCTCTTTTTTATAAAAATCAAAGAAGTTCTTAGCTTCAATAGTCAATTCCTCGTTTTTTGCCCTTAAAGACCCCTCTTGCTCCTCCATAGAAATAAAATAGCGATTTCTTGTTTTTATAGTTTGTTGTAAGAAATTAGGTATAATCTGGAAGAAATGGTTATCTTTTAGGGGTAAAAATTATTAGAAATTATTTAGTCTTTTTGACAAACTAGTAGTTGCATATAAGGGGCATTTGTTCCTGCAACAGTTTTTCTCATCATTGTATATACAGGAGCACCCGTGGCACCATGTACTTCTTCAGGATTGCTTAAGCCCTTAGTTCCTGAACGATCTTCTTGATCAGTTAAAGCTGTTCCTTGTGTTGCAGCTAATGAGCCTCCTGAATTTAATCCAACTAAATATCTTCCTCTTGCACTAGTTAATTCACTCCAGCCAGAAGGACATGATGCTAAATTAAAAAACATAACAGCACCAGATGGAACACTCTCTCCTGATGAAGCAGCAGCACAAACCCAATCAGTTGTGTTCCAGCTTATTATTTGGTTGTCAGAATACTTGGGTCCACCTCATCAATTTGATCAGAAGTATGACCAACATTACCTGAATAAGCATAAACAACAACACTAATTAATATTATGCCAAGGATTCTGGAGAAAACCACACACTTTAGTGTGTGGATGAATCCTTGGACATCCTAAAGTCCAAACAAACCGCACCTTTTAAGGTGCGGTAAAACACAAGGACTTTTTGATTCCAACAATTGCAATAAATGTATACAAAAATCTGTTAGTAAATTTAATATTTAGGTTCACCATCTTTATTAATTAAATTAGGAATTAATTGTTTTTAAATATTACCAAGAAGCTAGGCATATATGTGTTAGGATACCTCCGATATAACGTGAATCTAGAGTCTCATCATTACCACAACTTCCTGTTGTAGTATAGGTGGAAGTAGTCTCACTAGAGTCATTAGCACAATCCCAATCAGTTGAATTCCACTCTAAAACTTGGTCAATTATGCAATCTGTTCGAAGACCAGAAGATGTATCAGCGCAATCCCAATCAGTTGAATTCCACTCTAAAACTTGATCAACTGTGCATGATGTTGGAACAGAAGGGTCTACCTCATCGATTTGGTCAGATGTGTGTCCAACATTCCCTGAATAAGCAAAAACAACCACACTAATTAATATAATTCCAATTATTGAAATAAATGTATGCAAGAGTCTATTACTGAAATTTATATTGAGTTTCATCATTTTTTATAATTACAAAGAGGCTCTACATAGGAATGTTTCTACATTTGCTGTGCAAGTAGCACTGTTATAAATCCAACAATTCCCATAATTATTCTTGTAAATATCATTATATCCGCATTCTCCAGGTGTAGGATTAGCATCCCATTCTCCTTGTGGTACTGTACAACAAACTGACCCACTACAGCCAGGTTCTCTAAAACCACAACATTGTCTTTCCTCATAACGTGAACCTATAGGCTCATCTCCAGCATCACAGCCACTAGTTGATGTATAAGTAAAAGAAGTATCACTGAGGTCATCAGCACAATCCCAGTCAGTTGAATTCCATTTCAGAATTTGATTATCTGTGCAATCTGTTGGAAGACCTGAAGATGCATCTGCACAATCCCAGTCAGTTGAATTCCAGCTTATTATTTGGTTGTCAGAGCAGGTTGTCGGAATACTTGGGTCCACCTCATCAATTTGATCAGAAGTATGACCAACATTACCTGAATAAGCATAAACAACAACACTAATTAATATTATTCCAACAATTGCAATAAATGTATACAAAAATCTGTTACTGAAATTTATCTTAACTTTCATCCTCTCTTGAATATCTTAAGAATTAATTGTTTAAAAATGTTTTGAAATTACTTCAGGGGGAAAAGTTATGTGCTCTTTAGTACAATAATATTTAAAATAAAGAAAAGGGCTTTAAAAGGATGGAAGTATTAAGTATACATGAAACAATTTCTAGATTAGATAGTTTAGTATTTACAAAGAAACGAGATTGGTATTATGTTGGAGGTAAATTAGATATTTCAGGAATAGTTACTCCACGAGAGCATGGTTTATGGAGTTTAAATGACCCTTTTAATTTTTTTTCATTAAGTAAGCATGTTGAGGATATAACAGACGAAATTAACTATCCTCACAAATTATTCTTTAATAGAGGACAAGGGAATTGGTATAATTCTATATATTTGCCATCGATTAATGTGCGTGAAGGAGAAAATACATTGAGTTTAATAGTTGTTCCATCTTATAATGTTGCTTCTGGTGTGGAAAAAGATACTCCTTGTAGAACTTGCTTAAATCCTATGCCCCTAAATAAAATGAGGGATTATGAATTACATGGTAAATTTCTAGGAAAAACAAGACACAAATTAGCAAAAATAATTAATCCTTAAATTTACTTCTTATAATTCTTTAAAGCAGCCTTAACATGCTTTAAGAGCTGAGTCATGCTGAATTCAAGCTGTTGCTTGTTTTTTGTTCCTGTGCACACAAGCTTTCCATTGCTAAATAAGAGGAAAGTAGCATTTGGCTCTATTAGTTTATATACTAGTCCTGGGAACTGTTCTGGCTCATATTCTGTATTTGGCATTTCTAAAGCCAGAAAATTCAGATTGAGCTTAAGATTAATTGTTCCTGATGCAACAATATTCTGAACAGTTATTTTTGGCTTTGCAGTTATTTTGACATTTATCTTTCTTAATTGTTTTATTACTGCTTCTATAACTTTTCTAACTTGTGATACTGATTTTGTTCCTGTGCAGACAAGGTTCCCAGAAGAAAAGACAAGAACTGCTGATTTTGGCTCTTTAATCCTCAAGACTAATCCTGGAAAAGTCTCAGGATTATATTCTGTGTTTGGCTGTGTTCTTGCTAATTTTGTAAGCGGAACAGGTTTTCCTAAAGAAGTGGTTGCGACAATATTCTGTATTTTATAATTGCTTTTTGCCATTTTTTAATTTATGAAATAAATTTATTATAGATTATTGCAGATATCCATGTTATGATGAAAGCATAAACAAATCCAATAACTGCTCCAATAAAAGCTCCTGTCCAGCTTAAAGTATATCCAAAATTACTCCAGACACTTGAAGCTAGGATATTATAAGCTTCTGAATAACCGTAAATCCCGTTAATTGTAGTGAAGAATATTATAAAGGCACCCATTATCCCTGCTGTTAATCCAAGTTTTGTTGAGTTAAGTTTTAAGTAACTATTTTTTGCCATTTTTCCTATTAAAATCTAGAAATACACCTTTATAAAGCTTTATAAAGGCTTCGTCGGAGGGGGGTTTGCGTATAAATTAAGAATATCTATTTTCTAAGAATCACATAAACTTTCTTCCCTAGGAATTCTTTTGGAGCATCTATCTTTGCCCCATTACCAAACTTCGTAATAGTCTTTTCAAATATTAA
>BDTJ01000015.1 GCA_002897655.1 archaeon BMS3Abin17
AATTCTATAGAAAATAAAAAAGCTAATTTCACTATCTTATCTATACATGAGGAAATAACTTCTGAGGCAGTTAAAGAAGAGAGGGAAAAAGAGAAAACTGCTGCAGAAACCGAGCAAGAGGAGAAAACTGCAGAAAAAGGAGCAAAATTATGGAAGATTCTGATTGGTGTTTTGGCTGTGATTTTTCTGGTGATAATAAGTGTTGTTGTTTATATTAAGAGGAGAAAATAAGATACAAATTGACAAGAAAAAAGTTTTATTAGTTTTAAGCAATTTTCCTCATATCAATTATTTGAATAGACTTGACATTTTCTATATTTTTTAGTTTTTCCTCAATTTCTTCAAGCTCTTTTTCTTCAGGCCACTCAAAAAACGCTATAACTGCTTTTAATCCAAAGGCAATTGGCTCTTCTTCATATTCCCTATTCTTGCCATTATCTTGCTCAACAAGGTTTTTTGCCTCTTGTTTTATCTTTTCCAAGTCAACATCTGGGGATGTTGGCATCATCTTTATCTTAATTCCCATAATTCCCATGTTTTATTTTAAGGATACTTGTTTATAAGTTTTTACTTTACAGAGCATAATAATACTTAAAAACGCCAGATATCTTCTTAGGAAATGATTGAGGGGAATTATCAAAGAATCCTAGAGAAGATATCAAAGGCTTCTGGATTAGAAAAAGAGGAATTAGAAAGAAGGATTGAAGCAAAGAGAGCAAAGCTTTCTGGTTTGATTAGTAAAGAGGGAGCTGCGCAAGTTATTGCTGCTGAACTAGGAATCAATTTTGATAACGAGAAGTTAAAGATTGAGGAATTACTTCCTGGAATGAGAAAAGTTCATGTTATTGGAAAGGTAATAACATTATCTCCTGTAAGAACCTTTACTACAAAAAAAGGAGATGAGGGAAAGGTTGCAAATCTTGTAATTGCAGATGAGACTTCTAATATTAAAACTGTTCTTTGGGACACAAACCATATTGATTTAATTGAAAAAGGAAAAATTGCTGACGGGCATGTTATTGAGATTGTTAATGGAAGCATGAGAGATAATGAAATTCATTTAGGAAGTTTTTCTGAATTAAAAGTTAGTAATGAAGTTTTAAATGATGTTAAGACAGAGAGAATTGTCAAGGAAAAAAATATCTCTGATTTTAGAGTGGGGGATAATTCCAAAGTAAGAGCATTCATTGTCCAGACTTTTGGCCCAAAATTCTTTAGTGTTTGCCCAGAGTGTGGTAAAAAGCCAGATACAGAAGGTGAGAACTTTATTTGTGCAAAACATGGAAAGATTATGCCTCAAAAAAGAGCACTGATAAATATTGTATTAGACGATGGAACAGAATCAATAAGAGCTGTTTTGTTTCATGAGAATATAACTGAATTAGGACTTACTGAACTTGAAAACCCTGAGAAAGTCTCTCACCAGAGAGAAGATTTGCTTGGAAAAGAAATGTCTTTTTGCGGAAATGTCAGAATGAATAAATTCTTTAATAATCCTGAATTTATAATTGACAAGGTTGAACAGGTTAATCTTGATGAGATGATTGCCAAGTTAGAAAAACCAAGTGTTTAATTTATACATACAGATTCTACTTTTAATTCAAGTCTACCACCGACTCTTATTATTGTTTCCTCTGCACTTGAAGATTCTGATTCTTGTTTTAATTGATTATATATTTCTTGAGGTATTTCAATCTCTGCTTCTATCTTCCTTGAACCATAACCCTCTAAACCAAATTCTACTTTTGCAAAATAGTGAGGTGGATAACGATTATTTCTATAAACTTCAACTAACTTAGCAGTTCCTGATATCTTGATATCTTGATATCTTTAGGCATGTTGGGGGAATATCTTTATTACTTATAAATAAATTTGTTATGCAATATACATTATTGAAAAGATTAAAAAACTAATCTGTTTTTGACAAAATATGCTAATCAGAACCCACTTATTGATAACTTTGTTCTTTGTCATGGTTTTTTTTGAGAGTGTTGAGCATAAATTTATTTTCTTGGTTGTTGCTGTTCTTGCAACTTATATTCCGGATATTGATTCTAAGTTTTCTAAGATTGGAAACAGGAAAATATTAAGAATCTTGCAGTTTTTTATCAAACATCGCGGGATGATTCATAGTTTTAGCTTTTTGCTGTTAATTACAATGTTTTTTGTGCTGTTTATTCCAATATTAGCTTTTGGATTTTTCTTAGGCTATGGATTGCACTTGCTTGCAGATAGTTTTACTATCACAGGAATAATGCCTTTTTACCCATATAAGAAGAAAATATCTGGAAAAATAAGGACAGGGGGCAGGTCAGAAACAGCTGTTCTTGTGTTGTTTGTTATAGGGGATTTGGGTCTGTTTTTTTGGAAGATTATTGGTTGAATAAAACTTTTGTGAGATTTTGTAACTGGGAGTAAAGTTATAACATTAATCATCACAATCACAAAACCCATGACCATCAGGTCGATAATTATGTATTTTTACCCTATCTGAGAATCTCTGAAATAAATTAATATAAGGAACTAATTTCCCAATATCTTTAACTTTTTTGTTTTTTACATTAGTGAGAACATCAGATAATTCATTAATTAATGATTCAACTTTACTCATATTCTTTGTATTGGGTTCATTAGAAAACAAAGCTAGGGTTTTATATGCGTTCATTGCTTGAATTGTTTCTGGGCTAAAATCATATTTACCAGATTTAACAACTTTGGACCATTTTCTTGCTGCATTAAGGAAATCTTCAAATTTATCTATAATTAATAAATCCTCTTCTTCAAATGCAAATTTACCTTCATCATAAGCATATCTCCCAAAAATAACAGCAATTGGAGATGCTATGGTGGCTAATCTTAAATTAGGTGTTTTATACAGATAGGGGTTCATATTTTATTAGCAAAAATGAATTTTATAATGATTTCTATAGTGATGGATATATCATAAAATCTTTATAACTTTAGTTTGAATTAAAAACCCTTGGAGAGTTTTTAAGTGCATGTTGAACATATATCTAAGAGACAAATAATCTTTATAAACAGGAGAAGTTTTGAGGTTGGATGGTTATTAAAAAAGAAGCTAAAAAGATTAAAGATGCTGTTTCTGGGGATGAAGAGGATGAGGAAAAAGTTGTTGAGAAAAAAGAGGGAGAAGAACCAAAATTAACTGACTTGCCGGGAATAGGGCCTGCTGTTGCAACAAAGCTTGAGGCTGCTGGCATTTCTGATTTAATGAGCCTTGCTGTTATGAGCCCCACAGTGCTTGGAGATGCTGCCGGGGTAAGTGTAGGTGTTGCGAGAAAAGCAATCCAGGCAGCAAGAAACATGCTTGATTTAGGATTTCAGGACGGATTGCAGTATGCTGAAAAGAGAAAAGGAATTATTCATATTACAACAGGGAGCAAAAATTTAAATGAGCTCTTGGGGGGAAGAGGTGTACAGAGTAAATCTATAACAGAAGCATTTGGCGCTTTTGGATCCAGCAAAACACAGCTGGCATTGACATTAGCAGTAAATGTCCAGTTCCCCCTGGAAAAAGGGGGAGCAAATGGAAAATGTGTTTTTATTGATACAGAGGGCACTTTTAGGCCGGCGAGAATAAAACAAATTGCAGAGAGTTTGGGAGCAAATCCTGAAAAAGTTTTAAAAAATATCTTAGTGGCTCGTGCCTTTAATTCAGATCACCAGATACTTCTCATGGAAAAAGTTTCTGAGATGATTAAAAATGGGGAGCCAATTAAGTTAGTTGTTATTGATTCCCTAACTGCGCATTTCAGGGCAGAGTTTGCAGGCAGAGGGCAGTTAGCAGACAGGCAGCAAAAACTTAATAAATATCTGCATGAATTAATGAAATTAGCAGAACAGCATAATCTTGCGATTTATGTTACTAATCAGGTAATGGCAAATCCTGCAATGATGTTTGGGGATCCAACAACTCCAATCGGAGGGCATATTGTGGGGCACGCTTGTTTAACAGGAGATAGCCTTATTCAATTATCTGATGGAAGCATTAAAGAGATTAAAAGCTTAGATAAAGATAAAGTAATTTCTGGCAATTTTAAGAATTTAAATCTTGAGAAATCAGATTCTGAAATCACCTTTGTTAATCCAAGTGTAAAAGAAATATATAATATTCAGACTACTAACCATATAAAATGCTCTGGTCTTCATAGGTTTTTTACAGTAGAAAATTTTTCTATTGCTGAAAAAGAAGCCAAAGATTTAAAGGAAGGGGATTTTGTTGCTCAGGCAGGGAAAATAGATATTGAAGGAAAGGAGCAGGAACTGCCTTTGTTTAAAGTCAGGAGAATTGGAAAGATCAATAAAAAAACTGGAGAGAAAATTTCTTGGGAATTAAAGAGCAATAATATAACAAGGGAAGAGATATGCAAAAAAATTGGAATAAATCCCAGGCAATTTAGAAGAGTTTTGAACCAAGAATATCCAACTTCCCTCTGTGTTTTTGATAATCTGCAGAATCACTTTTCAGGAAGATTGCAATTGCAAACAATCCCTGTTCAGACTTACAAGCATAGAGATTTAATTATCCCCCAAGTAATAACTTCTGCTTTAGGGCAGGTATGCGGCTACTTTTTAGGCGATGGAAATTTTGAAGAGAGGGGTTTAAGGTTTAGGGACGAGCGATTTGAAGTTCTTCAGGTTTATCAGAATTTATTCAGGAATCTTTTTAGTGTTGAGGGAAGTATAACTAAAATGAAAAATAAAAATTGTTATACCTTAAATATAAATTCAAAAGAAATTAGCGATTTATTTAAATTAATCATTACAGATATTTTTAATTATATTGGTAAAAGTAAAAATGATGTTGTTAAAGGATTTATTAAAGGATTTGTAGATGCAGAAGGACATATTGATAAAAAAAGACCTAAAATTACTGTCGCACAAAAAGAAAAACAAATACTGAGGTATCTGCAATTATTTTTATTAAGGTTTGGGGTAAGGAGTTTTTTAAGGTTTGATGTTGGTAAAAAGAAAATTTCTAATCTTTCTATCAGAGACAGGGATGTTAAAAAGTATCTTCAAATTGGGTTTAGTGCCAAGGATAAACAAGTTCAATTGTTAAAATCAATAAATCATTGTGATAAAACTTATACTAAAGAGATGATGCCTATTAAAAGAGAAGATATTTGGGATTTGCTAAAGAGTGCTGGTTTGAAACCCTCTTTGATTATCCGGTCAAGACCAGGCAGTTACAGGTGGATTAACAGAAAAGAATTAGATAATGCGTTTAAAGCATTAATGAATCAAAAAATTCAGGATAAACAAATAAAGCAAAAAATAGATTTTATTTTTAAATTGTTAAATTCCGGGTTTGGGTTTGAGAATATAAGGAAGATACAAATTGATGAAAATAAAAACAAAGAACTCCTGTTTGATTTTTCTGTTCCTGAAAGTGAAAATTACCTTGCAGATGGATTTATAGTTCATAATTCTTCATACCGTATGTATCTTCGAAGAGGAAAGCAGGGTTCAAGAGTTGCCAAATTAATTGACAGTCCTGATTTGCCAGATAATGAGTGTGTGTTTTTTGTCACAGACAAGGGAATTGTTGATGAGGTTTGATTGTTATAAATTAATATTAATTTTTTATAAAAATCTGCTAATAAAAAACTAATGCTTCAAATTTCAAGTTAACTTGAAATTTATTTTTTTATCTTTCTTTAATATCTTATTCGGATTTATAATCAACCCCTTTCCCTGAATAATCTTGAGTTCAACTATCATTCTTTTAATGTCAGTACCTCTCATCTTTAGTATCTCAATTGCAGAATCTCTTTTTCCTGTATCATAAATTACATTGTAAAGAACAATAATCCCATCTGAAAGAAAGGAAACAGCCTCTCCTTTTTCCTTGAAGGTTGTTCCAATATGTGAAGGGGATGAAACCTTTTTTACAATCTTCTTTGGAAATTCTTTGTTTTAACATTTCAATAACTATCTCATCAGGTACAAGTTTATCCTCATTAAGGTATTCCTGAGCATTTATGCCAAGAGGGGTCTGCTCTTTTATGTTTTTTCTGAAAAGATCTCCTGTTGAGATGTGAGGGGTATTTAATTTTAGAGCAATTCTTGATGCAGCTGTTCCTTTTCCAGAACCCGGAGGCCCTAAAAATATTTTCTTCATATATAATTTTATTTGTAATAAGTTTAAAAAGTTTATTAAGATAACACTTTAATGGAAAAAGAATTGATGATTTCCGACCTGCACATACATTCAAGATTTTCAAGAGCATGCAGCAAGAATATTGATTTTGAGAATCTGGTTAAGTGGGCTAAAATAAAAGGTCTGGACTTGCTGGGAACAGGAGATTTTACTCATCCTGTTTGGCTGCAGGAAATAAAAGACAAGTTAAAAAGCAATGGGAAAGGGTTTTATTCATACATGGGTTTCCCCTTTATAATTTCAGGAGAGGTTTCTTTAATTTATACACAGGATAGAGGACGAAGAATTCATCTGGTTGTTTTGGTTCCGAGTATTGAGATTGCTGAGAAAATAAATTCTTATTTTGATACAAAAGGCCGGCGTGATTATGACGGAAGACCTATTTTTAAGATTCCTGGAGATGAGTTTGTAAAAGAAATGATGAAAATATCCAAAGATATTGAGATAATTCCTGCACATTGTTTGGTTCCTGATTCATTTATTCATACTAAAGATGGATTAAAAAAAATAAAAGAGATTAATATTGGCGAATTTGTTCTTACACATAAAGGAAGGTATCAAATTGTTAAAAACATATATAATCGGCAATTTTCTGGGGAGATTATTGAAATTGTTCCTGCTTGTATGAAGGTCGGAACTTTTTTCACCCCAGAACATCCAATATACTCAATTAAAACATATAAAAATTGTAAAAATGTTTTCCATACAATTTGTAAACCAACTTGTGCTTATTTAAAAAGAGGTTGTAAAAATAAAGCATTTAAAAATTATAAGCCACAATGGAGGCAAATAAAGGAATTGGAGAAAGGAGATGTTATATTATATCCCAGGTATAAGGTTATTAAGGACAAGTCTTTTATTTTATTATCTAAGTTTGTTTCTAAAGGTTATCTTGATGAAGGATATCTCAGACCACGATATGAAAAAGTATTTGTTAAGAATGTTCCTGTTAAGAATAAAATCGAGATTTCTAAGGAATTTTGCAGACTAGTTGGGTATTACTTGGCAGAAGGTTACTGTTCTAAAGATTATATTGCATTTACATTCCATGAGAAGGAAGTAGAATATATTAAAGATGTGGAAAAATTGTTGAGAAAAGCTTTTGGCCCATTTTTGAATATTAGTGTGAAAAAAGAAAAATCTAGGGGAGTTTCTATATTTGTTTATTCTAAATTATTAAAAGAGTTTTTTGAGAATTTCCATTGCGGAAAACCTTATAAGTCTTATAACAAAGTATTACCTAGTTGGTTTCTTGACCTTCCTTCGGAAAAGTTGAAAGAGCTAGTTATTGGATGGTGGAGAGGAGATGGAGGAGGTTCAACTTCAGCAAATTTATTTAATCAATTTAAACAAATCTTTTTGAAATTAGGGATTATTCCTTCAATAAATAAAATTACTGCAGAGAGTGTAAATAAGAGAAGAGAAATTCTTCCCAATCAAATTGGTAAAAGGAAAATTACTGCGAAAAAAGATTATTTATCCTTTAATATTTTATTATTTTTTGAGAATTGTGGAATGATAAATCTTCCTGAATTTAAGAAGTTTAAGACAAAATTAAACCGTAGAAAAGGCTGGATTGATAATGATTATATTTATTTGCCAATAATAAAAATTAATAAAAAGGGTTATTCTGGGAAAGTTTATAATTTGGAGGTGGAAGAAGACAATTCTTATCTAACAGAGAATTTAACTGTTCATAATTGCTGGACACCCTGGTTTGGAATTTTTGGAAGCATGTCTGGTTTTGATTCTTTGAAAGAGTGCTTTAAAGAGGAGTTTGATAATGTCCATGCAATTGAGACAGGAATGTCAAGCACTCCGGATATGAACTGGAGAATACAAGAGCTTGAGAACAAATCAATAATAAGCTTTTCTGATGCACATAGTTTTTGGCCTTTTAGGTTGGGAAGAGAGGCAACTATTTTCAGGAAATGTGATTCTTATAAGGAATTAATAAGGCAGATTAGAGAAAATGATTTTATTGCAACAATTGAAACTTTTGCAGAGTATGGAAAGTATCACTGGGATGGGCATAGGTTATGTGATTTTTCATCCCCCCCGAATAAAACAAAGGAATTAAACAGAATCTGCCCTGTATGCAAGAAGCAATTAACTCTTGGTGTTGAGAACAGGGTTGAGGAGTTAGCTGGCAATCCTGCTGGGTTTAAATTTAAGAATTCAAAGCCTTTTTACAAACTTCTTCCATTGCATGAATTAATTGCATTGATAAAGGGTGGAAACATGCAGAGCAAAAAAGTCTGGGCAACATATAATGAATTAATCAAAAAGTTTGGAGATGAGTTTAATATTCTGTTAAATGTTTCAAGAGAGAATTTAATCAAAGCAGATGTTGATGCCAAGCTGATTGGAGTGATTTTAAGGAATCGGAAAGGGAATATAAAAGTCAAGCCAGGCTTCGACGGTATTTACGGAACCGCCGAACTTGGCGAATCTCAGAAAGATTTATCTAAATTTCTTTAACATTAGCATATAATAAATATCTTGCTTTCTCTTTGTCTAATGATAAAATTTTCTTTCCTTTTTGAGTTATAACATATACTTTATCATTTTTCTTAATCAACGCTTTTTTTATTAAACTTTTTATTAATTTAAAGAAAGCAGAACTACAAAATCCAAGATATCTTTCTAGTTCTTTATATTTTTTGCCATTTTCATTTAAAATTTCTAAGACTTTTAGCTGACTTAATCCATAATTATTAATTTTATCACTTTTAATAAAATTGGAAGGATTTTTCAGAAACCCTCTTGCTTTCTCTTTGTTTTTTATAATATATGTTCTTATATTATTTTTAATCCCATAACTTACTATTTTCTCCTTAATAAGCCACCTTAAATGTTTTCCAATCATTGTTTTTTCTAAATTAATCTTCATTATAAGTTCTATCGTTTTCATTGGTTTTTTTAATAATTCTTCAATTATTTCTTTTTTTACTTCTCCAGGTAATTTATACTTCCACCCCCTCTTTTGATTTACTTCTATCATATTTAATAATAATTGTTTTTTTAATATTGGGAATTTTTTCATATCTTTTTTTAATTTTTGGATACTCTTTGATAATATATTAAATCTGAAAATTGGTCCTTTTGATTTCCAAGTCTTTCCACAATGATATTTTAATTCATTACATATTTTCTTAATATCTTCTAAGAATTCTTTATTACATGAATCTATTCTAATATTGCTTCCGTCGATTGTACCTTCATCAATAATTATTGCTCGTAAAATTCCTATTAAGAATTCTCTCTTTCCTTTAAAGAACTTTGTTGGGACTCTGCACATTTTACTATTAAAATCTATTTTTAGAAAATTTTTTAAGATTAGGGGGATAGCTGAAGGAAAGTGAACATGATCCTTATATATTTTAAACTCAATATTACCAAAACATTTTTTTAATTCATATACAAATTCCTTTTTGGTTTTATCATTAATATTATAATATGCAGCATAACCTCCACTAAAACACCCATCACACATTATATGAATAACTATTTCTCTCAATTCTTGGGAATCTTTTAGAGGTATTTTTGGGTTCATAACCCCAAATTTTCCTCTTTGAGTTTTATATTTAATGATGTACTTGCCTATAGAGTTAAATGGAATTTTTGATATTTTACACATCTTTTTTATGTTTTTTGAAGAGATGAACTGAATTCTATTTTTCCAATCCGAGATTGTTGTTATACTAACCCCCATTTTTTTACTTAAATATTCTAATTTGTGTTCAGATAAGTGTTTCATTAGTTTATTGTAGAAGTTTTCTTCTAGTGAAATATATACCCCTCCTGGGAAATCTTTTAAATAGATCTGCATAGTTATCTAACGACGATAAACTATTTAAATGTTGCTATAAACCGATGGAGTGTATGGAGAACTAATATGGTAGGCTATAGTACAAAAGACTTTATTTATGTGTTTGTTATTATAATTTAAAATGTATGATACAACTAAACCTTATACAAAACAAATATTAGAATTAATTAAACAAACTTGGGAGACTCCCTATGTTTCTGTAAAAAAAGAAATTATTGAAAAGAAATTTTCACACCCAGAAACCAGTTCTAGTGATGGTATTGGAACAAAGGGAGTTTATCACTGGCAACAAAGAAGTTTTAGAAATGCTGTTTTGGATGGATTGGGCATGAATCTCAATGACTTGTTATTATTAAGGGCAAGACCATATAAACTTCAGAATCATATTTTTGTTCCAAAGGAAGATGGGGGGGCAATTTTAGAGATTATTAAAAGTCTTAGTAAAGAATGTAAAGAAAGAGACATTGCTGTCACGGGCGGAGAAACTTCTGTTCATTATAATATGCATGGGCTTGAGATAAGCATGACTGTAGATGGATTTATTAAAAACCCCAAGCCAAATACATTTGTGAATGGGGATGTTTTGATTGGATTAAAAAGCAATGGATTGCATTCAAATGGTTTTACGAGAGTAAGAGAGATTTTTGAGGAAGAATTTAGGTCTGAATTTATTGAACCCACAAAAATATATTTAGAAGAAATTCTTGCTTTAGATGAAAGATTTGATATTCATGGAATGATGCACATAACTGGCGGGGCTTATACAAAATTAAAAGGTTTATTGCCGGATACTAATGCTATAATTGATTTTCGCGATTTAAAGGCAAATGATATTTTTTATGAATTATACGAAAGAGGAGTTTCAGATAAAGAGATGTATAAAACATTTAACTGCGGGATTGGTTTTGTTTTATCAACCTCCAGAAAAGATTCAGAAAAAATTCTTTCTGAATCAAATAATTTGGGATTGGAGTCAAGTATTATTGGAGAAATAACTTCTGGGACAGGGAGTGTAAAGATAAAATCTATGTTTAGCAAGAATGAAGTAATATTATGATTTTTTAAATCTCAGAATTCCACTCGTCTATTTGACGAGTGGTCAGGCTGAAATTATCGCTCGTGGAATTCTGACGATGTTCAAGAACCAAGACTGTGGCATTGCATGCCACCAGTCTGTGACTGGTGGTTCTTGACACTTTCATATCTCTTCTTCAATGTTCTTCATTTTTTCTCTCTTCCATAAACTATTTCATCTGTAAATTTATAAAGATTTCCCCTTTTGGGTGTGGTTTAGGGCATTCAGAAACTAATCCCTCCAAAGCATCTTTTCTTTTAACAGTTAATTTACAGGTTTGGCATTCTAATATTTCAAAATTACAGGCTGCATAACCCAACCACCTATGTTCATTTAACTTTTTCATTTTAATCAATAATCTTTTGTGTTTTTATAAATTTATAATGAGCATCACCTGTTGGTTTTTTGCATCTAGGGCAATTGTCTTTTAAGGTGTATATCTTACATAGTTTGCATTTTTTGAGTTTCATCTTACCCTTCATATAAAAAAACATTTATAAACTTATATTTACTAGATAAAAGTAATAAAAAAGAGGGGAAATGGATAAGAAATTTTTGTTTTTGGGAGGAGCAGTTACACTCTTAATTCTGATTTTATCAATGTATTTTGTTTTTGGGGATTTATTTAATATAGATTCTGCAACTCCGAGATATATTAACAGGAGTGTAAATACTTTGATTAATTTCACAATAAACAATACAGGGGCATTAAATATTACTCAGGTAATAATTCAGTTGCCAGACGGGGCAAATTATTCTTCTGGTTCTAATGGGACAGACGTGTCTCCCGCAAATTTTACTACTGTTTCTAATCGATTAATTTGGACAAACACAACTGCAGCAGGATTTATTGCAAATACAAGTGAAGCTAAGAATTTCTGGTTCAATGTTTCTTTTGTAACTGCGGGGGATAAAAATTTTACAATAATAACAAATGACACATCTTTAACTGGGAATACTACTACACATGTTTTGACAGTTAATTTTGCTTTTTCAGGATTTGTAAGGAATGAAACAGGGGGGAATGAGAGTAATGTTAATGTTTCTATATACCAGTTTGCAGAGGGGCAGAACGGCCCCCCAACAGAGACTTTTGAAGCAAGTGTCTTAACAAATGCAAATGGAATTTTTAGTTTTGCAAGTATAAATGGCTCTGCATCAAATTATTTATTAAAAATGATTAGATACGGACCTGCTTCAGGTTGTGTAAACTCAAATTCCACGTGCAATGCTACAAAAACAGGAACAATACTTCCGCCATTCCCTGCAATGTTATATTATCCTATGTCCGGAGGGTTTGACATGAGTTTAAACGGCTCTGCATTTTATTTACAGGAAGCAGCAACTTTAAGATTGTATGCTTATAATTCAAGCAATGCAAGTGTCAATTTTGGGTATGAGGTTATTGACCAGAAAGTTGGTTTTCCAGTTGCAAGCAATATAATGGGCAATGTTCCAACAGTGGATGTGGTTGTGCCTGCAGGAAAGAGCTATACTGTTATGATGTTAAGGGATTTTAGCCAGTTTGGAAATGATGCTTCTCCTCCTCTGTCAAACTCAAGTTTGGGGACAATAAGTGCAGGGAACTTAATAATTGTGAACCAGAGTCTTGCGACAAGTAATTACAGATTATATGGCTGTATTAATATATCTTCAGGAAATAATAATAGTTTATTGAATGTGACAAATATCAAGTTAAAAATGGCTCCATGGACAACTGATTCTGGAATGTTTATACCTCCAATGGATGCTGACCAGGGAAATATTAATGTTTCAAATCCCTTTCAATTAAACAATTCAAACATGTCTGGGGGGGTTTCTTGTCCAGGAAGTTTGGCAGCATATAATATTTCTGTAATAGGCTCAACATCACCCGGAATAACTTATTTAGTTGAGGCTTATGCTAAAAATGCCTCTGATGAAGCAGGAAATCCCGGAAATGCAAATGTTCTTGCAGCTTTCCAGAATATTTCAATAACTGCAGATACAAATTTTAATCTAACATTATACAAGCTTGCTGGCTCATATTATAATGACAGCACATCAGGAGTAAGCAAAATAAACACAAGTTACATGAAAATCAATATTGTAAATGATTCAGGGGATGCTGTGACAACAAGCATGCATGTTGAAGTAAGTGTTAAAAATTCTAATGCTGGAATAGGGACTGTTAATTATATGGTTGAAGAATTAACAAACGGGGTTTTTTATCTCCCAATTTTAAATAATTCTGACTGGGCAGAGGTTGCTGTATTTCCTAATGATGGGCCTCCAATGGTAAAGAAACTTAATTTATCAGCAAATGAAAATAATATCACCCTTATTTCAATAGATTCTGGTGCTGGGGGAGACAAGGGTTTGAGGCAAATGGCTGCAAATGGGAGTTTAGTACAGGTAAATGCTTCTGCAATGCCTATTCAGCTGAGGTTTTTGAGAAGAGGAACAAATGATGTTATAACATCTATGAATGCAAGTGATTTTAATCCTTTAAAGGCATTAGTTGCCGGAAGTATTGATTTGGAATTAAAAGTGATTGCAACAAATGTCACAATGAAATTTAATAATTTTGATATGTTCTCTGCCAAGCAGCCGCCTATGTTTGCTGTTATGGATAATAATTCAATGGGCTCATCATCCCAGAGCTGGAAGTTTGGCAATTTTGTCCCAAAAGATGTTTATGATAATGTCACTTTAATTATACCTTACAGCAGTGCAGTGGATGAAAGCTGGATCTATAACATGTCTGTGCCAGTATTATATCAGGAAGACCAGTCAACAACACACCAGTTAGAAGTTGGATGGGATTCCACAAGAGGAGATACAGCTGTTAATCTAACAGACGAATTTATTGATTATAATAATTCTGCAGGTGGCAGATATAGAAATTATCTAACATCTGGTGGTGTGCAATGCAGTAAAACTGATGCAACATCTATTTGTTATATGAACACATCTTCAAACCAGTTTTATATGGAAATTCCTCATTTCTCTGGATTAAGTCCAAGTATTGCTGGGCTTGCTCCAGCAAGTAGTTCCCCTTCAAGTTCTCCGTCTAGCGGAACAGGTGTTGGCGGGGGCTGGACATATACAATAAAAGATGACGATTTTAAAACAGGTTATATAAAAAATATTAAGGTAAAAGATAGGTTTAAATTCACAGTAGAAAACGAGACTCATTATGTTAAATTAATTGAACTGACAAATACAACAGCGATAATAAATGTGTCAAGTGAGATGCAACAACAGGCAAGCTTATCTATTGGAGATATGAGAAAGTTTGAAGTTACAAATGACAGTTATTATGATTTAAGTGTTACCCTTAATTCAATAGGGAGCAAAAAAGCAAATTTCACTATCTTATCCATACATGAAGAGGTAACCCCAGAAACAATTGCTGAAGAAGAAGGAAAAGAAAAAGTTGCTAAAGGTGAAGAAGAAGGCGGAATTGCAGAAGGAAAAGACTTAACCTGGTTATGGGTTGTTATTGGGATAATAATTTTGGCAATTATTATTGGCGGGGGAATTGCTGTCAAGAGAAAAAGAAAATAGTTTTATTTTATGCCAAGGATTCTGGAGAAAACCACACACTTTAGTGTGTGGATGAATCCTTGGACATCCTAAAGTCCAAACAAACCGCACCTTTTAAGGTGCGGTAAAACACAAGGACTTTTTGATTCAGGATATATTATTTAAGTCTCCATCAAGTACAATACAATTAACTGCTTCTAATTCATCCCTGCATTTTTCAGGGATACTGTTTAAAATAAATATCTTTTTATTCCT
>BDTJ01000016.1 GCA_002897655.1 archaeon BMS3Abin17
ACGAAATGATATTTTATTTTAAAAACTTTATGAGCTGATTTCTGAAGTTCATCTTCCATAGATTTCAAAAGACAAAGCTGTTTAATATCTTTTTGCCAGCTTTATCCCCGAGGCAAGACCTTCGGGGTATTAGGAAGAATAAAAAAAGACAAGGAACTTGTTAATAAAAAAGCTGATGAATTTCATAATTCGAATAATAACGAATTGCGTGACAGCATATTTAATTATACTTTAAAAGAAATTGGCAGAGTAACTTACAATTATTTTACAGATTATAGAATGTTTTATAACATAACTTCCTGAAGACTATAACATCAACTCCTTTATTACTTTCTCAGGATTTTTTGATTTGAATAAACAGCTTTTATATTATACTGGTGAGTTTACGAGTAAATGCAATGTTATGCTGTAAATGACTTAACAATAAAGGCGTTGTCCGGAGTTTAAAAATTCCCTGTGTAAATTTTAAAAAATTAGAAAATTTTATGTGTAAAAAAATCCATTCCGGACAACGCCACAATAAAGTTAATTTTAAATACATACAGCTTCTTTAATCATTATGCAGAAGATACTTCCAAAAAAGAGGTTAAATGAATTTCTTATTAATCTTATGAGAGATTATGAAGTTATAGCCCCGATTAAGGATAAGAACACTAAATTTCAGGTATTAAGCAAAGACAATATCAAGAACCTATATCTCAAAGATATTACAGAAGTTCCTGTAAAAGACTATCTTATGCCTGAATCAGAGACAATTTTAGAATTTAAAGATAATAAATATGCTTCAAGAGAGGGAAAAACAAGAAAGAGAATCATATTTGGTCTGAGAAAATGTGATTTAAACTCATTTTTAATATTAGATAAAGTAATGTATGATAAAAATTACAGAAATAGAAGAAAAAACGCAATATTGATTGGACTTTATTGCGAATATCCTGATAAATATTGCTTCTGCAATTCAATGGAGCTGGAGGATAAATATGATTTATTTTTTTATCCTGATAAGGGTGATTATTATATAAATATAGGTTCAAAATTAGGAGAAGAACTTGTAAAATCTCTTGGAAACTCCAGGAAACAGGTTATTAAGAAACTAAAAAATTCCAAGCAACTAAATAACAAAGATATACAAGCAGAGTATAAAAATAAAATATGGGAAGAAGATGCAAAGAAATGTCTATCATGCGGAGCTTGCACTGTTTATTGCCCAACTTGCAATTGTTTTGATTTTGTTGAAAAACAGGGGATTAATCTAAATGATGCAAAAAAAATCAGGAATCAGACTTCCTGCCAATTACAAAGTTTTTCAAGAGTTGCCGGGGGAAAGATTTTTAGAGAAAGCAGATTAGCAAGATTCAAACACTTTGTTTTTCATAAAATTGTTTATTTTAAAAATAAATACAGCAAATATATGTGTGTTGGATGTGGCAGGTGTTTAAGGGTTTGCCCCACACATATAGACTGGGTAAATACCATAAACAGATTAAAATGACATCAATTTATCAACCTAAAAATTATAAAATCAAAGACATAAAACTGATAAATCCCAGTGTGAGATTATTCAGGATTATCTCAAACTTAAACCCAATGCCAGGGCAGTTTATAGAGGCCTCAATTCCCGGGATTGGTGAAGCGCCTTTGGCTTCCTGCTCTTACGACAATAATTATCTGGATATTTTAGTTAAAAAAACAGGTAATTTGACAGGTTTTATGTTTCAGCTTAAACCAAAAGATAATCTATGGATAAGAGGAGCATATGGACATGGTTTTCCTGTCAGTGAATTGCAGGGAAAAAATATTATTTTAATATCAGGAGGGACAGGAATTGCCCCTGTGGCTTCTCTTGTGAGTTATATTGAAAAAAACAGAAAGAAATTTGAAAATATTAATATTTATTTTGGATTTAGAGATGAAGATAGTATTTTAATAAAAGACAAGATAAAAGAATGGAAAAAAAAGTTCAATTTAACAATATGTGTTGGTAAAAAAAATAAGAATTCAGATTGTGCGCAGGGTTTTGTCCAGGACATTATTGGAAAAGATAAGTTATCTGTAAAAGACAGTGTTGCAGTATTGTGCGGTCCTGAAATAATGATGTTTTTAACAACCAGGATTTTAAACAAATTAGGTTTGACAGATGATAAGATATACTGGAGTTTAGAGAGAAGAATGGAGTGTGCTTTGGGGAGCTGCGGAAGATGTTTACTGCAGGATGTTTATGTATGCAGAGATGGGCCTATATTCAGATATGATAAAATTAAACCCAAGCTTGAGGCTGAAAAAGCGAGCAATAAAATCAAAGTCTAAAATGAAAATAAGAAATTTTCAATCATGTCAGAAATCTTTACAAATCCGGATTTCTGAGCACCATCCAAATCTTATAATTTGGAGGTTTAAACACTCACGCGATACTGCGTCACAGTACCGTGTTTAAATAAAATGAAAAATAATAAACTTAGAGTTGGGATATTTGGAATATCTGGTTGTGCAGGATGCCTTCTTACTTTTTTATATGAAGAATGTTTTAAAGAAATTGTAAACTTAGTTGATATTAAATCATTTCCACTGATTAAAGAACATACATACAAAGGGGATTTTGATTATGTATTTATTGAGGGGACTGTCTGTTTTGAAAGGGATATTAAAAGATTAAAAGAATTAAGAAAAAGATCAAAAAAAATTGTTGCTTTGGGAACCTGCTCTTGTTTTGGAGGAGTCCCATCAATAAAAAATTTTCTTGATAAGGAAAAAACAATGAGATTTGTATACCCAACTTATAATCATCTTAAAGCAGAGAATCCCACACCAATATATAAGCATATTAAGGTTGATTATTATCTGCCTCAATGCCCTCCAAGCAAAGAAGAGATTCTTGAATTTGTGAAATGTATTGTAACAGAGAAAGAATTTAAACCCTATACAGACCCTGTTTGCCTGGAGTGCAGGAAAAATGGAAATCTTTGCTTATTAAATAAAGGAGAGATATGTCTTGGACCAATTACTAACGGGGGTTGTAATTCAATCTGCCCCTCAAATAATGTTGAGTGTTATGGCTGCAGAGGGCCCTGTCATGATGCGAACATGAAAGCTTTTATTAGTTTATTAATAGAAAAAGGATATTCAGGGGATATTATTAAGAGCAAGATGCAAACTTTTGCAGGATTGCAATTCATGGAAAAGGGGGAGAAAATATCAGAATGGTTAGAGAAGTAAATTTAAATCACATAACTAAAATAGAAGGGCATGCAGACCTTAGTTTAAAGATTGATAAAAACAAGGTTAAAAAATGCGAATTAAGAGCAGCAGAAGGAGCCAGATTTTTTGAAGCTCTTGTCTTGAATAAAAAAGTTGAAGATATTCAGGAAATTGTCTCAAGGATATGTGGAATTTGCAGTTGTGCCCATACTGTTGCATCAATCCAGGCTTTAGAAGAAGCCCTAAATGTAAAACCTACAAAACACCAATTAATAATGAGGGAGTTGCTGATGATTGGGGAAAGAATAAGGAGCCATATAACTCATCTTTATTTTCTCTCACTTCCCGACTATTATAATGCAGCCTCAGCATTAAACCTTAAATCAGAACATCAGGATAAAATCAACAGGGCAATCTCATTAATCTCCTTAGGAAACAGAGTAGTGGAAGTGTTTGGAGGAAGAGAAATTCATCCTTTTCCAACAATTAAAGAAAAGCTTCCAAATGAAAAATCTGATTTAATAATGAAGCAATTAGAAGATTCCAAGCCAGATTTAATCAAAACAATAGAATTATTTTCTTCATTGAAATATCCGGACATTAAGAGAGAAGCAGATTATTTATGCTTAACAGATAATGATTATGCAAGTATTTTTGGGAAGATAAAATCAAACTCTGGTTTAATTGATGAAAAGGATTATAAGAAGCACATAAAAGAAAATATCAAAGAATATGCAACTTCTAAATTCGCACTAAAGGATAACAAACCTTATGCTGTCGGAGCAATAGCCAGAATAAATAATAATTATGACAAATTAGACAGTGAGACAAAATCCCTGATAAAGAGATTAAAAATTGATATTCCATTTAAAAATCCGTATCATAATAATATTGCCCAGGCATTAGAACTTCTTCATTTAACAAACAGGGCAATTTTATTAATAAAACAGCTTAAACCAGAGAATCCTAAAGTCAAATTTAAGATTAAGCAGGGCACAGGAGTTTCAGCTGTAGAGGCCCCAAGGGGAACTCTTTTTCATGAATATAAAATTAATTCAAAAGGAATAATTACATACTGCAATATAATAACTCCCACTGTCCAGAATTTAAACTTAATTGAGCAGGATATAACAACCCTGGTTAATCATTGCTTAAAGCAAAAAATGGGCAATGATAAAATTGTGGATAATGTTGAAAAACTAATCAGAGCCTATGACCCTTGTTTCTCGTGTTCAACTCATTTCCTGAGAGTTAAGTGGCTGTGAACATCCTCTTTAATCTTCCCAACATCACCACTCTGAGGAACCCCGATTATCTTTATTTGCCTGTCTTTTTCATCTAATAATTTTAAAAGAAACCCGGCGTCAAAATCATGAGCAGAGATAATCCTGCTTTCTTTTAAATCGTCAATACTTAACTCTGCGACTTTGTCTAAATTCTCAACAACATCCAGGATAATTATATTTTTATTTTCATTAATATAATCAATTAATTGAAAACTGTCATTAATATTAACAAAATCAAATTCATTTAATTCATTGGCAATCTTCTTTGCCATAGAATCTTCTTTTATGAATTCATTGCCAAGACAGAGGATTTTTTGCTTAAACATAGATTATCTTAATAAGAAACATATAAAAATATATTTAATTTGATAATTATAGACAATTGCACTAATTGGTATTTGATTTCAGTGCAATTCTCTAATAAATAATTTCGGAAACAGAATACTAATCAACGAAATTATCTATATATAAAATGAGAGATGAAACAAGAGGAACACTTTTAATACTAATAACCGCATTTATTTCAGGTATAGCTATTGTTATTAACAAGTTTTTTGTTGTTAAAATTGACCCGCTTTTTTTTACAGCTATAAGAGCTCTTTTTATAGGTTTAATATTCTTAGCAATATCTCTGTTTATTGCAAGGTCAAAGCCAGGTAAGGTTAAAAAGTTCAAGAAGGTTTCATGGAAGTATTTAATTTCAATAGGAATTATAGGGGGAAGTCTGGCTTTTTGGCTATTTTTTACAGGCCTTAAATTAACAACTGCTGGAAGAGCAGCATTTATACACAAGACACTCCCAGTATTTGTATTAATTCTGGCATTTGTATTTCTCAAGGAAAAGATAACCAAAAAACAATTGGGTGCAATAGGCATCATGATTCTTGGATTGATTTTAATAGAGTTAACAAAAGTCCAGTCAGCTATAAGAATAGGAGATTTACTTGTTTTGGGCGCAACATTTTTATGGGCAATTGAGAATACACTATCAAAAAAAGTCATGCTTGAAAAAGAATCTAACTGGGTTGTAACATTCAGCAGAATGTTTTTTGGCTCATTAGTATTATTCTCCATAATATTCATTTCAGGCAAGACAAGTTTACTCTTTTCATTAAATCTTCAGCAAATTCTTTACATTGCTATTTCAGGAACTTTTTTATTATTTTATGTATTAACCTGGTACTGGGGGCTTAGATATATTAATCTGTCAAAAGCCTCAACAATCCTTCTTATTGCTCCTGTAATCTCACTGGTTTTAGGATTTATCTGGCTGAATGAACAGATATTTATTCTGCAGTTAATTGGCTCTGCCTTAATTTTGGTTGGAGCATATATAGTAATAAAAACAAAAAGTGAGAGGAGAATCTGAGGAGTTTAAGGAGCAATTTCTATGGCATAAGCATGATGTATCCTTACTATATCTCCTATTTTAGCATCAGGAACAAGGGTATCAAATACAGCCCTTTCTTTATCATCATATCTTACAACTAACATTTTATCTTTTTTTTCAATAATCTCTGCTTTATGGACTTTACAAAAATCTTTAAAAGTTTCAGGAGCAGGGGCATAATTCCCTTCACCCCCATCTATAACTTCATTATGGTTTTTATGCCAGTATTCTTTCATAACTTCTAGGTCCCAGTGATTTCTTCCCATTCTTTCTGCAAGTTTCTTAATTCTTCTAAAAGCTGCAACAAAAACAGATTCTAATTCTTCTTTAGATGGAACTCTCCCAGATATGAATAATTCTTTAAATTTTTCAAATTCTTTTTTGTCTAATTTGTTATTTTCTACAAGAACATTTGCGCAGGGAAAAGCATATTTGAAAAAATACTCTTGAGAATTCACTTTATCCATTTCTAAACAATTCAATAGATTTAAGAGCTTCATTTTCAGGTATTATATTTATAACAAATTTCTGAGTTACAATAACATAATCCCCTTTTTTAACTTTAAAGAGAGCCTTTGCCTCTCTTTTTTCTTTCCCATAATCCACAATAACTTTGTCATCATTAATTTCAATAATTTTTCCGGGTATTGCAAGGCACATTTTAATGATTATATATAATCTTAAGAATTTTTATATCTTTTCCTTCTAAAACATCTGGGTTAATAGCTTGGCATTTTGGGCAGGAAAAAACAACCAAATCATGAAGTCTTTGTTTAATCTCTGGATTGCCTTTATAACCGCAATCACATTTTATTTTTGAAAGTTTACTTTGAATTTCAACATTCCATCCAGTCATCTCTGTTAAATGCTCTCTTAGATGTTTTGCTGTTATGCCCACTAAATCTCCGAGTTCAATTAGAATTCCTGTTATATTATCTTTGTCGCGAATATCATTAATAATTGCGCTGATAAATGAATGTTCATGCATTTTCCAGACCTCTTATTTCTTCAAAGATGCAGATTTCCTAAAATACTTTTCTTTTAAGGTTGAGGAAGGAGCTTCATAGATAACCCCAATAGGAATTTTGCCTTCTTTTGTATTGTAATTCCATTCTTCTGCTAGTTTTTCTGCTTTTGCTTTATCTTTATTTACAGGAATCTTATAAAATAATTTATTTAAATTATTCATATCTAAATTGAATATTAAACATGGCTGGATTATCTCTACAAATGAAAATCCCCTGTGTTTTATGGCTCTTTCAAGCATTTCTGCTGTGTGCTTAGTATCATAAGCAAAAGCCCTTGCAATAAAATTAACTCCTGTTGCCAGAGCAAGTTTTATTGAATTCAGAGGCATGTCAACTACACCAAATATCTGGGATTTATTTTTATATCCCTGCTGGGAAGTTGGTGTGGCTTGCCCTGTTGTCAATGAAAAAGACTGATTATCATGAACTACATATGTGAAATCAGCATTATATCTTCCTGCATGAATAAAATGAGCAATGCCTTCTGCATAAGCATCTCCGTCCCCTGCAAAACCTATAACACTTAAATCAGGATTTCCAATTTTCAACCCCAAACATGTGGGAAGAACTCTTCCGTGCAAACCATAAATCCCGCTTAAATTAAGATAATCAAATATTTTTGCATGACATCCTATCCCCGTAACCATTGCAAAATCTTGGTGCTTGTATTTTCCAGAATCAATTAATTTGCTTAGGGTTGTCTTAACACTTTCAAGTATAAGATTATTTGGGCATCCGGGACACCAGGTTATTGGATATTTTGTTGAAAGTTTTTGTTTTGTGGCTGTCATTTTAACATCTTTTTAATCTGAATCTTTAATTCATCGCTTCTAAAAGGCCGTGCATCGTATTTCAAAATACGGTTGGGGATTTTAATCCCTGTTTTTTCACGAATTAACCGGCCTAACTGGCCTGTTACATTATTTTCAATTAAAATTACATTTTTTGCTTTTTGAATTTCTTTTTTTATTTCAGAACTTAAAGGTTTTAAATAAAGAACCTGCAGGAATTTACAATCTAAATCTTTTATTGCATCTAAAATTGCACCTTTTGTAGAACCCCAGGCAAAAATAAGATTTTTACTATTTTTCTTTCCGTAAAGTTTTGTCATTTGAAATTTCTGAACTTCTTTTTTAATATCTTCATATTTCTTTAATCTTCTTTGAACACCCTGATTTATTATTTTTGTATCTTCTGCTGTGCACCCAAAAATATCATGTTCATAACTGCTTGTCTTGACAATTGTCTTTCCAGGAAGTTTTCTTTTTACATCCACTCTTAAAGGTTTATTTGCCTGCTTGTTTAAAGAAAATTCACTTTCTGCAAGATGTTTATCTGATAAGATTATTGAAAGTGCTCCAAATTTTTCAGAAAGATAAAAACACTCATTTGTATTTTCTATTGCTTCTATAGGGTCACCAGGAGCAACTACTATTCTTGGAAATTCCCCGTGTCCTGCCCTTAATGCTATGTCTAAATCTGCCTGAGAAGTGTATGTTGGAACCCCTGTTCCGGGTCCTGGTCGAGATGCTAAATAAACAACTAATGGTATTTCACTCATGCCCTGAAGACTTAGAGTTTCAGACATTAAATCAAAACCACCCCCACTTGTGCCAACCATAACTCTTTTCCCTGCAAAACTTACACCCAAGGCTATATTTGCAGCAGCTATTTCGCTTTCTGGCTGAAAAACCACGAGATTATCATTTTTTAACTGCATTCTGGATAATTCATGCAAAACTCCTGTGGCAGGAGTCATTGGATATGCAATATGTCTATCTATATTAGAGTTTATAGCTCCCTGACTTACTGCCTGGCCCCCTGACATAATTGTGATGTTGTTATTAAGTTTTTTTAATGAGAATTTTGTTTTTTGTGAATTGTAACCTTTTTCAATGGCTTTAGCAGCTTCATCTCCTAATTGGGTTTTTACTTCCTGTAAAAGAATTTTCTTGTCTAATCCTAAAATTTTTATGAGTGCTCCTGAAAGTGCGACATTTAAATTTCTGCCTAAATCTTCAAATCCCTTTTGCGTTATTATAAAACCAGCTGGTTTTAATTCTAATTTATGAAGTTTGAGGGTTAGTTCATCAAGCGCAACTAATCCGTCTATTTTTGATTCATGACTTGCTATCCATTGGTCACTTATACTCAATACATTAAAATTATGCCCCCCTCTTATAAGAGACTGATAGTCGCGATAATTAAATGTGAAATACCCTTGTTTAGAAAGAGCATTAGAAATAATCGCTGATATTTTATTAATACCCTGCCCTGCTTTTCCGCCAATTAATATATTAAGTCTCATTTTTGTGAAACAATCTTTTTTATTTCCTCGACAGAATCAGGGTTAACAAGAGTGGATACCCCCTTTGGCTCTTCTTGTTTTAAGATACTCTTTAGAATTCTCCTCATAATTTTTCCTGAGCGTGTTTTAGGCAAATTTCTTACAAAAAATACTTTTGACGGGCGTGCAGTAGGTCCTATTTCCTTATCCACCTGTTTTTTTAATTGTTTTTCAAGTTCTTGTGAGGGTTTTCCTTTTTCTAAGACTACAAAAGCAATAGGAATTTCTCCTTTTATTTTGTCAGGAACTGGAACAACTGCAGATTCATTTACACTTGGATGGTTATCTATTGCATTTTCCAATTCTGCTGTTGATAATCTGTGCCCGGCAACTTTCATAACATCATCTGTTCTTCCTGTTATTCTAATTAGCCCTTTGTCAAGATATGCCCCATCGCTGGTGTCGTATTTGTTTTTAAATTTTTTCCAGTAAGTTTCTACATATTTTTTATGATTGTTCCAGACTCCGTGCAGCATTCCCGGGGCAAATGGACTTAACTGGACTAAGAATCCTACTTCTTTTCCTTTTGTTTGTTTTTTATCTTTATTTAAAATAACATGTTTTGTCCCTGGAAAACTTTTTCCTGCAATAGTCGGAACAAAGGGGCCAATTCCCGGAAGAGTATTTATTAATGTGCCTCCTGTTTCTGTCTGCCACCAAGTATCAAGTATAGGGCATCTTGATTTTCCAATTTTCTTGAAATACCACCCCCATGCTTCTTTATCAATTGGCTCACCAACAGTCCCAAGAATTCTCAAACTTTTTAACTTGTATTTATTAATATATTTATCACCAAATCTCATATACATTCTGATTACAGTGGGAGCAGTATAAAATACAGTTACTTTGTTTTGCTCAATAATCTTCCACCATCTGCTTGGATTAGGGAAATCAGGGGCCCCTTCATAAATCAAGGTAGTATTCCCTGTTAATAACGGGCCGTAAAATGCATAAGTGTGCCCTGTAATCCATCCTATATCAGCAGTGCACCACATAACATCATCTTCATGCAGATTAAAGTTCCATTTAGTTGTATAATAAGCCTGAGTTGCATATCCTCCTGTGTCATGAACAACTCCTTTTGGTTTTCCTGTTGTTCCACTAGTGTATAATATGAAGAGGGGGTCTTCTGAATTCATTGTTTCTGGTTTACAGAAAGAATCTGCTTTTTCAACTTCTTTATCAAAAGAGGTAAATTTTCCCGAGTAATTCTTTTTTTTGCTGAGTCTTCTAACCATAACTACTTTTTTTATTTTTGTTCCTTTGATTGCCTGACTTACTTTTTTACTTAAGTCTTCTTTTTTTCCTCTCCTGTAATATCCGTCTGCACTAATTAGCACTCTTACATCACCGTCAATAATCCTGGCTTTTAGTGCTTCTGCTGAAAATGCGGAAAAAACAACTGTGTGTATTGCCCCTATTCTTGTGCAGGCCAGCATTGAAATCAGTGCTTCCGGGATTAATGGCAGATAAATTGCCACTCTGTCCCCCTTTTTCACACCTAATTTTTTTAAGACATTTGCAAATTTATTTACCTTGTCATATAATTGCCTGTAGGTTAATTTAATTATTTTTTCTTTTACCGGCTCTGGAACCCAAATTAAAGCTGTTTTGTTTTTATCGAGATGCCTGTCTAAGGCATTAACACAAAAGTTTAATTTCCCTCCTTTAAACCACCAGAAATAAGGAAGTTTTTGAACATAAGTATTTTTAGATTCCCATGGTTTTTCCCAGGTTAATCCTTCTTGAGCAAGTTTTCCCCAGAATTTAACCGGGTTTTTTGCAGCATCTTTATAGATTTTCTCTGAATTCACCCAAGCCATCTTTTTCATGACTTTACTGGGCCAATATTTGCCTGCTTTTTTTGTAACATAAGAGTTCATTTTTTGTTTTTGAGTCTGTTATAAATTAAACTAACTAAAATATAAGTTAAAGATTCGTTTTATTCCTTTATCCAATACTTCTTGTCTTTAATTCCTTTTTTCCAGAGCATTTTTGTATAGCCAGTATTGTCAATATCTTCCTGCCTGATACCAAGCTCTTTTAGTGTTTGTTTTATTTTGTTTTTTGCTTTTTCCATCTCATGTGGCTGTGCAAGATATTCTATTTCCATAAAATAACCTAAATGCTGAACCTTGTTAATCTCAATAATTATTCTCTTGTCTTTTTTATGAGTATATGATTCAGAGGTTTTTCTTTTTTTAACCCACTCAACAAATCCTAAATCCCTGAATAAAGCCAGTAAATTATCAACATCGCTTTTATTTTTTAGAGCAAATTCAAATTCCTGCTTGACAACCACCTGCTTATCCCAATATTTTTTAAGCCATATCTTGAAATTCATCTCGTATTTGTCTGGTTTTTTCCTTATTCTAAATGCTTTTTTAGGATACCCATGTCTTCTGAATTTTCTTTTAAGAGCAAAATAATCATCACCACGAGTTTCTTTTTTCTCAAATTTAGCTATTTTTTGTATTTTTTTCCTCAATGCATTTGGATTTTTTACCCTTACCTTAGTCTCAACTTCTAACCACACCATCTTTTTGATTCCCTCTTTTTAATGAATATCAAGCAATTCTTTTAAATCTTTCCCTGGATTTTTTGATTTAGTTATGGCAGAAGAAACCCCTATGCCTGATGCTCCTAATTTCATAGCAGTTATTACATCTTGTTTTGAATTAATTCCTGCACCAACAAGGAATTTTGATTTGAGGTTTTTTGAGATTGTTTTGATGAGGTTGGGTTTTGCTTTTGATACTGATATTCTTCCTGCAACTAGTTCTGGAGGTTCAATAATAAGATAATCTGGTTTTAATTTTTCAATTTTCTTTGCTTCAGCAAGATTTGGGGCGAATACAGCTGTCTTTAATTTTACTTTCTTGCATCTTTGGATTGTTTTCTTCAATTCATTAAATTTAAGCCTGTGCTCAGAATGATTTAAGAATGCTCCAACAGCACCTGCTTCTTTAACAGCTTCTGGAAGAATATATCCCGTATGTCTTCCTGGTTCAAAAGAATCAACATGCTGGGAATATATTTTTAGTTTTGTATTATGCGAAAGTTTGTGAATATCTGTTGGCTGCACACCGATAATTATGTTTTTATCAATCTTCTGAATTATCTTTGCAAGTTTAAGCACACTGTTTCCCTGTTTGTATGTCTTAAGATTAATAAGAAATGTTGGTTTGATTTTAATCTTGCCTCTTTTAATATAAATAGTAAGGAATAAGGGATTTAAATGTTTTTATAATTAAACAAAGGTTACTTTTTCTTAAACTCAACACCCTTAAAACTCTCAAATTCCTTATCCCCAGTAACAAAAAGATAGCCTTTTTTTATTGAGAATGCATATCCAACTGCATCAAAAAACGAAATGCCTTTTTTTCTGTTTTCATACCTGAATTTAACTGCTTCTTTAAGTATCATTTTATCAACTAAAACAGAGTATTGTTCTAATTTTCTATACCAATATTCTGCTGTTGTCTCATCATATTCTCTTAATATAACTGCATAGAACTCAGCTAATGTTAAATCAGTAATAATAAAATCAACATCCAAATATCCCCCAAATAGGGGATTTCCATTAGTAATTTCTATTAAAGCATAAGTATCTAAACACCTTACTGATTTATCCATTTCCCCTCTAAATCTTTTCTAACTTCATCTAATAATCTTTTAGTTGGTTTTTTAAATTTTAAACTTCCAAACAATTCCCTTAAAACACTTTCCTTTTTTTGAATATCCACAATTATTGATTCCCCTAGTTTAATTCTCATTGCTTCAATAGTTTCTTTTGGGATAACAATTCCTATTGAGTTTCCCCATTTCTTTGTTTTGATTCTAGTTATCATCTTGTATAATTTATTAGTTTAATTATTATATCTTAAGTATAACTAGTATATAAATTTTTCTGTTAAGATTTATGAATTTATGACCTGCTGGAAATCAAACCTACTGCACTAAATTCCCACACCTCTTTTTCTTTATAATACACATTAGATTATCAATGGTTGTGTCCAGAATTCTTTGAAGTGCTTCTTTGCTGTTAAATGCGTTATGGGGAGTTATAACTACATTGTCAAAAGACATAAGAATATGATTTTCAAATAAACTCTCTAAATCTTCTCTTGAGAATCTTCTGGATAACATTTGTGCCTCTTCTTTGATTAACTCCTCTTCTTCAAGAACATCAAGAGCTGCTCCACCTAGGTCTTTTTTGAGGGATTTGATTAATGCTCTTGTATCTATAAGCCCGCCCCTTGCAGTATTGATGAGGTATGCCCCTTTTTTCATTAATTTTATATTTTTGGAGTTTATCATATGGTGTGTTTGTTTATTGTAAGGAGAATGCAAAGTCACTATATCAGAATTTTTTAGCAAATTATCAAGAGAAACATATTTTATTCCAAGTCTTTTGCCAAGTTTTCTGTTTTTATGCGGAGTATAAACCAAAAGATTCATCTCAAATCCTTTTGCTATTCTTGCGACATGGATTCCAATATGCCCAAGACCAATTATTCCAAGAGTTTTTCCTTTCAGATCAAATCCTCTTAACCCTTCCAAAGAAAAATCTCCTTTTTTGGTTCTTTCGCATGCATTATGTATTTTCCTTGATAAATTTAAAATAAGTGCAAAAGTATGTTCTGCAACAGTATTTTCTCCATAAAAAGGGACATTTAGCACCTGTATTTTTCTTTTTTTGCACTCTTTAATGTCTATATGCTCAAAACCAGTAGACCTTGTCACTATTGTTTTTAGTTTTTTGAATTTCTTAAGAATCTGCCTGTTTATCTTAGAGTATATAAAAACACAGAGGATATCAGCATCTCTGACTGAGGCAATATTTTTCTCATCTAAATTATCTTTTGAAAAAAACAGGTTATGACTCCTGAATTTTTCTTTTAAATACTTTTTTTCCCAGTCTTCAATTTCAAAAAATGCTATTTTCATTTTAATTTTTTCCTTAAACAATAAGACTCTTTAAAGTAACCTAATTTATTATAAAGTCTTTTAGCTTTCATATTAAAATTATTAACATCAAGACTAATCTCCTTATAACCACTCTTTTTTAACCATTTCTCAGCCCGACTAATTAATTCTTTAGCTAATCCTTTTTTTCTAAATTCTTTTAAGATATATAAATCACTAATATACCCAAAATCCTTAGTATTACTGACTTTTTTTGGAATAAATCCCAAAACAAAAACATATCCAATTAATTTTTTATTTAATTTGGCTAAGAAAATTGCCCCTTTCCCAGACTTTATATCCCCTTCAAAAATTTTCTTTTTCTCTTTGACTCTAAGTTCAATAGAAGTGGGAGATTTATACCTAGAAATTTTACTATGTTCTTGCATAAATTCTTTAGAAAGTTCCAAAACTTTTGAAATATCTTTAATTGTAGCTTTTTTAATTTTCATTTTTTATAAATGTTAGTTAACCATATTTTCTTAAAATAAGGCAAAGTTAATGTTGATAACATAAATGCGACAGCAGGAACAATTGCATTTAACCACGGTCTTGGGATATTAATTGCGTTTAGATAAACTCCTATTGCTAAGTAAGTGAAGATTGTTAGAATAGTCCTTCTTGTATAACTAGTTTCCCATGCTTTGTCTGCTTCGACTCTCTTATTTCTGTTTATCACACTCTTAACTTTATCTTTCATCCCAACATCCTCTTTTATTTATTATGTAAGGAGATTAGGGTTTTTATGGGTTTTTGTTTTTCTTCTATGAAAATCCACAACCACCAAATTTAAATACTAACCCTCTTTAAATCATTTATGGAAAAACAAACTGATTTTACTGTTATTGTTAAAAAGGGAGAAAAACAATTTGTCGCGTTATGCCCTGAATTAGATGTAGTAAGCCAAGGTTATACTGTGGAAGAATCTATTAATAATCTCAAAGAAGCTTGTGAGTTGTATATAGAAGAAATGGGCATGCCTGAAGGGATTAGTTCCGGGGACATAATTGTCACGCAATTCGGAATTAAAGATGAGCAAATTACCAAGAATATCAGGGCAGAAAATTGTTAAAATTCTTTCTAAAGTTGGTTTTAATGTATCAAGACAAAAAGGAAGCCATATAATTCTTACTAAACAAACTGAAACAGGAAAAAGAGGGGTTGTTGTTCCAAATCATAAAGAGATAGATAAGGGAACATTGCTCGAAATAATAAGACAAGCTGGATTAAAAAGGGATGAATTTTTGAACTTAGTATAAATCATTTCCTTTATTGCTTTTTTATCAACCTTTCAAACTTCCTCAAAGCATCAAGCTGTTTTTTATTGGGATGTATGCTTTTTCTCTTACTTTTTATTAAGTCAATTGCTTGTTTTATAGTTTTTCCTTTGAGAATAAAATAAGCTGCCACAAGTATTGGAGCTCGTCCATGCCCATTTTGACAATGAACATAAACAGGGAGATTGTTTTTTACAAGACTCTCAATCAATTCAACTCCAAGATTTAATTGTTTTTGAGTAGGAGCAAAATAATTCTTGACAGGAAGCCACAAAAAATAATCAACCCCTAAGGGTTTATCCAGATGCTCTTTTTCCAGACTTATATCTGCCTTTATCCCTTTGCTTAGCAGGATTTTTTTAAAATGAGTCTGGCAGCATTTATTAGTTCCTATGTAAATATTTTTAGTTATTTGATTATATTCAAATTTATTGCTTGCTGAATGTTTTATTTCTTTTGGGGTCATTTTAATTTCCCCATCAAATCAACAATTGTCTTTTTTCTTTCTTTAGGGGTTTTTTTATCTTCTAATAATTCTCTAAATTTTATGGCATAAACCCAATATTTCTTTTCCATTGAATAATTTTCTTTATCTCTGAATTTTTCAAGGTCACCCAATTTTTCATCTAAAAAGGCACCAATGTATTCATTAATACCTTCATCATAAGGCCAATATTTTTTATTTATCTTTTGAAATTTAATTTTATTTTTTTCAAGAAGAATATGAATCCACTCATGCCTTAAACAATGCTTCATTATCCACTTTTCCCATTTTGGTATTTTTGTTTTTGTTATAAGTGCAAGATATTCTGTTTTTTTCAATTTTTCCCCAATTTTGGAATGAAATTTTAACAACTCATTTCTCAATTTTTTATTTTCAATTTTATTATATAACTTAATTTCTTTTTTCAAATTTTTTCTAGATGTAACTTGTCCTCCAACTCTTTTCAAACATTTTTTAAAATCTAACGATTTTACAAACTTGTCAATATTTTCAATTCTTTTATTTAGAGTTTTTCCGTATTTTATATAAATAGGGTCAGGGCAATCTCCAATAAATTCTGTTAGAATTTCTTGTCTTGAAGAAATCCATATGTAATCAAACCATTCAGAATTATACTTTAAATTAAATTCTTCGGCTATTTTCTTAATCTGCGATTTTATTTGTAGAGGGCTCATTTCAATTCCTTCTCCCAATATAATTTATTCTTTTTTCTTCTTAATTTTTTAAATCTATTTTTCTCTAAAACTTTTGAAGATGCAATATTATTTATGTTTGTTTCAGCATAAACCTTCTTAATTTTAAATTTTTTATTCTTCCTAATACCCCGAAGGTCTTGCCTCGGGGATAAAGCTGGCAAAAAGATATTAAACAGCTTTGTCTTTTGAAATCTATGGAAGATGAACTTCAGAAATCAGCTCATAAAGTTTTTAAAATAAAATATCATTTCGT
>BDTJ01000017.1 GCA_002897655.1 archaeon BMS3Abin17
CTTCAACATTATCACTAAGTTTTATTTTTTTATTTAATACTTCTATCTTTCTCATGGATATCCTAAGATATCCTAATATTTAAAGCTTTCTGTCATTAGATTTATCACCCGTTAACTTTACAGAACCTTATTACCTTTTGTGTTTAATATTCCACAGCTTGCTGTGTCACAAAAGGTCATTAGAAATTTCTGTAAGGGAATTTCTTTATTATTTATTAAACGAATCTAAAAGCTCAAAATATTCTTTTTTATCCATAACCTTGTCATTTTCAGACAAGCCAACTCTTTCTGCAAACTTCCAAAATGCTTCTGGTTTATAACCTTGTTTTTTCAGCGAAGCGATAGTAGGCAGTCTTTTATCATCCCATCCAGAATACTTTCCTTTTTCTATTGCCTGTCTAATCTTTGTTGTAGATAACTCCATATCTTTAAACTTATATCTTCCTAAAAAACCAGTCCATGGGAATTTCTTCCCTAAGACTTTGTAAATCATCTCTTGTCTTTGGGCATTGTCCCTATGATCTTTTCCTCTTATTATATGAGTCATCTTCTGCCCAATATCATCAACTGCAACAGCCAGATTCATCAAAGGCCATACACGATATTTTTTTCCTTGTCTTGGGTGTTTTGCAAGATTTACCCTTGCTAATGGAAAATCTCTCATTGCGGGATTTTTATGATTCATTCCTCCTCCTTCAGATGATTTAAATCTTAAAACAACTTCTCCTTCTCCATATCCTCTTCTATCAAGCATCTTTTTCCATCTTAATTGATTTTCTTTAACTGAATTTTTTCTGCATGGGCAATCTTGCTGTTTTTTCACAAACTCCCTAAATTCATCTCCAGAACAAGTGCAGACATATGCTGCATTTTTTTTAATTAATTTCTCAGCATATTTATAATAATCCTTCATGTTATCTGATTGAAAAATGACTTTTGCAATTCCATCAAAAAGCCATTTTGATTCTTGCTCAATCATCCTGTAAGCTGGTTTATAAATATTTTCAGGATTAGTATCTTCAATTCTTACATAAAATTTCCCACCATATTTTTTCACATAAAGAAAAGAGATGCACGCAGTTGCAGCATGCCCTATGTGCAAAGGACCTGAAGCAGAGGGGGCAAATCTCATAATAACTCCTTTTTTAGCATTTGGCAATTCAGCTAATCCTTCACGAACTTCACGCTCACTAACCTCTTTGCTTAATTCTTCAAACTCCTTTTTTTGCTCTTCAGGTAATAATTTGTTTATTTCGCCAACAATTTCAGAAACCTTCTTGGCATATTTCCCAGCTTCGTTCTTCTTTAAACCCTCATTAAACAAGGCAGCTATTACAGCTCCAGGAACAGCATGCCCTTCATGTGCAAGCGCATTCTTCAATGCATATGCACGTGCTTTTTTCTCAAGCTCTTTTATATTCATAATTCCTAAAAGAAACAATCATTAATAAATCTTAGCACAATCAAAAAGTCCTTGTGTTTTACCGCACCTTAAAAGGTGCGGTTTGTTTGGACTTTAGGATGTCCAAGGATTCATCCACACACTAAAGTGTGTGGTTTTCTCCAGAATCCTTGGCATAATCTTTTTGAAGGATAATCTAATCGAGAACTAATTGGAAGAGATACCTTAAAAAATTATCTGAAAAAAGCAGTTAGTGTACGTTATACAGAAACCCACTTTGATGAAGATGGAAAGGAAAGAAAAAACCACTTCTTGTTTGCGGAATGTTAAGAAATTATGATTTAGATTTCATTGAATTAGAGCATATTACTAGTGCAGGTGAATCTTTTTTTCTTGAGGAGGTTAAAAAGATGAAAAAAGGAACATTTACTAGTGATAGAAAAATCCTTATTGGAAAAAAAAACAATAGAAACAATCACAGAGTTCTAATACTAATAAATTTATTCACTTCTGACATCAAGTTTTCTCTCTATAAGCTCAATTCTTTGCTGGAGATGATAAATCTGATTAGATAAATCCTCCATCTTAGTTGTCATCTCACCGAGCCTTTTTGCAAGTCTTTTTCTTCTGTCTTCCATGCTTGAAGAGACATCAATATATCCTCCTGACTCTTCTGAATCTGTACTTGTAGCAGGAGAATCAAAAATACCAAATGGACTTGCTGAAGAAGTCTCAGAACCCACTTCCTGAGATTCTGCTTTTATCTGTGCAGCCTGTTCTTGTTGTCTTCTGTATCTCTCACTTAAATCAACAACCTTTTTTTTCTTGCCAAACCCCAAAAATCCCATGATTAATAAAAGAAAGCCCCGTATTTAAAGATTATCAATAAAGAGAATCTTTTTATTGTGATAAAAAACTAAATGTACTGGTTTTCTTTGAGTTTTTTATACAGAGAAAAAGGGGCAATCGCTTGTAGTATAAAATGTGACAGCTTATCCTTTTTCTCTGTATAAATACAAACATTTTTTAAACATCAAGAATCTCTTTTACCTGTCTTGATTCTTGTGGCTTAAAAATTCTCATTTAGGAAGAATTTTTAAACAGATATTCTTTATTCTCTATATAAAAGATGGTAGCTACAATTCAGCAAATTATTGGAAAAGTAAATCCACTGCTTTATGCAGAAAACGGAAAAGAATTACTAAGAAAGTATGGCTCTGCAGACAATATTCCTGCAGAAGAAATTAAGCCAAAACCAGAATCAGAGCACCAGCTGGTTTATGATTCATCGGCAGAATCTCTTGAGCCTGTTTATTTCTTTATAGTTGACCTGATGAATGACAGAGGGCTTGACCCTCAAAAGCTTATTGATAATTTTTCAGACGCTGCAGGTGGACAGCATTTTTCAGAAACAGGAATGAAAATGCAGAGAATGCAGGAAGAATCAACAAAGATAATGGGCATGATTAACACTGTTTTAAGGAGTGTTCTCAACATTGTCCATGACTTAAAGGATTTTAGAATAAGACTCCAGGTTTATGATGATTTAAGCAACAAAGACAAAAATACAGGAGAGGCCGCAAAATTATCCTTAAAGCAAATATGGCTTGATAAAGTGGATATAGTAAAAGGAAACTCAAGTATAAAAGGAATGGCTCTTGGACAAGCAGGGTTTCAAACACTTCTTGATGGATTTTTAGTTGCAAAAGATGAAAAAGGCGTAGATGATATTGATTTAAATGACAGAGTAAAAAGAATTCTTAAGTCAAGAATTCATGAGTTTAATACCTGGTTAGAACAATCTGAAAAAGAACTAAGAAAAAGATATGAAATGGAAAGGATTTATCTGAAATCTCAGGTAAGCAATCTAAAGCTCTATTCTAGATGGGTAAAACCTTATTTAAAGGCAGTCCAGCAGCTTGAATCAAAAGACGCAGGAAGAAATCCTGAACTTGTAAAAATGTTCAACACAGTTCTTCTTGAATTAAGTTTGTTGGGAAAATCAAAGATAAATGCAGACGAGGCAGCGCTTTTAGGAGAACTTCCAAGAGATTTTCAAAAAATGAAACTAAAAAGAAATTATTACTCGTGCATCTTGATTGATTTTAACTTTAGGGCAATTCCATCACAAGGAAGATTTATTGGAAAATCCACAATGAATATCAGCGCATATTCCTTAAATGACGATGAGATGAAAAAAATTGACAGAGAACTGGAAAAATCAGATGTGGGAGATGTCTTGAAATTAATTGAGGGGGCAACAACAGAGAGTCTTGACCAATTACAAGATGAGATTAATTTCTTTTTAGAGGAAAAAGATGAAAAGAAAGAAAAACAAAGTTCAGACGATGGCTCAAATCCTTTTTTAGCACTTATAGGCTATTATGATAAAGCTCCTAAAAAAGAATCAGGGAAAAAGCAGGAAGACAAAGACAAACCAGTTAAACAAGATGACTGGATTGAGAAAACTCATTTGAGAGAATTAGGAAAAACAAAAGCAAAGGCACTTAGTTATGAATTATTTGACATCTATAAAAAAGCTCATGGAATGGTGAGTTTTACTTAGAAGTAAAACTTAGGAGGATAATTTCTTTATTTGTAATCACTTCGCACAAATACAAAGAACTTTTTGATTTTCTCATCTCACTTCCCCCCCATTCCATATTTTCTCCAGATAGAACTGAATTTTGGATTTTTCCTTAAATCATTCAAAGTTCCTTCTGCGACAATCTTTCCCTTGTCAAACATGTAAATATAATCAAACTTGCTCAAAAGATGCAATCTGTGAATTGAAGAGATTATTGTCTTATTTTTAAATTCCCTAAAGACATTTTCATGAATCTTCATTTCATTCAAACTATCAACACTGCTTGTAGGTTCATCCATTAAAACAATCTCAGTATTTCTTGCAGCAAGTAACCCCCTTGCTAATGCCAATCTTTGCTTTTCTCCACCACTTAAAGAAACTCCTTTTTCTAAGACATTTGTATCCAAGCCTTTTTCTAATCTCTTAACAACTTTTTCAAATTGAGCCATATGAATGGCTTCTTGAAGCTCCTCTTCACTTGTACGTAAATCCATTGTTACATTATATCTTATAGTATTGTTGAAGATTTCAGGGTCTTGAGGAATTAAAGTAACATGCCTTTTTAATTTTTCAAACCCATTCTTTATTTTTACGCCATCAGCATAAACATCCCCTTTATCAGGATAATAAAGAGCCCTCATTAAAGCAAGAATTGTACTTTTTCCAGAGCCACTCTCTCCAATCAAAGCTATTTTTTGGCCTCTTTTAAAAGATATATTCACATTATCCATATGTTGCTCGTGCCCTTCTTGGTCATAAGTGAACTTGATATTCTTTACATCAACTCTATCCCAATTATGAGGTAAAGTTCCGCCTATTCTTTCTTTTATCTGATTAAATGCTTCATCAATTGGAGTTGAACCTTCAATTCTTGCACTATGACGGGTTATTTTCCCATATAATGATGCAAATTTAAAGAAAGTCTGTCCTACTTTCCCCAAATATCCATATAAAATATATAAGGTTCCAATCAAGATTACTCCAGTAGAGGTATAATCAGCATATACTTTATAACTTAAAACAAGCACAGTCATAAGAGAAATTGAGGCATTGGCAAAACCCCATTTAAACTCATTTAAATATATGCTCTTTTTTTCAGTTTTATAGCTAGCCATCAATTTATAATCAATTTCCTGGCTGACTGTTTTCTTTAATCTTAATGTGATTACAGTATAAATATTACTCAAATAATCAAAAATAGACGAAGAGAGTTTATTACTGTATTTATTAAGTTCCTTATAATAATTAATCAATTTTCTATCAACACCCATAATTATTAAAAGCAAAATAAACGAAAACCCTGATGCAAATGCAGCTATTTTCCAGTCAACAAAAAACAAGATAAATAATGACCCAAATATATTCATTATTGCATAAACAAAGTCAGCAGTATAATCAGAAGATATAGCTAAAACAGAATTTCGCCCTCTATTTATCTTATCAATAGTGTCTCCTGAATGGTGGTCTTTATGCCATTTTATAGGTAATTCAAGGACTTTATTTATTTTTGAAGCTGTAAAGTTTTTATGAACAAAAAAACCTGTTCTCTGCTCAAGTATTCTTCCTGCTCCATGAAAAATCCAGAAACCAATTTGTATCCCCAATAACAACCAAATCATCAAAATAAGTTTTTTAAATTCACCATCTGAAGTAATTGACTCTTGAATAGAATTAAATATTAAACCAACCACAAGGGGAGTTGTAAGACCAATAGCAGCAGCAATAACAAAAAGAAGCAGAATGCCAAGAAATATTTTTCTCCGACTTCCCAAATAAATCCACTCTGTTTTAAGAACATTCCACAAAGGATTAATTTTCTTTTTCTCTTTTTCTTCTTCCATATATTCCTCTTATTCTAATTATGTAAAAATTGCTTAAAAATTTAACTGTGAGTCAAAAAACCGACGGAAAATTATATAAACTCGGGCTTCTTTTATTTGTTATAAGTCGCGTAAAAACCAACTTTATTTTTTCCAGTAATCCTTGTTCCAGACAGAACTAATAAAGTAATTCCCCAATTCCTAAGATTCCTGCAGCAGCTTTTTGCATTTATCCTTATTATAGAATATTTTATATACCTCTTTACCCTATGTAAATCATGGCAAAAAAGAAGAAACAAGTTAGAAAAAAGAAAGAAAAAATAAAAGAAATTAAAAAGAATATTAAAATAAAGGAGTTTAAAGAAGAGTCAGAACTAGAAAAAGATATACAGGGACAAGAAGAGGATATTGGGTCTGGAGAATTTAATGAATTTATGCAGACATCTTCAAGAATGCACTCCCCTGTTTTGGGAAAAATCGCAGAAGCTCCAGAAGTAATTACTCTTGAACAAGGGGTTGCTTCTGCTCCTGTCCAAAAAAATAATTTAAGAGATGATGACTCATTCAAGTATAATGTTCAGGGACAAGAAGGTGAGAATGAAACAAAATATACCACTTATTCACATGCTGGTGAAACACCCTTACCCATTGATATTACAAAAACAGGAAGAGACATTGATATTATGATAAAACAAAAGACACAAATTACACCATCTTCAGAATTAAGAGGCATGGAATCACCTAATCTGGAAAAATATACTGCTTCAGCACCAGAAAGATTAGACATGAATAAGGTTGGAAGAGAAAATCCTTTTGAGGCAAAAAAAGTAAATCTTGAAAGAAAAAAAATGGATTATGAAGCATTAAAGTGATACAGAGAACAAATGAAAAATCTTTGTTTTCTGGATAAAAAACTCCAAAAATCCATGAGTTTTTCATATTCAATAAATATATAAATAAATTTTTACTAATATAATTATGGCAAAAGAAGGTGATTATACTATTGAGAATCTCTACCAGGGGGGATATTCTTCTTTAAAGCCTCCAACACAACATTATGTGACTGCAGGAAGTATGGGGTTGACAACTGACCCAAGATCAGCGAATATTCTAAAAGAAGTTTCTGCAAAACTTGCTTCAGGAGTAAAACAGATAGAATTAGCCACTGTCTCTCCAGAAATTTTTGAAGCTATTCCTAAACAACACTTAAAAGAAGTTAACAGACTGAGTAAACTAACAGGTGTAGATATCTCTGTTCATGGTCCTGTTGTTGATACCACTGGAATAAACCAGCAGGGATTCAGTGAAATAAACAGGGAGGCAACTGAAAGAAAATTAAAAATGGTTGTTGAAAGAAGCCATGAATTAAGTCCTGACGGAAATATTCCTGTCACATTCCACTCTGCAGAGGGAATTCCTGGAACAGAATTTGAGATGACTCCTGAAGGGAGAAAACCAAAAAGGCTAGTTGTTATAAACAGAGAATCAGGAAAACCCACAGCAGTTGAAGCTGAAAAAAAATATTATCCAGGGACTATTAAAGTTAGGGAAGAAATGCTTGACCCAAAAAAACAACTAAAAGCTTTAAATGATACCGAATGGGACAATTCTCTTTCACAGGTAGAATTTAACAGGGAACATGCAGAGCGTATTCTTAAAGACACACACCCTATGTACAGGGCATTATACCTCAAAGTGCTTGAAAGAGAAGTGGATCCAGGATCAATGTCAGATAAAGAGCATGAGGAGATAAAAAAAATACATTCAGCAGGTGAATATTTAAAACAGGCAGAAATGACTGTAAGAGCACTTTTCAGCAGAGCATATAAATATGGAACTGAAGAGAATAAAAAAGTTCTTGATACGCTTTCAGAACAATATGGAAAAGAGCTTGGGATTAAAGAAAATGGAAAAATAGATATCAGCTCACTAGATCCTAAAAGACAGTCTAATGCCCTTTTTGTTCTTGCAAATGGTTTACAGAGTGTTAATCCAAATATTTACACTCCAATAGAAGATTTTGCAATAGACCAGTCTTCAAAAACATTTGGAAATGTTGCGTTTGAATCTTATAAAAAATTCAAGGATAAAGCCCCTATTGTTAACATAGAAAATCCTCCTGCAGGATTTGCTCTAAGCACAGGTGAGGAGCTAAGAAAACTAATCGAGAAGTCAAGAGAGCAGTTTGTAACAAAAGCTGTAGAAGAGGGTATGTCTAAATCTGAAGCAAAAAGACAGGCAGAAAAACTAATTGGAGCAACATGGGATGTGGGCCATATAAATATGATGAGAAAATATGGCTGGGAAGAAAAAGATATTATAAAAGAATCAGAAAAAATAGCCCCATTAGTTAAACATGTTCACTTGTCAGATAATTTTGGATTTGAGCACACAGAGCTTCCTATGGGGATGGGAAATGTTCCTATTCAGGAGATTATGAAAAAACTTGGTAAAAAGGGGTATGAAGCAAAAAAGATTATTGAGGCAGGGCACTGGTGGCAGCATTTTCAGACATCCCCTTTCAAGGAAACAATGGAGGCAATGGGCTCCCCTATATATTCTATGGAGATGGCTCCTTACTGGAATCAGGCACCAGGATTTCAGCAAGATTATTTTGGTGGTTTTGGTATGATACTCCCCCAGATAAATTACGAAACTTTTGGGGCAGGTTTTTCCCAGCTTCCAGCAGAATTAGGGGGGCAAAGACAAGGGGCACAGGGAGGCAGAATGGGTGGAAGCCCAATGGAATAATATTAAGTCGATAATATAATTAGGATATACAAAAATTAGGAAAAACTCAGTTAATGGATAAAAAATAATTGGGTTAATTTAACTTTTCACAAGATAAAAAAATCAAAATCATCAAATTTAAAAAGTACATTTTACAATATATACTATAGAGTACTATAAAAGAGTGATAAAATGGTAAAGAGAAAAAAGAAAGGTTCTGAGAAAAAGATTGCGAAGAAAGTAAAAAAGAGTGTTGAAAAAAAGAAACCAAAGATTGATAAAAAAAATGTTCCGACATTGCAGTTAAAAACAGACTCGGATATAGCAATGGATTTTGCAACAAAAGTTTACAGTAGATATAACAAAATTATCAAGTCAGTTGTTCTTTTTGGTTCAACAACAAAACAAACTGCAAGTGCTGGCTCTGATATTGACATAATCATCATAATTGATGATGTTTCTATAAAATGGGATCAGAAATTAATTGCGTGGTACAGGGAAGAACTTAATAAGATTCTAAGGAAAAATCCTTATAAGAAGGACCTTCATATAAATACAGTAAAATTAAGCACATGGTGGGAAGATTTAATGAGGGGGGATCCTGTTGTTGTAAATGTCTTGAGATATGGTGAAGCAATGATTGATTTAGCAGGATTTTTTGAACCTCTGAAATTCTTATTATTAAAAGGGAAAATAAAATCAACTCCTGAGGCAATTTATAGTTGTCTTCAGAGAGCACCAATACATATTTTAAGAAGCAAGGCTTCTGAATTAAATTCTATTGAAGGATTATACTGGGCTATGGTTGATTCTGCTCATGCAGCTTTAATTGCAGCAGGAATCCCTCCTGCGTCTCCAGAACATGTGCCTGTAGATTTAAAAGAGACTTTTGTAAATTCAGGAAAACTAAAGATGAAACATGTTATTTGGTATAGGGATTTATTAGTCCTTCACAAAAAAATTGTTCATGGTGATATAAAAGACCTAAAAGGTGTTGAGATAGATGAATGGCAGGAAAAAACACAGGAATTCTTACAAGTAATGGCTCAGTTAGTCAAAGAACTTATTGATAAATAAAAATTAAAGAGCTTTAACTATTGCTTCTAAACTCTTTTTTCTTGTAACATTTACTGCTTTAGGTCTTAAGCTCTCTAAAGTATAAAGCTCTAAAAGTGTCATTATCTTATTAATTTTATCATATTTTCTAAGAGTATTTTCAGCATCTTCTCTCTCTTTGTCAGTATGGTCTCCATATTTTTTACTCTCTGGATATAAAATATAATTTGCTTTTCCAAGAATATCATTTAATTCTTTAAAAGTTACTCCTTCATGTGCCTCAAATACTTTCTTAATCTTGTCTTGGGCATCATTTGATAAACCTCTTAAAGCAGGTTCATACCACTGATTAGGGAGATCTGAAACATTAAGATTGCCAAACTGTTCATCAAACTGCTCAGAATAATCATCAATAGTTGCTTTAGTTGATTCATCTGTTGCAGTAGCTCCTTTTACAAAACCTCTAACTCTCTGAGGATCAAGACCAAGTTCTTCTGCTAATCTATATAAAGAACCGTTAGCAAATATTTTACTCTCTTTTGAATTGTAAAGACTTCTAGCTAATGCCGCATACCTTAACTCCTTATGATTTGCTTTTACCATGATATTCAATAACATCTGAAGTTTATAAACCTTTCTCTTGTTACTACTACGCAGTTAAGTTTATAAAGCCAAATATGCCTTAATTATGTATGAGAAACATAAATACTTCAATAAAGAAAAGTGAAGAAATAGGCCCTAGTGTGAAAAGGTTAATGACTCATCCATTTTTTATTAATGAAGAAAGAAAAAATGTGAGAGATAAAGAAGAAGCAGTAAGAAAAATATGTGAGATACTTAAAAAGCCATATGAAGAAAGAGTTAAAGATATAATGAATTTTATGAACCTTTATACTCGATTAGATAAAGCCTATGGTACAAACCCAAGATTATTTGGAATAGGATTTTTTAATAGGAACTATATTATGAGATAATCTTATTTAATTATTCTTGTTCATAGATAACTCTTATCTTGCAAGGTAGTTTTGACTTGGTTTGCCTGATAATCCCCCTAACAAACTGAACAGCTTTTTGATTTGGGACAGTTATAAAGAATATTTTCCCCCCATCTTTTAGGATTGCTGACTTCCCAGCAACTTTTCCAAAAGACAATTGCATTCCTGTCTGCATTCTATCTGAACCTGCGCCAGTAAGCATTTTGTTTTCTCTTTGTATATGGTGCGGAAAAGGAATAACCTTAAACAAAAATTGTCCTGGAAACTCTTTGTCTAATTTCTTGTTAATATACTGTCTGCATGCCTCAAGAGCATTGTGCCTAATCTGAACTTTTTCAGCTGCCACAACAGTCAGTGTGTACGGAAGCTTTCCCTTGTTATAAAGAGACTCACTCCCCATTGTAAACTTAACTATCTTTTGAGGGGGGATTGTTTTTATAAATGCTTTTTTCTTCTGCTTGCTTGTACGAGTATATGGAACAACTTTCTTTTTTGAATATGCTGTAGCTTTTCTTAATCCTGCCATTATTTAATTTTTCCCCCCAGATGCAAAAATGACTACTTTTGCAGATTTAATTTCATCTTTTGAAAAGAGATAATTATCGGTTATATCTTTCTTTAAGATATCAATATTATCCACCTCACACAAAAAAGGAGAAGGACCTTCAGTGAATATATTATATTTATATGGTCCCTCAAAAGGAATTTCATTTATATCGACAACTTCTTTCCAATCATTGTATCTAATTGTAACATTCAGCTCTTCTGTATCTAGTCTTCTATAAGGACTATCTAAATACATCATTTCACTTCAACCTCTGTTGTAACTGCTTGACCAGGAAGACCTTTTTCAAAAATTGCCCTCACAACTCCTTTGCCTCCGTGAGCCCCAGATATTTTTCCTTTGATTATTTTTCCTGCTGGTGACTTCCATGAAACCTCTTTGCCGACTAATTTCTCAGCCTGTTTTCTGTCTTCAGAACCTTCTACTTCTATTAAAAAATGCTTTTCATAAACAGTCTTTCTTCCTTGCCTAAATTGAAGAACTTTGCCTTTTACCATGATTAGTATCAAGAAATTTAGTTTTTAAAGGTTGCTCTAAAGAATTATCTGTGCGCCCCATAGACATATGTCGTAAGCTGAAGTAAACTTCAGCAGGTACTTTTCCGTGTAAACTTGTATGTGGCCTAAAATGATTATACCTCATTCTAAACTCATGATGATCTACACAAAACTTTAGTTCTCTGGCTA
>BDTJ01000018.1 GCA_002897655.1 archaeon BMS3Abin17
TTTCTTTAAAATTATTACATAGGCTCTTTTACCTATGAACTTCTTTGGGGCATCTACTTTTGCACTATTACCAAATTGAGTAATAATCTTCTCGTAGAAAACTTCAACATTATCACTAAGTTTTATTTTTTTATTTAATACTTCTATCTTTCTCATGGATATCCTAAGATATCCTAATATTTAAAGCTTTCTGTCATTAGATTTATCACCCGTTAACTTTACAGAACCATGTTTAGCAAAGAACAAAAAGATTGGTGATTTATCCGAACGAAAGCGAGGACAGATTTCAATTTGGATGCAATCTGGGAACATCGGAATTTAACGAAGTTTGATTTTCCCTCGACGAAGTCAGAGCTGGAAAATCAAATTTGGGTGGAGAAACCTGCAAGGTTTCGGAACCGTTAAATTCCTGTTAGTTTCCCTCGATAGAGGTTGGATTTTAGTGCAACGTTCGGCGAAGCCGAAAAATCCAAAGTAAGCAAACGGGCGATAAATTTATATAATTTACATCATTACTAATTTTAATAGGGATATGGGAAAAAAATTACATGATGACAAAATTGATGGTACTGTAGAAGAAATGGTTATTGGAAGTCCATCAAGAACCAGAGGATTTGTTAAAGGAGATGCTGTTTATGAAATGGTTGTTGGAGGACCTAATAGGGTGATTGGTTATGTTAAAGATGGTGTAGCATATGAGCCAGTTATGGGCGGACCTCCAAGAGTGATTGGGAAAGTTAAGTACCATCAAAGAGAATAATTCTAGCCCGTTCGCTTATTGAAACTAACATCGCGATTAAGAGAAGTTGAATTTTTGAGGCAACCCACAAAAATTCAATTTGGACGGAGCCTGCAAGGCGGAGTCTCTTAATCGCTGTTATACGTTTTTTCTGCAAGAAAAAATCGCGGAGTGCAACGGAGCGACAGTATCCACGCAAGACAACTTTCAGTAAAATTATTAAAGAGAAAACAACTAGATAATCTTATGAAACTATTAGTGGTAAATAATCATTCGAAGCATATCAAAGAATTATTGCATAAATTTAGAGAAGTTAAATCAATTGATTTTGAAAATTTGGAGAATAAAAACTATGATGGATATGATGCAATAATTCTTTCTGGCGGTTCTTCTCTTTCTGTGGCAAACTATGAAAAAGAGTATTCAAAAGAATTACATCTTATTAAAAATTGCCAAAAGCCAATTCTAGGAATTTGTTTAGGTTTTGAATTGATTAATTTTGCTTTTGGTGAAGAATTGAAGATGTTAAAACAGAAAGAGAAAGGGATAGTTTCAATAAGATTGGTTTCTAAAGATGAACTATTTAAGTCCCTTCCAAAAGAATTTAATGTTTATGAAGCACATCGCTGGGTTGTTTCAAAAAATAAAAAATTAAATTCTTTAGCCAAATCAAAAGATGGAATTGAAGCTGTAAAACATCCCAAAAAGAAAATCTATGGTGTTCAATTTCATCCGGAAATTGTAATTAAAAAGGGACATGCTAAAAAAATCTTTAAAAACTTCCTAAATATAGGAAAGTTGTCTGAGTAATATTGCGTATAACATCGCGATTAAGAGAAGTTCTTGAGCCCTCGAAAATTTTAATTCAAATAAAAGAAAAATTTTCAGAGCTGGCGAAAGAATTTGGGAAAATCTCGAGCCGAGAGATTTTCCTCTTAATCGCTGTTCGACGACCTGAGCGAACAAAGAATATTGTAAGCGAAAGCGCAGCGGGGCACGAGTGGAGCAACTTCAAACATTGCGACCTCGTGAGTTGAAATTTGCCCACGACCGATTTCTTAGCGTAGTTGTGTCAATTAAGGAGTTTTATTTAGAATAAACATTTTATCTATGTTTACTAACACAACAGCAATAATTGTTCCAATAAATAATAAAAGAACTATTATTGCAAAAACTTTTTTCCAATTAATATTCATAAAAAATAGATAAAATCAAACTATTTATTCTTTTTGTATTGACACAATTTCATTTAATCAGCGTGTTATGCGATTTTTTAATTTAGCATTGGAGCGTTAAACGAAGCAAGGAATCATAAGGTCGTGGGTTTATCGACGGTGTTTTTGTTTTTACCGTCGACAAATTCTCAATTTCGTTGAACATAATCATATCATAAGTTTATTTATGATATGATACTCCTAGAGAGTTTTATCATAAGTTTTTAAAGAATATTTTTTAAATTATGGTATGCCTGAAGGATTGCTAAATAAACTTAAAAGAGAACTTGAGATAGTTAATTCTTCTAAGAAAACAGTGAAAGCTTATTTATATTATACAAGGGAATTCTTATTGCATTCAAAAGACAAGGGATTAAATGAAAATTCTGTCAAAGACTTTATTCAATCGCAAATAAAGAAAAAAAATCCCTCAACAGTATCTTCCCAGATTAGTGCTATTAAATTCTTTTTTAAAAGAGTCTTAAAGCAAAATTTGATATTAAATCATCCAAAAAGAAACAAAACACTCCCAACCATCCTAACAATTAGAGAAATAAAAAAATTAATTAAATCAACCAGCAACATAAAACACAAATTAATTATAAAACTGCTTTATGGGTGCGGTCTAAGGGTTAGTGAGATAGTTAATTTGAAAAAGCAAGATATTAATTTTGAAGAAAGTTTAATTCATATTAAATTAGCAAAAGGGAAAAAAGACAGATTTGTGAAAATTCCTTCCTCAATGGAAAAAGAATTGAGTAATTACATAAAAATCATTGAATCAGATATTTTATTTCCTTCTTCAAGGGGTGGAAAATTAACAACTGCAACAGTACAGGCAATCCTAAAAAACTCCGCAAAAAAAGCAGGAATCAGAAAAAGAGTTTATCCCCACTTACTCCGCCACTCTTTTGCAACCCACTTGCTAGAACAAGGAACAGATTTAAGGATAATTCAAAAACTTCTTGGACATTCAGATATCAAAACAACGCAGATTTACACTCAAATCTCACAGGCATCAATTAAAAATATAAAAAGCCCTTTAGATAATATATAAAATGCTACAAGGAAGAGGTTTATCAAATAAAGAAGCTAAAAAAAGACTTTCCAAATATGGTTTAAATGAAATAGAAAGAAGAAAAAAGATAAATACTCTTAAAATTTTCATTTCTCAATTCAAATCCCCTTTAATTCTAATATTAATTGTAGCTGCCATAATCTCTTCAGTTGTTGGTTTACTGCCAGATCAGGATTCAAATATTTTTGACACTATCTTGATTCTGATTATAGTTCTTGTTTCAGGAATTTCCGGATTTTTTCAGGACTATAAAGCAGAGAAAACTATAGAAGCTTTGCAAAAAATAGCAAGACCAAAAATAAAAGTCATAAGAGACAGAAGGGAAATAGAAGTCAGCATAAAAAATATAGTGCCGGGTGATTTAATTTTGCTTGAAGAAGGGGATATCATTCCAGCAGACTCAAAAATTATAGAAGTTTTTAGTCTTGAGGTTGATGAGTCTGTTTTGACAGGAGAATCCAGAGCAGTAAAAAAGAGTGTGTCTGATGAAATATTCAGAGGCACTTCAATAAACTCGGGAAATGCTCAGGCACTTGTTATTAAAACAGGAATGAATACAAAGATAGGTAAAATAGCATCAAAACTTCAGGCAATGAAAGAAGAAGAGACGCCATTTCAGACAGAGATTTCCAATTTTAGCAGAAAGATATTTTTTGTGATAATAGGGATTATTCTTGTGCTTTTCTTTGCAAGTCTGTTTAAATACGGTCTTTACCAGTCAGTGCTTATTTCTATTTCTTTAGCTGTTGCCGCAATACCCGAAGGATTGCCTGCTGTTTTAGTTCTTGTTTTAGCTATCGGCGCAAGGGTAATGGCAAATAAAAATGCCCTGGTGAGAAAATTAAATGTTGTTGAGTCTGCTGGAAGTGTGGATATTATCTGCACAGATAAAACAGGAACCTTAACGAAAAATGAAATGTCTGTAACAAATTTATTTTTTAACAACAGGATATTTAATGTTTCAGATGAGCTTGATTCAGACAAAATAAAGCAACTGCTTATTTGTGGGGCATTGTGCAATAACTCAAAAATAGGGTATAAAGATGATGAAAAGATTTATCTTGGAGACCAGACTGATATTGCCCTAAGGAAGCTTTCAGATAAACTATTAAAAGAAGAATTAAAAGGATATGAGAAAACAGCAGAAATTTCTTTTACTTCTGAGAGAAAAATGATGTCTGTTATTTATAAAAAAGAAGGAAAGAATTTTTTATTCTCTAAAGGAGCACCTGAAGTTTTAATTGAAAAGTGCAACAGGTTATATAAAAACGGGAGAATTATAAAATTAGACAGAAAAACAAAAGAAATAATATTAAAACAAAATAAGGAATTTGCATCGCAGGCATTAAGAGTTTTGGGATTTGCATCTAAAGAAACAGATTCTGAAAACAAGGAGCAAGACCTTGTTTGGATTGGATTGCAAGCCATGATTGATCCTCCAAGACCAGAAGTTAAAAAAGCACTGGAAAATTGCAAGACTGCCGGAATAAGGGTGATTATGCTTACAGGGGATAACCCTCTTACAGCCAAAGCTGTCGGAGAAGGTATCGGTCTTGAAAGCAGGAAAATTATAAATGGCAGACAGCTTGATGAACTTGATGATTCAAAACTTGAAAAAGAATTAGAGTCAGGTGTTAATATCTTTGCAAGAATAACCCCTTTTCATAAATTGCGGATTTTAACTATTTTAAAGAAAAATTACAGGGTTGCAATGACAGGCGACGGAGTCAACGATGCGCTTGCTCTGAAAAAAGCAGATGTGGGGATTTCCATGGGAATAAGAGGGACAGAAGTTGCCAAGCAGGCAAGCGATATAATTTTGCTCGACGATAATTTTTCAACAATAGTTCACGCAGTAAAAGAAGGGAGAAGGTCTTTTGATAATATAAGGAAATTTATAAATTACTTATTTGTGTGCAATCTTGCAGAAGTCGGAGTTTTATTTTTAGCTATCTTATTTTTAACATTAAAAGAGCCGATTTTACTGCCCATCCAGATATTGTGGATTAATCTGATTACAGACGGATTTCCTGCTCTTGCTTTAGGAATGGACCCTGCAAGACCCGGCATTATGAAAAGACCCCCGAGAAAGAGAAAAGAGCCGATAATAAACAAAAGATTAGCCTGGTTAATAGGAACAATAGGCATTAAAAAACTTATTATATTATTTGCGACATTCTTTCTGGTGCTTCTTATTTCAGGGATAGAACAGGCAAGAACTGCTTTATTTACAGGATTTATTCTTTATGAATTTGTAAGGATTGGGAGCATAAGATACCAGGAAAAGCTGAGTTGGTTTGCAAACAAATGGCTTCTTGCCGCGCTATTCGGGTCGGTGTTAGTCCAGATTCTGATAATTTACACCCCTCTTAACAGCATTTTTCACATTGTGCCTTTAAATGTTTCTTCATGGATAATTCTCTTAGTTGGAGTTATAATTGGATATATCTCTGCAATAGGAATAACAAAGATAGTTGTAAGGAAAATTAAAGATTGAGTGTGAGAGAAGGGAGAGTTTAGTTCTTTTGGTAGATTGCAAAACTTTTTAATTTTGTATTTATTCAAAAATAATCTTTTTTTAAGATGAAAGAAGAATTAAATTTCAAAGATTCTCTAATGTTTAATTTTTTTGAAGAGATTCGTTTTCATCACATCGTCACTAATCTCTTTGTAGAATTACACATTGAATTATTTTCTTTTAGGATGAAGATTCTTCACCAACCTTTGAAGAATGCTCGCTTTATGGCACAAATTTTATCATAATTATCTTTTATTGAGTAAAATCCCCTAGTCCGGTCATTGCCATCAATCGCAACATAGCTTAGATTGTAGGAATCATTATCTCCTCCACGCTGAAAAGTCATGTCATATTTCTCATGGTCTAGTTCAAAGGATACCTCCTTACATTCTAAAAATCCTCTATTTACTGAACTCCTTTTTATACCTTTTTTGTTTACACAAAAGTTTTTAATTTTGCTTTGTATGTCACTTATTCTCTTTTCCCTAATTTTGTTTTCAAACATATTTTCTCCGTAGCATTCTGACTTTTTTTCTCCTTCAGCTATTTGATTTTTTGATGCTGGAAATATCCGCAAAAAAGGTTCACGATGAAGATCTTCTATGTGAGCCATTTCATAAGCAATTCTCCAATCCTTAACCTGTCCGTGTTCATTATAAAATTTTAAATTCTTTTTCATTTTGTATTTGTTCAGAAATAATCTTTATTCATTTTCCTTAAGCCTTTCTGATTCCTTAACATAATAGTCCGCTACAATCTTTAGACTTTCAGCAAACCTTGAATACCTCCCCATAGATTTATCTCTCAACTCTAATTCTTTTATATTTCTTAATGATTTTTCAGGAGAGAGTATTGCTATTGAAGTGAGACCTTCTGGAAATTTACAACTTATTCTACTTACACCATGATCAACTTTTTCTTCATCACGATGAATTATTGGAAATTCTATTTTCTGATGCCCTAAATCCATCTCAAAAACATAACTTTCGTCTGGTAGTTGTCTTATTTTTCCTTGTTCTTTTGTCTGGACATTTATTGCTTCTAATGAATCATCTAGCCCTCCGTTCCAAGCATAATATGGAATAATGTTTCCCTTATCTAATGAATTTTTTATTTTACTAGGGACCAATCCCATTATTATTGCATTTTGTAATGTAACGAAATCATAGTACCCATCGCTATTTTCTCCACTATCAATTTTATTTATTGTTTTTTCAACTTGGGTTTTATATTCTAAATTTTCTTTTTCTTCTTTAGCAAGACTTTCCAAATTTAATTTTTTGCCTTTCAATTCATCTATTTTATCAGTCATTTCTTGGAGTGTTTTATCGACTTTTGTATACCATTCATTTTCCATCTTTATAGATTTATTAACATAAGAATGGCCCATTTTTGTAATGTATCCTAATCTTTTTTCTGCAGTTTTTACTTCTAATGATTTTTGATACATATTATTTTTTGCAAGGAATATTTCATTAGCTTGTTCTTTTGTTCTTTGTTCAAACATTTCTTTTGATTCTAATTCTGTATAATTTGCTGAACTCAAAACTTTTTCTAACTCATTGTTTGCTTGCGAAGCTTCTGAATTTGCTTCTTGTAGGGCTTTTTCATAAACTGGGATTCTTTCTTCATAAATATCGCCAATTGCTACAAGGGAATTTACTCTATACTCTTTTTTAGAGGAGACCATGCCATAGAGATTTTCTGAAACTGCTATGTTTCGATCAATTCTATCTATGTTTCGATCAGCACTAGCTATTCTTCTTTCTACTTGTTTAATTTTTTTTGTTTTCATTTTATTTTTATTGGAATAAGTCTTCTTTTGTGAAAGTATCTAAAAACTTTTTCTGAATTTTGTTTATTTCTATGACCTTTGGAAGATTATCTCTATTTTGTTTTGTTGCGCGAAGAGTTTCTTCTAAAAAATTATCAAAAATTTTCTTTTTATCAACGCTAAAAAGTGCATAAAATTCGCAACCATTTACTTCCACCACTGTTCTCTTCTTACCATCTATTCTGCAGGGTAATCTTATTTCTTGAGAGTTGCCATCTAAAGACGTTTTATATACCAATTCATTACTTGTTCTATCAAAACTTTTGTAAACAATTGGAATTGAATAGGTGATCTCAATTGAATCTGGATTTATAAAATTAGCATAATTTTTGGTGAAATTTGTTCCTTCTAAAATAGAATCTATATCTTTTGGAAGATTAGACCTATGCCTTATTAGTTTTTTAGGATGTTCCCCCAAAACACTCAAAAGATTCCCTTCTTTATTTTTGAAAAAATCTAATGCGGTTTGAAATTTATCCGCATTCAATAAATTAGTATACATTTGATATGATGGCCAACTATTACAAAAATCACACCCTTTTTTTGCACTAATCATCCAATTTAAATCGCCGTTTCTCTTTGTTGTTTCCCAAACTTTCTCCTCAATATAATTTTCCATTTCGTCAAATCTCTGAAGATATGGTAAAACATCATTAAAACAAATTCCTTTAATTGTTCTTTTTCCTAATTCAGCATATAATTTAACCTTCTTTGAGCTTAGATTATTTAATGCTCTTTCAGATCCTTCTAGAAATTGTTTATTTTCTCGATATTCTCTTATTAGGGCAGTTAAACTTTGTTTTTTGTTTGCCATTTTATTTAAACTTTTATTTTGTTACTACTTCATAGTGAGAAGGATATATTAACCTTCTTGTATTAATATTAATGAAAACCGATATATTTATAAGATATAGTAGTTATTCATTAATTATGGTCTCCATATTAGATAAGAAGGATAAAAAGATTCTTTATGAATTGGATTTAGATTCAAGACAACCTTTAACAAAAATTGCTAAAAAGGTTCAGCTTTCAAGAGAGAGTATTCTTTATAGAATTAAAAAATATCAAAATGAAGGTATAATTAGAGATTATTTGACAGTTATTGACATGGCTAAATTAGGATTTATTCATCATAAGATATACATAAAATTGCACAATATTACAGAAGAACAAGAAAAGAAGTTTATTCAATCATTAGGCAAAAATCCAAACATATCTTGGATTTCTAGTTGCGACGGGAAATATTCTTTGATTTTTGGTACAACGACAAAATCAGTAATTGAATTAAATAATTTAATGAAAGAGATAGATAATAAATATTGGAAATTTATCAAGGAAAAGGACATCTCGGCAATTATTGATGCTTCACATTTTGATCGTAGCTATTTGGTTGAGAAAGAAAATTCTAGTGAAAGAAAAGCATATTGGGGCGGCAAATCTGAAAAGGTAAAACTAGATGATATAAACTTTGAAATCCTTAATGAGTTGTCAAAAAATTCTAGAGTTAGTTCGGTTGAAATTGCAGAAAAATTGAAGATATCTCCAGATGCAGTAATTCAGAGGATTAAAGGATTGGAGCGGTCGAAGGTTGTTATTAATTATATGGTTTGGCCAAATGTTAACAAGCTTACGGGATTATATTACAAAGTACTTGTGACCTTGCATAGCATGAATAAAGAAAAAGAAAATCGACTAAAAAGTTATTGTTTGCAAAATCCGAACATTGTTTATATGGTTAATTCGTTTGGACAATGGCAGTTGGAATTAGATATTGAGGTTGAAAATATGGAGCAATTTAGGGATTTAATGAGGAAATTTTTAAATAGATTTTCAGATGTTGTTTCGGATTATTCTCCTTTGAATATTTTTGAAGAGTATAAATTTAGATTTTTTGAAAATAATATCGTTTAGACAACCTTTCAGAGATAAAGGTATCTCTCTTTATTCGTTTTTTTCTTTTTTCTCCCTATAAAAACATTTATTCGCTAATTTTTTATCAATAAAAGTAAATTTATTCTTTTTGATTAAAGCATCTGAACAAAGCTCCTTAAAAGTATAAATCTCGATTTCTTTTTTTAATGTTTTTACTGCCCGAACTAATGGGGCGAAATCTCCATCCCCTGAAATTAAAATAGCTTTGTCATATTTGTTTTTTGTTGCGTCCATAATCATATCAATGACCAAATGAATATCATCCCCCTTAATAGAATAAAATTCTTCATCTAGATTATTTAACCTCTTTTGTCTTTTACACATAACAACTTCAAACTTTTTTAATTTCCTTAAACGATCAAATAATTTCTGTTGTCTCTCCAATTTGTTTATATTTAATTTTCTCTTTAAGGAAGCATTATAATACATTACTTTTACTAATTTGTTTCCCTTGCAAATTTCTTTAGCAAGTTTTTCAAAATCAAACATAAAATCATTGTATCTGCTGTTTATTGTTTTTATTCCATAAACAAAATTAGCACCATCAATGTAAATAGAGATTCTTTTCAAATTACTCTTTTTCATCTTAAAAAATACCGGCGTTGCCGAAGCAAAACCAGGAACACGTTTTGCAGGATGTCCAAAGACTTAAGGCAATCCCTGTTACCTTATTATACTAGAATCTTAGTATTATTTAAGTCTTTTGCTGGCTTAAAATTTCCTTATCAATAAAAAATTTGCTGGATTGGCTTGATTGAAATTGTAGTTGGAGAATTAAGGTGATTTTTGAGACATTTGGAGAGTTTTCTTATTTTCCACACATAAATCTTGCTTAGTCAGAAACCATGCAAATTTCAGGAAGTTTTTTGCAATTTCATTATCCATATCTAACTTATACATGTCAGATTTTCCAACTCTTCTTGTTTTGATGATTATGCCTTTTTTCAAAAACTCATCAAAAAAACTTTTAAGAGAATTATAGCTTATATTTGCCTCTTTTGCCATATCAGTCATATTAAAATCAAAAAAGTGATTTCCAATTAAGAAATCCAGAAATCTCAATTTAGGAGTATCTCCAAGATATTCTAAAAATGCTGATTTGTTTTCTTCAGTTTTCATGTTATTATTATTATTATTATTATTTATAAATCTTTCTCTTGTGAATGGTTAAACTGTCAACATTGGAAACATTTAAATAAGGCATGTTTCTTAGGCTTCTATGAAAAAAGAGAAAGCCCAACTTATGTTTAAGCTTGCATACTCAAAAAAGAATTGGGGAGCAAAGTATGACCAGCTTGAGCATTTTAAAAGGTTTTCAGATTTAAAGGGGATAGTAAAAGAATTAGAAAATATTGGGTGGTTGATTGTGAAAAAGAAAGCCAATTACACTGGAATATCGCTCAATCCAAAATTTAAAAAAGAGATTATTGAATTTATTGAAGAGCAAATACCCACAGTTAAAGGCTGGATAATGTAATAAAAAATTTGCGCGGAACAAAACCCTTTCTTTCATCCCCATTATCTGATAAATCACTCAGGCTGTTTTAGATATATCAAACAAACTTAATCTTTTGTTTGTTTGATTATTAGAAAACCAAAAATAAGCCAAAAAACTTTTTTGGTTTTCTATATCTTTAAATAGATATTTATCTTTTAGATATCATGCCACTTATTGATAAAATATTAAACTTGCCACTTCCTGTTTTGAACCATTGGGGTTATTGGATAGTTTTATTTGGAGCAATGTTAGAAGCAATTCCTTTGGTGGGGTTATTTGCTCCGGGTATGCTAATTGTTATTATTGGGGGGTTTTTTGCAAAGATTGGAATTCTTGAAGTTGGGGATGTTATCTTTTTCGCATCAATAGGAGCAATAATTGGAGATTTAATTGGGTATAGTATAGGTAAAAAATATGGCTACTCATTTCTTTCAAAATATGGTAAATACTTTTTCTTCAAAAAAGAGCATTTTGAAAAAACAAAAAAATTGATGAATCATCACACAGGAAAAGCTTTAATTATTGGGCGGTTTAATTCCTTAACAAGAGCATTCGCCCCTTTTGTTGCAGGGACATCAAATATACCCTTTATCAAATTTATTATTTATAATATAATTGGAGGAATTAGCTGGGCAATTTCATTTGTTATGATTGGCTATATCTTTGGAAAAGGTTATGAAATTGCCGCCCAATATATTGGGAAGTTTATTTTCATTGCCATTGTTTTAAGTGCAATAATTATTTACTTATACAGATTTATAAACAAAAGAAAACATATTTTTTCCAGATATCATCTTTATGCTTTAATTCTTAATATCTTTTCGTTGTATTTATTTTCTAAAATGGTTGAAGACATTATTGATGGAGAATTAATTACAAAACTAGATGTTTGGCTCAATGCAAAAGTAGTCATGTTCTGGAATCCTTTTTTTAACAAAATAATGATTTTTATTACAAACATAGCAAGTCCTTCTCATCTATTTGCTTTATCATTAATTTTATTTGGGATTCTCATTTACAAAAAGAAATGGTATTATTCTTTATTGTTATTATTTAGCATGGTCGGGGGATTATTATTTGAATTATTGACAAAACTTATTATTCAAAGAGCAAGACCTGAAAATGCATTAATTGAAGTGAGCGGATATAGTTTTCCAAGCGGGCATGCAACAATGGCAATAATTTTCTTCTCATTACTGCTTTATTCATTTAAAGATGATATAAAAAACAGCTTATTAAAAAAAGGCTTTATTATTATGAATATCTTTTTGTTCCTGATAATTGGATTTAGCAGAGTGTATCTTAATGTGCATTGGTTTAGCGACATTATCTCAGGATTTGCTTTAGGTTTATTCTGGTTAACACTGTTAATATTAATATTTAAAACAATTATATCCTTGTCAAAAAAGACCTTAAATATGGCAAGAAATTTCTTAGGGGGAAGTATTAAATCTAAAAAGGTTTAAATTCAGATTATCGTTTATTTAATCAAAGAGGATGGTAAATAGATTCCTATTTATAGCACTTCCTCACAACTGGGCAAAGAACAATTGATATATTTATCAACATCCATAAGATAAATGTGCTTATCAAAAGATTTCCGTCAACTTTAAGCAGGTATTGAATATAATACAAAAATGAGATGAAAGCTGCTTCTGATGCGACCCAAAATATCCAATTACTTGTCTTTTTTACCATCTTTTATAGACTCATATTTTACATTTAAATAAAGAATCATACATTTATAAATCTTAGTTTTTTAATATATAAAAGAGAATGATAAACATATTTTTATTTTTGGGCTTGGTATTTTTACTAACTTTCTTAATTGGAAGATTATTAGAAAAGATTCGGGTTCCCTGGATTTTCTCTGCTCTCATTATAGGTTCGTTGTTTGCTATTTATAACCCATTTACTTCCATAACTTCTTCTTCCACCTTTGAATTTTTGGCACAACTTGGAATGTATTTCCTGCTTTTTCTAATTGGTTTTGAAATAGATTTAAAAAAATTGAAAAAAAGTAAAAACTTTATTTTTAAAGCGACATTCTTTACTCTTTTTTTAGCAACTATTTTTGGAACACTTTTAATTCACTTTGTTTTTGGATATTCCTGGCTTATATCCTCTCTTGTTGCGTTATCTTTTGCTACTGTTGGAGAAGCTATTTTAATACCCATCTTAGATGAATTTAAAATTGTGAACACAAAACTGGGCCAGAGTATAATCGGAATAGGAACCTTAGATGATGTTATAGAAATCCTGCTTTTAATTTTAGTTGGTGTTGTAATTGGCTCCGGAATTCATTCTGGTTCTAATATTATTTTAACCTTAATCTCTCTTGCTGTTTTAGTTATTCTTGCCTTTAGTTTAATCAAATTAAAAAAACAGGATGGAAAATTAAAATTTATCTCAATTGAGTATTTATTTCTGTTCATACTCTTTGTCTTATTCCTATTTTTAGGTATAGGAAAATTGGCTCATGCCGCCCCTATTGCCGCATTACTTGCTGGAATTACCCTTAATGCATTCCTCCCTGACAACAGAGTGGAAGGAGTAAAAACTGGAATCAAAATACTATGTTATGGTTTCTTTGCTCCTATATTCTTCTTATGGGTAGGGATATCTTTAGATATAAACTATCTCTTTGCATCCCCTTTATTAATTCTTTTAGTGGTTGCGGTTTCAAATGGAGCAAAACTTTTGGGAAGCTGGATGATTGGAAGAAAAGAACTTGGAACAAAACAGTCTATACTTTTAGGAATTGGACTTTCAGTGAGATTTAGCACAAGCATTATAATAATAAAAATTTTATTGGATAATAATTTAATTGAAAAAGATTTATATTCTGTAATTATAGCTTCAGCAATAATACTTACTTTCCTTGTTCCTGTTTTATTTTCCAGATTACTGGTTCGGTGGAAAGTGACCAGATAACTGTGTACTAAGAAAATAGATTTTGGTCACTCTTAAAATTATACAAAAAGTCTGACGCCTCAACCGAGGAAGATAGTAAAATGTGATCCTGATGGGATTTTTTTACTTGTCTTTATTTATTATATTGGATAAAAGCTGGTTTTATTTATAAGTATTGTCGAGATGGAAAAGATATAATTTATTTGTAGACTCTTTTTCTATGATCAAACTTCAATAATATTAATTCGTCCCCTTTTATTGTATAAACAAGCCTAAATGGTTTAATATAAAGGGTTCTTTCTCCTCTTGTATATCTTAATGGCTTTCCAACAAAAGGGTTTTCTAAAATCTTGGTAATCTGTGCCTTTAACTTCTTTAATAAGAAATCATCAAGTTTTTTAGTTTGTTTAACAAAAAGGGGTGAACGGGTAATCTTGTTTATCATTTCACCATGCATTCATTTCTTTAAGAAAATCCTCTTTTTTTAAGGTAATACCCTTACCTTCATCAATATCTTTCCATATCTTATTAAGTTCTTTGAGTTCCATTTCTTCTTCTTTTGTTAAACCATCTACTTTCTTTAATATAATCAAATTATCCTTCTTAGTTACAGTAAAAGGAGTTCCCACTCCAATATTCTTCCTTATTTCTTCAGGTATTACAATTTGGCCTTTTGTGCTCAGTTTAGTTATTTCCATTGCCTAAAGTAAGATATTCTTACTTATAAATGTTTTGATCTATGGTATTGTCGAGATGGAGTGTATGGGTTGGGGAAACTTTTTTACACAATTTTCTTTCCAACATAATAATCAAAATAATACCCTCTTTTCTTGTCTGGAATAAACTTTCCAGATTTCAAAGTTTTGAATAAAGGGTTCTTCTTTGGCATTTCATAATATCCAACAAATATCAATAAACCATTTTTCTTAAGACTTTTGTTTAAAATTTTTAGAATATTCTGTGTTTCTTGTTCTTTAAAATAAGTAGGCATACCAAAAGAGAAAAAGCTCATAATAACATCATATTTTCCTTTTAATTTTAGCTTTGTAATATCTTGATGTACGAATTTGCATCCCTTGAGACTTTTTCTTTTCTTAGCTTTCTTTAACATTCCTTTAGAAAAATCAAGTAATGTTATATGTTTATAATCTGCCTTAACAAAAAGTTCAGTTATAATCCCTGTTCCAGCCCCCAAATCTAATATTTCTATGTATTTTTATGAAAGCAAACTATTATTATAAGAAAAGAAGAAACAGGAAAGCAAAATATATTCTTATTATAGTTGTTGTTTTAATTGGTTTAGTCTGGGCTTATGATTCAGGATATATTGAAATTCCAAAGACACAAACAACAGCTTTAGAGAAATATAAATGTCCTTCAGATATTATCCCTACATTTTTATCTACTGAAGATTATGACTCTTGGGATGGAACTGGATTATATTGGTATGATGGAACTCCTATGAGCAAATATAGAGAATATACTCACACCCCTGCTTTAGATTTATGTAGAAAGGGAAAATTTGAAGGAGAAAATATTAATTATTTTTATTGTAATAATTTAATATACGACAAAAGTGAAACAGAAATTTCTGAAGAAGGAAAGATAGGAAAGACGATTACAACAAGATATGTAATTAACTTAGAAGTGAAAAAATATAAAGATATGGAAAAAGACGCCGGAATCTATGGAATTCAAAAGTGGGTAGAATATCAGGTAACTAATTCTTTGTGTTTTCCTGTAGAAGAAATACCAAAATCAAGAGATATGTTAGAGGAATTTCAGAATTGGGTTATAAAAGAAGAAGTTTGGAAATATTGAATATTTTATCTTTCTCTACAACCACCACAATTGCACTCACATCTCTTATATAGTTCTGTATTAGCCATTTCTTCAACACTTAGATAAGGCTCAAAAAAACCTGCATCAGTGTATGGAAAGCCTTCATTAAAGCACTTTGAAGAACAAGCAGAAGCACAACCATTATTATATGTATATGTATTGAACGTTAATTCACAATTTTCTTTTTTCCAATTATCCTGATAATTCATTAAAATATACACCACTACAAGAATTATTATAATCACAATAGCCACGCCCTTACGTCTTATTTTTGTCATTTTCTTGAAAAGAATTTCTTTAATTTATCAAACATCCCCAATTCTTTTATAATCTTTCTTTGAGAGTTATTTTTTAATTTATTTATTGTTTGTGTGTAAAGTTTTTTATTCTTTGCTTCTTTTCTATTTAATAATCTTCTTAAAAGAAAATCATATTCATATCAAAAAGTCCTTGTGTTTTACCGCACCTTAAAAGGTGCGGTTTGTTTGGACTTTAGGATGCCCAAGGATTCATCCACACACTAAAGTGTGTGGTTTTCTCCAGAATCCTTGGCATAAGATCCTGCTATTTTTTATTAAAGTTATTCTTACTAAAACATACTTCTGGGATTGCTCCTTTTTCTTATTAATATAATTCTTTATTTTCTTAAATTTATCATGAGAGAGTTTCATAGCTATTGTTGCGTGTGGAGAATAAGGCTTATTTAAATCAGTATCACATATTTTACAATATTTTTTTAATTTTTTTAACAAATCCATTCGGAGATTCTTCATACCTTCACTTGGATTGATATCAATATATACTACTCTCGAATCTTTAAAACAACCATATCCTTCAACTTTAAAATTAACTATATCGTATTTTTCACACGTTTCTTTAAATTCTTTAACTAGTCTCTTTTGATTTATTGTGTGGAAAGGAGCAATTATAGTTATATGTGGAACAGGTCTATTTTTTGGTCTGATATGGAATCTTTTGTTAACTTCCCAGACTAATCTTTTTATTTCTTTATTAGCTCTTCCTTGGAATCTAAATTCTATAAGGTAATGTGTCATAATTATATAAAGAATTAATACCTTTAAATCTTACTAAACAGAAACTCCAAACAATCAAAAGAAGTGATTATTTATTTTATTATTTTATTTATTAACCCTACACCCTTATATTCATGTTTATCTTTATTAAACTCACCTTCTATTTTAACTTTTATTTTGTCTCCATCTCTAAAATAATCTTTTAGTTGCCCCACATATTCATAGTTAAAAAGATAATGGACTTCAATCATAAATCCATCATTTGTATCTAAAAATAGTTTTAGTGGGTGTTCTGATTCTGTACCAGATTTCATATTTCTATATCTCCCATCAATTTCTGTTGTTTTCTCATCTACACTCATAAAAAACATATAAATTAACTATATATAAAGATTACTGTGCTGATTTGGCTGTGCGCCCCATAGACATATGTCGTAAGCTAGAATAGCTTACTAAAATCAAAATAAACCTCTGCAGGAGTCTTTTTACTCAAACTTGTATGGGGTCTAAAGTGATTATATCTCATTCTAAACTCATTGTGGCACTTACAAAACTTTAGCTCTCTGGCTAAAGTCTGAAAGAATCTCTCAATCTTTCCTGTTGTTGTAGGGCTATGAATTACTGTTCTAATATGTTTAATACCTCTCTTCCTGCACCATCTATCAAACTTACTATGCTTACTTCTAAGTCCAAATGCACTTCCATTATCAGTTAATATCTCTCTTGGTTTTCCATGAACTCTAATGAGTTCATCTAAAATTTGTGTTACAACTTTAGTTGTAACTCTATTCAAATCAATTAACCCAACACAATATCTTGAGCAATCATCAATAACTGCAAAACAATATTTATCCTTAATCTTTTGATCACTAACATCCATTTGCCAAAGTGAATTACAATGTTTCCTCTGCCAGCGAATATATTTTAATCTTTTTCTTCTTCGAGGATTTGGATTTGTTAGCTTATGTTTATTTAAGATTTTGTTTATTGTTGTGTGCCCCAAATTAACAAAATCAGCTATTTTATCTTCTCCCCCTCCTGTTTGATTTCTAATTGAGATAATTTTATTTTCATTATCCAAAGTAATCTTTTTGTGAATCTTTTTTGGTCTTTTTGATTTATCCCTTAAATCCCATTCGGTTTTCCTTAACCTTTCATCCCATCTTTGAAGAGTTCTTGACGTAATCTCCTAATTGAATTTTGCCTTCAATATTTTTCTACATTGATTGTAAGAATGGTGTTTGATTCTCAACTTGAAAAACTCTTTTCTTATCTCTTCTTTCTTCATAAAATTAGTTCAATTTCATCTGCGAACTAATTTTCGGTTCCCTATCGACATATGTCAGTAGGCTACACACGTGGTAAAAAACCCCAGATGTTCCAAGGAGTGCGAACGCCCCAACCGGGAGTCGAACCCGGGTTGCATCCGCGACAGGGATGCGTCATAGCCGTTAGACCATTGAGGCATACTTCATTCTATTAAAATCAGTTTTTAAAGGTTTTTATAAAGAAAAATAAAAATTAAAGTAATCTATTATACAACCATACGAAAACATATCCACCAACAAACCCATCTATGAAGCCATATATTGCTCCTAAGATTGTTCCTGTCAATGTTGTGCTATATCCAAAATAAAACGCTGCAATCATACTTACAACTTCCTGTCCTGTTCCCACAGCAATTACCCACAACGAAAAAAATATCATTGATACAGCGCAGAGGATACCAATAGAAAGTCCTGCAGCTTTTGGATTTAAACCTTGTTTTGCCATATTCACCTCCTTTTATTTTTTATTTAAGATAATTAATGTAAACTATAACACCATCAACTATTAATCCTAAAACACCGATTATTAATAAAACTATTGTTATCCAGGCGTTGTCCGGAATGGATTTTTTTACACATAAAATTTTCTAATTTTTTAAAATTTACACAGGGAATTTTTAAACTCCGGACAACGCCGTTATCCACTTCCTTGGTTTTTTATTGGTTTTCAACATCCATATAGCAAATATTATTATAAAAAGAAAAGCCATAGCACCAAATATATCAAAAAATTCTGCTCTCATTTTCTAACTTCTATCTTCTTCTTGCCCATATATTTCTGCAGGGCCTTTGGAATATTTATGCTTCCGTCTTTTTGCTGGTTGTTCTCCATTATGGCAACCATTATCCGTGAAGTCGCGAGTGCAGTGTTGTTCAGGGTATGCAGAACTCTTCTATTTCCATGCTTGTCAACAACTCTTGTATTCAGGTTTCTTGCCTGATAATCTGTGCAGTTTGAAAGAGATATTATCTCCCCATAAGCTTTTGTTGTTGGTCTGTATACATCTATATCAGCACTCCTGTATTTCCAGTCAGCTAAATCTCCTGAGCAAATTTCAAGAATTCTGTAAGGAAGTTCCAACTTTTTCAGGATTTCTTCAGAATTCTTAAGTAACTCATCATAAAGATTTTCAGAATCTTCTGGCTTGCAGAAAATAAACTGCTCAACCTTGTTAAACTGGTGTGTCCTCCATAAGCCTTTTTCATTTATCCCATGACTCCCAATTTCTTTTCTAAAGCACATTGAATAAGAAAAATACTTTTTGGGCAATTCTGACTCCTTAAGCGTATCTCCTGAATGCATTGCCAATAGAGACTGCTCAGCTGTTCCAATTAAATTTAAATCCTCTCCTTTGATTGAATAAACAGAATCCTCAATTGCTTTTTTGTCCATAGAAGCGTATATTGTTTTTTCATTCAGCATTAACGGAGGCTCAATATACTCATAACCCTTGCCCTTCATAAAATCAACTGCAAATCTTATCAGTGCCTGATTAAGCAAAGCTAAATCTCCCTTAAGATAGTAAAATCCTTTTCCAGAAACTTTTGCAGAAGCATCAAAATCAACCACACCAAGTTTCTCTGCAAGTTCAACATGATTCTTGACTTTAAAACTAAACTTGGGTATCTTGCCTGATTTTTTAATCTCCTTATTATCCTTTTCATCTTTTCCAATTGGAACTTTTTTAGACATTATATTTGGAATCTGCAGCATTATTTCTGTAATTTGTTTTTGCAGATTGTCTGTTTTTGCGTGTATTTTCTCAATCTTCCCGGGAATCTCTTTGGCTTTTTTTATCTCTTTTTTTGCGTCTTTTTTTGCTTTTTTCAAATCATTAATTTTTTTAGAAATCTTGTTTCTTTCACTTCTTAAACCATCTTCCTGATATTTCAGCTTTCTCCATTCATCATCTAATTTCCTTACCTTATCAACTAATGCAAGTTTATTGTTTTGATTTTTCCTCTTTATATTATCCTTAACCAGTTTTGGATTTTCCCTGATAAGCTTTATGTCAATCATATCTTAAAGAAAGAAAAAGTATATTTAAAGCTTCTGAAAACCTTTAAAAACAATAATCACTAAATTAATTTATGGAAGGGGTGATTAATCAAACAGCCAGCACAGTAGTTGGCTATTATAATAATTTTATTGGGTTTTTACCTCCTTATGTTGGAGAGTTCTTTAATTTTCTTATACTTGTATTATTGGTTGTAGTCTATGCCGTCTTTATCTGGAAGTTTTACAAATTTGTCTCCAAAAAAAATATTATTGGATTAAATCTAAATCAGTATAATCGATATGAGCATCCTTTGGGTGCAAAACTTATGGCAGGAGCATTTTACCTGATTGAATATATAATAATCTTACCTTTCTTGATTTTCTTTTGGTTTGCAGTCTTTACCCTCTTGTTAATAATCTTATCACAAGCCCAGGAAATCTCCCAGATACTTGTTGTTTCTGCAGTGATTATTGCAGCAATAAGAATGACTGCTTATTATAAAGAAGGTCTATCGCAAGATATTGCAAAAATGCTTCCTTTAACTCTTCTAGCTGTTACTGTATTAAACCCTAATTTTTATAATGAATCACAATATTTTGAAAGAGTAATCAGCCACCTGGTTCAAATACCTGATTTCTTTATGCAGATAATAAGTTATCTTATATTCATCGTTTCATTGGAAATGGTTTTAAGATTTTTTGATTTTATTATCTCATTATTTGGGTTAGATGAGGAAGAGCAAATTGAAGAGATGAAAAAAAAGAGCAAAGTAATAGTTGATGAAGACGAAAAATAAATTAATTCTTTTCAACTTGGGGATGTTCTTGCCCCTTTTTCAGAATATTAAAAAGCATTTTCATGTGCTTCTGCTTTTCTTCTTGATATCCTTTTAGGCTTGTTTTCTCTTCTCTAATCATTTTTGCAACATACTCTCCTCCTAAAAAATGAGGTGTTAAAACATAGCTTGCACCCTTTTTGTAGAGATTAAGGGCGTCTTTTATCTGATGAGCCCTTACAATAATGATTGCATCCTTGTTTACAACCCTTATTGTTTCTATCAAAAGGAAGTTTACATCAAAATCTGGAATTGTTGAAACAGCAAGCTGTATTTTATCCAAAGGCAAGGTCCTCAAGAGTTCCAAATCATCAAGATCCCCATAGATACAAGGGATTTTAAACTTATTCAGATTAACTATTGTATCTGGATTATAATCCACAACAAGATAATTCTTCTTTATTTTTTTAAGAGAGTTCAGGATGCTGAATCCAATTCTGTTGTAACCAAATAATATTGCATCGTATTGTTTTTTTATCCTCCTCCCTTTTTTTATGTTCTTTTTCTCAAAAAAAGAGATAAACCCAGACACTTTATCATAAAAACTTCTTGAGAAGATTATCATATAAGTAGATAAAATTATTGTAAGCACCAGAGTTAAGGCAAGTGTAGAAACAACCTCTCCTGTTAAGTGCCCCATTGTAAAACCAAGAGCTAAAACAATCAAAGAAAACTCTGAAATCTGCGCAAGAGTTGTTCCGACAAGGAAATTACTCCTCTTTGTATAGCCAAACATTGCCATTAATCCCATCAGAATTATTGGTTTTAAAATCAAGGCAATTAAAGAGAGAATTATTGCATTAAGAAAAATAGAGCTAATATTTAGTATTTGAATATTTAAACCCAAAATTATAAAGAAAATAATCAGAAAAAAATCCCTTAAAGGCCTTATCTTGGAACTTATTTCTGTGCTATAAGGGGATATAGACAAGACAATTCCTGCAACTAATGCCCCAATCTCAATTGAGAATCCTAAAAAACTAAACAATGCAGCAATTACAAAACACCAGCATATAGAGAATAAAAACAATAATTCCTGAGATCTTGCAATAACAATCATTGCCCTGTGAATCACAAAATATCCTATAAAAAACAAGATTAATATTAATCCCAACCCTCCTAATAATCCCCTAAGGGCAAAAGAGCCCAAACTTGCTCCATGAGACATTGTGGATATAAACATCAAGACACCAATAGCAACCAAATCCTGTATAATCAAGATACCTATTGATATCTTGCCATAAAGAGAGTCAAGCTGTCTTTTATCTGACAATAATTTCATGACAATAATAGTACTGCTAAACATCAGAGCAATACCCACATAAGAAGAAACAATAACACTAAACCCTAGGATATAAAGTGAGATTAAAAAAGTCAGGACAAATGTCAAACCCATCTGCGCCAAACCAATCAGAAGAGAAGAAGTTCCTATTTCCTTGATTACCCTTGGATTCATGTGCAGTCCAACAATAAAAAGCAGAAATGCTATTCCAAAATGAGAGAATAAGGTGATTATTTCCTGAGAGTCAGCGATATCAAGATACCCCAAACTAAGAATACTTGCAATAATCATTCCGGCAATAATATATCCAATAATAACTGGCTGTTTAAAAGACCTGACTACAAATGAAGCTACAAATGCTATAAACAAAATAATTGCAAGCTGAATAAATACTGTCTCCATTTTTCCTCTTTTATATAGTAAAATAAAGAGTCTTAGTATAAAAAACTTTTTATTAATATTAAAGCTAATAGTTAATAGCTAAAAAAGAGCTATAACAACATTTTTAAACAAAATTTTGATAAGAATATCATGCCAAAGGTAAGAATAAAACTAAACAGCACAGATATTGAAATGCTTAATAATATTTGCAATTCTATTAGAGACATAGCCAAAAAATCAGGAATAACAATAAGCGGACCTGTTCCCTTGCCAACAAAAAAATTAAAGGTTACTACAAGAAAATCTCCCTGTGGAGACGGGACAGCAACATTTGACAGATTTGAGATGAGAATTCACAAAAGGCTTATTGATCTGCCTGCAAATGAAAAAGTTCTTCATCACATCATGAAGATGAGAATCCCAAAGAACGTAAACATAAAAATAGAGATGAAGGATTAATTCTAATTATATATTTTTAACAATATATTTATTTATAAAGTAAAAAAGATAAAATATTATGATGGTGATGGATATTCAATTAATTGGTTCTACAAACAACATAAAAGATAAAGAAGAAATGAAAAGATTCTCGTATAATTGTGGAAGAATCTGCTATACTGAAAAAGATTTTGAAGAACTCAAAGAAGAAATAACAAATGAAAAATTAATGAATGGTATGATTAAATCAGGCCATCACAGCATATTTGAACATATTTCTCTAGGATTTTATATGATGGGAATCTCAAAAGCTCTTGCAATGGTTTTCAACAATGAAAAACAATATGCAACATCAGAAAAATCTGCAAGATACACTAAAATGGCAGATATTGAACCTGTTCAAAATGAGAAATATGAAAAATGGATGGAGTTACTAATTCCAGAAATAGACAAAGTATATCCAAGTATGGGGGATGAAAAAAAGAGAAATGTGGCTATAGGGAAATTAGCAAAAGAAAATGCAAGATATATGACAAGTGTATTCACTCCGACAAAAATGGCTCACACAGTAAATTTAAGACAGCTTAATTTCACACTTGATGAGTTTGATAAATATAATGAGGAAAATAAAAATAGTAAAGACCTTTTCAAAAGAAGATTAGCAGATGATATGGAAGAGTTTATCTCGCAAACAGAAAAATTTAAAATAAAGGGATTAGAAAATCAAACAGATAGGGGTCTTTCATTATTTAACAAGAGAAATGTTGAGATACATTTTGGAGATGTCTATTCCACAATATACCTTATGTCTTTTGCAGGATTAGCCCAAGCACACAGGCACAGAACAATCAACTACAATATCTCAAAGGGGCTTGAATTAGATGCTCCCAAGGGATTTTTTATTCCAGATATAGTTCCAACACAATTAAGAAATGAATGGGTAAATGATTTGTATGAAACTGCAGAGAGTGATTATCCCCAAGCACAATTATTAGAAGTAAATGAAAGGGGAATAATTGAAGACTTTCGTTCTAAAGCATTTTTAAGAATGTGTGGACATGCTCAATGGGAAATAATGAAGAATACACTTAATACTGCTAAAGAATATGAACAATTCCAAAAAGAATATGGGGAAAATTCACTTAAACCAAAATGTGAGCAAGGTATAAAGTGCCCAAGTCCGTGTATATGGACTGGCAAAAAAGCACTTGAAAGGATAGTATAGGAGTTATTCTAAAATGAAAAGAGGTAAAATAATTGAGATAGAGGGGACTGATAGCTCTGGCAAAGAAACACAAAGCAAATTACTTCTTAAAAGACTCAAAGAACAAGGGATTTCAATTGAAATGATGAGTTTTCCGCAATATAAAACCCCAACTGGAAGAATTGTCGGACAGTGCTATCTTGGCAAAGGCTTTGAAAAAATGGGGGGCTCATGGTTTGGAGATTCAGATTCCTTAGACCCTTTAATAGCATCATTATATTATGCAGGAGACAGAAAATATGCAATGCCTAAAATAGAGGATATCCTAAATTCAGGAACAAATTTAATTTTTGACAGGTGGGTGGAATCAAATATGGGCCATCAGGGGGGGAAAGCAAAAAATCCCAAAGAAAGGATAAAAATAATAGAATTCATCAATAAATTAGAATATGATTTATTAGAACTGCCAAAACCAGATCATATAACTTTTCTTTATATGCCTACAGAAGTTGCAATTAAACTCAGAGAAAAGAGAGATATTAAAAGAGCAGAAAAACCAGATGGGCATGAAAATAATATAGAACATTTGAAAAGAGCAGAACAAACATACTTGCAATTAGCAGAGAAGTATAGATGGAATAAAATTGATTGTACCTTAGATGGAACAATAAAAACATTAAAATCAGAAGAAGATATTGGTGAAGAAGTATATAGAAGTGTAGAACAAAAGATATTCAGCAAAATAATTCTATAATTTTATCTTAGAATCAGGAACATCTTTTGAATGCACATCAAGTCTTCCGTCTCTTAAACAATCCCAGCACACATGAGCAGTTCCATCTTCATCTTTTACAATGCCTGTATCCTTGCATTTTGGACAGCTCTTATCCATAATAAAACTTATGAAGGAGAATATTTAAGTTTTAGTGTAATGAAGTTTTATCATCAAATTTATAAACAGATATCCTCTTTTTAAAGTATGAAACTTGGTAAAATAACAATCTTTATAACCATCGCAATTTTAATTTTAGTAATAGGAGTAAAATATACCATGAATAATTCAACAAAAGTAGTGCTTAAGACAAATATGGGAGATATTCTCATAGAATTATATGAGGACATGCCAATTACAACAGGTAATTTTGAAAAGCTTGTTAAAGACGGTTTTTATGATGGAGTAATATTTCACAGGGTTATTGATGGTTTCATGATTCAGGGGGGAGATCCTCAGGGAACAGGGATGGGTGGCCCAGGATACACAATAAAAGATGAATTCACGCATAAAGGCGGGAATAAAAACAACAGAGCCACAATCTCCATGGCAAATGCAGGTCCAGACACAGGAGGAAGCCAGTTTTTCATAAATTTAGCAGACAATAATTTCCTGGATAGCAAACATCCTGTATTTGGAGAGGTTATTGAAGGAATGGATGTTGTTGACAAAATAGCAAAAGTGGAAAAAGACGCAAATGACAAACCTCTTGAAGATGTTACAATAATAAAGGCAGAGGTTATTTAATATTTCTTAGACTAAACATAGCCAAGTTGCATTACACTACCTCTGTTTTACATCTTCACTACAAACATAACCCTTAACGGATTTCATGAAAAATACTTTAAATAGATTATTATCCTGTAATATCCTCGGAATCTTTTTCTGGTTTAGGAGGGGTTAAAACATCATAAAAGTTTTCTGGGATTACTGCCTGTTTTTCTAAAAAAATTCTTTTTCTTTGTGAAGGAATATCTTCTTTAGGTATTTGCTCTGAATCATAAATATTATTAGAATTAGCTCTTATGATTGGTCTTTCTATCTCAAGATTATAGCCAAAAGCTAAAGAAGTTGGATAGAGAATCACTGCGCTAAATACCAATCCCCTTAAAATTCTTTTAATCATAAAATACACTTATTTTGGTTATTTAAAAATATTGTCTAAAAACCCAAAAAACTTATAAAACCCCTTTTCTAATTACTAAAATGGAAAAAGACACAAAAATCTCTTAAAAGATTTTTAGCCTTTTTCATGTAAAAAATGGAGACAACATGGAAAAAGACATTGGAAAAATAAACAAAGGAGAATTTCAAGGAACTGTTACTGAAATTGTTATTGGAGTAAGAGAATACAATGGAAGAGTAGGTGTAGATATAAGAGAATTTGTTGAGAGTGAAAAATACACAGGACCAACAAAAAAAGGGTTAAGAATTCCAGCAGAAAGTTTTCAAAAGTTTAAGGAAATGATTAACTCTATAACAGATGAAGACTTGAAAGAAGAAGCTCAGCCTGAAGACGCAGGTGAAAAAGAAAAAGCTTCTGAACCAGGTCAAGAAACTCTTCCTGACTACTGAAACCAGTTACATCAAAACCTTTAAAAGAATTCTTTTGTAGATATTATAAAATGAAAATAGGAAATTTTCAAATAATTAAATACTCACGCGATACTGTGTCACAGTACCTTATTTAAATAAAATGAAATACAAAACAATACTGATTATATTTATAATCGCATTCATAAGTTCAACTTTGTTGGCATTCAAGGCTCCTTGTGATGCACAGAATACATGCGAAGCAATTCAAGAGATACCTCATAGTTTTGTCGGAGGAATAAATAATGGTTATTTGGGAATGGCTATATTTTTATTCATGTCTCTTATTACTTTCTCCCATATAAAAAATCCAAGAAGAAGAAAAAAAGCAATAATTCATGTTGGATTAATTATTGGCTCAGTAATAGCATTATATTTTCTCTATCTTCAGCAGTTTGTCTTTAATGCATATTGCAAGTATTGCGTGGTCATTGATTTGGGTGTATTAATTGCTCTTGTAATTGCAATATTTACCTGGAAGAAATAATCAATAACTCGGCATCATTGAATTATGTCCGAACTGAACAACCAAATCAATTTTTGGCCTTAGTCTTTCCAAACCAACAGGAGTATCACAGGCTCCAAAACAAGTTCCAAACCAGATTAAGAATTCGGCATTTGTTTTACTTTCAAGATAATCAACAATAGTGGTTGCATATGGTTTTAATCCATCAGCAAACTGCAAAAGAACAAGCTTGGCTCTTTTCTTTTTTATCTCAGAGATAACCTTATTTAATTCTAAATCATAAACTTCTTCTAATTCTTGGATTGTTTTCTTCTGCATGGTTAAAGAAAATCAAAGTATGTTTTTATAAGTTATGATGGGTGTTAATTGGAGAACAATAATGTTTAAATAAGAACCACTCCATAAAAAAATATATGAATGATATTAAAAAAACTTTATTTGAAGGAATAGGTTGCATTGACCCGTTATGCTCAGGACAATTAATATATGGTGGCAAGCAGTATAAGTGTAATAAAAAGGATTGTGATGTGACAATAAAAGATGTCAATGAGATTCCAAAGATGATAAGAGAAATGCATAGGAAAATAAGTGGATTTCATAATAACATGCTTAGAAATTATCTGTCGAGAGTTCTCAGCTAGTTGGGATCTAAAATACTCCAAACAAAATATTTTATGCCCAAATAAATTGTAATAATTATGCCAACTAAATTCCAGCAGAGAGTCTACAGCATTGTCAAGAGAATTCCAAGAGGGAAAACCACTACATATAAAGCAATTGCAGAAAAACTAAAAACATCTCCAAGAGCTGTTGGATAGGCCCTAAAGGCAAATAAAAAGCTGGTAAAAATCCCATGCCATAGAGTAATATGTTCTAATGGGGAAATAGGGGGATATAAATTAGGAGTGAAAAAGAAGCTTGCATTATTAAAAAAAGAGGGTGTAAAAATATAATCTATTTCTTTTTCTTAGCTCTTAATTTTCCCGCTAATTCTTTATATGCTCCTTGAATTTTCTGGGCAGAAATAGCAATGCAAAGCATAGAGATTAATAAAAAACCATGACTAATCCCATAATGAAGAATCAACTCCAAATCTCCATATCCAAGAAAATCACTTACAAGATGGGATACTGCCCACAAAGTGAAGAAAATAGAAGCAACAACTAGCCAGAAATAAGATTTTTTCAAAGCTCCCTCTAATAGATAATTTCTTACTTTGTTTAATTTATAGGTTGTATATAGAGCCAAGGCTATAAAAACAAATATTGGGATGTCATAACTTATTGGCACATGTGTCATTTTCCTCTTTTTTACCTAATATAATATAATAATCATGTGTTTTTATATCTAATGATTTTGCTACTTATTCTAAATCTCAAGCTTTAAAAACAAATCTATATTAAAAATTATATGAAAATCAGACAGCCAATTGTTACAGTCTGCGGACATGTAGATCATGGAAAGACCTCAATACTAGATTGTATCAGAGATAGCTGTGTCCAGACAGGAGAAGCAGGAGGGATTACTCAAAAAATATCATTTACTTCTTACCCCACAGAGCAGTTAAAAGCAGCTTGCCCTTTAATTGAAAGCTCTGGGATTAAGCTGAATATTCCTGGATTTTTATTTATAGACACTCCCGGGCATGCAGCATTCACAAATTTAAGAAAAAGAGGAGGAAGCTTGGCGGACATGGCTGTTCTTGTGATTGATATAAATGAAGGAATAAAGCCACAAACAGCAGAAGTCATACAAATCCTAAAGCACAACAAAACTCCCTTTGTTATAGCTTTAAACAAGATAGATAATATTTCTGGGTGGAGGATACCCCAACATTCCGCAATTCGGGGTACACCAAGCAGTGAAAAAAGCATTGGATTAAAGGAAAACATTGAATTACAGTCCCAAAATGTAAAACAGGTTTTTAATGAAAGATACATGACCATAATTGGCTCACTAAACTCCTACGGGTTTGACGCAGATTTATATCATAATATAAAGGATTTTACCAAAAAAATAGCTCTTGTCCCCTGCTCTGCAAAAACAAAAGAGGGATTGCCAGAACTAATAATGATGCTTTGCGGATTAAGCGAGAAATATTTATCAGACAAGCTCAAACTAGGAAAAGATGCAAAAGGAATTGTCTTAGAGATAAAAAAAGAAAAGTCAATAAACTATCTGGAGGCAATTTTATATGATGGTGAATTGTCAAAAAAAGATGAGATTGCAATATCTGATATTAAAGGAGACCCAATTATAACTAAGATAAGGGTTCTTGAAGAAATAGGTCCACTATGTGCAAAATTCAGCCCTAAAGACAATGTTCAGGCATCAACAGGATTAAGAATGCAATTGATTGGCCCAAAAAGGGTCTCCTCTGGAGAAAAAATAGACATCTTACCTGGAATGCCTTTTGTTGTTTACAAAGGAGACAAAGAGAAAATCAAAAAAGAATTCAAAAAAGAGATTTCAGAAACAATAAAGACAGACAAGCAGGGAATTATTGTAAAAGCAGATTCTTTAGGTAGTTTAGAGGCCTTGCTTATTTTATTAAAGCAAAGCAATATTCCTATTGTAAAAGCAGGAATTGGTAATATTAATAAAACAGACATTATATCAGCAAAGGCAAATCTTGACATAAATGAGTTAGACGCTGTTATAGCAGGATTTAATGTAGATATAGATGAAGAAGCAAAAGAAATACAAGGAAACACAAAGATATTGACAGAGGATGTTATCTACAAATTAATTGAGAACTTAACTAAGTTTAGGGAAGAAAAGGCAAAAGAGATTGAGAAAAAAAGATTAATGCAGCTAACAACAATATGCAAACTAAAGATTCTTCCACAATATGTATTCAGAAACACAAAGCCAGCAATTTTCGGGGTAAAAGTAGAGGGGGGAAAACTGATTCAAAATCTAAACCTGATAAGTAATGACAACGAGGAAATCGGAAGAGTTAAGAATATCCAGTCAGAAAACAAAGGTGTTCAAGAAGCAACAGAAGGTATGGAGGTTGCTATCTCAATACCCGGGAGCAATTTTGAGAGAAAAATCTCAGATAAGACTCATCTTTACAGCAACATAACAGAAAAGCAATTTAAGAACTTCAAGAAAAACAAGGATTTATTGTCAAACAATGAAATAAAAATCCTGCAGGAAATTGCAGGAATTAAAAAATTTAGCCAATAAGCACACTTCTCTCTTCATCTCTTTTTTTTGATAGACGCCTGCTGTAATCCAAAATTCCTGGAAGAGTTTTTTGAGCCAAAGCATCTGTGTAGCCAAGATTCTTCATAACACTCATATAATCTACTTCTGTTAATCTGCATCCTTCATTCATTCCAAAAGTTAGATTAACTTCTCTTTCGTCTCTTTTTTCTTCAATGTATCCTCTTAAAATCTTTCCGTGCCTTGTATATTCTTCACAAAATTTATCTATAGCTTCCTTCATTGTTCTGGCCTTAAGTTGCTCACCTTCTTCAACTCTTGTACAAACTCTCTCTCCTTCAAAAGAATCTCCTTCTGAAAGTCCAAGAGCTTTTCCTAATTTTGGCCTGGTTCTATAGAGTTTTCCGTTCATGCTAGATATTGGGATATAAATCCTGTCTGTAGCAATCAATTCAATAATTTGCCTTTCAATATTTTGTGTCATTTTCGAATTTCTCTTAAAAATAGAAATTCGAATGCTTGAAAACCGCGAAAATCTCTGATTTTCGTAGCACCAAAAATCTCTGATTTTTTAGTGTTTCCTATTTTCATTGTTTTGTTTTATCTCCTATTGATTTAATTATAATTAGAAATGCCAAATTCTATTTAATTTTATGAGGTGATAAACCTCACCCCATTTAGTAAGATATTTAAACAAAGAAGTACATATTATCTCATGGAAGAACTAAAACAAGCAGGACTTACAGAGAATGAGAGCAAAGTCTATCTCGCATTATTAGATTTAGGCCCAAGTCTGGCTGGAATAATCTCAAGAAAGACAGGCCTGCACAGAAGAACAGTATATGACACAACAGAGATGCTGATAAAAAAAGGGCTTGTAGGATATATATTAAAAAATAACAGAAGATTGTTTCAGGCATCTCATCCAGACAGAATTTTAGAAATAATAAAGGAAAAAGAAGATATACTAAGCCCAATCATCAAAAAACTTGGGGAAAGATATAGTAAAACAAAAGAGAAAGAAGAGACAAACTTTTATAAGGGAAAAGAAGGCCTGAAAACAGTCTTTGAGGACCAGCTTAATTATAAGGAGATATTAATACTCGGAGCCTCTCCCAAAGCCCATGAAGTTCTTCAATACTATTTTAAATGGTATGATAAAGCAAGAAAACAAAAGAAAATCAAGGCAAAGATAATAGCTCAGGATAGAAAGATTAAAAGAATCCCCCTTGCAGAAATCCGCTACTTGCCTGAAAAATATTCTAATCCTGTATCAGTTAACATGTACGGGGATAAGACAGCCATTATCTTATGGGCAGAAAAGCCAATCGCAATTGTGATAAAAGACAAGGGGATAACTAATGGTTACAAGAATTATTTTGAATTAATGTGGAAGATTGCTAAGAAATAACTCATCCAAAACTAGCTCTCTTAGTAGGTTTTACTTCCTCTTTCAAAGCTGAAATTAGACTTTGAGTAAGTATTGGTTCAGTCCCATCAGGACCTATAAATTTACCTGGTCGAGATGCCTTGGCTAAATCTAATAATAACCTATCACTAAACCCCCTAGGTTCTAAGAAATATGAAGAACCAAAAGAAGAGTTTTTATGGTAAAGTGAAAGATTAGTTTCTAGGATTATAGAATTTCCATTAACCACAACAGTATAATAATGGCTCTTATCTTTACTTCTAAAAGAGTAAACTCCCTCGGTTGGTCCCTCAAATCCAAAGTTACTCATTATCCCCTCTAGAAGCTTTGAACTTATTTTCCCATTTGTTTTTTCTATAACGACTCTAGACATGATATTTATGTCAATAATATTGTTTATTAAGATTTATATAGTAAAGCACAAGAAATCAGCCCTACTCTTTATACAGAAAATTTTAAAAAATGATTTGTCTCTAATCTACTGCCTGAGTGAGGTGTACCAACAAGCAGAAAAGCACTAACAGGTAATTGTTGAGCTCCGTTTCTGATGAGGATTTGAACCTCACAGGGGCTCTTTTTTATAACTTTATTCAATGAATTATTATTTATAAAAGCATTTTGACTTTTTGCACAAACCGCAAGAAATCAAAACCTTTTTAAGTAAACTTCTCAATAAATTATCAGACATTCAAATGGTTTTTAAAATAAATATATCAGAAAAAGGCGGAAAGACCTATAAGCTAGAGATAGATACAAATGCACTTGAAGGCAAGCAGCTTCATGACAAGATTCAGGGAACAGAAGTTTCTCCTGATTTAGGGGGTTATGAGTTTGAGATTGCAGGGGCAAGCGATAGTGCAGGATTCACTGCTATGAAAGATGTAGAGGGAATTGGACTGAAAAAAGTCTTGTTAAATTATGGCAAAGGATTTAAAAAAAGACCTAAAAAAGAGGGCAAAAAAAAGAGATCTGATAACAGGCCAAAAGGACTTAGATTAAGGAAAACAGTTCGTGGCAAAGTTATTTCAAAGGCAATCTCTCAGATTAATCTTAAGATTTTAAAAGAAGGTGGGAAACAACTTTCAGAAATTTTCCCAGACCAAAACAAGCCAAAAGAAGCACCTGAAGGTGTACCTTCTGAAGAAGGCAAGGCTAAAGCTGAAGAGAAGAAAGAGTAATTCTAAAATGAAAATTAAGATAAATAAAAAAGCATATCTTTTATTAATTGGTGCTCTATTATTTGTTGGAGTGGCTATTATCTATCATGCAAATGTTAATAAAACAAATATTCTTTCTGGAAAAGTTATAAATAATATCTCTGAAAATAATATCAAAAAGTCCTTGTGTTTTACCGCACCTTAAAAGGTGCGGTTTGTTTGGACTTTAGGATGTCCAAGGATTCATCCACACACTAAAGTGTGTGGTTTTCTCCAGGAATCCCTGGCATAAAAACAGATTATTCAAACAACATTAGTGATTTAAATTCTAAAATTTTAGAATTGAATAACAAGATAATCTCTTTAGAAAATAATATCTCAGATATCAAAAAGTCCTTGTGTTTTACCGCACCTTAAAAGGTGCGGTTTGTCTGGACTTTAGGATGTCCAAGGATTCATCCACACACTAAAGTGTGTGGTTTTCTCCAGAATCCTTGGCATAAACAAAGAATATTCGTCAAAAGAAGATCCCCCCATAATTGGTGGAGGATATGAACATTTTATTAATCCAAGTAACATATGTACCTCTTGGGGGGAAGCTAATTGTTCAAATGATAAAGGTAGGCTAATCGTGTTCTGCCCAAATAACTATACTAAATTTAATATGGGAGAATCTAGGGAAGACCCAGAATCTTCCTCGGATATTGAAAAGTGGTTTATTTGTGTAAGATAATTTTTTACCTAAAATCCTCTGCTAGTTAACAGCCCTTATATCAACATCTTTAAAAATAACTTAATTCTAAAATGAAAATAGCATAATACTTAGGTCCTGAGAATTCGTTTACAGGAAAGATTACAAAAGAGATATTTAAAGATAAAGAACTAATTTCTTTAAATCCTATAAGAAATGTGATTATGGCTGTTGAAAATGGAAAAGCAGATTATGGTATTGTTCCTTTAGAAAATTTCTATAATGGTGAAGTAAGAGAAACCCTAGATTCTCTAACAGAATGTTCTCAAACAAAGATAATTGAAGAAAAAGTCATGACAATTGTACATTGCCTTGGAACATTAAAAAATTCAAAAGAGATAAAAAAGATTTTATCAAAAGATCAAGCACTTGAACAATGTAGTAAATATATCTGCGAAAATTATCCAAATGTTAAGACGATTGCCACATCTAGTACAGCAGAAGCAGTAGAAAACATAAAAGAGAAAGCCATGACAGATGCAGGAGCAATTGCATCTGAAGAAGCTCTTAAAAGTTCTGGATTTAATATTTTAGATAAAGATATCTGCCCTAAAAATAAGACAAGATTTATTGTTTTAAGCAGAAAAATATCAGAGAAAACAGGGGATGATAAAACTTTTTTAGTTATACATCCTCCAATTGATAAATCAGGAATATTATACAACTGCTTAAAGACTTTTTCAGATTCAGATATTAATCTTGAGCTTATACAATCTAGACCAAACAGGGAAAAAGGATATTATTTTTATATTGAGTTAAGTGGGCACAAAGAAGATGAAAGAGTAACAAAAGCAATTGAGAAACTTCAAGAATATCTTGATCCTAAAGAAGAATATCCTAATACAATAAAAATACTAGGAAGTTACCCAAATTCTCATTGGAAAGAATAAACCCAATCTTTAAAAACCGATTCTTATGCAGAATCCTGCTCCAAAAGATTTAAATAATAATGACTTGGGTAATCTTATATGACAAAGGTAGAAGATACAGTTAAATTTACTAATATTGGACTTAATGAGATGGCAAGATATTTAGAAGAAAAAATAGAAATAACTAAAAAAGCTAAGGGAAATGCAATAAATGCAAGTAAGTTTAAAGAGATATCAAAATATAAAGATGATTTATCTATATATAAGAGTATATATAGACAATTATATAAGAAAATTCCAAGTTTAAAAGATATTAGAAAACCTATGAAGATATAATCCCCTCCAAAAGCTTTTTTAACTAACTTTTTCTCAATTCCCTATGACAGATAAAGAAATTCCAGAACTGAATGTTGGGGTTGTCGGGCATATTGACCATGGAAAGACAACTCTCTTAAGCAAGCTTACTGGGAAATTCACAGATACACATTCAGAAGAACTAAAAAGAGGTATTACAATCAAGCTTGGTTATGCTGATATGATTATTTCTAAAGATGCTAAAGGGTTTAATAATCAGGGAAAAGGCACACCAATTAGATATATTAGTTTTATAGATGCTCCTGGGCACGAGATGCTCATGGCAACAATGCTTTCTGGAGCTGCAATAATTGACGCAGCTATATTAGTAGTTGCTGCAAATGAGGGAATAAAACCACAGACAAAAGAGCATTTCATGGCTGTAAGGGCAAAGAGAATAAAAAATATAATAATTGTTCAAAACAAAATTGATTTAGTTACAAAAGAGCAAGCCTTAAAGAATTATAAAGAAATTAAAGAATTTGTAAAAGGAACTCTTGCTGAAAATGCCCCAATAATTCCTGTATCTACGCAGCAGGGAGTTAATATAGATAAGATATTAGAAGAGCTTACAAAACTTGAAGTGCCAAAAAAAGAAATTGATAAAATCCCGTGTTTTTTAGTTGCGAGAAGCTTTGATATTAACAAGCCGGGAACAAAAATAGAAAAATTAAGGGGAGGGGTTTTAGGCGGAATTCTTAAACAAGGAAAACTAAAAGTTGGTGATGAAATTGATATAAAACCAGGTTTAATTGTTGAAAAATCACATCAAAAAACCTACCAAACTCTTACAACAAAGATTCTTTCCCTACATAAAGGAAACAAATCAGTAAAAGAGGTTTTTCCAGGAGCAAGTATCTCAATAGAGACAAACCTTGACCCTGTCTTAGCAAAAGCAGACTCTTTAACAGGATGTCTTGTCTCAACAAAAGGAATTCTTCCTGAGATAAGTAACAATATTATGATAAAGGCAGAATTATTCAAAGAGGTTTTAGGTATAACAGAAAAGAAAGAAGTTGAGCCACTAAAGACAAAAGAAATTTTAATGCTCAGTGTTAACACAACCATCACAGTTGGAACAGTTGAAAAAATAAATAACAATGAAGTTGAATTATCTCTTAATATTCCAGTAATAGCCCTAAAAGGAGATAATCTGGGAATTGCAAGAAACATAAACAAGCACTGGAGATTAATCGGCTGGGGTGAGATTATCCAATAATTTTATAAATATCTCTTTATATTATTGATATATGAAAAGAGGTCTAGTATTTGGATTATTTTTTGTCTTAATAGGAATTTTCCTGATTAATTTGGCGATAGCTGGATGTGCTGATTCAGACAGTGGGAAAAACTATACTATAAAGGGAACAGTTACAACCACAAATTATACTTTTACTGATGTTTGTGATGGCAATGATCTAACAGAATATTATTGTAATGGTGATGTTAATGAGTCAGAGACATACACCTGTTCTCGTTCTTGTGAGGTGGGTGCCTGCACAACCTGCACAGAAAACTGGACATGCGGTAACTGGACAGAATGCAGAAACAAGATTAAATATAGGGATTGTGCTGATTCTAATGATTGTGGGACTACAGAGGATAAACTTAATGAGAATCAAGTCTGTAGCGGGGAGAATATTAATAAAACAGAAGAAAATAATGAAAACAGCAATGAAACAAAAGAGGATGAAAAGCCTGAAGAATCTAAATCTTATAAACCTAAGAAGAAGCTAGGAGATTATTATCAAAATGGTGAATGTCCTGAAGGATGTAATTGTACTGGCTCAACAGTAAAATGTGAATTAATAGATGGAGATAAGATGACTGTTTATGCAGGTAAATCAGGGAATTTAATTGTACAAGTTAAAGGAGTAAATATGACAACAAAAGTAACACTTTACAAAGATGAAGATGGAATCTTAACAGGGGTTTTCAAGGGAAACAAAACAAGAATGATAAGAGTTCTTCCAAATAAAGTTTCAGATAAAATAGGAGGAAAACTTGAAAACCAGACAATTGAATTAGACAATAATGGAATCTACCAGATTCAGGGAGAAAAGAAAGCAAGATTATTTTATTTAATTCCAGTAAGAGAAAAGGTAAAAGCACAGATTAATGCAAAAACAGGTGAAATAATCAATGTTAGAAATCCTTGGTGGGGATTTTTAGCAAGAGATGTTAAGGAATAACTCTATCACAACAATTCTTAAAAAGAAAGAATATGATTAAAAATTATGAAACTCGAAGGAGAATGTCCCTTTAAAAGAATTCAAAAATATAAAAGATATTTACCTTTTAATATTTCAAGCAGAGGAACCATTGATAATCCAGAAGTAAAGATTGAGATAGATTATGATTGGAAATTTTATCAAGAATTAGCACATAATTTAAGACTTGCTGAGGCTCCAAAACTTAAAAGTTTAGATGAACCAGAAAGAGGTAGTTTCACTAATCAAAGAGTTGGTCCGGAGTATATATTTACAAATAGAGAGGTTTTTGATACAAAACATTTAGGTTTAATCTTAAGGGTACATGCTCCCTTAAAAGCTTCACATTATTTTGAGGAAACAAAAGAGAACATTTTATCTCTTACATTCTACAAAAAAGATTAATTAAACTCCAAGTTCCTACCCTCAGATATATATTAATCTCAATAAACTTTATAACCCCTCTTTCTTTTTTCTAATTCATGGCAATGTATTCTCATTCAAAAATCAGCACATTTGAGCAGTGTCCTTTAAAATTCAAATTCAGGTATATTGAGAAGATTGTTCCTGACATTGAAAAAAGCATTGAATTGCACCTGGGAAACATGGTCCACAGAGCCTTGGAGTGGTTATATATTCAGGTAATGAATAAAAAAATACCTTCAATTGAGGATGTTATTGCTTACTATTCAAATCAATGGGAAGAGCATTATCTTCCAGATATTGTTATTGTAAGAAAAAATCTGACAGAAAAAGATTACTTCAATAAAGGAGTTGAGTTTCTTGTTAATTATTACTTAAAGCACAAGCCATTTGATGAGAATACATTAGAGATTGAAAAAAGAATTGTTCTTGATTTAGATAAGGATGGAGAATACAAGATTCAGGGGTTTATTGACAGATTATCTTATAATCTGCAAACAAAAGAATATGAGATTCATGATTACAAAACAGCTAATAACCTCCCGCAGCAGGAAAAAATAGACAATGACAGGCAATTAGCATTATACTCAATTGCAATAAAAAATTTATTTGGACAGGATAAAGAAGTCTGTCTTATCTGGCATTTTTTAGCACATGACAAAAGAATCTGCTCAAAGAGAACAAATGAACAATTAGAAAATCTCAAGAAAGAAACAATTGAGTCTATAAAAAAAATAGAATCAGAAAAAATATTTCCATATAACAAAACAAGATTATGCGACTGGTGTGAATACAGAACAATCTGTCCAGCGTTTTCAGATTGTTCTGGACAGAAAATATCCTAAGAATAAAGAAAGATATTTTCTGTATAAAGATATGTGCCCTGCATTTGGAAACAAACAACCTGAAAGAGAAGAGCAAAAAGAATTATTCTAATCCATTCCCATTAGCATCATGGACCTTGACTAAATCTGTAACATAATCTCCTTGCTGAAGCTTAACAATCCTTACTCCCTGGGCAGCTCTTCCCATAACCCTTATGTTTTTCAAAGAAGTTCTTATAACAATTCCCTTTGCAGTTGTTATTATTATGCTGTCATCATTATCTACTGTAACAGTTGTTACAACCCCTCCTGTTTTTTCAGTAACTTTTAAATTTATAACGCCCTTTCCCGCTCTTGCTGTTTTTCTATAGTCTTTAACAGCAGTTCTTTTTCCATATCCTTTCTTAGTAATAGTCATAATTGCCTGTGTTGAAAGAATATCCATACTCACAACTTCATCATCTTTATTCAACTTTATTCCTGCAACTCCGTAACTTGCCCTTCCCATGCCCCTAACATCATCACTATTAAACCTAATTGCAATCCCTTTTTTAGTAGATAACGAAACCTCTTGTGATTTTTTGACAATCTCAACTCCAATTAAACTATCAGAATTATCAGAAGGAAGATTAATTGCTTTTACTCCAGAAGCTCTTGGCTTTGAAAAATGGCTTAGAGATATTTTCTTCACAATACCTTTTTTAGTTGCCATGAACAAATCGTCTTCAAAATTCTTAACAGATATAACATTAGTAACACTCTCATCCTTTAAGCTAAGCAGGTTAATCATTGCTTTTCCCTTTCCATATCTCTCTGCTCTTGGAATTTCATAAGCTTTTAGCCACAAGACTCTTCCCCTTGTTGTAAAAAACATCAAATAATCATGTGTTGAACAGGTAATTAACTGCTTTACAAAATCCCCTGTTGTTAATCCGCTTCCAATAACTCCCTTGCCACCTCTTTTCTGCTCTTTATAAGTCTGAATATCCATTCTCTTGCAATATCCCTTATCAGTTATTGTAATCACAACCTCTCTTTTCTGAACAAGGTCTTTCTCAGATATTTCAGCGATTCTCTGTAACACTTGTGTTCTCCTGTTATCACCATACTTATTTTTTAACTCATTAATTTCCCTGACAATTATCTTTAAAACTTCTTTAATATCTCCAAGAATTTTCTCAAGTTCAGCTATTTTTTCTTTCAAATCCTTAGATTCTTTCTTAAGCTTATCATGCTCCATAGAAGTTAATTGCTGAAGTTTTGTCTCTAAAACAGCCTGAGCCTGTTTTTTAGTTAATTTAAACTTTCTGGTTAATCCCTCCAGAGCTTCTGTTGTTGATTTTGATTTTTTGATTAAATCAATAACAGCATCAATATTTTTCAGAGCAATTAAAAGACCCTCAACAATTTCCTGCCTGTCTTTTGCTTTCTTAAGCTCATATTTTGTCCTGTTTGTAATAACTATCTTTCTGTACTTGACATACTCCTCCACCACATCCTTTAAATTAAGAATTTTTGGCTGTCCCCCAACAAGCGCTAAAAAATTAACATTAAAACTATCCTGAAGACGAGTATATTTATATAACGAGTTAATCACAAATTTAGAATTAGTCCCTCTTTTCAGTTCAAGAACAATTCTTATCTTGCCTTTTGAAGATTCATCCCTTAAATCAGAGACATTCTTGATTCTTTTAGCCTGAATTAAATTAGCAATTTGCGTAATTAAGATTGATTTATTCAGCATATATGGAATTTCTGTAATAACAATAATTTCTCTGTTTCTTATTGTCTCTGTTGCTGTTTTCCCCCTCATAATCAATCTTCCTCTTCCAGTTTTATACAATTCTTTCATGTCTCCCTGAACACTTCCTCCTGTAGGAAAATCAGGTCCCTTAACAATCTCAGCAAGTTGCTCAATTGTTATCTCTGGTTTTTTGATATAAGAGGTAATTGCATCGCAAACTTCTGTCAAATTATGTGGAGGGATATTGGTTGCCATTCCAACAGCAATGCCAGTAGCACCATTAAGCATTAAAGCAGGGAGTTTTCCAGGAAGTAATTCTGGTTCTTTAAGAGAGTTATCAAAATTAGGAACAAACTTTACTGTTTCTTTATCAATATCCTGTAACAATTCAGAAGATATCTGCATTAGTTTTGCTTCTGTATATCTGTAGGCAGCTGCAGAGTCCCCATCAATTGAATTGTGAACAAAGATTCCAGAAGCCAAAGCAAAATTATGTGTTTTGTCTATAGTTAAATCATAAACATCAGCAAATTCCTTCAAAAACTCTATTCTAACAACTTTATGATTTCCATTTATTTCACACAACAACAAATTTACATCATTATTACAATATTTTTTAATTCCTAAATCCCAACCTGTGAAACTTTTTATTTCAAATATATCTCTTCTTATTCTTTCATAGTTTTCCTTATTTAAGATTATATTATTATCTCTCAAATATTGACATATTCTAAGAAATTTTTTCTTCCCAGTTAGATTAGTTTGTCTTTTTTTATTGCTTGCTACTATTTTTTCATGGAATAGTTGCTTATATTCTGGAATTCCCCATAATCTTTTCATAGTTATTGATGCGGTTTTTCTAAATTCTTCTATCCTTTCTGGATGTTCTTTTAAATATCTCTTATAGACCTCACTTAATGTAAGAATCATTTTTTCCCTATAATCCTTCTTCTTCCAATTTTTTAAATTTCTTTCAGTCATTCTTTTTGAGTAAGCTTCTCTATTTTTCTTATCACTCCAATATTTTTCTCTTCCTTTAGATAACTTCTCCCTATATTCTGCATCATTCTTATGTTTCATAGAAGTAAAATTATAGTGTGTTTTCCAATGTTCTTTCCAGTGCATTCTTCTTATATTATCTGGGTTATTATTCAATTTGTTAAAATTAATATGATGCCTTATCTTTCCTGCAGGCTTCTGATATATATTATTCCTTAAATTCCATTCATCTGAAAGAATATGCACAAAATTCCAAGAATCTGATTTTGGTTGAAAAATCATGGTATATCCAACAGCATTTGGGTCATCATCTTTTGCAGAAAGTCTAAAGTAAGTGGGCATCAATGAATCTCTTGACATTAAATCTTTAGCTTCTTTATAACTTCCATCCTTCAGCATAAATTTATGATTCAACGTACACTTTATTTCTTCACCATTATCCAAAATAACTTTCATAATCTCAGCATTTTCTTTTGTTTTTCTTGGATTTTTTACCTCAGAAATTCTTATTAAACCATCCTTATCAACAGTAAACGTAAAGTTTCTTTTTCCTTGTTTATGTTCTCTTACTAATTCTATAAAAGATAAATCTCTGCCATCTACAAGTTTAACCTTAGTATCTGCTGTGAAACAGCCAAAATTACCTTGTCCAAAAACAAGAGGATATCTTAAAGAAAAATCCTGAGCCATCCTGACCATTGCATCATAAACTGCAGTATCGCCATGAGGATGATAATCACCAATAACCTTACCAACAACCTTTGCACTTTTTCTTGTAGAAGATCCTGGTTTAAGCCCCATTTGATTCATAGCATAGAGAATTCTTCTCTGAACAGGCTTTAACCCATCCTCAATAGCAGGAATTGCTCTTGAAACTATAACACTCATAGCATAATCCAGATATGCTTTCTTCATCTCTTCAGATACTTCTGTCTTAATTACTCCTTTTTCCTGCTCTTCCACATTAACTTCATTTGGTTTTTCTTGTTTTTCGTCAGTCATTTTATTTCTTCTAAATGTTTAATACAATTAAATAAGTGTATTTTATGATTCTTATCTCTATCAATCTCAAAAATACTAACTGCACAATTAAGCTGAGGTGTAGCTTTCATATAATCTTCAAATGTTTTTTTCAAGATATTTGTAGTTAATGCTAGATTAATTCCATTGTGAGCAACAATTAACACTGTTTCTTCATCAAATTCATTAATAATCTTATCAATAAATTTTTTAGCCCTATTAAATAGGGCTTCTTGGAGTTCTCCTTCTTTTGATTCTATTTTTCCAGCAACAAGTTCATTTGGATTTAGTCCTAAATCAACTTTTCTTACTCCTTGAATTTCTCCTAAAAATCTTTCTCTAATCTCTTGGGTAAATTCAATAGGAATATTTTTGTGATATTTAGCGATTTCTTTAGCAGTATCTGCTGCTCTTGCCAGATCACTAGAAAAAATTTTATCTATTTTTTCATCTTTTAATCTTAATGCAAGTTTCTTTGCTTGTTCTATACCTTTCTTAGAGAGTGTTCCTGGAAGATGCCCCATAAATCTTCCTTCCATATTCTCTTCAGTTTCTCCATGCCTTGTTAATATTATTCTCATTTTATTCGCTCCCCTCCTTATGGATTATCAGTTGATTATCTCCATCTACATCAAAATGAATTGGTTTTCCGGTTTGTTTTAATTCATTTAAACCATTTGTTAATTCATCTATCTCGTTATTATTTAAACTAAATTCCAGCACATCTATTTCATCGCTTGTCATCTCAACTCACATCCTCCACCAAAAAGCTTATATATTGGTTGTCCATTATTATCTTATAGGGGAATAGGACCTGACGAATCCCGTCCTTGAGGCGGTTAGTAGGATTGACGGACCTTCTTACCCTATAATTATTTGCCTTAAAATTTATCATTTTTTAATCTTGCAAGATTTAATAAAGTATCCAAAACTAAACTTATTTTATATTCTGGGGTGTGTTTTTTTAATTCACTTTCTTTGATTACTTTTATATTTTTACCATCAATTATATTTACTAATTTTCTAAAATTTATGAATTGTTTATTATCAACAGAGATAAACATTAAGCGATTATCATTTTTTTTAAAGAACTCTAAGATATCTGAATAAATTTCAGGAGTTGATTCTGTCTTTCTAATTTTTAATCTGCACAAACGCGAACAAATTTTATTTTTATCTACAAGTTTTCTTATAGAATTAATATAAGCTTTTTTATGTTTTAATTTTCTATAGTAAGCAAATTTAGAAATCATAGGAAGAAACTCCCTTATTCTTTTATTTTCAATTATCAGATATCCCAGATAATTCTCTGAATAATCTATATAAATGTAATAATCAAATTCTTTCATCTCAACTCACATCCTCTCCTTTATCATCTAAATATTTCATGAATTCGCCCTCTGTCAGCTCTTCCTCTTTTACATCTTTTCCATTCCATTTGCATTTCTTACAAGTCCAGCCTTTGCTTCCTTTTCCTTCTTCACCACCAAGAACAATCTCCACTTCATCACTTCCACATTCTGGACATTTTCTCACTTTGAAAGTTTTTCCTTCTTTCTTTTTCTTTCCACCCATACCTTTAGCTTTGCTATATGCTTCTGGAGAGTCATATCCTTCTTTAATCCATTCTGGTGTTGATAGTTTTGATTTTTTTGGCATTTTTATAATTGTGAACTTATCTTTTGTTTAATTGCAGTTAATATAGCTTCAGGAAATCTAAAATCTTTGGGATAAGGGGCGTGGTTTCTCCCCCAATTCTCATCTTTAAATCTTTGACTTTCAAACTCAACCTCATGATTGTATCTGGGAATGAAGTGTAGATGTAAATGCCTTGTTACATTTCCTGCACTAGTGTAATTAAACAAATTTGCTCCAAATAAATCAATAATTACTTGCCTAAGATTTTTCATTATACTAAATAATTCTTTTTGTTCATCATCATTAATTTCAGTTAAATCCTCTAAATGTCTGTTTAAAACAATCCTGCATCTTCCCAAATAACATTGATTAGGATGTAAAGATACTCTCCAATAGTTGTATTGTTTTATCAATTGATTATCTTCCTTACAATAACTGCATTCTTGTATCATCTCAAGCCAACCTCTTTATTTTATTTACTTCAACAACTATTGCTCCTCTGCATGCCTCGTCTTTATTTTCCTCAATTGCCTTAACAAAATCATGCCACTCTCCTTCTTCAAAATATTCTGCTTTACCATTAATTTGATAACCTTTCCAGTCTTTATTCCAAACAGCCAAACTAACATTCGGATTATCTTTTATATTATTAATAGTATTTGTCATATAATTATTCGTAATAACAATTTTATCATCTTTAACTTTAACAAAAGCCACAGTAATAACATAAGGATTTCCATCTTTAATTGTAGCTAATGCTACTGGGTTTTCTTCAATCATTTTTTTAACTTCTTCATTTATTTCCATGTTAGTATAGCTTTGCTCCTATTTCAACATTTTTATCTGGTTTAATTAATATGCAGTTATCATTATCATCTGGAACTCCCAATACCAATACTTCAGATATTGCAGGACCAATTTGTCTTGGGGGGAAATTAACAATCCCCAATACAAGTTTATCCTTTAACTCGTCTTGGATATAGTTATTAACTAATTGGGCACAGGATTTTTTAATCCCGATTTCATCTCCAAAATCAACTTTTAACTTATATGATGGATTTTTAGATTCTGGAAAGTCTTCTACTTCTATAATCTTTCCCACTCTTATATCTAATTTTTGAAAATCATCAAATGTTGCCATTTTAATCCCAGTAATACTCCTTAGTTAATTCGCGAATTTCTCCTGTACAATCATATTTAGAGCATGATAATAAACGTAGAGAATATGTATTTAATGTGGTGTTTCTACAAAGATCGTCAATAAATTCAAACCCATCCATACATCTTATAATGTCTCTTGCAATACACTCGCAATTATCCATTAGCCATTCTTTTTCCACTTCCATTTCTTTTTGTTTTTCAATCTTTTGTTCTTTTATTGCATTTGCAGTCACAGAGATTTTAATTAAAGAGATTAGAAAGATAACTGCAAGTACAATGATAGCAATTATTAAAATATTTGTTATCTTCTTTATTTTTTTAGGTTTTTTCTTTGCCATCTTACATATTATTTATTTTATTTGTTAATTCTTTGGCTATACCAAAATATTCAGCAGTCTGTTCTTTTGATAAAGAAGTTCTATCTTCATACATTCTATATAATCCTTCTAATTCTTTTCTCTCCACACTAGTTAAATCAATATTGCTCAAACACTTATCAAAATCAAATATCAAATTTCCTGTTTTAAGATAATTAATAACCTGAGCTTTTCTTCTTAAATGAAATAAAAGATTTTGTGTTGTTCTGTATGCTCTGTCTTTATACTTTTCTTCAGATTCTCCTGACATATAACCATCAAGCTCAAATTTATCTTTCTCATTAATATGTTCTACAAGTTCAGTTTTAGTCAAAGGATTTTCTTTAAACAATTGTCTTATCTTTTCAAATTCAGGAGTTGAATATAATGTTTTTGAACCATCTTCACTTGTTATGACAAGATAAGTAGAAAAACTCTTTCTCTTTTGGATATATTCTTTTATACTATCTAAACTATGAAAATATTGTGATTGAAATCTATATTTAGATAATTCTCTTGTCAAATTATTTAATTCTTCTTCATAATTAAGATTATTTTGCTCTTTAACAAAAATCATAGTATTTATATCAGATTCTCCTTCTTTGAAATTTCCTGTATTTGCAGAACCTAAAACTAAAAGTCCTGCTAAATTAGATTTATACTTATTCAAAATAAATTCTTTTATCTCTTTAAGTGAATTTTCAAGTGCCATCTTTAAATTAAATCCCCTAAAATATCTTTTAAATTTTCATTTTCCCTATTAATTATTTTAGCTTTCATACCTGCTTCCAAGGCAGGTTTTATATCATGAGTTTCACTATCTCCTATGACTAAAACTTCATTAGGTTTTATATTTGTTCCTTTGATTTTGTTAAGATTATTTAAAGTATATAAAAGGAAATTCTTATCTGGCTTGCTGAAACCAGTCTCTATAGAAAGAGAAACAACATCAAACTTATTTAGAAAAGATTGGAAAAATTTTCTCACGAAATCATTCGTAATTGGATACATATTAGAAACTATAGCTAAATGATAATTGGACTTAAGCAAAGAAATAACTTCTTCGCTATCAGGATACAATCTTATATCTTTAACATCACTTAATACTTTTCTAATTTCTCTTTTCTTTTCTTCAGAAATGTTCAAGTTCTCAATTGGATTTGTTAAAAGATTCTTGCTTTCATCCTTATTAAGAATATGGTTTAAAGGAACTAATTCCCCTATATTTGCTAATGTCCTCATCCAATCAAAAAATATTGCTTTAACCATCTTTAAACATCCAGCTGGGCCTCCTTTGCGTTTTCTGAAATAAACTCTTTACGAGCCTGAACATCATCTCCCATCAGCATTGTAAATGTCCTGTCAGCTTCAACAGCATCCTCAATAAATATTTTCTTGATTCTCCTTGATTTTGGATTCATTGTGGTGTCCCATAACTGGTTAGAGCTCATTTCCCCTAACCCTTTAAATCTTGTAACATCACCTCCACCAAGCTTTTCAACTATTTTCTTAAGTTCTTCATCAGAATAAACATAATGGTCTCCTCTTTTTCTTAGTCTGTATAATGGGGGCAGGGCAACATAGATATTTCCATTCTCAATTAACTGTGGCATAAATCTGAAAAAGAATGTCAAAAGAAGTGTTTTAATATGCTCTCCATCAACATCTGCATCAGTCATGATTATCACTCTCTTGTATCTTAATCTATCAAGATTAAACTGCTCTCCAACACCTGTCCCAATAGCAGTAATCATATTAGCTATTTCTTCACTAGAGAGAGCTTTTACAGGACTTGCTTTTTCAACATTCAATATTTTACCTTTTAGCGGAAGTATTGCTTGGTTTTCTTTGCTTCTTGCCATTTTTGCACTACCTCCGGCGGATTCTCCCTCAACAAGATAAAGCTCTGTATTATCTGATTTTTTATTTGAGCAATCAGCAAGTTTTCCAGGCAAGCCTCCTAAAGAAAATGCCCCCTTTCTCCTGACTAAATCTTTTGCTTTTTTAGCGGCTAATCTGGCTTTAGCAGCATCCATTGCCTTTGAAGTTATCTTTCTTGCAATAGTTGGATTTTCCTCAAAAAATTCTGTTAAAGCAGAAGTAACAACAGAATCAACCTGTCCTTTTATCTCTGAATTTCCTAATTTTGTTTTTGTCTGTCCTTCAAATTGAGGATTAGGAATCTTCAGGCTGATGATTACAGTCAAGCCCTCCCTTACATCATCTCCTGAAAGAGCCCCATTTTTAAGCAATCCTTTTTTTCTTGCATAATCATTAATAACTCTTGTTAAAGCAGTCTTAAATCCAGAAACATGAGTTCCACCTTCAACAGTATTTATTGTATTTACAAAACCAAAAATATTCTCCTGATATCCAGAATTATACTGGATAGAAACATCTATTATATTATTATCCATCTCTCTCTTAAAATAAATTGGTTTGTGCAAAACATCCTTAGACTTATTAACCCACCTTACAAACTCCATTAATCCTCCAGAATAAAAGAATTCTTCTTTTTTATTTTTAATCTCATCAATTAATATAATTTTTAGGCCGGCATTTAAAAAGGCAATCTCTCTAAATCTTGTTTCTAAGAATTTATAATCAAAATTAAGAACAGAAAAAATATCTCCATCAGGCCAAAATGTAACCTTTGTGCCACTGCCCCCATTGTTATATTTTCCAGCAACACTTAATTTACTTTTAACAAGACCTTTGGAGTAATCTTGCTTGTAAACCTTGCCATCTCTTTTTATCTCAATTATTAATTTTTTTGATAAAGCATTTACAACAGAAATTCCTACACCATGAAGCCCACCTGAAATCATATATGATTTTTTATCAAATTTTCCGCCTGCATGCAATTTTGTCAGAGCAACCTGAACAGCTGGTATCTTAAACTTAGGGTGGATATCTACAGGAATACCTCTTCCATCATCCTCAATTGTGGCAGAACCATCTTTATTTAGTGTTACCTTGATTATCTTGCAATATCCTGCAAGTGCCTCATCTACAGAATTGTCAACTGCTTCATAAATCAAATGGTGCAAGCCATCCTTGCCAGTAGAGCCAATATACATTGCTGGTCTTTTCCTGACTCCTTCAAGCCCTTCAAGAACTTTTATGTCTTCTGCGTCATATTTACCTGTCATTTACTTTACTCTTGCTCCCTGTAAATGGGAGGTTCAAAATTTTTAATTTTGTTACCTGTCATTTACTTTACTCTTGCTCCCTGTAAATGGGAGGTTCAAAATTTTTAATTTTGTTA
>BDTJ01000019.1 GCA_002897655.1 archaeon BMS3Abin17
GTTGCTTCGCAATTTAGAAAATCGTTTATAGTGTTTGCTTTTGGCACTTTCTTTATTAATCCATGACTTTCAAAAAGTTTTAAATCTGATTCTAAAATTCTTCCAGATGAATTAGTATAGAGTTTCAATGCCGAAGCAAAAATCAAATCAGAAAGAAGAGCTTTTGGTCTCCCGTTTGTTGGTTTTAATTCTTCATTAAACATTTCTGCTAACTCAGAAAGAAGAACCCAAAACATTCTTTTTTCATTAGTTAAAGTTAAATGAACAAGACGATGATTTGTTGTTCTGTTTGTTGCAAGACAAGTCTGGACTTCGTCAGGTTTTTCTTCACTTAATCTTTCAATTCTTTCTTCTCTTTTTCGTTTCTTCTCATTTTGCTCATAAGCAAAATCATAATTTTTAACAAACTTTCCATCACATTCTACAACCATTTTATCTTTTTTAGTTATCTTTGCCATTTAATATCTCACCTCCTTTTCTAAAAGACGATTAATCACTTCGTCATAACTTTCTCTTTTGCATAGCTTCATTAATTGAAGTTTTTGTGTTGTTGTTCTTTCTATTTCAATCAGTGTTTTGTGTTTTGGTAGTGCCATTTGTTTTTCTCCTTAGTTTATTTTATGAGAATTAAAGGCAACTAATCCCGTAACTTAGTTGCCTTTCTTTTACTTAACAAATAGTCCCATAACCTATTTGTCGTCGGGTTAGCCCCATAAACTAACTTGTCGTCGGTAATCAAGCCCATAACTTAATTCCTTAACTATACATTCGTAGTATGTTGTATCTATACATAGATAATAGGGTATTTAAACTTTATTATTTCTTATATTTGGATAGTATTGCGTATCTATTATAATCCGTAAGATTTATAAATACTAAATACTATAAATATATGATAATAAATATATACAAAGACAAAAAGATGGTAAAAAAAGAGAGTAAACCAAGATTTGAAGAAGCAAGAGAACTATTTTCTAATGGAAAGAAAGAAAGAATAATAGAAAAAAATATTTTTCAAGATAAATTTACTGGACAGAAATCATTGAGATTACCAAAGGATATTTGTCTTTTAAAAAAAATAACTAAAGACTCTAAGTTTGAAGTTATAATAAATCCAACTGAAGAAACATGGAACGAATTAAAAAAAGAAAACCTAATTATAAGGTTAATAAAAAAGAAATAATGGTAAAAAGAAAACCCCTTAATGCAGTTGAGAAGCTGATACTAAACACTTTATTTAAAGAAGACTTTCCTTTAACACCTAATGCTCTTGCTAAAATAACAGGTCTTGCTTATGTTACTGCAAAAAAATATCTTGTTCAAATGACAAGTGAAGGACTTTTAATTGAAGCTGAAAAGAAAAAAGCAATTAAAAGAGAAAAAGGTAAACGAGGAGAAAGTAGAAAATATATGATAAATACGGATATGTGGTGGTGATTAAGATGAAAAATAATTATGAAAAAATTGTTGGAGAAAGTAAGTAAGAATGAAGATAAAAATCCCCCCAATAATTTCTATTGTCCGAAAAATAAAAAAACTTTATTAATAAACCAAAAAGAATTAATTTTTATTATTATATTGATTTCTCTTACTAATTTTGTTGTGGGATCTCTTCTTGGCTTAGCAACCTAAATTATAAATACAAGGATTTCATAGTTTAATTATGAGATTTAAATCAATTATAAACAAATATGGATTAGCAATAGTATTAGCTCTTATCTCCGCAATAACAAGTTGTTTATCCTTTTTCCCAAATTTAATAAAAAATGAAATACTAAAATATTTATTACCCCTGTTTTTTCTTTTAGGTTTTATACTGGAAGTTATAAGAGTAGTTGTAAATGAAAATAAACCTGTAAATATTTCATTAGATAGTAAGGAGGAACTAAGAAAGGTCATTAAACAAGATACACAAAAAACTGTCCAAACTTATTCAAATGAAATTAAAGAGGAGGTTAAAAAATCTAATAAAGAAAAACTAAATCGTTATGATTCTACAGAGCTTTTAGTTAATCTTATTAAAAATAATTATATTTCAATTAAAGAAGTTGAAAAAATACTTCCAAATGAGCAATTTATTTCTGTATTTTGCTATCCTGCGGGGGGTCCAACAATTCCAAAAGATGCTCGTTCAAGTAGGTTATATCCTGAATTATTCTCTGATTTGGGCTTTGTTAGACTTGGGGCGAACTTCTTTATAATCCCTGAAAGAAATCTTCTTCCAAAAGAATTAAGAGAGATTGATGTTTTGACAAGCCATATCCAAGAAGGAATTATTATTTATTCAAATGAAGAATGGAAAAATAATCTTATTAAGATAAATTCTACAGGACATAAAATTATGTATCGAAACTGGAAAAATAAAGAGAACCCTCTAAAATATGATTTTTTAATCTATAAAATTAATATGGCTGAGCTTAAACATGTCTTTGTTAAAGAAAGTTCTTTTACTAATGATTTTTTAAAGGAACTTGCCTCAGTTGCAGATATAAGAGCAATAAGATTAAATGAAGCAGACAAAGCAAGCATAAAAGATTTTATCTTAAAATCAAGTCTTAATATTTTAATATTAGATTTATATAAGAAAGAAAAAGATAAAATATTATCTTTAGAGAAAAAATTTAAAGAAAAGTTGGGAGTTAATACTTTTTGTGACTATGCAAGTGAAAAAGAAAAAGACATAGCAAAAATATTAAAGACAAAATTTGATGACATCTCTTCTAAAAAATATGCCAAGTTAATCTTTAAAAGAAGTGAGAAATATAAGGAAGAACTTTTAAAATTAGGAATAATTTGATTATTCATTCTTACAATATTCACTATTAAATAACTTTTCCCATTCAATTCTCTCTGCTTTGCTATAAAACTCATAGGGCAACTTACAAATATAATTTTTATAACTTATTTCCATACCGCCATCACAATCACCATAATTATAACAATCATTATTTTTCATATCGGGCTTACTATAAAAAACAATACAATTATTATTTTTTAATCCTCTTATTTCCCAAGATTCACCCATTACAGATTGACCACCATAAGATAATTTACAAATTGATAAATAAGTATTAAAATTTCTTAACAAGTTTCCAGTATAAGGAGATTTTCCAATCTCAC
>BDTJ01000020.1 GCA_002897655.1 archaeon BMS3Abin17
ACCACTCAAGATGCAACATCACAACTCCGACGCTGTGATTAGTTTTCTTGTACTGGTTTATCATTAATTGCTGTTCCATTTTTCCTCCAGAGCATTCGCTAAGCAAATGCAAACATTTATTTATTCTAGAAAGTTCCAACTAATTGAAACATTCATGGAGCCGAGTATCTCGGCTCTTATAATCAATATTTTCTAGAATAAATGGTTAGTGGAGATTCATTACTCCATCTTCAAAGATGGAGATTTCTTTTTAGTTAATATTTGCTTTATTTCTTCTAGATTATATATGATTTTGTCCATTTTCCTGTTCTTCTTTCTGTTCATTATTGTGTTAATTATGCTGAATATTATATAGAAAATAATAACCCCTCCAAGAGCCTCTAAGATAGTTATCAAAGTGGATGCCCTTGCAATTAATTCAGAAGGAATTTGATATATCAAACTCTCATTTATTGCCATAATCATCCTAAGAAAGAGGAGTTTTTAAGAGTTATCAAAGTATTTTTAAACCAGACATTTCTTTTAATTTTGTCTCTGTAGCTCAGCGTTAGAGCGCCGCTCTCATGAAATTGAAATTCGTCTGAATTTTGATTTATTCACAAATCTCTGATTTGAGACAGGCGGAGGTCGGGAGTTAAATTCTCCTCAGAGACATCTTTATAATTTATTAAACTCATTATATAATTCATGGTATTTCTTAGCAGATTCTAGATTTCCATTCAAACATTTCTCAATCTCCGGAACTTCTTTATAAAGTCTTTGGGCTATCCCCCCGTCAAATTTTTTTCTTTTTCTTCTATCAATTGTTTTCAAAAAATTATAACTTCTATCTTCAAGTTCTAAGAAATTAGAATTAACTTCATTTAAAAGTTCTGGGTTTTTAATTATCTTCTGTATTAGTTTATCCTTAAGATAGCCAAATCTGCTATAAACAACCATCCCTGCACCTCCAATAAGCATAACAGAAACACTTCCAACTACGGCTAACATAGGTAAGGCAGTTTCACAAACCTCCCCACAATAAAACTCAATAAGGGGAATCATAGAAGGCAATCCTGCAGTAGCTATCAAACCCCCTCCTAAACACAATAAATTAGAGATATTTTTACCTGAATGGATACAATTATCAATCTCTTTAATCAGATTATCATATTGTTCAATATTAGTTAAACCAAATTCTAATTCAGGAGCTTTATTGAACTTAGGGGCATATAAAGGTATTTCAACAATTTTGCTGGTAAGATTATTAATCTTGCTTTTATAATCTCTTCTTATCTCTTTTTCCTGTTCTTCTCTCTCCAACTGTAAGTTTTTTTGCTTTTGCAACCTATCTAATTCATGAATCGATGCTTTCTCATGTTTGCCTAATTTACTGATTAACCTTATCATCTCAAAATGCTCTTAATACAATATTTAAATCTATGTCGTATAATCCACGACAACTTTGGAAAAGCTTAAATATATAGAGAAACTAACTAATTTATGGATGTAAATAAAGCACTAAAGGACATAGGTCTAACTGAAAACGAGATTAAAGTTTACATAACACTCTTAAAAATAGGACCATCAATTGTCTCCCAAATTGCTGAGAGGTCTGGATTATACAGACCATATGTATATGACACATTAGAAAGATTACAGGAAAAAGGATTAGTTTCATCCACAATTAAAGATAATAAAAAATCCTTCCAAGCAGCAGACCCTTCCCAATTAATTGAAATAGAAAAGATAAAATTAGGGGAATTAAATAAAATTCTTCCGATACTCGGGGGTTTTTTAAAATCTCCAAAAGAAGAAACAAAAGCAGAACTTTATTCAGGTAAAAAAGTTATTAGAGTTATTCAAAAAGATATATTAAAGAATTTATCTGAAAAAGGTGGGGAAAGCCTAGTTATTGGAGTTGATGAAAGAAAATATATGGAAACAGACCCTATAATCTTAGAACAATTCTTTATTCAAATGAAAAAAAATAAATTTAAAGAACGTGTTTTAGTCAGAGAAGGAGATAATTATCTGCCTGCGCCAAAAGAAACTACAAAATACAAATTTCTTCCAAAAGAATTTTTTGACCCTACCTCTACCTTTATTTACGGAAACACTGTAGCTATAATTATTTTTGGAGAGCCTTTATATGGATTAATAATAAGAAGCAAAATTCTATCACAAACATACAAGAAACAATTTAATTTATTATGGAAAGTTGCTAAGATTAAACCCTAACCAAGCTTGACTTTATCACCTTTTTTTCTTGGCAGAATATGCATGTGAAAATGATTAACAAGCTGGCCTGCAGCTTCAAAATTATTGCTCACAATATTAAATCCTTCTGCTTTTCTTTCATCTAAAACTTTCAATACTGTTTTTTTAGTGCAATCCACTAATTCAGAACCAAGGATATTTGGCAAATCTAAGAAATTATTAAAATGTTTTTTAGATATAACCAGGCAATGCCCATCTGCAATAGGATTTATATCAAATATTGAGAAAAAATTATCATTCTCATAGATTTTATTAACAACCATTTTCCCGCTAGCCATTTTGCAAAACATGCAAACATCTTTGTTTGCATGTTCGGAAATCTTTGATTTATGTTGAATACAATCATCAACCATAATATATTAAATAAAACCTAATTTAAAAATATAGTTATTTTTTACGTGTATTAACCAATTTACCCAGCTTCAGGATATCCTCTCCCTCAATGGCTTTTTTAAGAATTTCTTTTAATTTATCTAATTTAACCCTTACCTGCTCTCCAGAATCCCTTTCTCTAATTGTTACATCTTTTTTTCTAGGAGAATCAGCATCAATTGTAATACAAAAAGGGGTCCCAATCTCATCATTTCTAGCATATCTTCTTCCAATACTTCCAGACTTATCATAGATAACATTCCACTCTTTTTTTAAATCATTAACAACTTGCTCTGCAATCTTCTCAAACTCTAGTTGTTTAACAATAGGGAAGACAGCTGCTTTTATTGGTGCAAGTCTTGCAGGAAGTCTCAGGACAACCTCCCCTTTTTGATTCTTTGTATATGTTTTTGTCAACAAAGCCAAGAAAACCCTTTCAATACCAAATGTAGGTTCAATTACTCTGGGAAGAATCTTCTCTTTTGTATTTTCATCAAAAACCTCCATACTTTCCTTACTTGCTTTTTGATGTTGAGTTAAATCAAACTGTCCTCTGTTAGCATTTCCTGCAACTTCTTTGCTTCCAAAAGGATATTCATAATCAATATCAAATGTTGCAGAAGAATAATGACTCAATTCATCTTTAGTATGTTCTCTAATCTTGATTTCATTTAGACCAAGATTCTTAAACCAAATTATTTGCTCTGCAAGCCAATAAGCATGCCATTCTTCTAATTTATTTTTATCAAGAAGCTCTTTTATCTTAACTTCTTTTAATTCTTCACTGGCTTTTTTCTGGGTTTCTGAATCTAAAAATCTAAATTTAACATTCAAATGTTTTTTTTCTAACAAATTACATTTTGTTTCTTTTGGATGAATAAAGAATTCAAACTCTCCAATATGAAACTCTCTACTTCTAAATAAAAAATCACGAGGAGCAATTTCATTTCTAAAACACCTTCCAATTTGTGCAACTCCAAATGGCAATCGCATCCGGGATGTCTGCTGAATTAATTTAAAATCAGTAAATATTCCTTGTGCAGTTTCTCCTCTAAGAAATGCTTCTTCTTTATTAGAACCTACTCTTGTTCTAAACATTTGTTCAACCATCTGAGCTTTACTCCAATCATATTCTCCTCCACAATCACATTTTATCTTCTCTAAATCAGGTTTATCCACTTTAGTAGATTTTTTACATTTCAAGCAAGTCACTAAATAATCATTAACATTAAAATTATCTATATGCCCAGATGCCTCCCATACTTTTGGATGAGAGATTATGCTTGATTCTATCCCAATCATGTTTTCTTTTTGTTGGACAAAAAAATTCCACCAATCATTTTTTAAGTTATTAAATAATTCAACACCTAAAGGCCCAAAATCCCAAAAACCAGCAAATCCTCCATAAATATCAGAACTCCTAAAAACAAACCCTTTTCTCTTACAAAAATTTGCAAGATCTTCTATTGAAATTTTCTCATGCTTTAATACTCTAACTTCTTTTTTTCCCTCCTTATGATCTATTCCTTTATTCTCAATCCTCTCAAGAAGTACTTTAGCTTTTTTTTCAGCCTCTTTTCGTGTTTTTCCAAGATAACCCAGACATATTGATTTGACTTTATTCCCTTCTCTCTTGCTTTTCCTCAGATAATAATAATCCTTTCCATAAACCTTGCTCTTAACAATAAACGCCATTATTTATACACTACAGATATATTTATAAATCTTTTTATATACACTACAAAACCATATAACACATCATTCTCCAATCACTTTCACTAAAATTCTCTTACTTCTTTGACCGTCAAACTCCCCATAGAATATTGCTTCCCATGTTCCAAAATCCAGTTTACCATCTGTAATTGCAACTGTTGTCTCTCTTCCCATAATTGTCCTCCATAAATGAGCATAAGCATTATCTTCTCCGGTAAGATTATGTTTCCATATTTTCTCATCCATCGGAGCAAGACCTTCAAGCCATTTTCTAAAATCCTGCAATAAACCTCCCTCATTATCATTAATGAACACACTTGCAGTAATATGCATTGGATTGATAAGAACAATTCCTTCTTTTACTCCCGACTCTTTAACAACCCCCCTAACCTTTTCAGTAATATTGACAAATTCTATTCTATTATTAGTCTTTATTGCCAGATGCTTTGTGTGGATTTTCATCTCTCAAACTCCCAAAAACCCAAATTCCCTCTGTAAGGTATTTTATCAATTCTTTTAGGATTCATAAGTATAAATCCAAATTCCCACCAGTCTTCTGTAGCAAGATGTAAATCCTTATCTTTTTTAAATTGCTCCCTATCTTCTTTATAATCTATAACATCAGTCAGCTCTGCTTCTCCAACTATAAACCCATAAGGCAGATTATCAAAACCAAATTTTTTCATTGCAGATTCATCTGGATTTTTAGATGCATGAATTAAAAATTTCCCTCTAAAATGAGTATTCCACTTTCTCAGCTCTATCTTTTTCCTTCCCTGCAAAATTAATTCTGCCCATGGTTGTTTTAATGATAGTGCTTTCATTTTAAAATTAAGCGGTGGGACTCGAACCCACGAAAATCTGCTCTGCAGGCAGACGCAGTAGCCGCTGTGCCACCTCCGCATGTAAATCTATTAAGAATTCATTATTTAAAGGTTTTGAGGAATCAAGGCTTATTTTTTCTCTCTGCCACTTTTTGAGTATTTAAGAGCCGGGACAATATATTTCATAATTTTAAGTCCGGTGTTTATTTTTCTTACACTCAACTTTCTGATTTGTGACAGCATATACCCAACGCTAAAATAATATCCCTTATAAGCATCTGAGACAATCTTTCTCAAATCTTTATAATTTAAATCAGTATCATAAAAGACATTATAGGTTGTCTGATCATACATTTCCCAATTTTCAGAGCCAAGCCCGCTTTCTTTGTGCAACTGATATAATTTTGTTCCAGGCAAAGGAGTCATGATAAAAAGCCATAAGTAATCAGGAAGTATTTTCTTAAGAACCCTTTTCGTCTCCTCAACAGTTCTAAAAGATTCTTTGGGGCCTCCAAAAATAATTGAGGCTTTTGTATTCATTCCAACCTCCCTGCATATTTTAAATGCATTCAATATCTTTTCTACTTTTACATTTTTTTGCATGGCATCAAGAATAGTCTGACTTCCACTCTCCACTCCAAAACTAATCATGTGGCACCCTGCCCTTTTCATTAATCTAATCATATCAGAATCCACAATATCAACTCTTGAAAGACAGCACCAGGCTAAATCATACTTTCTCTTTATTAGCTCATTGCAGATTTCTTTTAATCTTCCTCTATTAAATGTAAAATGATCATCATAGAACAATATTTCTCTTACTCCATATTTCTTGATAAGATAATCTATCTCTTCTAAAACCTTTTTTGCAGACATAAATCTTATTTTTCTTGTCCACATGACCTTGCTTGCACAATAAATGCAGTCAAAGGGGCATCCCCTACTTGTAAACATTATTGTTGCGGGTTTTCTTCCTTCCCAGTCTAATCCAAGAGTGTATTTTCTTAAATCTATTAAATGTCTTGCAGGAAAAGGTATATCATCCAGGTTTGGGATATAATCTCTTTTTGGATTTACTTTAATTCCCTTACTTCTATATGCAAGCCCTTTAATCTTCTTTAAAGGTTTGTCCTGCATTATCTCTAATAAAGTTAATTCTCCTTCTCCCAAGACAAATAAATCAACATCCTTCATTTCCTCCACACTCTTTTCTGGAAGAGCTGTTGGATGAATTCCTCCAATGATTATAGGAACTTTGAAATTTTCTTTTATCTTGTTGGTTATTCTTTTTATAAAAGGGACATGAAGAGACATGCATGAAAATCCAATTTTCTTTGGATTTACCTCCTTTATACGATTGATTATCTCTTCATCTGATTTGGGGTCAATAACTAAATCAAGGATACTAACACTATATTTGTGCTTTTCAAGAAAACCTGCCAGGTAGATAAGACTGAGAGGAGGGGGAAGATTCTGCTCAGAGGATGATGTAGGATTTATCAACAATATGTCTTTCATTTGAATAATTTGAATAATTAATATTCTATAAAAAGATTAGCGATATCTTAGTTTAAAAACATTATTGGGATAAATTTCAAAATGCCCCCGACAGGAAACAACGAAAGATGAAGGGATGGGGGGCACAGAGTAATGTTTTTATTTTTTCTTTTTAAAAAAGAAAAATAAGATTATTTATCATGCCAGGTTCTTTTAAAATGACAGATTCTGCATTCTCAAACTCTATTAGAAGTTTGTTGTCCTCTTGCAATTCAATTTGTTTTAATTTTAGAGGATAATTTCCTTCTTGAGAGTCTTGGGTCCAATAAACATTTTCTACACTTTCATAAGGGATATTTATTAAATCAGAGAAATAGATTTCATTTGTAGAATTAACTTTTTCTAACACTGTAAAATATGGTCCTCCTTTTTCTGATTCTTCTTTTGAGATAAATTCAAGGTCACAAGAATTTTCTTCAAATTTACATGCATTTCTATAGCTGTTGAATTTGTATGAATCGTCTATCTTATTATAATAGGAATACATAAATTCCTTAAAATTAGTGGAATGCAAAACATAAGCATCTTGTGTTTCAATAGTGTGTGGAGGAATCCATCCCCACACATATTTTGTATAAGGCTCACATTCTTCATTAATAGCTTCTGTAGTTAAACTAGGAGCCCATCCCTCTTCTGGATAGGTTTGGATGTATGTGGTATAATTGTTGGAAGAACCACACATTTTTTTATCTCTATATACTTTCTTTTAATCTGATCAAAATAGACTGTTACCTTATTAACATTATCTTCTTCATAACTCCCCAAGACCGACAAAAGAAAAATACCAATAACCCTCCCTCATTATCATTAATGAACACACTTGCAGTAATATGCATTGGATTGATAAGAACAATTCCTTCTCTAACACCAAATTCCCTAACAACTTCCTCAACTTCTTTTGTAATATTGATAAAATCAATTCTTTTATCTGTTTTAATAGTTAAATGTTTAGTGGATGTTTTCATTTTTTATCTTAAAAGATTAGGATATATCACAAATTTGAAATTTAATTAATTTGTCTAAATCCTTAGAATTAATCTCTAATCCATATATGTGGTCTCCAGAACCAAAGTTTATCTTCTCTGTCTCAAAAATTCGTTTATCTACATATATTGGCATGTCTAATAATAAAGGGCAAATTGCCCCTGGCTCTGTGCCTGTTGCCCTAACAAGACCATCATAACTCACAATACTTATTTTTTGCCCTATAATTTCTTTTGCCTTAAAAAAATCTACCTTATCACTTCCCTTCAAGAAAAAAGCATATTTATTTCCTTTTTTGTCTTTTACAACAATAGTTTTGCATATTTCATCTGGATTAATATCATTTTCAGCATATTTAATAACATCATTAAATGAAACTCCTTTCTCAGATAACTTAATTAGTCTATAAGGAATATTTTGATTCTCAAGAATTTTTATAGATTTTAATTTCATTTTTTAAACTCCCAAAAACCCAAATTCCCTCTGTAAGGTATTTTATCAATTCTTTTAGGATTCATAAGTATAAATCCAAATTCCCACCAGTCTTCTGTAGCAAGATGCAGACCTTTATCTTTTTCAAACTCTTCTTTATCTCCTTTATAATTTTTAACGTCGACTAATTCTGCTTCCCCAAGAATATAGCCACAAGGTAAATCCTTAAAACCAAATCTTTTCATTGCAGACTCATCTGGATTTTTAGAAGCATGTATCAAAAATTTCCCTCTAAGATTAGTATTCCATTTTCTTAGCTCTATCTTTTTTCTGTCCTGCAAAATTAATTCTGCCGATGGTTGTTTTAAGGATAATGCTTTCATTTTAAAATTAAGCGGAGGGTGGGACTCGAACCCACGAAAATCTGCTCTGCAGGCAGACGCAGTAGCCGCTGTGCCACCTCCGCATAATTCTTAGAATAAGATAACCTTATTTAAATTATTTGTTTTTATAAAAGAACTTTATGTTTGTCGATTATTTGCTGATACAAATCTGAATATTTACAGGCCATATTCTTAATAGAGAAATGACTCTGTACATGTCTCCGACATTCATTAGGATTAATACTATTGATATGATCAAGTTCCTGAATCATGGCACTCAGAGAATCCACCACAAAACCTGTTTTCCCGTCCACTACAATTTCCGGAACAGAGCCTTTTTTAAATGCGATGATTGGTGTGCCGCATGCCATTGATTCTATCAATACAAGTCCGAATGGTTCTTCCCATTGTATGGGAAATAGAGTTGCCCTTGCATGCCGATACCATAGCTTTTTTTGTTCTCTGTTAATCTCTCCAATATAGATAATCTGTTTGTCGCAGTCCAATAATGGCTTTATTACCTTATCATAATAATCCTTATCAACAGGATATTTACTAGTATCAATCAATAAGTCGAGAGAATTTTTCAAGCCTTTAAAAAACTCCTTGTCTAGGGGTTTGTTCTGGACACAACCAGCAATAATGAGTTTAGAACCTGTTTTTTTTGCTAGTTCTATTGCTTTGTCCTGTCCCTTGTCTCGAGTTATCCTGCCTATATTAAATAAGTAGCTCTCTTCATCAGGCTTTTCTTTGAATGGGTAATCTTCTACTTCAATTCCATGGTAGACAACATTCTCCGTGTTCACTAGACCATTATACTGCTGTTTTTGATATTCGCTTATTGGAATGAAATATACCCCGGGTTTTGCCCTTGGATTACACCACCGATAGTATTTTCCTTCCATTCCACTTTCTCTAGCCTGTACATGAAGGGTCATCACGATTGGCATAGACATGTTTAATACACGATCATAAATATACTCAGCCATTTTTGCATCATGCACATGGATGATGTCAATATCCCCCATCTTTGCCCTTTCTAATGTCCTTAAAAGGTGTAGATTCCTGGTTTTACGCCATTCTGGGGTGTGCTCGCTCAAATAGTCACCGATGCTGCTTTGATCGATAGTTACATAATGTTCCCCAGCAACCTTGGAATCGCCTGAACAAGCAACAATAGACCGAAGACCTAAAGAATGAACTCCTTTATCTATATTGTGAATTATTGTTTCTATGGGACCATAACTAAGGTTTGGCTTAATCGGTTGGCAAATTGGTGTAGCATGTAATACAGTTAGATTTTTGTGCTTCGCCTTTATTATCATAATTATTCTCTGCAGGATTGGCTGTAAAATTAGGTAGATAAGCTATCATAATTTTTAGCGTATTGTGTTCTCGAACAGCTTTTCTATGCGACCTCCGCATGTAAATCTAACAAAGAATTCTATATTTAAAGGTTTTGAGGTGATACAACTTGTTGTTCTTTTAGATAATCCGGGGTTTTTGTTATATCTCTTGTATCAAGCCAGTCTGTTAATTTTTCTGCTTTTTCCTTGCCTATCCTCCATCTTAAATATATTTTCAAAGCTCTTCTTATATCAACTTTTGTATTATGGGCATACTGTTTATTTTTGCAACTTTGTATTTCGCCAGAACATAAAGCTATCTCAAATCTCTCTATATCTTTTAATTCTAATTCTTCAGAAGATTTATTAAAGAATTTTAAGGGAATCTTTAAACTATCTATATATTTGATTCTTCTTATCTCTGATATTTTCTTTCCTTTGTTAACTTTTCCCAACTCAAGATCCTGAAGAAATTTTATCAAGGCTATTTTTTCACATTCTGGCACATTCCATTTTGTTATAGATTGCTTTCTTATCTCTATATTTGATTTATGTATGTCTATTCTCTCCTGCATTGTGCAGGGAGCACAGATGCACTTATATTTAAAGACCTCTATAAAGTGATGTAGCTGTCTGTATCTAGAGGTTTATTATATCTTCCTTAGAAGTGTCTAATCATTTTCAATTATCTCTTCACATTTATCAATAAAAGCATAAGCATCTTTTTTTATTTTTTCTGCAATTGTTTTTGTTGTTTGTTTTGTTATGCTGTATTGAGCTATTTCTCTTTTATGCCTGGCATCAGATAGTTTTTCGATTTCTTCTTTATGAAACATTGCTGATTTGAGTAACATCAAAATATCTTCATCCAAGATTTTCTTTTTAACAAAAAATTCTTCTAAAACGCATAAAGTTGCTGTATGGTTCTTACTCCTGTAACCTATTTTAGCTAATAGTGAGATTGCAGCAGTATACATTGCATAATATCCAGTTATGACAACCCATTCATTTGAATCATAATTTTTAGGAGTTTTTAGTAAGTTTCTTGCCTTCTTATTGTCATTTAATTCAGAAAGAATGCTCATTGTTATAAGGTTTTGTCTAGCTTTTTGCAAGAATTTATTTGCTAAATTCTTATATGAATTATCTTTTGCAAGTTGCCCTTGTTTGATATACCAATTAACTGCTCTCATCTTTATACATCCAGTAATAAAAGGAATCTCCTCCCTTAAATACTATTCCATACATCTTTAGATCATTCCACAACTCAAGATTATCTTTTTTTATATTTGGGAATTCGTGCAAAGGTAATATAATTGGAGCAAATTTGATATTATATTTATGTCTTAATGACCCAAGAAATCGTTTAACTTCTTCCTTTTTCGAAGCAATACAAATAATATCTATATCGCTTTGTTTTGTTTCTAAACCTTTTGAATAACTTCCAAATAAAATAATTCCCCAAACATAAGGGTTTTCTCCAATTTCTTTAATTGCTTTATATACTTCTTTATGTTTCTTGATAAATTCAATTTCTTTTCCCAGCATGTAAGCATTAAATCCCATACTTTCAATATATAAATTATTCAAATTAGGAAAATAAACTAATGTTTTCCCTACTTTTTTTTCTTGTACAATTCCTTTCTCAACAAGAGATTTTAAAGCAGTGTTAATTCTCTCATAAGAATAGTCTGTTCTTTCCATTATCTCTTTAATAGTCATATCTTCTCCTTCTGGAAAAAATGAGCTTAAGATTGTTCCTTCTAACATTGAAATTTCTACATCTCCAAATGAACCAAATCCTCTGGTTTGTTTTCTTTTTACCATTTTCTATCTATTGATTTATCTATAATATTATAGATTTATCAGTACTTAAAGATTTCTATTGTAAAAAGAGTCTATCTCTAATCTTACATTTTTCTTGGCACAACTCACAAGGCTTGTGTATTTTTATGTTTGATCTACCTTCTTTTGAGTGAACTAAAATTCCCCCACGAGTTATAATATATATCTTGCCTTTTAATTTAAAACTTCTCCATTCGCAGAGGTCTAGAATATATCCACAAATATCTCTATAATTATTAGTATTCCAGATAATTATCCCTCCTTCTTTAATCTTATTAAAAATATTTGGAATATTTAAAAAATCTTTTTTATTCTTTGTAAGAATAAGGGCCCTATGTGAATTGGCTAATCTTAATTGAGAATCATCAGATATACTTTTCCCGAGATTTTCTGACAATATTATGTTTAATCCGTGTTCTTCTTTCAGATGTTCTCCAAATTCAATGGAATCTTCATCAATATATAATCTAAATTGATTTTTGTTTACCATCTCTCTTTTCAAATTCCCAATCCGATTGATTGTGATACATGCCCCCGACAGGATTCGAACCTGCGACCTATTGCTTTCTTCTTTTCCTCGGTTGCGGGATTCGTGAAAACCCACTGGAGGTTTTTACTTAGAAGGCAATCGCTCTATCCAGCTGAGCTACAGGGGCCTTATATTATAATCAGAATAATGTATTTAAAAGGTTTCTATTTTGGGATTTTTATATATATATATATATATATATATATTATATAAGATAAAACCTTAAAAATATACTAAAGTAATTTACAAGATGACAAAAGCATATCTTTTAGAAAGGAGTCTTAGCGGTGTAAATATTGTATCAATATATGATGAAGAAAATTTAGAAAGTGACCGAACTTTAACAAAATTCTCAGGACTTATAAACTCGTTAAAATTAACAACAGATGAAATTTCAGAAGCTTTATGTCTTGAAAAAAATGATGTTGACAGCCTATTCAAAAAGGGTTATGTTACAGGGGATGCAGTAAACAATATCAGATCATATATAAATGCAAAAAACGCTATGAATAAATTTAAATCACGCCAATTTAGAGATACAAGACATCAAGAGTTTTCACACCCTAATCTCATCTAAATCATTAGGCAAAACAGAATTCTTGAATATCTTCTTAGCTTCATTTAAAATCTTGTTTATATCCTTATCATATCTCGGGCTTACATGAGTTAGCACAAGTTTTTTTGATTTTGATTTTTTTGCAACTTGTGCAGTTTGTTTTGCAGTCATATGCATATGTTTTTTTGCTTTATCTTCTAATTCAGAACCAAAACTAGAATCAAGTATCAATAAATCAGAATTCCTGACAAAAGGGATTATTCTCTTATTCATAGAAGTATCAAGAACAACAGAAACTTTTTTATCATTTTCTCTAAATGTCAGATTTTTAGCTAAATACTTCTTTCCCTTATATGTTACATTTTTCCCTTCTTTAATTTTCTGCAACAATGGTCCGTGAGGCAGTTTTGACTTATTCAGCTTTGCCTTGTCAATCCTTAACTGCCCTTTCTTAACAAAACTATAAGCATTAGTATGAGTCCAGTGAGTCATGGGTTTTGATTCAAGGTAAAAATCTTTTGTCTCGAAAAACTTCCCATCCCTTACTTCTTTTACTTCAATCTTTAATTTGTCAATAAATGCGAAAATACTGGATATCTTTTTCAAAAACTGCTTTGTTCCTTTTGGCCCATAAATATGCAAAGTTTTTCTATAACCAGTAAGAGCAAGTGTCTGCAATAATCCCGGGACCCCTAAAACATGATCTCCATGCCAGTGTGTAATAAGTATCCTTGTTATCTTGCATGGATTAAGCCCTGCTTTTCTAAACTGCCTTTGAGTTCCTTCACCGCAATCTATCAAGATATTTTCTCCTTGATAATTCAAATGGATTGAAGTGTGGTTCCGATTAACAGTTGGTATTGATGCTGCTGTTCCTAAAAATGTTACTTTAATTGTCATAAAATACAAAAGAAAAAATTGTTTATATAAGTTGTGAAAGTTATTCTATAGAAATTATTATCTTTTGTTTTCCTTCTTCGAGCTCTTTATCTACTAGGTTTATCTTTCCTATTTCTTTTGTACTCTTCAACAAAAGCCCCCCATCAGGTATCGGAATATAATTTCCAACTTGAGTCCATCTAAATCCTTCTCTTTTTTCATCAAAATAACTCTTAATTTCAAGACCTTTGTCAATATCTTCATTTGCTTGTTCTAAAGCTTTATTGATAATCTCATCAGAAACTTCTTCCTTAAAGACTAAATATGCTTGGTTTCCCTTAATTGCTCCTGCAACAGGTCTCTTTCCAAAATCTTTATCAAACGGTCCTGCAAGCAAATGTAATGCGGAATGTAATCTCATGGCTAACAATCTTTTATCCCAATCAAGTTCTAATTTTACTATGTCCCCTTCATCAAAAGGAATCTTTTTAGGAATGATATGCCAAATTTCATTTCCTTCTTTTTTAGAACCGGCAATTTTTAAGTTATTTATTTTCCCAAAATCTCCAGGTTCATTATTAGTCTGAGGGATAAAAATAGTCTTGCTTAAAAGGATTTTATTGCCTTCTATCTTAACAATCTTTGCATCTAGTTCCTTAAGATACTGATCTTGATGATAAACTAATTCAGTCATATACCTTATCTAAGAATCTAATTTAAAAACCTTCTCAAATCAAAGCCCCAGCTACATATATGCTGTTTAGAATTCAGCCTAGCGAAAATCTAAAAGGCACAACGCTTATTCTTTCTTTAATGCTGTTGAGGCAGGAGAAATAAAAATAATTGTATCCCCCCTTAAAAAAGTAAGGCCAAGATTTCTTTTTATCTCGCCGTTTTGCATTTCTTTTATGTTATCCAATACCAAATTGATATGGATATCAAAAGCTAACAATGTTCCTACAAACTGTTTGTCGCCTTTCAAATGCACTAAAACTTCTTTACCCTTAGAGTTGTTTAACAAATCCAAAGGTCTCTCAATTCCGTTAACCATAATTTAACTTTGAATGATTTGTTTTTAAATCTTTTGATGATTAAGAATAATATTAAAACAGGCTATGTATAAAAATTAGTGTTTTTTATGCAGCTTATAAAAAGCAAACACCTCTAAAATACGTTTTATATTACCGAGATAAAGGATAACTTTCTGTTTAACTTTGCCCATTTTATCTATTTTTCCTTCAACAACATAATAATATGTTTTGCCTTTGATTTTTTTGTTTCTTATATAAGTCATATTCATTAGTATCCTATGGGCACAATTATTTATAAACTTTATGTAGTTGTCCTTAATAAAATAGATATAGTAATTAGGCACAATATATGTATATGAAAAAGAAAAAGAGGTGGCCAAGAGACGAAGTATTGTATAATAAAATTCAGGAAACAGAGTTCATTCACTTCTTTGAGTTTGTTAGGTGCATAAGCTTACTTATGCCAAAAAAGATGAGAAATAACATAATTTGTTTGTTGATTTGGCATAAGTTTCCAAGTTTATCAGCAAGAAGAGCAAGAAGTTTGCTCTTGTTTTTACAGAGGTTTAAGATTATTAATATTAATATTCCATGCTTCAAGACACTTTGCAACTATCGTGCAGAACCATTAATGCAAGGTGTTTTGGGTAATCTTATAGAGGAGAGTTCAAAACCTCTTAAGGAAGTTGAGCATGATTTTGCAACTGATTCTACTGGAATAAGAACCAAGTTATTCTCAACTTGGTATAGCTTAAGAATAAAAAAGAAAATCTTAAAAAGAGATCACATGACATCCTCTCCACACTAAAGTGTGGAGTTTCCAATTAACCCAAAAAAGTAGTTTCATGATGCTCACTTTGATTTCTTACATATTCAGTTACTTTGTCTAACTGAACAAACCCAACACTCGAAGC
>BDTJ01000021.1 GCA_002897655.1 archaeon BMS3Abin17
TTAATATTTGAAAAGACTATTACGAAGTTTGGTAATGGGGCAAAGATAGATGCTCCAAAAGAATTCCTAGGGAAGAAAGTTTATGTGATTCTTAGAAAATAGATATTCTTAATTTATACGCAAACCCCCAAATTACTCCTTCCACGATTGCTAAAAGCCAATCTTTGGTATTCATTTTGCACCTCCTTTTTAATTAAAGTAATTATATAAGACAATTTATCTTTTTAATATTTTCCAAAAAAGTTCTTCTTGCCCCTTAAGAAATTGCTGTGATGGTTCAATAAATTTAAAGAAATCTTTATTATAAAAGAAGTCCCAATATGGCGAACCATACAGGACAGTTATTAATAACACAACACATCCTATATTTAAATATTCTTCAGTTTATCAGAAAATCCTTCTTCTTTCCTATAAAATCGATTATTATTAGTAGAGGAGAAAATAAAACCTTACTTAAGCCCCACATCCTGCTGAAGTGGCTGAGCCACCTTGGGTATCAAATCCAAATCCAGGAGCTGGATTTCCAAAAGAAGTCATATCAGTACCACATTCTCCTGGTTCAGTTGTGAAAGCTGAGCAGATTGCGTCCAAAATGCTTTGTGCATTTCTTCCTGCATTTGACTTTTCGCCATTGATAATAAGCGTTGGGCTTCCCTGAACACCATATTTCTGATTATCAGCATCATATATCATGAACTTAGGGAATCTTCCACTACTCCAGGAAGATTTATCTTCTAAGTTTTTAATAACATCAAATTCTTTATCTGTTTTATCAGTGCAGATTTTAAGTTTGCCTTTATCAATTTTAATCTCTTTCAAACATCTCTCTCCATCTGAATCCTCTAAAAAGCATGATAAGTAATCAAGATATTTATCATTCTGCTCTTTTTGGATGCAATACTGGTTTAGTTCTTCTTCAACCTCCCCTTTTGTGGGATGCATTGCATAATTTACAAATTTTATTTCAAAGTCTATCTTATCCCCCAGTTCTTTTACTACTGGAAGCATACCTTTTTCCATTTGCGTACCATAAGGACAAAACGCCATCACAAACAGCTCAACCACTGGCTTGTCAGATTTAGGAACATCTGTCTGTGTTGGCTGTGGTGTTTGTTGAGTTGGACTTGAATCAGATGCGTCCACAAGTGGAACAAGTCCTTGAATATAATATTCCCCATCTTTTGTTGCATAAACAGGAACATCTTTTCCCTGATAAGATACAGTTACTTTGTAAACACTTCCCATATCTTCAGAAGAAATAAACTCCACACCTCCACCTGTCTGTGAATTAAGAAAATTAACTACAGAACTGCCAGCATCATCTCCAGAAACACCAACTGTTCCTCCGGTAATTGCACTTCCTGTCAAACCTGAAAATCCTCCAATAAGCATTATCAGGACTATTGCTCCTAAAACTATTGTTGAAAGAACCCAGGGGTTTTGCTTGAATTTGTTAGTGAGACTTTCTTTTTTTTCTGCAGGACTATCCTTCTTTTTTTCAACCATTGTATCTTCAACAGGTCTATTCTCTTCAGCAGGTCTGCTCTCTTCTTTTTCCATTAAAAAAATTCAACAAATACTTGTTTATAAATATTTTGGTGAAATTAGTTGCATGGTACAAATAAATATATAAGCAAATTTTTTCATAGATTCCAATAACTTATATGGACTCTATCATAAGTACTTCTTGTGTCAAATGCACCTCTAACAACAGGGTCTTTTTCTAAAACAAGCTTCTCGAAATTTTCTTTAGAAAAAAATAATTTATACCGTGTAATAAACTCTGGGCCCGTATCTGATGGTTCTCCTATAATATGAAATCCAGGCTCTTCAGGAAACTCATTTTCTTCAACCTTATTAACAACATTAAGGATTACTTCTGCTTTTTTCCACTCTCTCATCTTAGCTACAAGTTTTCCTTTTTCCCTCAAAATTCTTTCATCTGCATTATTCAAATTAATAACTAATCCAGTACTATAACAAACACGCATTCATTTATAAATTTTATTTTACTTAAAAAGATTTATATCTATAAAACTATAAAAACCCAAATTACTTTCTATAAAAATGCCATATGATATTGTTTTAGGAAGAGGTGAACATGACAAAAAAGCTTTTGGTAAAAGAGGGCTTACATATATTGGAAAAGGTTATGTCAAGATGGGGCAGTATACTTCTCTAAGCAACAAGATTCTGATGGATGTTGCAAGAAGTCATGTTATTCTTGTTGCAGGAAAGCGTGGATGTTTGACAGGAGATAGTTTAGTTTTTACTGATAAAGGATACAAGGAAATCAAAGATTTTAACGAAAAAGAAGATAAAATTCTATCATTTAATAAAGAAACAAAAGAATTTGAATGGGAAAAGGCAGAATTCTTGCATTACAAAATAGATAATGAAAACCTATTAGAAATAACATTTGAAAATGAGGAGAGAATAAAATTAACAAAAGAACATCCATTACTTACAGTTACAGGTAATAGATTATTATCATTATTATATGTTAAAGCAAATGAATTAAAAATTGGAGATAGTATACTATCCCATAATTTAAAGCCTATTAAAATTGTATCTATTAAAGAAATATCTGGAGTAAAAGAAGTATTTGACTTATCTGTAGATAAAAATCATTCCTTTATAGCAAACGGAATTATTTCACATAACTCTGGTAAATCATATACTCTTGGAGTAATAGCAGAAGAACTCTCTAGTCTTCCAAAAGAAGTGAGTCAAAATATTGCATCTCTTATTTTTGACACAATGGGAATTTATTGGACAATGAAATTTCAAAATGAAAAAGACAGGACATTATTACAGGAATGGAAGCTAAAACCAAAAAATCTTCCTGCAAGGATATTTGTTCCTTTTGGACATTATGACGCTTATCTCGAAAAAGGAATTCCTATTGATGAGAAATTTGCATTAGATATAGCAGAAATGAATATTGATGATTGGATTTTAACATTTGGATTAGATATTGTAAATCCTGTTGCTGTCTTGATTGAGAGAACAATAACCAAACTAAAAAAGCAGGAATATTTTAATATTAAGGACATAATTCAGAACCTAGAAGCAGATGAAAAAACATCAACAGAGATAAAAAATGCTGCTGTGGGTTTGTTTGAGGCAGCAGATACATGGGGAATATTTTCAAGAGACAATAAAAAATCAACACAGGTAGATGATTTGATTTCTGCAGGAAAAACAACTATCCTTGATTTAAGTGTTTACAATTCAGTTGGGGCATTCAATGTAAGGGCATTGGTTATTAGCTTGATTTCAAGAAAAATCTTTAGTCAAAGAATGGATGCAAGAAAAAAAGAAGAGATTGAATCTGTAAACAAGGGACTTGACCTGTTATCAGGGCAAGAGAAAAAAGAACATCCTTTAATCTGGATTTTTATAGATGAGGCGCATGAATTTCTTCCCTTAAACTCAAAAACAATAGCAACAGATGCATTAATACAGCTATTAAGAGAGGGTAGGCAACCCGGACTCTCTCTTGTCTTAGCAACTCAGCAACCAGGCCAGATTCACAGAGATGTAATGACTCAATCAGATATTGTTATCTCACACAGAGTTACTTCTCAGCCAGATTTAGAGGCTCTAAACAAGATAATGCAAAGCTATTTATTAGAAAGTATAAAGCAGTATATGGATGAATTGCCTTCTCTTAAAGGTTCTGCAATAGTTCTTGATGATAATTCAGAAAGAATATACCCCATAAGAGTAAGGCCAAGATTCACCTGGCATGGAGGAGAAGCTCCAACTGCAATAAAGGAAGAAAAGGGGTTATAGTAAGGTTTAAAAGAATACTGACTTGGTAAAAATATGAAAAGTACTATGGAGCTTCATGAAGAATTAGGGAATGACTGTAGGTTTTCTCAAGTTAGTAGGAGAGATATAATTGGTTTGGGAGATATAATAGAAGACCATAATCCAATTCACAGAGACTCTGAAGCTGCAAGAAAATCTACATTTGTAAAATTTAAGGACACACCTATAATGGGAACCCATCTTGCATTAATTGGTGAACGAATAATATCTGAAAGACTCAAAAAAATCAACGAACATAGAACCTATGTTGAAAATAAAGAAGCACAGATGCAAATATTAAACCAAAGTACAAAATTTAGAGGGTCTGCCTATCCAGGAGAGTATATTTTATGGGCAATATCAAGCTACAAAGAGATTAAACTTAATTCTAATAAAGAAATAGAATTAAGAATATCTGGTTCTGTTGATGGAAAAAAAATAATTGATATAACCTCAAGGTTAGGAATTATAAAGCCTGGAACAAAGACAAAAGTCCCTAAATTAGACAATCCAATTCATAAAGAGGAATATTATATAGATAATAATTTATCAGATTTGTATAAATTTATTGGAGGAAAATTTAGAGAAAATAATGAATGCCCAAATATGCTTCCAGTATCATTTGTAGGAAGTAGTTTATTATCACTTCTTAGAGAAAGGACAAAAGAATTAACAGGTGCAAACTTATCAATGAATTTTAACTTTGAATATTACACTTTTCCAGGGCTAATAGATGTAGAAATTTATGCTCCTGTGCAAAAATCAGCAAAAAAAAGAGGAAATGCCTATATGTATAAATTTAGAGCTATATGTACTCAAGTAGCAAATTCTACTCCTGTTAATCATGGAGAAATTGTTGTTGCAACTCCCAATGAGCTAGGATTATAGAAAGGTTTAAATAATGTAACTACACAGTAGTAATATGAGTCCAACTAACAACCAGGCATATGAATTAAAGGTAAATAAACTGCGTGAAATAAAAGGTATTGTGTCTAAATCAGATAACATTGATCCCCAATACATCAAAAAAACATACCCTTTAAAAGACAAAACATTAAAAAAAGTTTTATCTAATTTAAATATGCCTTTACCAGATAGTAATCAAAGAGCAAGCTGGAGTAGAAGTTGTGGAGTTACTATAGAAAAAGTATTAAATTATTTTATTGGAAATCAAAAAGGAGGTTATCTTTTAGCAGAAGCAGCATAAAATGAAATGTGAAATATATGAAGCAGGGCTTACAAGGAAAATAGGTAAATACCATAGTTGTGAGAGAATAGATCCTTGCCCATATGATAATAAAACTCAAACCAATATTTGCCAAGTTGATGGGATAGTTAATGAAAACGGGAAAATATCTCATGAAGAAATTGATAAGATTAGGAAGGCAACATTAGCAGAAGTTGAAAAAACTAATCTACTTGAAAATCAACTCTGATTCTGATAGTATAAGGAGCTATCTCTCCTGCTGGTTTTATATTTAATATTTTAATCTTTTTTTTGTGTTTCTTTGCTTCTCTTAGAATTTTTTCTTTTATATCTTTAATTTCATCCACTTTGCAGAAATCATAATAATATATTCTTGTTCCTTTTTTACTTAACATAAATGCCTCTTTAAGAAAACTATCTTTTAATCTTGGGCGAGGCATGACAATCACATCAAAACCAGCAAAATCTTTGCCCCTGCTTCTGCGCGAAGGCGTAGTTTTAGATTTTGTGGCTCCAAAAATCTTTGATTTTTTAGCGTTTCCTTTCTTCAACATCTTTGCAACTCTCTTAATATCTCCTGGAGCAAGTTCAACCCTGTTTTTTACATTATTTAATTCAATATTTAGTTTTGCATATTTATTTGCTTCCCTATTTATCTCATTTGAAACAACATTTGCCTGAGAATTTCTTGCAATTACAATTGAGAAAGGTCCAACACCTGCAAACATAACTAAAACCTTATCAAATTTCTTTATTTTATCTGAGATTTCCTTTCTCTCATTACTTAATCTAGGAGAAAAATAAGTTGTATTAATATTAAATCTAAAAACACAGCCATTTTCTTTATACAAGACCTCTTTTGTCTTTTCACCTGCAATATAATCAGTAGTAATTTTTCTCAACCTGCCTTTTATTTTCCCTTTTTTCTCTAAAACAGTTTTAATTGACTTATTTTCATTTAAAATTTTTTTGGCAAATTGCTTTTTATCTCTTAATTTTGCAGAATTAGGGAAATTCACTATTGCTATATTGCCTATCCTGTCAAATGCTCTCTGAAATATCATAAAAAGTAGAAACAAAAACACAATTTAAATGTTATGATGAAAAACTCTAAGGGTTTTTTCGGAGTTTTTTAGCCAAAAAAAAGAGGCACATCAAAGATTCTTTTTTCTGTATGAGAAGATTTATAAAAACTATTTCATTAACTCATAGATGAAAAGAGGATTAGGATTATCATTATTAATTACAAGTATATTCTTAATAAGTTTTGTTAGTGCATATGGCTCATACACTAGTTTTTCTTTTAGTGATTTCTTAGATCAGCTTGACTCCTCAATGATGATTCTTGGCTCAATATTTATAATCTGCTTTATACTCTTTAACTTTTCATTATCAAAATTCTTCAGAGATAACAGACCTATTGCAGGAACAATCTCCTTTGTATTGTCCTTATTAACAATTTGGGGAATAAATAAAACAGGTCTTGATTATGAAAATTTCTTGTCTAATATTGGACTCTCTGGAGATTTATTATCTATAATTGTCCCAGCAATTCTAATAATAGGAGCAATAATATTTATATGGAAAGTTGGCTTCTCAGGATTTTTCATTATTTTTGGTATATTAATCGGGGTTTTAACAGTTTTCACAGAATTCTTTTATGAAAAAGGAATATCTGGATTAATGGGGATAATTTTTCTTTTAATAGGGCTTTGGTTATGGAGACGTAAAAAAAAAATAGCAAGTGGTTATAGTTATACTGGAGGGGTAAAGCCTTCTGGTTCTGGGTTAATTGGAAAAGGATTAGGTGCTGTTGCTAAAGGAGGATATCAAGCAGGAAAATATGTTGCGAGTAAATATGACTGGGAAAAAGAAAAAAGACAGGCAAAAGCAATTGGTAGAGGTACTGGATGGCTAGGAAGAAAAGGTGTGGCTCTAGGGAAAAAAGGTTTGGAAAATCAAAAAAGAGCAACACAAGAAGCTAAAGAGAGGGATGAAGCATACTATAGAAAAAAAGAACAAGAAAAAGCACAAAAACAGCAAGAAAGAATGGCTCAAAAGAAGATATTACAAAAAGAGATTTTAATATGGCAAAATAAATTAAGACAGCTAATAAATACTCCAAATTATTCAATACAAGAAAGAAGTAAAATTGAGGGTTATATTAAAAAATTAGAAAAGCACTTAAGAAGTATCTAAACCCACTCACCTAAGCCTTTTTGCTTTTTTTTCTCCTGAATAATTCTTAGCTTTTCAAGTTGCTTATTGACTCTTTCCTCTGAAAAATCATGCTCTTCAACTAAAAGCTTTTTTATTTTCTCTTCGTCAATTTTCCCAAATTCAAAATCAGCATCTTCAAGTTCTGGTTTTTTAAACATCTCGAAGATTTCCTGCCACTCAAACCTGTCTTTTTCAGGAAGACTCATGATTTGTTCTTCAACACTTTGAAATATCAAAACAGGTTGTTTGAATCTTTTAACAATCTCTAGGGCTCTTTTTTGCCCAATTCCAGGAATTCCCTTTGGGTTATAATCTGTTCCTGCAAGAATACCAATACAAATCAATTGATCAAGATTTATCTCTAACAAATTTAAAACTTTGTCTAATTCAATTAATTCTGGTTTTATCTCAATCCAACCAGTAGCAGTTTTTCTTCTTCTTGCAAGAGTTAGATTCTGTATTAGTTTTTTTGCTCCAAAAAGCAAACTATCATAATCTTGACTTGCAATTGCATAAACATCTTCTTTGATTTTAGAGAGATAAGCACACTCAGCCTCACCCTCGCTTGGTGCCTGAACAACAGCAATACCCATTGCCTGTAAAAGCTCTTTAGATTCTTTAATCATCTCGTCATCAAGTCTAGCTAACTGCCCACTATATCTTTTCATAGCAGATATATCCTCTTCTTTCTTAGCTTCCTCATATCTCTCCTTAGCTAAATCTCTTGTCTCTTGCCTTTTTTCATGGGTTTTTCCTTTTAATTCTGGAGGCACTCCATCAAAAACATAAACCATCTTAAGTCCATCATAAAGCAAAGAGATATTCCTGTAAAAAAGTCCAGACAAATGACTTGTAATTCTCTTTTTATTATCCATTAGAGGGGTTCCATCTGCTTGTCTAATTGTAGACAAGAACTGATAAAGTGTATTAAATGCGTCAATACAAACTACTTTTCCATTTAGTTCAGATATCTCCATTTCCCTCCTTGGTATTATTTCGCGTATATTTAGTCCCATTTTAGCTGTTTTTAGTCAAAAACCAATGTATAAGAAATATAAATAATTAACTAATTAAGCACGTTTAACAATAACCCCAAGAATATTTCCTCTTTCTACTTCTTTTGTTGCAGTAATCTCTTCTTGTTTAAGATAGTGAGATAGATTTTCTATTCCTCCTTCAAGAGCTTTTTCATGAGCCTGTTTTTCAGAATCAAAAAAGGCAGAATCTTCTGCATGTAATCTTGGAAAATCATAAGACAATGTTACATCACAATAACCCCCCTGAACATCAGAACCAACCTTATAGGAGATTTCCCCTTTAATTTCTTCTCCAGATTGTAATCTATTTCCAAGTGATTTAGCTAATTTTTCTAAGGAGGATGGTCTTTTTTCGCCTGCAACTTTTCTTTCATAAGCCACTATTTTTAGCCTATCTACATCAACAGATCCCCCACTCCCCTCTTCATAAAGTTCTTCATCTCTAGTTTTTTTTCCGTAGAAATTACATAATCTATAATATTCTTGAGCATCCCTGTTTAAACGAGCTGATTCTATCTTCTCATCACCTTCTGCATAATCTAAAAATCCCTTATCATCCATATTGTAACCACTACAAAGGAGTATATAAATCTTACGATTCAAATGAGGGGGCTTAATTTTAAATAACTCTCCATCTTCCTGTTTTTATGAAAACTGATTTCATCCCAATAGATTATGATTACTTTGACTGGCATGGCAGGAATTATGCCAAAATAACAGGCAGAAACAGCTCTGGCAAGAGAATCTGCGTAATTGATACCTGCCCTGTTTATTTGTGGGCAATTTTAAAAGACAAACTAAGCAAAGACAAAATAAACAAGCTCATAAAAAAAATAGAGAAAATAGAGCTTGACACAAAGGGCAGAAAGACAAGAGTGGAAAAAGTTGAAATTCATGACAAGAATTTTCTTGGAAAACCAGTAAAGGCTCTGAAAGTTTTTGCAACAAATTACAAAGACCTGCATGATGTTGCAGATAAATTAGGCTTACCTGAGATAGAAAAAAGAAGAGGATATGATTTAGGATACATAACTCATTATATTATTGAGAAAAAAATTACTCCGTTGCATTGGTATGAAATTGAAGGAGAAGTCCTGAATAATTCAGAAGAGTTTGGAGGAATTGATGCAGTCCTTGATGTTGATTTGTGCATCAAACTTGATAAAGTAAAGGAGATAAATGATAAAAAATTCACTCCAAAAATTTTAGCATATGATATAGAAACAGATGAAATACAAATTGGAAAAGGTGAAATCCTTATGATATCACTTGTATCTGATGGTTTCAAAAAAGTTATCACATGGAAAACGGCTCATAAAAAACAAGACTATGTTGAATATGTTAAAGACGAAGCAGAACTCCTTGAAAAATTCACAGAATATGTGAAAAAAGTATCTCCAGATTTTCTCGTGGGATATTTCTCAGATGGTTTTGACCTGCCATATCTAAAAGCAAGAGCAGAAAAACACAACGTAAAACTATCTCTTGGACTTGATGGAAGCCAGCCAAGATTCTCAAGAGGCATGAGCATAACAGGTAAAATTAAGGGGATTGTGCATATAGATTTATTAAAATTTATCAGAACAGCTTATGCCCAATATATGACTTCTGAAACCCTCTCCTTAAATGAAGTTGCAAAAGAATTTTTAGGAGACACAAAAAAAGATTTTAAATTAGAGCACTCTTCAAAAATTAGTGGAACAGACTGGGAAAAATATTATGAATATAATCTTCATGACTCTGTTTTAACTCTTAATTTATTTGAAAAATTCTGGCCAGATTTATCAGAATTTGTAAAAACAACAAATGAGCCTGTATTTGAAATCTCAAGAGCAGGACTTTCAAAATACACTGAATCCTATATTCTGCATAATCTTGAAAAATACAATGAAATTCCTGAAAAAAGACCAGGATATGAGGAGATTTCAAAAAGAAAGCATTCTGGAGGGGTTGAAGGGGCTTTTGTTCTTGAACCAAAACCAGGGCTTTATGAAAACATAGCTATATTTGATTTCACTTCAATGCACACAAGCATAATAATATCTCATAATATCTCTAGGTCAACATTACTTGAAAAACCTTCGAAAAATGCAGTTTCAATAAAAACAGATAAAGGAACATTTTATTTCAAAAAAGAAAAAGGTTTTTTCCCTTTAATGTTAAGGGAAATTTTTGAATTAAGGAAAAAATTCAAAAAACAATATCAAAAAAACCCAAACCCAATAACAAAAGCAAGGAGCAATGCTTTCAAAGTTCTCTCTGCTTCTGCTCACGGATATATTGGATTTTTTGGAGGAAGATATTATTCTATAGAAGCATCTGCATCAATCTTGGCTTTTGTAAGAAAATTCAACAAAGAAACAATAAAAAAAGTGGAAGATAGCGGACATAAAGTTATCTACGCTGACACTGATAGTGTTGCTCTGTTAATGAATAATAAATCTGAATCAGAGATTAAGAAATTGCTAACTAAATTAAACTCAGAACTTCCAGGAGTCATGGAGCTTGAGCTTGAGGATTTTTATAAAAGAGGTTTATGGGTGACTACAAGAGCCGGAACAACAGGTGCAAAAAAGAAATATGCATTAATAGACAAAAAAGGAAAAACAAAGATAAGAGGTTTTGAGACAGTGAGAAGAGACTGGTGTAAACTTGCAAGAGATATGCAGAACAAAGTGATAAGGCAGATTCTCAAAGATGGGAATGAAAAACAAGCCCTAAAATATGTAAAAGAAATTATTAAAGAATTAAAAGAGAGAAAGATTTCAAAAGAAGATTTAGTGATAAGGACACAGCTCAAAAAACCCCTTTCAGAATACAAAGCCACAACCCCTCATGTTATTGCTGCAAGAAAAATGATTGAGAAAAAAATCCCAATAGGACAGGGAAATTTAATAGAGTATTATGTTGCTGAGACAAGAGATAAAAAGAAATTAGTCAGAGACAAAGTAAAGCTTCTGGATGAAAAAGGAGAGTATAATAAGAAATATTATCTGGAAAGGCAGATTCTTCCTGCAGTTGAAAACATCTTCCAGGTTTTCAATATAAATGTCCAGGAGATCATTGAAGGCAAGAAGCAGATGACCTTGGGGGATTTTTGATATGGAAAACAAATTTGTTATAAAAAATTCAAGGATAGAAGGGAAGGGAGCATTCGCAAGTAGAGATATAAAAAAAGGAGAGATTATATTTAATTGGGATACATCTAATAAATTAACAAAAGAACAGGTTAAAAATCTTCCAAAAAAAGATAAAAATTACGTTGTTAAGATTAAAAAGGAATATTTTCTACTAAACCCTCCCGAAAGATATGTTAATCACTCATGTGATGCAAATACTTATGTGCACAATTTTTGTGATGTTGCTAAAAAAGATATAAAGGGGGGGGGAAAAATTACTTCTAATTATTATGAAAAAGGTGAACAGTCAATAGTAAATATTGATTGTAAATGTGGCAGTAAAAATTGCATAAGAACTATTAAAGGAGAATTTGATAATGACAATAAAACCAATATGTGATAAGTGCAAGCAGGAACTGACTGAATTTGGTGCAATCTTATTTAGTCCTCCAGATGAAAACAATAATGTGAAGAAATTTCATATATGCAAGAAGTGTTATGAAGAAATGATTAAGGATTTTTGAGATATAAGATATATTATACAAATGTTTTTAAGATATCATCAATATTTATTCAGATGACTTATTTAGATGAATTTATGAAACATATTCCAAGAGCAAATTCTACTAAGGATAAAATGGATTTAGTAAGAAAGGGGGAACCTTTTATTGAGAATATATCTTTTAATAAAGAACTATGTTATAAATGTAAGACAGAAACGAATACAAAAAAATATACAGTACATGTTCCATCAGAAGAAATATCTATTAAATTAAGAGCACATCATTATGATTCAGTAAATCCCACTAAATCCTGTAGAGATAGTTATATAGAGAGATTATGTTTAGGGGAAGGAGCCCAAGAATTAGTAGAATTTATAGAAGATTTAAAACCTCAATTATTAGATATTAAACCAAAAGAATTAATAACAAAAAACGCACAAATGAGAAAGATTAGAAATAAATATAAAATGAATGAAGATAAAACAAGAGATTTATATTTTTTTATTATGAATGAAATTTAATTTTGATTAAATACACTTAAAAAACTCTAAGCGACAACCTTTTTCTTGGGCATGATTATTTCATCAAAAAGTTCTATAAATTTTTTTATAAGAGGATTATTTATATTTAATTTATACAGCTTAGCATTTCCTATTATTCTTGTTGGAACTATAATCTTACTTTTTATTAAATCATCCCAAATCCTAAACAAAGTGGTTCTGCCTATCTCAGCCCCTTCAGCAATGTCACTTATACTATAATCTAACTCTCTTCCTTCTATTAGAAATTCCAGTACCCTTATTTTAGGAGTATCTCCCAAAGCTTTTCTAAATAAAGTTTCCATATTCTAATTATAAAACAAGAATTTATAAATGTTTCTATATTGAAACGCTAGTGTTCCATATAAATAAGGTAGTTTTTTATACTAAAAAATTTTAATTTTAATATGGACTTACAAAAGGTGATTATGAAGAGATTTCTAAGAAAACTGATGAATCTAAATATTTGGGGAGGAAGGCATACAGAAATAAAAAACCTGCAAAAGTCCCTGCCAACACATTTGAGAGGTAGTAAAGAATCCAAGAAAGCTGTAAAAGAACTTATAAGAAAAGGGTTTTTAAATGTAAAACCCTCAACTGGTGAAAGACATATTTCATTAAATAGTCATAAACAACGGGAAATTTATGAATTCGTACAAGACTAAAATGAACAAAGACAAAATCATAAAGGCAGGAAAGATTGCAGCAGAAGTTAAGAAATATGCTAAATCAATCATAAAGAAAGGTATGCCTCTTATAGAGATAGCTGATAAAATAGAAGACAAGATTAGGGAATTAGGAGGAAAACCTGCATTTCCAGTAAGTCTTAGTATTAATGATATTGCTGCACACAACACTCCTTTACATGATGATAAAGTTCTTGCTTCAGGATTACTAAAAATTGATTTAGGAGCACATATAGATGGATGGTCTTCAGATACTGCGTTTTCTATTGATTTAGAAAACTCTGAAGAAAACAAGAAAGTTATTGAAGCGTCTGAGAAGGCTCTTGAAAATGCAATTGAGATGACAAAAGAAGGTGTAAACACAAGTGAGATTGGGAGGAAAATAAGCGAGACTATTGAATCTTACAATCTATCTCCAATAGTTAATTTATCAGGTCATGAGATAAAACAATATGATTTGCACGCAGGCGTAACCATCCCTAACTTTGATAATAAAAAAGATTCTATATTAAAAAAAGGGGTTTATGCCATAGAGCCGTTTGCAACAACAGGTGGTGGAAAAGTTCATGATGGAAAACCCTCTGGAAGTTATGTACTAGTCAACAGTAAAAATGTGAGAAGCCAAATTGCAAGAGATATTTTAAAATTTATAGAAGAAGAATATGATACACTTCCTTTTTGCTCAAGATGGATTGTGAAGAAATTTGGTGTAAAGGCTATATTTGGCTTAAATCAATTAGAAGAAAATGGTAATATTCACCATTTTGCACAATTAGTAGAATCTTATAACAGTAAAGTTAGCCATGCAGAAGATACAATATTAATTGATGATGATGGAGTTATTGTTACGACAAAATCAAAAAGTCCTTGTGTTTTACCGCACCTTAAAAGGTGCGGTTTGTTTGGACTTTAGGATGTCCAAGGATTCATCCACACACTAAAGTGTGTGGTTTTCTCCAGAATCCTTGGCATAAGATTATTTTAAATATTTTATTAATTCAAATTTACCTTCATGCGAATTTTCTTTATCACTTATAACATAATTTCCATTAATATTAATTGTCTTCTTTTTTTCATCCTTAGTAATTTT
>BDTJ01000022.1 GCA_002897655.1 archaeon BMS3Abin17
AAACTAAAGTTTTGTTCTAAATTTAGTCAAATTTGTGCGAGAATAATTATTCATAATCATAGGCGGCTAAATTACTTTAAGAATTAAAAGAATAGTTTATACGCAAACCCTACATTATCAAAAAGTCCTTGTGTTTTACCGCACCTTAAAAGGTGCGGTTTGTTTGGACTTTAGGATGTCCAAGGATTCATCCACACACTAAAGTGTGTGGTTTTCTCCAGAATCCTTGGCATAAGAATTAGTTTCCAATACAATAAATCCCTGATCACTTAAACAATATACCAATAAATAACACTTTACTTTTATATTAACCGCCCATAATCTTCAGAAAAAAACCAGCCATAATTCTAACTGCCTTTTCCAGTTTTCAAAACAATTGCAAGTGCAATTGCAACTACTACAATAAATAAGACATTTGTCCAAAAAGCATCGCTCCAACCCTGATTGAATAAAAAGTTTATAGCACTATTATCAGCACCTGTTGCCCAAATAAGAGCTATTAAAACAACGACAACAACTCCAATACCTACAATCCACTTTACAGCATTGTTGCCTAAGATGCTTTTGTCAAGAGATTCCCCCGATACAAACCCCCAAAGCATTAATGCAACAAACATAACAACAAGTGCAACTGTCAGAAATAAAATCATATTTTCTATAACTTCCTTAGGGAAAACAAATCCAATAACAATAAGGCCCACAACAAATGCGACAAGAGCATTCAGCTGCTTTTTATCTCCTAATATTTTTGTTTTCTCAAGAACTGCAAAAAGAATAAAGAATACTAGTAAAAATGGAAGTGCGAACTTAGTAAATATCTCGCTTTGGAAAATTGTTTCAATCGCCATCTTTTTTTTATACTAATGCCTCTGATACTTCTTCAGCATCAGAATCTGGGCTGGGTAAAGCAGCCTTGTTTATTATAAAAATATCACTAATTGCCCTTACGAACTGGTGAGGGATTATTACTCCTCTTGCCCCCCCAATAAGAGACATTACACTTCCTCCGACCTTTATTCTCCATCCATCAATCTTGTTTTCATGCAGATTAGCCTCTTCAATTTCTCCAAAGAAATCTCCTGAATCAGTATATACTTTTGTTCCTAATGCTTCTGTTATTTTTTTTATCCTCATTTTATTAACCTTTTTGCTCCATTCTTTAATCACCCTTATCTATTATATTCAAAATATAGCAAACTCATTTAAATACTTTTCCATAATTTATATTATATATTTTGTATAACAAGCTTTATAAAAAATCCAAACTTAAGTAAACCATGTTAAACCTTAAAGAGATAACTGCAATTCTTGTAATAACACTTATACTTGCATTTAGTGCAACTCTGATTGAAAATCAAACAATATTCCTTTATGCCTTACTTTCTATCTTTCTCATAATCTTAATAAATATAACAGCTAAAAAAGTCACAAGCTATTATCTTGATTCAGAAATAGAAGTAAAATTATGGGAGATTAATAGATGGGGATTTGCAGCACACAGACGTTTTAAGAGGCCATTTCCTTCTGGTGCTTTTTTCCCAATCATCTCAAAAATCCTCTTTTTTCCAATAAGCAACTTTGTCTGGATGGCTTCCTTGATTTTTGATGTAAAGACAAAGATACATCGTGCAGCAAAAAGGCACGGATTATATACATTTTCAGAAATGACAGAATATCACTTAGGACTTATAGCCGCTGCAGGAATCATGGCAAACCTAATCTTTTCATTTGTTGGTTATTTGATAAATTTTCCTGATTTTGCAAGATTAAACATATATTATGCATTCTTTAATATGCTTCCCTTGTCTGATTTAGATGGAAACAAAATATTTTTTGGGAGCATAGTCTTATGGAGCTTTCTTGCGACATTGGTTCTAATAGGGATTTTATTCACAATATTTATAATCTAAACTGCAATAGATAAAAAATGAGGACAAAAAAAGAGGACTATCTTAAACAAGATAAAGAAAATGAGCTGTATAATAAGTTAAATAAATTGCATGATTGATTTAAAGAACAAGGAGTATCTCTTTAATTGGATTGTTTCTTGTTTTATTCTCAGTCATTCTTGCAGATTACGTCATAAGGCATAAAGAAGTTATAATAAAATGGAATTTTTAAAAGGAATTACACCAAGAGAGTATCAGCAAAAAATTCTTGAAACTTGTGAGCATAAAAACTGCCTAGTTATTCTTCCAACAGGTTTGGGAAAAACCCTGATTGCATTAATGCTTGCCATAAAAAGAATGCGTGATTTTCCAGGAAAAAAAGTTGTTCTTCTTGCTCCAACAAGACCCCTTGCAGAACAGCATCTTGCTTCTTTTAAAAAACATCTTCCTGAATTATTTGCAGAAATGAATTTATTTACCGGAAAGGTAAATGCAAGCCAGAGAAAAAAGATATGGCAAACAACAGATATAATTTTTTCAACACCCCAATGTGTTGCAAATGACTTGAGAAAGGGGTTATACAGTTTAAATGATGTATGTCTTTTGATAGAAGATGAAGCCCACAGATGCATTAAAAATTATGACTATAATTACGTTTCCCAGCAATATCAAAAACAGGCCCAGCATCCAAGAATTTTAGGATTGACAGCCTCCCCTGGAAGCACCCCTCAAAAAATCAAAGAAATCTGCAGAAATCTTTCTGTTGAAGCAGTTGAATTAAGAACTAGAGAAAGTGAAGATGTAAAAGAATATTTGCAAGAATTAAAATTTGAAAAAATAATGATTGACTTCCCAAAAGAACTTGAAGAAATCAGGCAGGCATTGCTTACACTTTTCAATAGATATGTTGAAGAACTTAAAAAGAGAAATGTTCTTTTTGAATATCCTTCAAAAATAAATCTTATCAATCTTCAGAAAAAAATGGGAGCAACTCTTTCAAGAGGAAATAAGAATTTTAATTATCTGCTTGGAATGAGTGCATGTGCGCAGGCAATAAAAATTCAGCATTCACTAGAACTTCTTGAAACACAAACCATTCAAAGCTTTCACACTTATTTAAAGGGATTGCTCAATCAGGCTTCAAAAAAACAAAGTAAGGGTGTTGTAAAACTTGTAATCAAACCAGAATTTAATTATGCATATAGCCAGGCAAATGAATTATTGGCAAAAAACAAAGAGCACCCAAAACTTAAAAGATTAATTGAAATTGTTGAAAAAGAAAAATCCAAAAATCCAAACACAAAAATAATTGTATTTACTCAGTTTAGAGAGACAGCAGCAATTATTTCAAAGAATCTAAATAAAATAAAAGACGCAAGTGCAACAGTATTTATTGGACAGGCGAAAAAACAAGGGGTTGGATTAAACCAAAAAGAGCAAAAACAAATCATAAATGATTTTTCTGAGGGAAAAATAAACATACTTTGCGCCACCTGTATTGCAGAAGAGGGTTTAGATATTCCAGAAGTAAATACAGTTATATTTTACGAGCCAATTCCTTCTGAAATAAGAAAAATTCAAAGGGCAGGAAGAACTGCAAGATTGATGAAGGGAAAGTTAATTATGCTTATAACAAAAAAAACAAGAGACGAAGCATATTATTATGTCTCAAGAAGCAGGGAGAAGAAAATGCACAGGGCAATAAGTGAAATACAAGATGATTTAGCTAATGGAAAAATAAACCTAAAAATGAAGCAAAAGACCTTAGAATGAAAGAAATATTTAACATCTTCTCAACAAAACATGAAAGAATAAAAATACAAGAACCAAAGCCAAAAATACTAATAGACTATCGTGAAAAAAACTCATTAGTTGCATCTGAACTTGTTAAGCTAGGTTTTGAAATAGAATTCAAAGAACTAAAAGTAGCTGATTATATCATTAAAGGGGTGGCGATTGAAAGAAAAACAGTAAATGATTTTATTTCCTCAATGATAAACAGGAGATTAATTGGTCAGCTTGAAGGCCTCCAGCAGTATAATGATAAACTATTAATTATTGAAGGTATTGATGAACAGGAACTTTACAATGACCACGAAATAAATGGGATGAATCCAAACTCTGTCAGGGGTTTTTTATTGTCAATTCTCTTAAAATATAAAGTCCCCATAATGTTTACTAAAGATTCTTCAGACACTGCAAAATTCATTGCAGTAATTTCAAGAAAAAAAGAGCGGGAAACTCCTTTAAATGTAATGAAAAAATCATTTAATAAAAAAGAGCAGCTACAATTCATAATTGAGAGCTTTCCAGGGATAGGTCCTAAAACAGCAAAACTATTGTTAAAAAAATTCAGGACAATACAAAACATAATCAATGGCACGCAAGATAAACTCAATAAAATAATTGGTAAAAAAGCAGAAATCTTCAAGCTGGTGAAAGAAGGATATTAATAAACAACATCTATTTTGTTTAAATCTATCTCATAAAGATTTTTTATACTACTTAAATCCTTTATTGAATCATGTTCAAACCCCAAGTTAATTAATTGGTCATAAGCACTTTCAGTGCTATAAGGTTTTTTAGAAATATCCAAATTATCTATGTATCTCTGCGGGGCTCTTAGTTCAAATAATGCATTATATACTATCATAGAAGTAGTTACACACATCATCCCTGAATCAATAAGCCTTTCTTTTAACAAACTTGCACAATTATTATCTTCTATACTGCAAATAATATTCACTCTGAGCAAAGGATTTTCTTCAAAAATTTCTTTTGTTCTGTTTAATATGTTTTCTAAGGTTAATTCCATTAAAATACTAAAAACAATCAGGTCTTTTTAAAAAAATACCCCACTCCAGAGTATAGAATTCTCCCTATTCAAACTAGCTTAAATCTCTCAATAATCCTGTATATAGGCCCAAACTCTGTAAGTTCTGATTTCATCAATAAAAACTCATTAACCTCAAACTTCAGATTTTTAAAATGCATACCTCTGATATGTTTTACTAGATTCTCTTTGTTAATAACAGACTTGACTCTCGCAAGTGTAATATGTGAACTAAATTCTTTGGAGTTCTTTGAAAACTCAGAGAGCTTCTCAGAAATCTTTTTTTCAAGCTCTTTTAATTTATCAGAAATAAGCCCAACCCAGATAGTTCTGATATGTTTTTCAGAGTCAAAAACACCTGCCTTTCCAACTTCACACTCAAACCTGTTAAACTTGATTTCTTTTAGTTTTTTTTCTATATCTCCAAGTTTTTCCTCAGAAATTTCTCCTAAAAATTTCAAAGTAAAATGCAAATTCTTTTTATCAACAAACTTCCCTTTAAAGAAATTCTTTTTCTGAAGAGTTTCAGATTCATGAAAAATTTTTGACTTGACATGCTCTGATGATTCAATAGCGATAAATATTCTCATAACTAATACAAGACAAATAAGTTTAAATATTATTTTATTCAGGAACCAATGCAAAAAAACTGTATTTTTTTGTTGCTTTTTTTGCAAGCTCTTTAACATCTTTTAACTTAACATTCCTGATGTTTTTCTCAAGATTATAAAAATCATTGGCACTTCCTTCTATTTCATAAAAAAGCAGATTAGCCATCTGGTTTTGAGAGTCTTCCATATTAATATAGTGGTTTCCAATCATCTGCTCTTTTACTTGTTTAAGCTCTTTTTCGCCCAAATTCTCTGAAACTTTTTTAAATTCCTCTAATATTAACTCTTTAACAGCCCCAACATTCTTTTTTTCTGTCCCAACATAAACAAAATTATAAGCAAAATCCTTGTTTGTATTAGAACCTCCTTTTACAGCATATGCCAAATTTCTTTTCATTCTTATCTCACTAAAAAGTTTTGAAGACATGCCCTCTGCCATCAAAGTACTCAAAACTTTTGCAGTATGGCTTTTTTTATCACTCGTTAAAGGAACATGATATGCAAAAACAAGATTAGCCTGATCAATCCCTTTTCTTGATTTTATTTTTATTTTATTTTTAAGCCCAACCTTAAGCTCAGGAACCTTTCCTTTTTCATTCCCGAAATTATCTTCAGCAAATTTCACAATCTTGTTAAAATCTGCATCACCCACAACACACAAAACCATATTATTTGGCTGGTAAATTTGCTCAAATTTTTTAACAATCTTCTCCCTGTCAATTGAATAAAGAGTATCATAATTTCCAATTAAAGGGATCCCAAGAGTTCCATCATATAAATAGCTCTGAATCTCGTCAAAAACATGAATCATAGGATTATCTTTTCTCATTTTAATCTCCTCAAAAATAACTTTTCTCTCTTTTTCTAATTCTTTTTTATCAAATAAGGGGTTTTTAACCATGTCACTAAGAACTTCAAGAGCAGTATTAAGGTGCTTACTTGGCATCTTGCACCAATAAGCAGTTATTAATTCATCTGTAAATCCATTTAAATCCCCCCCATTTCTCTCAATCTCTTCTGCTATCTTTTGCGCATTTCTTGTAGGAGTTCCTTTGTAAAGCATATGCTCAATAAAATGAGATATTCCTTTTTCATTTTTAGTTTCATTAACCCCTCCTGCTTTGACAGCAAAAGCAACACTTACAACAGGGATGTTTCTTTTTTCAAAAAGAATAGTCATGCCATTTTTCAGAATTTTTCTGTAAAATTTTAGCTTCATGAATTTAAAAAAGAAAATAAGTATTTAAAACTATTTAGAAAAATACTGGGGGGACCTCATAAGCATTAAAAAAAGAAGAAGTAAGATAATAAGCCCCAACCCAATAATGACCCATAACCAAGTATTAGACAAGGCATCTGCATTAAGCTCCTTGGGAGATTTATCTTCTATTAACTGATTCTCAATCTTGGTTTTATACAAAAATATTGCGACTACTAGTAAAATTATTAACAAAACCATCAGCCAGTTTTTCTTCATGGTTTTATAAAGATAAAAGAATATATAAAACTATTTAGAAAAAACAACATATCTCTCACCACCAGACTCAAAATCATCAATAATCTTAAAGTTATCTTTAATAAAAGTGACAATCCAAATTCTCTTAACCCTAAATCTCTCTCTTTTAATCATGCTCCGAGTTGCAAAACTAACAACAACCCTGTCAGCCAGAGGAGTAATTTCTAAGAGTAATTGCTTGGAATAATCTCTTTCCAGCATCTCTAAAGAATCAATTGCCTTGAACAAAAACACAACCCGTGGTTTTTTTGTTTTTCCCATTATTCTCTTAATCTTTTCTAATTCAAACAAACTCAGATGAATTGCTCTTCCAGAGATTTTTTTTCCAACAAAATCTTGTTTACTCACGTCGTGCGAAGGCATGACTTTAGATTTTGTGGCACCAAAATTTTTCTTTGAAAAATTTTTAGTGTTTTTAAAATAATAATTCATCAAATCAACAAACTGTCCAATTGCTTCAACACCAATATAATTAACATCATAACCTAAACTTTCAAAATATCCGTAACTAAACCCATTAATTCCAGCACCCAAATCAATAACAGAAACTTTCTTTGCCATTCCCTTAAGGATTCTCTCATAAAGTTCTCCATAATAAGGCAGTCTCTCCCGCGTAGAAAGATGTTTCCTTAAAATCCATTCAGAACCCTTCTCTTTTATCTTAAGTATTCTTTGGCCGACAAAATCTTTGCCCCTGCTTCTACGCGAAGGCGTAGTTTTAGATTTTGTGGAACAAAAATTCTTGTGTGCGAGAATTTTTGTGCTCGTAAATGCGGAAAAAACTTTTCTCAATAAATCACGGGTTAATTTTATCTTCTCTTCGTCAAGATATCTATCTTTATCAAACTGAGCAAAAGCCATTTCAACATCTTTTTCAGGCAATTGTGAGAATTCTTTTTTCTCAGTAATTTTCCTAATTAATTCTTGTTTATTCATTTTAAAAAATTAGCAATTAATTTTTTGTTTCGTGACTCTGGATGAAACATCACCCCATAAATTTCCCTGTCTCTATGCTTAAATGCCTGGATAGATTTTTCAGACTCAGCAAAAACCTCAAAACTTTTTATGTTTTTGACAGAATAATTGTGCAGAGAATAGACATTTATATCTCCTTCTAACCCAAGAAACTTCCTCTTGAAAAATATTCTTTGTGGACCTATTTCCTGAGATTTTGCCAATTTTCCGCTGAAAATCATGGCAATAATCTGCATTCCTGCGCAAATTCCAAGAACAGGCTTTTTAAAATTCTTAAGAAAAAGAAACCTGTCCTTATAATTCAGGTAATCCTCGTCCATTAATGAAGTTCCAGAGATAATTACGCAGGAGCATTTTTTCAAAGAAGCGTCATCAATTTCAGAACACTTCTTAACAAAATATTTTCTTCCTTCTTTAATTAAAATCTCTTCTATTGGCCTGACAAATTCCAGACTATGCAAATCTTCCTTGCACATGTCAATTAAAAGCACTATTGGGTTTTTCATTTAAATTAAAATATAAATCACTAAATAAATCTTTACAGATGTTGGTTGCTACACAAAGGGGAGATTATCTAAATTATTTTCTCCTCTTAATATAAACAACAACACTTATTATCACCAGAAAAATCACAGCCAAAACACCAATCAGAATCTTCCATAATTTTGCTCCTTTTTCTGCAGTTTTCTCCTCTTGCTCGGTTTCT
>BDTJ01000023.1 GCA_002897655.1 archaeon BMS3Abin17
TAGAAAGTTCCAACTAATTGAAACATTCATGGAGCCGAGTATCTCGGCTCTTATAATCAATATTTTCTAGAATAAATGGTTAGTGGAGATTCATTACTCCATCTTCAAAGATGGAGATTTCTTTTTAGTTGAAACTTCTAATATGAGTAAAAAGATGTTGCATGGAGATAAAGTCTATTCAAAGTTAGATTCAGCAAGGATAAATGAGGAGATTTTAAGATGGATTAATCATAATCAAGCAGTTCTTAATAGAGCATATCATGAATGGAATATTGTTCCAAGGTTTATGGCTTAAGATTTACACATAGCCATTAAAACAGAAAGGTATTTAAACAAAAAACCGACTTTTCTTATTATGAGAAAAGGAAAAAAGATATCTGGTGGAAAATACATCAAGAGAAGAAAGAAAAAACTATATGAATCAGCAGGGCAAAAAAGAATAGTAAAACTTTCAGACAAAGAAAAAAGAAGGTCTAAAAGAACAATGGGTGGAAATCAAAAGACATTTATGCTTAATGTGAAGTTTGTAAATCTTCCAAAAAACAAAAAGCTTGAGATAAAAAATGTTATTGAGACTCCTTCAAATAGATTCTTAGCAAGACAAAACATAATCACAAAAGGCACGATTGTCGAAACAGAATTGGGGAAAGTTCGTATAACAAATCGCCCAACCCAGGAAGGGGTTCTAAATGGGGTTTTGGTTGAGTAAAATGTTAAAAGGTTTAAAAGACAAGTTAGTGAAGAAAGGGGGTAATATAAAAGAGCAGATAAATTATGATAAAGAAATACTTGAAGGAGACCTTGATTCATCAATTATATGGTTTTATCTTACTTCTAAAAAAACAAGAAATACTATAAGAAGGCACTATAGAGCCTCTAAAATATTAGCTAATGCACACTATAATTTACATATAGGAAATTCTCCCTGACTTTTACCACTTTTGCAATACTATAAAAACCAAAAGCTTTATAAAAGAAAAATCTTTATAAATCTTACGTTAGATTTATAAATACAACACATCAATTCTTATAAAATGACTGGAATAAAAAAATGTCCTGAATGTGAAAGCATTAACCTTACTTATGACTCTCACCTAGGAGAGATAATCTGCAATGACTGTGGCCTGGTTGTAGAGGAAAAAATGGTTGATACAGGTATTGACTTATCAGGAAAATTCGACAAATCAGAAAAAAAAGGCAGGGGAGGAGCACCAATAACAATACAAAAGTTTGACAAAGGGCTTACAACTAATGTTGGAGAAATCTCAGATATCTATAAACTAGAGCCAGGACAGACAAGAAAATTCTTAAGACTAAAAAAATGGCAGGAAAGAGTATCTACAAGTATTGAGCGAAATCTAAGACTTGCAATGGCAGAGCTAAGAGTTATTGCTTCTTATCTAACTCTTCCAAATGTTGTAAGAGACGAAGCAGCTAGAATCTATAATTACGTTCTTCAAAGGGGTTTGGTAAGGGGCAGAAGTATGGAGTCAGTTATTGCGGCTTGTTTATATGCTGCATGTAGGTCGTATAACATCCCAAGAACACTTGATGAAATGGCAACTGCTTCAGATGTTGAAAGAAAAGAGATTGGAAGAACCTATAGATTTGTTATAAGAAAACTTGGAATAAAAGTAAAACAAAGCTCTCCAAAAGACTATATCTCAAGATTCTCCTCTGTTCTTAAACTATCTCCTAAAACCCAGAATGATGCTCTTAAAGTTTTAAAACAAGCAGAAGATGTTGAATTAACTTCTGGAAGAGGCCCAGCAGGAATTGCTGCAGCAGCCCTTTATGTTGCTGCTTTAATAAATGATGAAAAAAAGACTCAAAGAGAGGTTGCAGATATTGCAGGGATAACAGAAGTTACAATAAGAAATAGATATAAAGAACTCATAGAAAAACTCAAACTAGAAGATAAGATAAAGCAAAAAGAAGCAGAGTCAAGGAAAAAATAGCTTCTTTTTGAGAATTCTAAAACTTTTTAAATTAAACCTTCAAAAGATTTCTATGGAAAAATGTAATCAATGTCTAGGAGCTTCTAATTTCCATTATGGAGTAAGGGGGAAAAATGCAGATAGATCCAAAATTCTTTTTGTACTTAATAAACCAGATAGCAGAACTCACTCGCTTTTTGGATATGAGGCCGCGCTCCAAGAGACAAAAACAGGACAACAATTAGCAGAAATCCTAAAATATAACGGAATTACTTTTGAGGATATCTATCTGACAAATTTCTATAAATGCTCGCTTTCACATGACAGAGAACCCTCAAAAAAAGAGTATAAAAAATGTCTGAAAATTTTTAAAGAACAAATAAAAGAATTTAAACCAGAAAAAATAGTTTTATTCGGAAGGAATCCATATATGCATCTTTTTCCAGAAAGTTCTAAAAAAGAAAATTTAGAAAAAAAAGCAGGCAAGATATTGCACCTTAAACGAATTCCAGTAATGATTAGCCTGCATCCAAGCACAATATGGGCTCTGAGAGCTCCTGAAAAACAAGAAATCCACTATAGAAAAATTCAAGATTTCTTAACCAGACAGTAATAGTTTTAAACACTAAAAATCTCCTCTTTTCATGCGGGGATGCCGGAGTGGCCAAACGGGTTAGGTTTAGGACCTAATAGCTTAGTGCTTACCTAGGTTCAAATCCTAGTCCCCGCATATATATTCTCTATCAGAACAAACCTTAAATAAACACGTTAACAAGACATTAAATGAAAAAGGTATTTGGCAGATTGGTATCAATAATTGCTGCAATACCCTTAGTCTTATTATCTTTATCTAGTAGGGTATACGCAGATAACTCTGGAGAAATACTAAATAAAATAATTTTATTAAAATCTGCAGAAAATATCATTAAAGAAGATGGGAAAAAAGGTTATGACTTACTTGAGGTATTAGAAAGGGGAGAACCATTACAATATCCTTCAAGAAGAGGAGAGGGAAAAATTACTATTAAAGAACCTAAACCTTCTTGTTATCACCCTATTCAAAAAGGCGACACACTTTCTAAAATAGCTATAAAATATAATACAAGTGTTGAAGTTTTATTGAAAATAAAATATAACAAATATATAACAGATAGGAGAATCATACACCCTGGCAAAAAAATTCAGATAAGAAGGGGTTGTTAGGGAGTTATTGGGAATCTAGATAATCAGATAATTCTTGGTACATAGACATAACATGTTCAACATAATCATCATGGCCTGCAGTACAACCATAACCAACATAACCTCTAACAGCAGCTTCCCAGTTAATATATTCCACTTTTCTCCCACAATCCCCGCTAGACGGATATAAAACATGTCCATCTTTATAAGAAGTGTGTTTTTCTTCAAGTATTTGTGCTCCAACATCAATATTCTTAGAAGGATTATTCAAAAGAATTTTTTTACATTCTGTAGAAGCAGAAGGAAGACCATATCTCCCACAATTAGAATATTTTCCTTCTGTATTTATCTGCATTAAACCAATAGAAGGATTTTCTATAGTTCCTTTTCCACAATTATTTTCACGCATCATAATAGCTAATAATAAGAGAGGATCCGAAATATCATTGTCATTAGATGCGTCAACAATTAATCCTGCATAAGATGCGCATTTATCATCACATTTACAAGATCTAATTTGAGCTTCATTTGAACCATAACCTTTAATAGGTGAAACAAAATTCTTTTTACTAGCATAATTAATAGCATCAATCATATTCTTTTCAGTTCTAGATTTAAAATCATAAGAGGTTTTTCTTTCCTCAACAGGTTCTTCTTTCTCTTTTTCATCTTCTTCATCATCTCCTTGCTTTGTTATTAAAAGATTTTTTACAAACCTCAAGTTCTCTTCTAAATTATTCCAAAAACCTTCTCCATTAATCTCTTTGTATTCATCGTCTGATAAAAGAGGATTTTTTTGGTCATGTAATTGATCAATAAATTCTTTAATCTCATAATATTGAGAATACTTTGCACTTTCTCCAAATTGCCTCATAAGAGAATCAACTTTTTTAAGAGTAGTTTCAAGAGTCCACTCTTCTTTTTTTGTTCCATCACTCAAATCAGTTTTACAACTAACAGATCTTCCAATATCATACCAATTATCTTCAATTTTACAAGAGAATCCCTGCAGATTACTTATCATATTACATTCTTCTGCATCACAGATATCAATGCCATTCCCACAATCTTCACATCTTGTAATTGTTACACAAGAAACTCCTTCAAATGCAGATTTATCTTGAGAGATACAATATAATTTATGCTTATCTTTAATAGCTTCACATATTTCTTTAACACAAGTTACATCACCTCCACTATTTTGACAATCTTCGCAAGAGTTAGCATAATCTATTAAAGATTGTTCTTCCTTAGAAAATGTTGTCTTAATAACTTCGTCACCTAATATTAAAACGCCATTTATTATCTCCTCTACTTTATATGTTTTCTCAAAGAATTTAACAGTCATTTCTTTTTTATTATAATCCTCAAATAGAACTTGTTGCTCTTCTCCAGAGGGTGTTTTAACAGTTAACCATTTCCCACCAATGCTAGGATCTACAAAAGGAGTAATCTTATCTATTTCTTTTCTAATCTCTTCCTCAGATCGATAACAGCAACAATCTACATCTTGAGTATACAATTCTTTAGAAAGTGTTATACATTCCTCTTTAGGTAAGAGTTTTCCTCTAGATAATCCACTTGCTATGCAAAAATCATTACATGTTTTATCTTCTTCTTTAACTTCAGCATCTGTCTCTTCCCTCTTAATTGGCTCATACAGGTTTATAGCAAGCTCGCCATATGTATTTGCTCTTAGCAGGAATAACTTTGCTTTATCATAATCCCAAAATACTTTGTCAATTATATCGCTTATTCTATTTATTTTAGTGACCAAATCACCCTCATCCTCTATCTCCTTTACTTCTTTTTTAAACTTAGTCCCTTCAAGATAATCCCCCTCACTCCTTAAAGAATTCATATAATTCTCAGTCTGCTTCTTTAATATATCTCCTGCAGTAGAATTAAACACAACAGCATCTTTAATACTCTCTCTATCCATCCAGCATTTCATTTCTTTATTATCATCACAATAACCAACTCTAATCCATCTACGCTTTTCTATTGCCTGATTATCACTTCCTTTTCCAGGATCATCTGTTGAACATATTCTTATTATTCCCATGTCATAAATCGCAGGATTAACTGCATCATCAACCCCTTCCTGGATATTTGGGCTCAATAAACTATACACACTTGTGCTTCCTGAAACACACTCTTTTTCAGAAGTTATGTCTGTTCTCTCTGCCTGTTCTTTAACAGCCTGATCACTTATCCAATCAAGTGCAAACGAAGTTGAAACCTCTTTAAATCCGCATTCTTCTTGCCCATTAACCACAATACATAATTCCCTGTATCCAGAAGGCGCAGTAAAGTCTCTTGTCTCAGATGCATAATCTCCTGTTTTAATATAACCACTCGCAACATTATATCTGTCTCCTGTATCCTGATAATATGAGCTTTCTTGGTCTCCTTTCAAGTAAACACTATAATATGCTCTTGAATCTTTTCCTGCAGAAATGTGATAATAAACCTTATATTGTGAGATTGGAGGATTTGTCGCAGTTGTAAATGGAATCTCATGTAACCATCCTGTAAATTGAGGAGGTGAATCTGGTTCTGTCAGAGTATCTAATAAATTTCCGCCACTAGGATAAACTCCTGACACAGAAGCCTTGCAGATTTCTCCTCCAACTTCTTCTGTTGACCTTGCTTTAAATGCTTTGTAAGAGTTTGCAGCATAATATTGTGTGAAATAATCAACTGATTTTCCTGCATTTTCCCATGCACTCTTGACTCCTAAATACTCTCCTCCTCCTCTGACATTTTGTCCTAACATAACCTCCATGAGTTTTGGAATAATCATTTTTGTCAAAGGAAGTGCCTGTCTCCAGAAAAACTCGCACTTATGAATACTATAAATCTCGTCGCAGATTCCAATCATCTGCCCTGTATCTAAGCTCTCCTGCAGGCAATCTCTGTGACTCTTCATTATAGTAACCCAGTTATCAATTCCTGCTTTTACCCCACTCAGGCAAATAGGTATGTAAATTCCTTCTTTATAGTTTGGAAGGCATAAAGCAAGACTTCCAATTATCCCTGATTGAATAACATCTTTAACAGGATATGCCCCTCCAAAATCACACCTGCTTGAAGGGCAAATAACAGGGTCACAAACATTAAACATCCACTGACAATCTTCTACAGACATAAAATCAGAACACTGCATTTCTGGAACATCAACTGCAGGCCTTCCAACATAAGCCTTAACTTTACCGCAATTTGTCTTAATTATTATTCTTTCACTATTTTTATCTGCATTTGAAGCCTTATTAATTGCATCAACTGCACAATCTATTATCTTTTTAGCCTCCTTTGTATCTAAGCCAGGAAACTGGTTATATGCCTCTCCTGTTCCAAGATTAACTGTCCTGCATATATCATCATTAATTCCTGAGAAAAATTCTGCAATCCCATTTTGACCAACATTGCAGACAGTCATGCTACTCACTCTTCCTGAATCCTGATATGCTCCAATATTTCCAAATACAGGAAGCGTCTGCTTTGTTGTGACATACCAACCTTGCTCTACATCAAATGGAACAAGTGCAGGAAGCCCTTTGTATGGTTCTGTCTCATAATACTTCACAACAGCTCCTGTCCTACCCTCACCTGCAACAGAAATAAACGGATTACTATATGATGATGAGTCGTATCGAGTAAAAGAATATTTGCTATTTATCTCAGAGATAAGTGTTTGTTTTATACTATCATCAACTTCTCCACCTTTAAAAGTGAAGATATCATCAACAATATATTCATTACCTTTATTCTTATTTAATTTTAATAACCATTTTTCTCCAGAAATACTCTCAGAACTATAAACAAATCCATGAATAAGATTGCCCTTCATGATACCTGTCCCAAAGACATTTTGATTAAAGACTTTTCCCTTGAATTTTACATCTTGAGAATCTTTTTCTTTTCCAATACTAACATCAACCCCTTCTAATCCATTACTTTTTAATTCACCACCTAATGATTGAATTTCAACAACCTCCTCAGAATTCTCCTCAAGCTCAATCAATCTAGAGCATAATTTATTCTTGTAACTCTCATCCTTATCCGCCATATCTAATAATGTATAAATATCTCTTGCATCTTCAATATAAACTAAACTTCCCTCTTTTGTAACATTAAATGCCTTGTAAATAGTTGATTCACTATCAAGAGGGATTGTTCTATCCTTACTTCCATCCTTGCAGGTTATATTCACTCTATCAGACAATTTATTTTTTATCTGAGGATAAAGCTCACTCATAACACCTTTTGTATCAACCCCTTTTTGCCCAAGAATATCTAAAATACTCCCTTCTTCAGAATATTTTTCATTTAGTTTTTTAGCAATTGCATTATAATCTTCAATAGATTTGGCATAATCCTCCACATCACTCTCAATTTCTTTTGATTTATCAAGAAGACATTCTTCTCTTGAAGAATAATCCCCTTCATTAACTAAATTATCACATTTAGAATACCATTTAGTATTCATAACCTCTTTTCTCGCAATTGCTTTTCCACCTGTATTTGAAATAAGATTTTTGACAGTCAGGAAAGCCTCTGTAGCCAGGCAAGCCCCTTTCATTCCTTTAACAAACTTCCCAAGGTCCTCAGACCTTTCTTCCCATTCTTTGATTGAGTTGTTCAAATTCTTAATTTTTTCTTTTGTTTTTTCAGGAGATAATTTAATTGCTCTTTGCTCAATTCCAATCTTAAAACTAAAATTAGCCTCTGTCCCCTCATTGCTGATGCTTGGCTTAAGAGTCACCTTTGCCATCCTTTTGAGATTGACATTTAATAAATTAAAACTATATCCACTCTCTCCTTTTGCAACACCTTTTTTAAGAGTTAAAGATTTAATAGGCATAATCACTTTTTCACTAGCATCTAAAATACCTGTAGGGCGCAAATAAACCTCAATCTTGGCTGTTTCTTCATCTATAATCTTAACTAATTTTATATAATCATTACCCCATTCAGAACCACCGTTATCCTTATTAGTAATTAATTTTTTACCATCTTCAAAATTTTTATCCCCCAAATCTTCTATTAATTTCTTGTTATTTTCATTAAGACTAAATACTTCCCCACCAAGGATTTTAAGATTAAAGAACCCTTTTTTAACTTCTGTCTCTGGAGCACTTACCCAATTACTCAAATCAGGTGACCATCTCCATTTTTTATCAAACTTGAAATAAATGGTAGTTGTGAATTTACCCCTATCAACAGAAAACATCATCTCACTCTCATTTCTTAAATCATCAAGATAAATAGTTTCATCGTTTTTAAGAACAACAGGGATTGGCTTTCCTCTGGGAGTCACAACATTTACCTCAGCACTATATTCCTCTTTAGTTGGCTCAATAATCTTTTCAAAAGTAATTGTCTTTACTTTTCCATTAATTGACAAGGTTCTGCTGGGAATCTCAGAATTTGCTTTTCTATACTCATTTCCACAAATTCCATTATCACTATGAAGTATATCAACAAGATTAGAATTAGGATATTCTTCTTTAAATTCATCGCATAATTCACTCATCCTCTCTTTTTGGTCAATCAAATCTGAGAGAGCTATACTTTCAAAAAAAGAATCCTCTCCATAAGTTATTCCATTTTCAACACTAGGATTCTCTTGTATTTTTGAATAAGTATCAACAAGTGTTTCATAATCACTCATGGCTGCTTCATAATAATCTTTAGCCTCTCCTTCTTTTAGAGCCCTGTCCTGTGGGCTTGAAACTCCTGAAATTGAAACTATTTTGCCCTTGAATTTTTCTGGAGTTCCCTGAACAATATTCCTATAACTTTCACCATCTTTTACCCATCCATAAAAATTTTGCACAGATGCTGAAACATATTTAGCATAACGTTTAAAGACATTTATATCCTCTCCACTATACTGGTTTGCTATTCTGGAAGTAAAAGAAAGCTCCTCTTCTGTCAATTTAGACCTTTGTTCAGGTATTGCCACAAGATATATATCTAGACTTTCTGAACCTAATTTAGCCCCCACATATCCTAAATAAATAAATTTACTGTTGTCTGAATCATATAGATAATCACCAACACTATACTCTTTGCCCCCATCACAATCAATTCCATCTTTATTGCAAATCTCTAACCTAACCTTTGGGCTAACACTCAAATCAAAACTCTCTCTGCCTTCATCTGTCTTGCACTTAATGCTTACTTTTTGTATAAGCCCCTGCTTGTCTATCCCATTTCTTATAATAGAACAATCATTTTCCAGGAATTTCTCTCCTTCCTTAACCTCAACTAATTCCCCATTGATATTTAATCTGACTCTTGTATCTGGGTCTTCTAAGCCATTTAATTTTATTTTCAGACCTGCAAGACAATCAAATCCAGGAAGATAAATATCCTTAGAAGTCTCTCCTTTTTTCAATGTAACACTTGAAATCTTTTTTGTATCATCATAAACAGAAATTGTTGCCTTGTCGGTTTCAATATCTTCTGCCCTCAAATACCCTCTTGAATTCCAGAATCCATATTGCTTGTGAATATCTTCCCAATTAGAATCATCACCTACTTCAGGAAGATAGAAATTTACTTTTCCTATTCCATAAGCATTTTCAATATCATATTTTAATTTTGCTGTTAAATTTCCTTTAATAAATTCAGGCATTGCAGAAGCGTTTTTCTGTTCTTTTAAGACAATAACAGCATAACCAATATTATTCAGGACAGGAGAATTAAGATCTCCTTTTACTCCTAAAGCAGAACGCGCAGGATGAAATCCAATCCCCTGAACCCCTTCAGGATAATTCCCGCTAAAAGAAATACTCTCAATAGCTTTCACATCTATAAGAGGATTCATTTTTGTTGCTGCTAACTGGCAAAAAACAGGAACATTCTGTTCTTCTAATAAATCACTTCTTACAACAGCAGGAGTGCATCCAAAAGGAGCTATCTGGATAATAAAATCCTGTCCTGCTTCGCACATTGACCTGTCAACCTTCCAAGAACCATCTGTGACAAAAGAGCCTGGATAAATATACTGGGTATTTGAACGCATATAACCGGATATTATGGAAGTTGTTAACATAAAAAATATAATAAACATTAAGGCTACTAATAGCTTTGACCTACTTTTAGTTGCATTTACTTTCTCTTTCATTTTAACTAATTTCTCCAATCATCATTTAAACACTATATTCAGCTCCTTATCTTCAAATAATATGTAGTTATTTTGCAAGTCCTCTATTGATTTTGGAGTTGGCAGGCTTTCAGCATTTATATCAATTATTGTAAAATCCTGCAACTCAGATTCTAATATATAATAATTCTCTTTGCCCCCTCCAGAAAGTGCATTTGAGATAATCTGCTCAGGTATTTCAATATCAAAGCATTTCTCATCTGTAAATCCAAAAACTCCTCCAAGACCTGAATCAGGAACCTCTATACATTTCTCCTGAACACTTTTTTCTATTTTCAATGACGAATTCTTGTAAGTATAAACCTTAATCTCATATTGCCCCTCACTTAACTCAACACTCTTTTGTTCAGGATAAACAACAGTCTTAGAAGCCTTGTCTGAGACAAAGCTAATTATCGCATGACCCCCATAAGCCTTATTACCTAAATCAAGCTCAATTTGCATTTCATATAATTTATCCATTATAATATCTGCACTTCCCTCTTGTGTTGTTGAATAAAGATATTCTGCATCCTCATAACCATCTGATTTTGCCAGGATATATCCATTGACACACTGTGGGAACTTTTCCAACAAAGAACCTGAAACAGTTTTTCCGATATAACAGCTAGTTTCAAAACATTTGTAAGAAATTTCTGCATCAATAGGATTCAAGCCTGTGTCATAAGTATTAACATTGATTAAGGTATTTTTGTATTCACATAATGGGGGGGCTCCTGACTCAGCAGCACTTGCGTCCAAAGCTTTTCTTGGCTTGTTTCCCTGAATAACAATTGCAACAGGAAACTGGAAAATCTCTTCTCCACTATAAACCTGAATTAAAACAGGATACTTAACATTATATACAAAATGATAAGGAACATAGCAAAATCCTAATACTCCCAAACCAGGCTGATTTCCAACAGGCTCAGAAATCAAGACCCCCCCCTCTGAAGGAAGAACCTCAAAGCTATTTGGCCACTCTTTTGAGTTTAAGAATCTGGCATCTGTGTCTGGCTCGACTTCTGCATCAACTACAAAATAATTATTTTCTTTTTTTCTTAAATTATAATCTCCATCTTTTACTTTTAAAGACAAGGTATTAGCCTCAATTGCCTTTTCTAGTTCATCAAAAACTTCGTCAGCCCCCCAAGTCAAAGGAGAACAAGTAAGCTCCACCCCGTCAACAGGAGCATATAATCTCAGGGTATCAACAGCATAGTTTTCCAAAAACAAATTCTCTTGCTCTTTTTCATAAATCATTTTAGCAGAATTATAAAGACTTCCTAGTTTAGACTTTACAACAACATTATGATTCTTAATTATTGAGGTGTCATTTCCATAAGAGATATCAAGATTCATGTCTAAATCAACCTCAACCTCATTATTTCTAATACTTACATCTGCTTTTGGCTCCCCTAAGTCAATCTCAAATCCGTTTTCATAATAATTCTCAAATATGCAATCTCTAATCTTTTGCTCTATAAATCCCTCAATCTCTTTTTCCATACGACTCTTTGATGGAACCTGTTCTTTCTGAATATTATTTCCAGAAACATAATACCAATAAGGAACAGGATTTCCTAAAAAATCAAGATGAGAAGAAAAAGGCATGTATGGAGAACCTGGCTCAAAATCCGGCAAGTTAATGTATCCTGCCTGGCTTTCAAGAACATCTATTCCTGTTAAAGTATCCTTTTCTAAACAAAATAAAAAAGTATTATAAACAGGCTCTATGCTTGAAGGAAGCCCCTCAATACTTACTCTGTCTCTAACAATAAAGTAAACAATTGCAGATGCAACAATAATTATTGCCAAAATAATAAAAACTGTTACCTGCGAGCGTTTTGACTTTGACAATCTTTTATTATTAAATGACAATGTCAAGGTGCGAGTTTCCCTACCTTCCATTTTTTTTCACCTCTAAATTAATTTTCTTTTTTATTAGCTCTATAACTTCTGTATTAATATCATTTTTAATAATTTCTTTAAATCTGGCCCAGAGTTTCTCATCTTCTATAAGAAGCAGGTATTTTTTCATTTTTTAGATATTCTTAAATTCGGAATAAAAAATGTTTGGAAAATACTAAAATTTGTATCTCTCTTAGCAAATTTTTTCATCCTCTTTTGATAATTCCTCTAAATTCTAATAAAATCTGAACCTATATAAATGTTTCTTAATAACTTAGTTACTAAGTAAGTTAGTAAGTAGAATATGATAAATACTTAATATGTTAAGATGATTAAACATCTAATCTTTTAGACTGAACTCTAAAGTAATTTATTCCACCAATAATTATTAAGACCCCTCCAATTGAGATAATCCAGGGATCAAATTTAGAAATTACTTCTGAAATCTTCATAAATTGCACTGTATAGTTAACTAGATACAGCCCAATAATGGTGTTAATCAAGAAAAATATCAGCTTGTTCCCCTTCCTCATAATTGAAGATATAAAGGAGCATATTTAAAAATTTCGGTTTTATGAATGAAATTTTTAGACTCCAAGATTTCAAGGAAAGCTTAAAAAATCTTAAGGTTTAAATATTTCTAAATCCCTTAAAACTTAAGGCCCTGTTGTCCAATGGCTAAGACGTATCCTTGACTGGTTCGAGATACCTCGAGAACCTCTCGATATCCTAGAAATTGGAAAATTTCTGGGACTATCAAGAACATGGTTCTTGAAGTCTTTGATCTCAAAATGGATAAGACCCAGGTTCAATTCCTGGCAGGACCATGCTTAACTTTAAAAACCTATTTTTATCTATCTTATTATAAAAGCAAAGAGCTTAAAAATCTCTAGCTTTCATTTTATACAAGAAAGTTGCAAAAAATGAAAATCCCAAAGAAAACCAATAGGTTTTGCCCATATTGTAATAAAAAGACAGAGCAAAAGATAAAGTTAGTAGGAACAGGAGCTAAAAGAGGAACTCTTACAAGAGGGAGTATCTCTAGAGCTAAAAAGAGAGGATTAGGTGTAGGCATTGGTAATAAAGGGAAATGGGGCTCAAAACCTGCAGTATCAAAATTCAAGAGAAAGTCAAAGACAACTAAAAAGACAAATATGATGTATACTTGCAATGTATGTGGAAAATCAAAATACCAAAAAAAAGGGATAAGAATGGGCAAACAAATACAGGAATAAGACAATGAAAATAAAAAATTTTCAAGCATTTAAATTTCAAATAAGGAAAGAAATTCAAACATGGCAATAGCAAAAAGAAAAAAAAGATTTTTTGATGTTGAAATACCAATCATAGGCAGGCAAACACAAGCACAGGCATATGAGCTTGAAGAGCTTAAAGACAGATTAATCCAGTATGACCTGACAAGAGTTCTGAGGGGAAAAAGCATCTTAATGCAGTTAAAGATAAAAATCGACGGAGAAAAGGCAATTGCAATTCCAAGGCAAACAAAACTAATGCCGTATTTCTTAAGAAGAATGGTGAGAAAAGGGACAGATTATGTGGAAGATTCTTTTTCAGCAGAATGCAAGGATGCACAGATAAGGATAAAGCCCTTTCTTATAACAAGAAGAAAAGTCTCAAGAGCAGTAAGAAAAGCCTTGAGAGAAAAAGCAAGAGAAGAATTAATCAATTATGTCAAAGACAAAGACACAGAAACCCTATTTGATGATATATTAAGAAACCAATTGCAAAAACCCTTAAGTCTGAAGCTTAAGAAAATATACCCTCTTGCATTATGTGAGATAAGGATTATGAAAGTTGAAAAAGAGAAATAAAGTCTAATCAAATCCTCTTTTATGATAATTATAAATTTCTTTCAAAACAACAATCACAAGCAAGATTACAATTATTAGTTACAAGCAAGTAATATTCCATTTAATTCATTTATACAAGAATATGCTTATAAAAACTATTATGCTCTAAATAACAAATCTTTTAAACTAATTCTAACAAACTTATATTATGCCTGTGTAGCTCAGTGTTAGAGCGGCTGCCTTGTACCTAACTTTGCAAAAGATATGGCAGAATTAGAAAGAGAGCAGTAGGTCGGGGGTTAGAATCCCTCCACAGGCTTATTCTAAAATTATATAAATTTTTAAAAAGAATCTTTTATAGTATACTCTTAGGGATGATGAAAGATTTACAATTCTGAATAAAGTATTTGGACATATTCCCTGCCCGGATATTTTTTGTAGAGGAGAAATAGAATTAAATAGAGAGGCTTATACTTGTAATAAAGAAGGATGTGAAATTAATTTAAAAACGCCTGATGAATATTTTGAGATAGCTGAGAAAAATAAAATTGCCAGAGATGTGGATACCAAATATTTAATTTCAAAGATATTCCCAGGATTGGAAAAAATATTTTAGATAATATGATTAGAGTTTCATAAACCTTAAATAACTATATCTCTTATTCAAAGCAATAAAATGATGTGGCAGGATATTGTAATTATGGTTGCTAATATTATATTTAGTTATGCTCTTATCCCCCAAATCTATAGTGGATTTAAAACAAAAAAAGGGTTGATTGAGATGCAGACATCCACTATCATGGCATTGGGTCTTTATGCAGTGGCAATTGCATTTCTCTCTCTTGACCTTTATTTCTCAGCAATAATGGTCTCTGTATCTGGAACATTATGGGTAATTTTGCTTATCCAAAAAATAAAGTACCAGTAAAAAGCAGGTTATCACCATAATTTTCAAAAGTTATTTCTTATGATATAAATGGTTATAAATAAAAAAAGGTAAAAAATCAGTAATGAAATCGTTATTCACAAAATTATTCTTAATCTCCACATTAATATTTTCCTCAAATGCCTTGGCAGAAGAACCCAAAATAAAAAAGGAAAATTATCTTTTTCCATTTTTTGTAAAGGTTAATGAAAGAGTAATTGATCATGAAATTAACAGCTGGAATAATGGCATTGATATTGAAAACAGACTATTAGAAAGCGGGTATGGAGCTCATCCTAAAACAGGAATTGATGGAAAAGAGGCTGAAGATATTTTAAAAGAGGCTGGGGAAAATACTCTTAAATTATTGGTACGTAAACATAAAAAACTGGCTAAAATAGAAGAACAAATCCATAATTTAATAGACTTAAAAATTTATTATATTGAAACCAAAAATAATGGGGGGTATATTAATTGGAAAAAACATGAGCCTTTTGAATTTAGTACAGGGTTAAAATTCAGTGCAAATCCCTTAAACTCAAAAGCGTATATAGGCATAAAAAATTTTACATTCTTGACAGATTTTAATGAATTAAGACTAGAAAAATATGCAAATGGAAATGCGCACCTTAAATTAAATAAACATCTGGGGTGGGGCATGGGTGCAGAAGCAGGTATGGAAACAGATGATTTTACAAAAGGAGTTGGCAAAATCAGTTTCGGGCTTACAAAAAAATTTAATGACAATCTAACAATTGGGTTAACAGGAAAGTATAATAAAGAAGGGAAAAAAATAATGGCAAAGATAGAATTTCCATTCAAAAATTAGGCGGGTCCTGACACCATTTTATATTGATTTTAAGTAAAAGTTTATAAATAAAAAAGAGTTAAATTACCTATGAAAAAGGGGTTAATAATATTATTTGTATTTGTATTTTCCAGTATCTCCCTAGTAAATGCAGCATGTGAATTAGACGCAAGTATGATAAATCAGGACCCATATCCTGCTGTTCCTGGAAACTATGTAAAATTAGTTTTTCAGATAACTGGCACTGAAAATCCTGAATGTGGCAGGATTTCAATTGAGCTCTTAGAAAAATATCCTATTTCATTTGACCCGGGAGAATCATCGTTAGTGCAGATTAGGGGAGGGACCTATCAAAGAGATTATAGTTCTTATTTAATTGTGCCCTACAAAGTCAGGCTTGATGAAAATGCACTTAATGGAGAAAATAAAATTGAAGTCAGGTTTGGCAAGGGAAATCTGAGTGAATCATACAAATCAAAGTCATTTAATATTGAAGTTGAGGATACTCATGCAGATTTTGAGATTTTTATAAAAGCATATGATGCAAAGACAAAAAAATTAACATTTGAAATTCTAAACATCGCAGAATCAAATGTTGAAGCATTAACACTGGAAATTCCAAAACAGGATAATATTACTATCTTAGGTTCAAAAACAAATATCCTCGGGGACCTGGACTCAAATGAGTATACAACAGCAGACTTTACAGCCACTCCAAAACAAGGAGAGATTACAATAAAAATTTCATATAGTGATGCAATAAATAAAAGAAGAACAATAGAAAAAAAGGTTTTATTTGAGCCAGAATATTTTAAACCTTCTGATGCAGACCAAAAAAAGCCATGGTATGTCTATCTGATTTACATTCTGATTGCCGGAGCAGTAGTTTATTTCTTTTATCGGCACCGTAAAAAGAAAAAAGAAAGATATGGACATCACATTAGAAGACATCACTGAAGTTTCATCACTCATACCTCAATGCATCAACAGGATTGATTCTTGAAGCCTTAATTGCAGGAATAACTCCGGAAATTGCCCCGGTAACAACTGCAAATAAAATACACCCGGCAAATAAATACCATGAATAATGCGGAGATAAAAATCCCCATCCCAAATTATCCAGGATAGCCCCCCCCAAGTATGTCACTAACCATCCCAGTAAAACCCCTAAAACCCCCGCTACAAAGCCAAGGAATGCAGACTCAAACAGGAATATATTAAAAATAACAGAATTTCTTCCTCCGATTGACTTGATTATCCCAATTTCTTTTACTCTTTCAAGAACAGATGAAATCATAGTATTTGCTGTATTAACCACTGAAACCAGAACAGAAACCAGTGCAATCAAAACAACAAAACCCACAACAATATTAAGGGCAGTTGAGTAAGTCTCAATCAGGCTGTCAAAAGACTGAACAAAGAAATCCTCTTTGCCTTTTTCCAAATCCCTGCTTTTCCTTAAATTCTTTTCAACTCTCTCAACAATCGTGTCAAGCTGGCTTATATCAACTTTTGCAATAATCCACCCATATGAAGAATTAGGGTAAAGTTTTTCAAAATAATTCTTAGTCATGTAAACCTGCGAATCATCCTGCGGACTTCCAACAGCCTCAAAAAAACCAATTACCCTCATATCCCTGCCATTAACATTTATCTTGCTGTTCACCCCATAAGACTTTGGAAAAATCCTGTCTTCAAACTGATAATTATACCCTAAAAGAACTTTTCCGTCATCGCCAGGATTAAACTCCCTGCCATTATAAACATCAATATTAAAAATATCCATAACAAAAGTGCTGTCAGGATCATATGCCATTAAAAAAGCATATTTCTTAGTTTTATCCTGCACAATCTCAGCTGCCTTCCAGTAAATTCCTGATGCATCATAAACTCCCGCAGTCCTCTTAATTACTTTCAAATCATCTTCACTTAGCAAGAATGAGCTATCAAGTCCAGGAACAAAACCACCTTTTGGCTGTATAATTATCTTATCAGCAGATGAACCTGATTTTAATTCTTCCATATAGCCATAGAGCCCAAGCCCAAAACTAATAAAGATAAAAATTGTTGCAATGCCGACAAAAATAGACAAAATTGTGAGCAAGCTTCTTGACTTTCTGCTTCTTATATTTCTCAGTGAATAATTAATACTTTCATGCCCAATCATCCTAATGCCTCCACAGGATTTTGTTTAGCAGCCCTCATTGCCGGGATAATCCCAGACACCCCCCCAATCAAAAAACTTCCAATAAGAGAAAAAACAATTAAAGGAAGATTAAAATCAAGTAAAACATCAGAACCCATATAAGTATTCAGCCCGACAATTCCTAAAAATCCAATAAAAATCCCAAAAATAATTCCTACCAAACCTCCTACCAAACCTAATAAACCAGACTCAACAAAAAACTGATAAAAAATCTGGGAATTTCTTGCACCAATCGCCTTCATAATCCCTATTTCCTTTCTTCTCTCAAGGACTGATGCTGTCATAGTATTTACAATCCCAATAGCTCCGACAATTATTGAAATAGAGGCAATGATAATAACAAAAATCTGGACACCCCCTAAAATGTTATTTACATCAGCAAGCATAGCTTCAGGAGTCTCTACTTCAAAATCTTCTTCTCCTTTTTTGACATTCCGCGTTCTTCTTAAAACACCCTTGATATCTTCTTTAGCCTTATCCATCAAATCCTTATCCTTAACTTTAACAGCAATAATATCAACCTCATCCCCATAATTCATAAGTTTCTCCAATGCATTGTCATTCATCATAACAACATTATCAAAAATAAAACTCCCTTTTTTCTCTATAATCCCAATAACCTCAAATTTTTTATTCTGAATTAAAATTTTATTTCCAGGAACAATCTTTTTTCCTAATCCAGCCTTATCAGTATAAAAGTTATTTCCTAATACAACCTTATTGGTATCCCCATCTTTAAGCAATCTTCCTGCTTCTGCTTCAACACCAATCACCTCATAAACAAATTTTCTCTTTTCCCTGTCAGGAATACTTGCTGCTGTAGAAAATATAATATTATCATTAAATTCAAGCTTTACTGTGGCAATGTTTCTTCTTACAGCCAAATCAACACTGCTTAGTTTTCCTATTTCTCTTACATCATCAACTGTAAGGGGATTTACAACAGCTGTTCCAGGAGGGCCATATTCATTCAGGCCTCCTGCCTGAACAGTTATAACCTCTGTTGAGCTTATTCCAAACTGGTTTGCAACTGCAAGTTTCAGTCCGTTTCCCAAAATTATCAGGGAAATAACAGCAGTAACACCAATAAAAATCCCAATCAAAGTCAGCCAGCTCCTAATTCCCCTTCTCTTTAAATTCTTAAATGCAAATAAAAAATAGTCCATTCTTTTCTGAAAATTTTACTTTTTTCTTTTTCTCTTTGCCTGCCTTATCAGTTCTTTCTCTGTTTTCGCAACCTTAATTCCGTTTTTTCTTCTTGTTATTTTTTCAACCCTGCCATCCCTTAACCAGTAGACAATATCAGCATAAGCCTGTGCCAAATCAGGATCATGTGTAACCATGATAATTGTTTTTCCTTCATGATTTAAATCCTTTAAAAATTGCAGGACAATTTCTCCTGTCTTAGTATCAAGGTTTCCTGTTGGCTCATCAGCTAAAATAACATCGGGGTCATTTGCAAGTGCACGGGCAATAGCAACTCTTTGCTGTTCTCCTCCTGAAATCTGATTAGGATAATGCTCCATCCTGTTGCCAAGCCCGACTTTTACCAAAAGCTCCTTTGCATACTCTTCTCTCTCAACCTTACTCATTCCCTGGAGCTCCATTGGAAGCATGACATTCTCCTTAACAGTCAAATTAGGAATTAGATTAAACTGCTGAAAAATAAAACCCACCTTCTTTCCCCTAAGTTGTGCCAAATCAGATTCAGTAAACCATGAAATATTCTCCCCTCCAAGATAGATTGACCCTTTTGTAGGAACATCCAAACTTCCAACCAGATTCATTGCAGTAGATTTCCCGCTTCCGCTGGGGCCCATAATCGCAACAAAATCTCCTTCATAAACAGAAATCTCAACTCCGTCAACTGCCTTTACAATACTCTCCCCCATGTGATAATATTTTGAAACATTCTTAAGCCGGATAATTTCTTTTCTTTTTTCTTTTTTTGGCATAAACAGAAAAATAATCTCAGTTATTTAAATTTATGTAAAATTACACTGGCTATAAAATCAAAAAGAAAGCATCATGGAGTATTATCCTCCCGGCATTAGCCCAGTTCAAAAACCGGTTGCGTTAAGTCAACTGGGAATAATATAAAATTCAAAACCATAAAATTGTGCATGTTAAAGCCTAATAACCTAAAATCCTTAAAACTCATCACCTTTTAGCTTAACATATCCCAAAAAACCCATTTTCTCCCTTATATACCAACTAGCATAAATCTCTCCTATCCTGAATCCATGTTTTTCTGCTATTTGTTTGTCTTTAGATCCAAAAGGACTTAAAGCTGGTTCAATATCCACCATACTCAATCCGTTGGAAGAACAACCCCTGATTATGGGGCATTTCCTGCAAATAAAATCTCTTTCATTATCAACAATCAATAAAAGTCTGTATGGGTCAGAAAATAACTTCTTAGCAGCATCGTAAGCTACATTCAAAAAAGGATGTTCAGAAGAATTAATGTAATTAGCCTCAATTAATAAATTGGCAAAACCATTTCTGCCATACAGGTGAACAAGAGAGGCGCTTTCTAAATGATGATCTCTTAATCTAATTGTTTTTCTCATTTATCCCTCACCAACAACCTCTGCCTTGTCATCTTCTATTAATATTTTTGCAATCTCATTTGGAATATTTGCAATCTGTCCTTTTTCAAACCCCCCCATTTTATTTCCTTCTAAGCCTACAAACTCTTCTACATCTTCCTTAAAATGCAATAACTCATTTTTACTTGTTTCCTCTTTTTTACCATTCAATGCTTCTGTTAACTTTTTATCACAAGAATCAATAGATTTCATAAATTCTTCAAAGAGAGTTTTTTCAAAATCAAGCATATTCTCAAAATCCTGTCTTGAAATACCTGTTTCAGAGGCAATTAAAACCAAGTTAAGAATTTTTTTTCTTCTTCTTATGATTAATTCTTTAAACAGAGTTATTGCGTTCTCCAGTTGCTTTTTAGTCTTAATTATTACATCTGAAAAAGAATCATCCTCTTTTGAAGCTATCTGCTTTTTCTCTTTTAAATAATTTGCAACCTCCTCAACAAATTTTTTTGGCAAGAGTTGTAATTGCTCTGAATATCTCTCTTTTCTTGCTGCTTCATAAATATCATTATAAGTTATCATAATCAAAGAAACAAGGAGCTATTTTTAATGATTGCTATGATTGAAAATGCATTCTTATAATCACCAATCAAGATTATTAACGTGTTTTAGGAATAATCCAGTTATTGCCTCTTTTGTCAGAGAACTCCCGATTTCCCTTGCACGAGTTTCTAGTTTTTTAGATAAAGTTCCATATGTACAAACAGTGTCTACAATTCCAAAGACATCTTCAGAAACTCTATCATTAGAAGAATCCCTTTTATATGAATATAGAACATAATGTCCATCAGTAAATCTTGCGAGAACCCCTCCAATTTCTCTCTCTTCAAGATCCTCATTTTCAATTACAATTTCATAATGTCCGGTAGCTCCATCAATTGCTTCTCCCTTCCTTACAATAACTCTTTCATCCATCTTATTTATTAAACCCAATCTTCTTGAACAAATCCTTGCCATTAATTCTTCCAAGAGTCCCGCGTGCTGCTTCTTTTTCAGAAAATTTCTTTTCTTTTGGAATTGAATTATTATAAAACAAAACAGGAACAGGGTCTGCTGAATGATGCTTAAGCTTGCAGGGGGTTGAGTGGTCTGCAGTTATCAGGACCTTAATCTTATTTGGAGGCGCAAATTTTCTTATAAATTTAATAAGAGTCTTGTCAATATATTCAATCATTGTCTTTTTTTCAACTGGCTTATTATCATGTCCAGGCAAATCTGTTTCTTTTATATGGATATATGCATAATCAAAATCTTTATGGTTCTTTTTCAAGGCCTTGATTGAAAAATTGCATGCTTTTTCCAAACCTTCATAAAGATTTTCATAAGAATCCAGGCTTTCTAATTTAGGATAATCAAAAGTAACCACTTTCATACCACAAACCTCAGAAAAACCAATTTCCAAAGGCATATAGCTTGGAGAGAGCCATTTTTTGTAAGGTTTTAATTTAGGTTTTTCAGAGCCAGCCCCTCTTACTAACAAATAATTAGCAGGAAGTAATCCCTTTCTCCTTCTCTCATTATTGATTGGATGTTTATTCAATATTTCAAATGCTTTTCCTATAAACTCATTTACAATATTAGCAGAATATTGGGAATTGTCCTCTTCATCCATTGGTTTGCAATTACTAATTTTATTTACTTCCTTAGACTTTCCCTGAACATAAGTCGCATCATTTCCTGTAATATTGTCTGAAAAACCCCCCCTAAAAACCAGTACTGCCCTATGCTGAACTGTTGGCTCAAAAACAAACTTACAAGGAAGATTTATCTTGTTTAAGGCCTTTGCAAGAATTTCTGCTTCTTCTGTTGTCAGTGTTCTTCCTGCTCTTCTGTCAATTATATTCTTGTCTTCAAGAGAATCGATTGTTGCAAAATTAACTCTCATTGCTAAATCTCCTCTTGTTAAATCTATTCCTGCCCCTCTTGCTTCTAATTGCCCTCTTGTGCTAAACATTAAATCATTTCCAAAGATAGAAACAATTGCTTCGTCTGATTCAGGGATAAAGCCAGGCTTAACAGGATACAATAAACCCATCTCACCTCTTGTAGCCAAAAAATCCATATTAGGAGTGTCTGCATCCTCTAAAGGAGTCTTCTCGCCAAGCAATTTATTTGGCAAATCACCCATTCCATCAATTATCACAAGTATGCCTTTCATACATATAAGAAAGAGAGGTTCTTTATAAAAATTTATATTCACCAATACATAGCGAATAAGAAATTAAATTTTTATTTCTTTCTTAATTAACCCATCAATCAGCTTATAACTATTAGCCCACTTAGCATAAGCTTGCCATCCTTGAAAAATCTCTAAAAACTTACTATAACTTATTTTTCCCTGATTAAACAATCTTATTTTTCTTCTCATATTTCTGATATTCCTCCCCCTTAATAAATGATGGTAATAAAAATTTCTAAATCCGACAAAGTCTACTCCTCTTGAAAGAGAAATTATTTTAGACTTATCTGGATGAAGCTCAAGTTTTAACCTTTCTTTAAGAAATTTGTTAATCTCTTTTTTCCAATATACTAATTTATCTTTAGAATTATGTAAAATTACAAAATCATCAACATATCTAATATAATATTTTGCTTTTAATTTGTGTTTTGCAAAATAATCTAATTCATTTAAATAAACATTTGCAAAAAATTGTGAAGTTAAATTACCGAGAGGCATGCCTCTTCTATTAGTAGATTGGCTCGCGTCTCTCTCTCTCTCTCTCGGTTACGCCCTGAGAATTAAATAAGATTTGTTTAACCAACCAAATAGTTTTTTCATCTTTTATCCTGCTTTTTAGAATAGTCAAGAGAATATCATGATTAATATTTTGAAAATAATGCTTAATGTCTGCCTTTAAACAAAAACCTTTTATCTGGTTATTATTAAACCACCCATTTGTCTTTCCATTTCTTGAAACTTTTCTTTTAAATTTTTCAAATCTCTTTATTGCAAACAAATTTCCTTTGCTTTTTCTGTTTGCACAGTTATCATAAATGAATGTTTTATCAAAGATGGGCTCAATTATATTGCATAAGGCATGGTGGACTATTCTGTCTCTAAAATCAGATTTTGAGATTTTACGAGTTTTAGGGTCTCTTAAAATAAATACCTTTAATGGTTTTGGCTTGTAAGTTTGATTTTTTAATTCGTCATGCAATATTTTCAGGTTATAAGCGAGATTTTCTTCAAACTCAATAACATAATCCTTCTTTGTTTTCCCTTTTCTTGCCTTTTTCCATGCAAGAATGAGGTTTTTCATTGAATATATATTCTGATAAATATCTTTGTAATTTTTCATTTTAGTGAAAAGTCCCTGGAGTAGGGCTATTCCAAAAGCATGGCCATCATCGTTGTCGTTCCAGTTGTTGCCATTAACATTCAACCTGTTGCCGAAGTTCCAGTTGTAGTTCAGGGCAGACAGAGCCATGTAGCCAATTAATTAAAAGTAAATCACCACCTTTTCAATATTCGCAATATTTCAGCTACTAATTGTCAAAGTTGAATTTTATGATTTGTTTCTGTATAAAAAACAAATACTATTAATTGGCGTGTAGTCCTTTTTTCTATTTTTCTTGCTCAAGGAAAAATAAAAACTCCAGGACAAAAAAGTAAAACAAGAGATACTTAAAAAACTTTGCTGCACAAGCGCAAAAGGAAAAATATTATTCAAACTTCTTGCCAGCGAGCCAAAGTCTATTTATCTTTTCTAGAAGTGCATACCCCAAAAGCATGGCCACCATCGTCGTCGTCCCAGTAGTCGCCATCAACATCCAACCAGTTGCCGAAGAGCCAGTCGTAGCCCAGGGCAGACATTCTTGTTTTTTCATCACTAACAGAATCAAAACTCCAAAGTTTAGGATTATTTTTGAATTTTGAAGCAATTTCTGCGATTTTTTGTGCTCCCTCTTCACCATATCTTGCAACAATATAAGGATTTTTTACTAATTCAATTTCTTTTTGTTCTCCTGTTTTATATCCAAATGAAACAAATTTCACTAAAGAGTCATTTTTCTGCAATCTTTTAATTAAGGATTCTTTATTCATATCTAATCTTCCATTCACTATTTTAGGGTTAGTTTCTAAAATAACTCCATTGTTTATCTCTTCATTTGATTTTGGAAGATAAAAGTTCCCAGTAAATTCCCAAAACAACCTGTCTTTTAGGATTTTAATTATTTTTGATTCATATTCTCCTTTTGGATTCTGAAAAGCATCATAAACTAAGGATGCTGTTTCTGCAGAATTTGGCCTATTTAATCCTTCTTTATCAATTTGCTCTGCAACATTTCCATATCTCCCTCTAAATACAGGATACTGAAAACTAATTTCTTTTCCTTCATGAGGGACTTCTGTTAAATATGATTTTCCTATTTTTGCTTTCATGCAAATTCAAGAGATAAAGGGATTTATAAATCTTTCTGTATGTTACTCTCAAGAAGAAGTAACAACCTCCCTAATACATAGCGAATAATAATTCAAAAAATAAAAATTAAAGGATTACATCAAGATTTCTTTTGCACCCCATAAAAGCAATGCTATCCAAATTAGCAGGTATAACCAGTTATCCTTAAAGAGGCTTCCTTTCTTAATTTGTTTGTTATACTCATTCACTAAACTTTCAACATGTGGTGCAAACCCGACAGCCATTAAAGCAGCCATAAATGCCATCACTGCAAAAATTTGAGTAATTGAAATTCCATTATTGATAAGAAGATATAACAGAAAACCACTCAAAGCAAGCATTACAATCTGCATTAAACCTATATTGCTCCAGAGTTTCTTAGCCAGGTCCATCCAAACCTTTGGATTTACAAGAAGCACTACCATCTTAACAAGCCCAAAAGCTATTATGACAAGTGCAATTGTCTCAATTGTTGTATATGCCATCTTTCACCCCCTTAATAAAAACACTAAAGAAAAAGTATATATAAAAGTATTTATCAGTTTATTTGTTAATCAAAAAAAGGTAAATCCAACTAGCTAATATAATTAGTGTACTCATAATCTCTTGCTTAATAATGGGTGTTGAACAGATAATAAAAACCCCAAAAATTCCTTACAGTTAATATTATAAATCTTTCAATACTATCATAGCTATGTTTGGAAAACTAAAAGAAAAATTAAAAAACTGGGCAAAAAAGGTTTCAGAAAAAGTAGAAAAAAAACCAATAGAAGAAGTAGTTGAAACTAAAAAAGAAACTCTGGAAAAATTAAAGGAAAAATCAGGTGTAGAAAAGACAAAACCTATTAAAAAAATAGATATAAGGCCAAAAGAAATTGAGAAACCTGTTGAAGAAATCAAAGAGCCAGAAGAGCCTGGGAAACAGAGCTTTTTCAAAAAAGTAACCTCAAAAATAAGCAAGGTAAAGATTACAGAAAAAGAGTTTGAGATATACAAGGATGAGCTTGAAATGCTCTTATTAGAAAATAATGTTGCTTTGGAAGTTGCAGAAAAAATGATTCAAGAGCTAAAAGAAAAGATTGTAGGCAAAGAACTCTTGAAAAAAGAGGTTGAGGGTGAAATTAAAGAGGATTTCAAAGAGATAATTGAAAATATTTTGATAGAACCTTTTAAGGTGGAAGAAAGAATAAAAGAAAAAATAGAAGACCAGTCAAAAGAGCCTTATGTAATATTATTTTGCGGGATAAATGGAACAGGCAAGACAACTACAATAGCAAAAATTGCACAAAGTCTGAAAAATCAAAATATAAGTTGTGTACTGGCTGCTGCAGACACTTTCAGAGCTGCTTCAATCGAGCAATTAAAAAAACACGGAGAAAAAATAGGTGTAAATGTAATTTCAAATGAATACGGGTCTGACCCAGCATCAGTTGGGTTTGATGCAATCCAGCATGCAAAAAAGAACATGATTAATTGTGTTTTAATTGATACTGCAGGAAGAATGCACACTGCAAAAAACCTCATAAAAGAAATTGAAAAGATTTCAAAAGTCTGCAAACCTGACTTAAAAATATTTGTTGGAGAAAGCCTTACAGGAAATGATATAATTGAGCAGGTAAAAAGCTTTGACTGGGCACTTGGAATTGAGGGTATTATATTAACTAAAAGTGATGTGGATGAAAAAGGCGGAACAGCCTTGTCAGTCGGCTATATCACAAGAAAACCAATTTTATATCTGGGAACTGGACAGGATTATGATAAAATAGAACCCTTTGACAAACAAAAATTCATCAAGACACTTGGATTATAAACAACAACTTTATTAATTTTCTTTTTGACAAGACTTTTCTAAATTGGCCTGCATAAATATGTGCATTCTTAAAAATTCAGAATTTGTTTTGCCATTTAATCTGCAATGTTCACTCACCTGGCCTAAAAGGGTCAAATTTTCTATATTTATTTTAAAGTATTTTTTAGTATCTTTCTTAATACTCCTTAATTTATCCTTACTTCTATCTAAAAATTCTTTAGTAGGATAATAAAGCTCACCCCCATATTCCCAATCTGTAAATGGTTGTTCAGCATAATGAGAAAATTCAGACCTATCTGCCCCTTCACCAGCTTTCCTTCCAAGATAAATTTGTTCATAAGGAGATTTGGATTCAAACCCCATCACTGAATCCAAAAGCCTATCAAGATCCTCCCAACTATTCTCGGAATTCTTGTTTTGCATATAATCTGGGAAAAACTCAGACATTTCTTTAAAAAAATTATTGATAGGTATTCCGTTTTTATATTTTGAGAGTATATCAATTGCCTTAATCTCGCAGATATCAAAAAGATTTGCCTCCCTAAAAAGTTCCTTATTTCTATTCAAATCTTCAAGTAATCTTTCATCATTTTCAAATCCACTTGAGAAAGGTTTTTTTCCACTATCAAGAAAATATCTGCCTCCTTTAAACTTCCAAAACTTTGAATCTGAATATTTATTTCCTTTAGTTAGATTACGTCTTTCCAATACAGGTTTTTTTAAAAGCATCATACAATCAACAATCCCTTCTTGTGCTTCATGTCTCCAAAAATATTTTCCTTCTGCTGTTTCAATTCCTCTTTCAATATCTTTTAAAGAAAGTCCTTCCTGATTAATAAGAAAAAAAAATTCTATGTATTTATGAATCCTTAATCTTAAACTCATTAATTAACTCAATAATCATATTTTTTAAAGATTTATATGCATCACCACAACTTTATTAATCCTTAATTCACTATTTCTTTTATGCTAGAGAAGTTAGGTGAAGTATTAAGAAAAGCTACAAATAAAATAGCTAATGCTATATTTCTTGACAAAAATCTGGTCGATTCAATAGTAAGAGACTTGCAAAGGGCCCTAATTGAGGCAGATGTAAACATACACTTAATCAAGCAATTATCTGATAAAATAAAAAAAGCAGCTCTGGATGAAAGAATTAAAGGTATAGAGAAAAAAGAGCACATTATCAAGCTTCTTCATGATGAGCTTGTAAAGATTCTTGGAGAATACAAGCAGTTAAAACTGAAAAAAGGTCAGAACAGAATCATGCTTTTTGGTTTATATGGCTGTGGTAAATGTGTCCATGGAAAAAGCAACATTCAATTAAGTGATGGAAACATAATACGGGCTGAAAATCTCTATGAAGGATATGGTGGGAGATTTAATGAAGAAAATATTGAAGATGGAAAGATAATCGATATCTCAAATGAAAATTTATTTGTCCCTTCATTCAATCCTCAAACTCTAAAAATTGAAAATAAAAAAGCCACGCATTTGTGGAAATTAAAAAAAGAAGAATTAATAGAGATTAAATTAAACAATGGAAATGATTATTCCATAAAAGTTACTCCTGAACACCCATTTTTTGTTCTTAGAAATGGGCAAGTAACCCAAATAAGGGCAGATGAAATAACTGAGGATGATTTTATCTCTGTTCCAAATGAGATAGAAGTTAAAGGAAAATCAATAAATTTATTTGACAAGATAAAAAATCTAGACTTATATGTTTATCTAACTCCAAAAGAAGCAAAAGAGTGTATCTTAAAAAAATATAATAGACTAAAAGAAGCTCACGAAGATTTAAAATTCAAAAAAAATTATATTCAATTCACACAAGATATTAAAAAAGGGAAAATACCTATAGAATTATTAGAAAAGAGGGAACTTAATTTTCTAAGAATAAAAGGATATAATGACAAAACAGTAATTTCCTTACCATTATTTTTAATTTCTGAATTTGCAGAATTTATCGGATATGTTATTGGGGATGGTTATATTAATAAAGGATATATAGAAATTACAACTGAAAATCCAGAAATAATAAAGAGAATAATAGAACTCTCAAAAATTTTATTTAATCTAATTCCAACAATAACTAAAGACAAAAGAACAAAAAACCTTTATCAAATTAGACTTAATTCAAGAACTCTTGTAGAAATCTTTAAAATATTTAATTTAACTCCCGGAAGAAAAGGGAAAAAATTACAGGTTCCTAAGCAAATAATATGCTCTAACAATGAAGCGGTAAGATCTTTCATTAGGGCTTATTTTGATTGTGATTCTCACCCCACTAATAACAAAAGACAAATAGAATTAATCTCAGAAAGCCAAATTATAATACAGCAAATTAATTTATTATTAAGAAGATTTGGCATATTATCTACAATCTCAAAAAAAATTATTAATAAAATCCCTTACTGGAGATTATATATTAAAGCAAAATATGCTGAGATTTACTCTGAGAAAATTGGTTATTTGATAAAAAGTAAGCAAGAAAAAGTAAGCAAATATAAACAAATAGGTGAAATTCAGGGGGCAGGAAACCAAGATATGGTCCCTTTAGGCAATGCGCTAAAAGCATTGAGATTAATATTGGGATTTTCTATTGGAGAGATACAAGAAAATGCAGTTTATAGTTATGGAATATATGAACAAAAAGGATTTATCTCAAGAGGACAATTAAGAAAATTAATATTGTATTACAAACTGAGGAAAAAAGGATTCTTCTTGGATATTCTTGAAGATATTTCAGAGAATACCCTTTTAAGAGAGAAATATTCACATAATGTTATTAATGGTGTTTTAAAACATCTAAAAAATGAGGGATTTATAGAAATAGAAAATAAACAGATAAATCTATCTCAAAGGGGAAAGCAGTATCTCCAAATGGTATGTAGAAGTGAACATAAAAATTTACTAAATACACTTGAATTTTTATCATTATCAAATATCTGCTGGATTCCTGTAAAAGAAATCAATCAAATAAAAAATGATGAAGAATTTGTCTATGATCTTACTATAGAGGACAATCATAGCTTTATTGCTAATGGAATAATAGTTCATAATACAACAACAATAGCAAAATTAGGCAATTATTTCGCGAAAAGGGGAAACAAAGTTGCGCTTGTGGGACTTGATGTTCATCGTCCTGCAGCAAAAGAGCAGTTAAAACAGCTTGCAGAGCAAAATAAGCTGAATTATTTTATAGAATTTGAAGAAGATGATGCTATAAAAACATGGAAAAACATAGAGCCAAAATTAAAAGAGTATAATGTGGTTTTGATAGACACAGCAGGACGTCATACTTTAGACAGAGAGTTAGTTCAGGAAATAAAAAGCCTGAGCAAATATGTAAAGCCAACAGAATCAATTCTGGTAATGCCTGCAGACATTGGCCAGGCAGCAAAAAAACAATCACAGGAATTCAAAGATACAGTAGATATCTCTGGAGTTATAATTACAAGGATGGATTCAACTGCAAAAGGTGGTGGAGCGCTTACAGCATGTGGAGAGACAAAAGCAGGAGTTTATTTCATTGGAACAGGTGAAAAAGTAAATGACATAGAAGAATTTAATCCAGAGTCCTTCCTCTCAAGGCTTCTTGGCATGGGTGATTTACAATCCTTAATTGAAAAAATAAAGTTAGTCACAGATGAAGATAGTCAAAAAGCAATGCAACAACGTCTTGAAGAAGGAAAACTATCTCTGGAAGATGTTGTTGAGCAGGTCAAGTCAATGGGCTCTCTTGGAGGTTTTGACAAGATAAAATCAATGATTCCAGGAATGAGTTCTGCAAAAATACCTGAAAACCTGATGGAAAACCAGCAGGAAAAAATCTCAAAATGGGAGCATATAATAAAATCAATGACTCAAGAAGAAAAAAACAATCCAGAACTTCTAAAAGAAAAAAACACAGGAACTTCAAGGATAAACAGGATTGCAAAAGGCTCAGGTGTTAACAACAGCGATATTCGTTCTCTTCTAAAGCAGTATGACATGCTAAACAGCATGATTGGCTCAAGCTCGCAGTTTGACCCTGAAAAGCCAATGTCTCAAAAACAAATGATGAAGATGGCAAAGAAGTTTATGAAGGGAAAGAAATTCAAGTTCTAGATATATTTTCTACAATATAAAAGATTAAAAACAAATTAAAAGTTAATATTCCATGGATTTAAAAGATATAAGATATGAAGGACCATTGGATAAATCAGACTTAGTTAAGGAAGCAATAGGAAATTTACCTGAAAATACAATTAAAATAAACAACCAATTAGGACCAGTATTTCTCAAAGTAAGTATTCATAAAAGGAATTTATGGAACATAATAAACATACATCCTTGTGCAATTAGTGGAGGTTATCTTAGAGGAGGAATACGGGAAATAAACCCTCCTAATGAAAGTAATGTTAAAATAGGGAAAAATACTTGTTTTAAATACAGGGGAATTGAATATATGATATCAAAAGATTCATTCTAAAAACCCCTTCAAACAGACTTTTTCTATTTTAATTATGTCAAAACTAATCGCCCAAGGAGCAGAAGCAAAGATTCTTCTACAAAATAACGCACTTCATCTCTTCAATTTTTTCAAAATCTTTGTCTAATGTTGCAAGAATTAGATTATTTTCAATAACCTGACTCGCAATTAGCAAATCAGCCAAAGAAAGTGAAATGCCCTGCCTATCATATTTTAGTTTTAAATCAGATAAAATATCAGAAGTTTTCTCAGTTATTTGCAATAAAGGGAATTTTCTCAAGACACTCAGTAGTTCATTAAATTTCTTAGGTTTTCTTTTCTTTAATCCAAATAAATATTCAAAATGAGATATAAAGGGCAATTGGGGAGTTAATGGATAAGATTTAGATAGCCCTTTTATTTTGTCGATAGTCTTCTTATCTTTCTTTTCTATTCCTATTAAAATAGAAGTATCAAATGCAAGACTCACTCTCTAAATCCCCTCTCCTTTCTAAGATTGGAGCTTAATACAAGCATATCCTTAGCCTCCCCTTCACTCAAAAGCCTTTCATTATTCAAAAGAGAATTCCAAAACTTTTTATTATCTTTCTCAAATTCCTTAATCATCAATTTTAAAAGCACTCCTAATTTAACATTATTTTTTGCAGAGAGCATCTTGAGATTTCTCCATGTTTCATCATCAACATTCTTAATAGTCTTTGTTTTCATAAAGTATTACAGTAATACAAGTATTTAAATCTTTCTTTTTTAGGTTTGCTAGTCTAAGAAACTAGTAATTTCTCTGAACTCCCCTCTTGTTAGTTTTCTCCCAAGTTCTTTTTCTTTCTCTATTCTTAATGCGCATAAAATACAAGGTTCAATTGCAGTAAAATTTATCCCACAAATAGGACATCTCTTTAAATCCCCGAAAACATTCTTCTCCAATATTACTATTCTATTAATCTCTTGGCTCATTTTCACAAAAACTCAGCAAAATCTTCTTCACTAATTTTAGCTAATTTCAAAATATTTTTCATTGTCCCGAGCTTAATTTCTTTATGAAGTGGAATAACAGTACCAATTTTCCCTTAAGGAGTATCTCTTGCTAAACAAACATGACTTCCAGTTTGCCTCACTGTATAAAACCCAAATTTATTACAAAGAACCTTAATCATCTCACGCCCCGAGGTTTTCTTTAATCGCACTTTTTGACACCTCAAAAAAAGAGACTATTGGTTTTGTTTCCTCTTGAACCGGAAATTCATCCAAATATAATTCAGTTGCTTCCTTTAAATTAGATAATGCCTCTTCCACTGTATTACCTTGACTAGCTGTCCCAATTTCAGGACATTGAGCTACAAACATATCTTCTTCTTTATGTAATACAGCACTAAACGTTCTATTTTCCATGTTAATTTAATAGGGTTAAATTATTTAAATCTTTGTAATCATCTTTATTCATGAAACAGAAACTAATCGCCCAAGGAGCAGAAGCAAAAATATTTCTCTCAGGAAATGCAATCACCAAAGACAGGATAAAAAAATCTTATAGGATAAAGGAGCTTGATGATAAAATACGTAAATCAAGAACCAAGAAGGAGATTAAACTATTAACTAAAGCATCCCAAATAATCAATGTTCCTTTACCATTAACAGATTCCAGGGGAGGCGACTGGGGTAGTGGTGGGGCTCAAACTAAATTAAAAATCCCATTTATCAAGGGGGAAAAACTTTCAGAACATCTTGATAAATTTCCTCTGAAAAAACAAAAACAAATTTGCAGGCAAGTGGGGCAAGACATTGCAAAACTCCATGACAATAATATAATTCATGGAGACTTGACAACAAGCAATATGATTTTCGTAAAAAACATTGTAAAAAAACCAGTTAACAATAAAACTCAAAATGATGCTAGATTAACAACTTCTCCTGTGGGTGGTGGCGGGGCTGTGGTGGACAAAAATAAACTCAAAATCTATTTCATTGACTTCGGACTTGGATTCATAAGCCATAAATATGAAGACAGAGCAGTTGATATTCACCTGCTAAAACAAGCACTTGAAGCAAAACACTACAAAAACTACAAAATACTAATTAATGAATTTCTTAAAGGATATAAAACAAGCAAGAACTCAGCCAAAACCCTTAATCAATTAAATAAAGTTGAGAAGAGGGGGAGGTATAAGCATTAATTATACTTCTCCCACTTTCCTTCTGAAATAACTTCAATTTTTCCATCAATAAAAACAATTCCTGAATCGTCATCTAATGCGTAAAACTTCCCATCAAATTTTGGTGCAAGTTTTTTCAAACTATCCAAAGTAACCTTTGGGAAAGCTGGAGAATTCAAATGTGGCCTTATATGAAAATCCACATATCCTAATCCTTTATGTTCTTTCCCATCTTCATCATCATAAAGAAATTCTGAACTTGCAGATAAAACTTTACTTAAAATAATACTGCCAGCACTTATTCCAACATAAACTCTTGTTTTTAATAATTCTCTAAGCTCGTCGCCTAAACCAGATTTTATAATCCAGTCCATTAGATATATTGTATTCCCCCCTCCAACTACAATCACATTTGCTTTTTTCAGTCTAGACAACCAAGCATCTTTTTTTAATGCGGAAATATCCACAATATCCACAGAACCTAATTTCATACAATTATTGAAATCATTAATTAACCAATCTTTGTTGCCCCCTTCTGCATTTGCAGCAGTTGGAATAAATGCTATTTTTATTTTCCCACCAACTAATTTTTTCAATGCATTTTCAAGGGATTTATTAGTAATTCCTGCGGATGTTAATAGTGCTTTCATTTTATTTTTTAATTTGAAATAGCCCCTGCAGGATTCGAACCTGCGTCACTGCCTCCAAAGGGCAATATACTTGACCACTATACTAAGGGGCTCTAAAGAAAAAAGATTTAACTTATTTATAAGGGTTTTGGACAATAAAATTTATAAAGAATTATCAAAAAGTCCTTGTGTTTTACCGCACCTTAAAAGGTGCGGTTTGTTTGGACTTTAGGATGTCCAAGGATTCATCCACACACTAAAGTGTGTGGTTTTCTCCAGAATCCTTGGCATAAAATTTAATGGCTATGGAAGAAGTAGAAAAAGCATATCTTAAATGTTGTATAAAAGAAGGAATGTTTTCAGATGAATATATTGTGGAAGCTGAACTTTATGATGGAAGTATTGTTTCTGGGTTTTTTCCAAGACACCTTGTTGATAAAAAAGGTCTTGAAATAAAGTTAATTAAAAAAGATGAAAATAAGGCTTTGGTTATGGCTCCACATTTAGGATTTATGAAGAATGGGTCAGAGAAAAACATACTAGTAGATATTAATAATCTTGTTTGTTAGATTTTGAATCAAAATTCTTAGCCCCTTTCTTTTAATTGTTTTTAGAGATTACTTTTATCAGAATAAACTCCCCTCACTTAAAAACATTATGATAATAAATCTCCCTGTTTATCTCGTGTCTTTTAGGAGTTATCTTACTGAATATGTCCTTAAATCTCTTTGGCTTGTATTTTTCCCCAATTAAAGTTGCTGCAAGTTTTTTAATCTCAACACTTCCTTCTGACTTTGGTTTATAATCTGTTGAAGGTGTAAACTCAGACAAAGCCCTTAACATATTTACATCATGTGGAATTACAGCCATAACAGGGACTCCCGTTGTATCTTCTATATCGTCTGTAGAAAGCTCAAAATTTTTATTATGAACCTTGTTTATAATCAAACCATCAATTTCTGTTCCCCTCTGATTTGCAAGCTTTATAGCCTTCAAAGTAGTGCTCATAGTGGGATGATCTGGAGTTGTCACAATAAGAATCTTATCTGAAGCAAGCATAGCAGCAAGAGTTTCTTCGTTCAGAGCAGGGGAAGAGTCTATAAGAATATAATCATATCTTTTTTTTGTATTTTTTATCTTATCTTTTAATTTTAAAGGGCTTATATTCATTTTATGAAAAATAGAAGAGGGAATTACATCAAATTTATCCAAATTATGAATTGAATCCTTTATATGTGCTACATCGGTCATAACATGATGGAGCGTCACTTCAGGATCAACAATATTCAAATGCAGTCCTAAATTAGGGGCTGAAAAATTAGCATCAACTAACAGCACCCTTCTATTAAAATCAGAGATTGCAGAACCTAAACTTGAAACAAGAGTTGTCTTTCCAACACCCCCTTTTAGACTCATTATACCTATACTATCGCCCATATTATCTAAAAAGTTTTAATGTTTAAAAGTCTTCCTAAGCAGCACAGCAAACTTTAAAAACAGAAATTGCAATCTATTAAGACAGAGAAAATCTCAAATAGATTTTCTAGCATGCCAGGAATTAAAAATTCCTGAGCACTATCAAGAACTTTTAGTCCTTGAGGTTTAAATTTCAGAAAAAAAATATAAAGGAAACACAAATATGCCAAAAACATATGGATCAAAAACAAGAAAAACTTCCAAGAAAAAAGAAGAAAAACTTGAAAAGATAGAAAAAATCTCACAAGCAGATTATGAGAAAAAAGTTTTAGAATTAGCTGGAAAAGAACTAACAAGTGAAAAAATAGGGGAAGAACTTAGAAAACAGGGAATCCACCCAAAAGAATATGAAAAAAAGATATCAAAAATACTCAAAGATAAGTACATTAATCCTGATTTAAAAAATATTCAGGCAAAATTAGAAAGAGTAAAAAACCATTATGCGAAAAACAAGCAGGACAAAAGAGCAATGAGAGAAAAAGACAGGATATTTGCACAATTTAAGAAACTTAAAGAGTATCACCAGGTTAGTTAGAAAAATTAGACTATATTTAAGATGGAAAAAGAGGGAGAGAGATTAAAAGATAGAATAAAACTTGTTGCAGAGAAATTTCTTGAAAAATCAAAAGACAAAGAAATTTATGTAATCAGTCATTTTGATACAGATGGAATAACTTCTGCTGCAATAATGATAAAAACTCTGAAAAAATTAGATAAGAAATTTTCTGTAAAAATACTGAAAACTCTTGAAGAGCAGTTTATTTATGACCTCCCAAAAAACAAATTAATACTCTTCCTGGATTTATCGTCGGGAAGTTTAGATTATATTAAAAAAGATACATTAGAGGATGTTTTCATAATAGATCATCATGAAATTATTCAGGAAGTTCCTGAAAATGTAAACATAATCAATCCAGAGCTCCATGAAAAACAAAAGATAAGTAGTTCCGGGCTTACATATCTGTTTTGCAAGGAAATAAAATCAGATATAAAAGAATTGGCAAAACTGGCAATATTGGGAATGATTGGGGATATGCTTGAAAAAGACATAAACAAGCTAAATAATGATATCATAAATGATGCTGAGATAAAAAGAAAAAGAGGGCTTCTTATTTATCCTTCAACAAGACCATTAAACAGAACCCTTGAATTCTGCTCAAACCCATACATTCCAGGAGTCACAGGAAACACAAAGGGAGTTACAGAGTTATTAAGAGAAATTAATTTAAATCCTGCTGGAGGCAAATACAAAAGCCTTATTGAACTGGACAAAGAAGAAATGGAAAGATTAATCACAGCAATAATGTTAAGAAATCCAAAAACAAAACACAGAGAGATGATTGGGGATATTTTCCTATTAAAATTCTTTAATAGGCTTGAAGATGCAAGGGAGTTGAGTGCAATGATAAACGCATGCTCAAAGCTTGGAGACACTGGTCTGGCAATGCAGCTTTGCATGGAAGTGCCAAAAGCAAAGAAAAAGGCAGAAGCAATACACGCAAAATACAAACAATTCATTATCTCTGGATTAAAGTTTGTATCAGAAACAGAAAAAATAAAGGGGAATGGCTTTGTGATAATTAATGCAAAGAACAATATCAAAGACACAATGGTGGGAACAATAGCAAGCATACTCTCAAACTCTTCAATGTATGATGAGGGAACAACAATCATTACAATGGCCCATTATGAAGATAAAATAAAAATATCTGCAAGAAATGTTGGGAGAAATGGGAGAAATGTTAGGGAAATATTGAGCAAAGTAATAACTCTGGTAAAGGGAGAAGTTGGAGGGCATAGATTTGCAGCAGGCTGTACAATAAAGCAAGACAAGGAACAGGAATTTATAGATACATTAAAGAAAAACTTGGAAATTGAATTAGTGAAGATTTAATCACAACAATATTTTTAAATAAAGTATTTATTGGGAAGATATGTCTGATATAATTAATGACTCTAATGAGCTAATTAAAATATTAAGTAGGGAAAACAAAGAGATTGCAATCTATACATATGTTGATAGAGATCCAATTGATATTGATAAAAGAACAAGGAGATATTCTCCATGGTTAAACATCAAAGATACTACCACACAGATTACGCCCATCATCTTCAATCCGAAGAAGGCTCTGTAATGAATGATGAAACAAAATTAAAGGCCAGAATATGTGCTCTAGAAAAAGCTCTTGATATAGGAAACGACAAGGAAATTAAATGTCTGGTAACAATAGATGATTTGTATATAAAAAGAATTGAAAAGGTATTTGGGTATTATATAAGACAGCTAGAAGAAGTTAGAAAAGATTACAACCTTTGAAAACCAACAAAATTCTTGCCCCTGCTTCTGTGTGCAGGCATAGCCCAGATTTTGCGGATTAAAAATCTTCGCAAAGATTTTTAAGCGCTCTCTTTCTCAATAAATTATGACATTTGAAGTTGGAGATATAGTATTATGCACTGTAGATAGGATAGTTGGAACCATTGTATTTGTAAAAATACCTCTAAATGGCAAGGAAATAGAGGGAAGTATTGTAATGAGTGAAATTGCTCCTGGAAGAATAAGAAATTTAAGAGATTATGTTGTTCCAAAAAAGAAAATTGTCTGCAAGGTTTTAAGAATCTCTGGGGACAGAATTGATTTATCTTTAAGAAGAGTTACCTTAAAAGAGCAAAAAGAGATAAAAGAGCAATACAAACAGGAAAAAAGTTACAAGAGCATATTAAAAAGTGTCTTAGAAAAAAAAGCAGAAGGGATAATTAAAGAGATACTTAAAGAGGAAAGTTTATATGAGTTTCTGCAGGAAGCAAAAGAAAACCCTAAAAAACTTGAAAAACTCGTCGGTAAAAAAGATTCTGAAAAGATAATGGAGATTATAAATGCCCAAAAACAAAAAAAGACAATTATAAAAAAAGAAATCAACTTACAGACAACCAAACCAAATGGCCTGGAATTAATTAAGAATATTCTTGGAAAAGTGAAGGAAACAGAGATAAAATATCTATCAGCAGGAAAATATACCCTTCAGATAGAATCCACTGATCCAAAAACAGCAGACAACAAGCTTAAAGAAATAATAATAGATATTGAAAAAGATGCAAAAAAACAAGCAATGGAATTTAGTGTTAAGGAAAAATGAATTTAAAGGGTTTGCAAGAATTGAAGGATAGAGGTCTTCCTATAATGAGGAACACTATAATCTTCAAAGAGTTTTCTGAAATACCTGCAGAACATAAAGAAATATATGGAGATAAAAACCGTTGGGCAATGAGGGGATTTCCCAATAATCATACAATAAATGATAATCCATATAAGGTAAAAAATTTTACAGTCCATGGACTGAAAAAACATGAATTAAAAAAAACTTTTCAAGATATAAATATGAAAATGGATTTAGAAGGAACCCCAAAAAATGAGAGAATATTTTTTATTTGTGAAGTTTTTTTTTGACGAGGATGTCAACTTTATTGGACATTTACTAAAAGAAAATGGAAATCTTATAATAGATATTAAAAACGGAAATAGGCCATCTGGGGAAGACTGGACTCCTGACTATAGTATAATCTATGATGGGATGGATTCAGAGATGATTCCAGACAAATACAAAAAAGACATAGATGTAATGATTGAACATCTGAGAGACCTCCCTGAAAAAAGTTATATTGATTTTGCAAAACTAAAAGATGGTTATTTATTTTATCATGATATGGTAATTTTGCTAAAATGAAACACAAACGGGTTTGCGTATAAACTATTCTTTTAATTCTTAAAGTAATTTAGCCGCCTATGATTATGAATAATTATTCTCGCACAAATTTGACTAAATTTAGAACAAAACTTTAGTTTTGTGACAATTCCAAAAG
>BDTJ01000024.1 GCA_002897655.1 archaeon BMS3Abin17
TTAATATTTGAAAAGACTATTACGAAGTTTGGTAATGGGGCAAAGATAGATGCTCCAAAAGAATTCCTAGGGAAGAAAGTTTATGTGATTCTTAGAAAATAGATATTCTTAATTTATACGCAAACCCGATAATGTAGAAACATATATAAATATATTTTACTAAACCTTAATATGCTAAAAGAAGTGGTGCTTGCCTCATATACTTATTTTGATGGCGGAGCTATCGGGGAGATGTTTACTATTTGGGAACAAGCAGGATTTTTTAGTTATATCATGCCTTTTTTATTGATTTTTTCATTAATTTTTGCAATATTAGAAAGGATAAAAATATTCAAGGATAATAAAGCAATTAATGGAATAATTGCTGCAGTGGTTGGTTTAATGTCTTTGCAAGTTCCGATGGTTTCTCAATTTTTTGCAGAAATATTTCCGAGATTAGGTATTGGCCTGGCAATTTTATTAGTTGTTTTAATCTTAGTGGGATTATTTATTGATCCTGAGAAAGGAGGATTTACTGTTACATTATTTGTAATTGGATTAATAATTTTAATCGCTGTTTTAATACAAACTGCAGGAGGTCTTGGATGGTCTTCTGGAAGTTGGTGGGCTGATAATTGGCAATTAATTGTGGGAATTATGTTAGTTATGGGGCTTGTAGGGATTATTGTTGGAAGTGGAACTCCTGGCACTCCGTTTAAGCCCCTTGGGTTTAAGGAATAAATTTATTTCTTTTTAGAAGTCTTTTTCTTTACTGTTTTTTTAGCAGAAGTTGTGTGATGCGCTGCAGCTTTTTCTACCACCTTTCCAACCATCTTTCCAAAAGAGTTTTGCATCATTGACATTTCTTTTTTCATACTCTCTAAATTTTTTCCATAAGAGCCTATTTTATCAAGAATTGCAATCTGCAGTTTGTCCATTGTAGTTTCTACCCTCTTTAATCTCTCTGATGTATGATCTATTTTTGTTTGAGCAAGAGTCTTGAATTCATTTAAATCATCTACTTTTTTTTGTATTTTTTGTATTTTTTCAGAAAAAACCTGTTCAGATATTTCAATCATAGTATCTATGTCTGTTGCGCCTCCTCCGGAATATCCATAACTTTCTTGAGGGTAACCTTCTTGTGCTTGGGAGTAGTTCTGTGCCTGAGGCGCATAAGTTTCTTGCCCAGACATTTCTTGCGTTTGTGGGGCATATGTTCCAGAACTTGCAGGAGGGGCTTGTTCTTGAATTTCTATGTCAGATACAGCACTTTTTACTTGTGATTGGGCCAATGCTTCATTTATTGCTTTTGGGCTAATGCCTTGTTCTGTTAGTTTTTCAACAATTTCCTCATCCGGAATTCCCTGGTTTTTCATTTGTGTTATTTGTTCTAAAACTCCCAACTTATTTTCCCCCTTTTCTAATTAAATCCAATGGTTTAAACATTTTTGCCTGTTTTGCGAGAATTTCCAAATCATCTTTTCTTGCAAATTTTGAGAATTCTCCTGAAACCATCTCTAAAAAAGACATGAGTCTTCCCATGTTTTGCTTGATTATTTCTAATTCTTTTTTAATTTCTAAAAGATCTTGTGCACTTTTTTCCTTGGCTTCTATTAGATTCTGCCCGATTAAAAGAAGTCTATCCTTCAGCACTCTTTGTTTTTCCTCTAAATCTCTTATTTTTGTGTTAGAGTCCATTGCAGATTGAGCATAATAGTCATACTGTCCCTCTTCCATATGAGATTTAAATCAAAAGGGTTTAAAATTGTTGTGTTGAAGGTTGTTTTTAAGAGAATATAAACTTAAATATAGTTGAGAGGTTAGAATTTAATGAATAAGGTTTATATGAGTTATGGAGGTTTGGAACTAAGAACGAACTCGATTAAAAAAGATAATTTAAATTTTATCATGGATATGGGAACTAATCTTAGAGAGACAAGGAAACTTCTTCGAAAGAAATATGGGGAAAAGGTTAGTCTTGACGTTTCTTTATTTTCTCTTTATCATGGATTTAGTGTAGATTTAAAAGGAGAAGATTTAGAGAATGTATTAAGAGATTTTATGAATCTCTCTGGGCACCCTTATTTTGTAAGTTCTTGTTCAGATTATAACTTAGTAGATAAAGTTCATGAACATGGAAAGAAATTAAAGAGAAAGGGTCATGGGTGTGTTGTTGGTAAATGGGTTGTGGAGGATAAACCTAAACAGTCAGGAACATGGAGTAATATTTGGGATGTTTTAAGGGGAGATGGTGGCCTTGGATTTTAATTAATATTTTGATATACAAAATATTTTAAACTCTCTATGCTATTTTGATTTATGGAGTTCAAAGAGGGAACACCCATATTTGGTTATGAGGTTGAAAGAGAAGGGGGGGAAGATGTTCTTTATATTAATTATTTAGGGGCACCTTTTGTTCCAAGTCTTGCAGGTTTTCCAGAGGTAATGGAGAGAACAATAGACGCATTGATAGAAAATCCCAATGTTTCAAGAATTGTCTTTGTGCAGCAGAAAAATTATAACTATGATTTTAAGGAGACTGCAATGCTGCTTGAACTTGCACAACTCTATGTTTATCTTGCAAGACAGGAAAAAGTTTTGTCACAAGAAAAACTTATAACAAATAACGAGCAAATATTTTCTCAGAGATACAATGAGATATTCACTTTTTTGTATTTATTAAAGCAAGATCCTATTTCTGCTTATGCTGAGATAAAAAAACTGATTATTTCCACAAAAATCTTTTTAGATAGGTCAGAACCCCAATCCAAGACAGATAATTTGAATTATCTTAATCTATTAGAAAAGATATACGGATTATTTGAAAAGACAAAGATAATTCAGATGGCTTCTCATTATCTTGAAGGATACAGAAAAGGAGATAGAGAGATTTATCATAAGATTTTCAAACCAGATGTAATTCCTAATTTTACATTTACAAGACTTATCTCTGATCTTCCTGTTGATTCTGAGATTGTTGACCAGTATAAGATTTCAACAGAGGGTTATGATGAATCCCTGGTGACAATCCTTAGAAGAAAGGACGAGTCTAAATTAATTTATCATATTGTCCCTCCTGAACACGCTTTAACAGAAGAACACAATATGCTTTTAAATTTAGCAAGAGGGGTTTTAATTGAGCATCAGCCAAAAGCAGAAGAGTTTACAGACACAGAAAGGACAAGGCAGGTTTTCCTGAATATTTCAAGAGATTTACTGCAAGATCTGGCAAATACAAAATCAATAAATTTAAGTTATAATGATTTGAATAAACTCGCTACAATACTTGTAAGGCATACAATTGGGTTTGGGCTTATAGAGGTTTTATTGCAGGATAGAAAAATACAAGACATTGTTCTTAATGCACCCATCTCGCTTACAAATATTTTTTTAAGACACCAGGATTATGACGAGTGTTCTACTAATATTCTTCCAAGTCAGGAAGATAGTGATTCATGGGCTGCTAAGTTTAGAATGATTTCAGGGAGACCTCTTGACGAGGCAAACCCTATTTTAGATACTCAGTTAGAAATTGGGAATTTAAGAGCGAGAATTGCAATCATCCAAAGGCCTCTTTCTCCTGATGGTTTGGCTTATGCCATTAGAAGGCACAGGGAAGATCCCTGGACTCTTCCACTTTTTATCCAAAATAAGATGATAAATCCTATGGCTGCGGGTTTGCTTAGTTTTTTAATTGATGGTTCAAGAACTCTTTTAGTTGCAGGGACAAGGAGTTCTGGAAAAACCTCTCTTCTTGGAAGTCTTATGCTTGAGATAATCCCTAAATTCAGAGTTATTGTTATTGAGGATTCTCTTGAATTGCCTATTGAGGCCTTAAGAAAAATTAATTACGATATTTTAAGGATGAAAGTTCGTTCTGCCCTGTTAAAAACAACAACAGAGGTTTCTGCAGAAGATGGTATAAGAACAAGTTTAAGATTAGGAGATAGCTGTTTAATAATTGGAGAAGTTAGAAGTGTAGAAGCAAAGGCGCTTTATGAAGCAATGAGAGTAGGAGCACTGGCAAATGTTGTTGCAGGAACAATACATGGTGCTTCTCCTTATGGGGTTTTTGACAGGGTGGTAAATGATTTAGAAGTTCCGACTACAAGCTTCAAAGCAACAGACATAATAACTGTCTGCAACCCCATAAAATCTCCAGACGGCCTGCATTCATGGAGAAGAGTTTTACAAATTACAGAAGTCAGGAAACACTGGAAAAATGATCCTTTAGAAGAAAAAGGTTTTGTTGACCTGATGAGGTATAATGTTAAAAAAGACGAGTTAGAGCCAAGCGATGATTTGATTAATGGAGATAGTGAAGTTATTAAAAGCATTGCAGGGAATGTCAAGGGATGGGCTGGAAACTGGGACGCTGTTTATGATAATATTCTTTTAAGAGCAAAAATAAAAAAAGAGGTTGTTGATGTTGCTGAAAAAACCAAGAATTATGAGATATTGGAATCAAGATTTAATGCCCTTTCTAACCACATGTTCCACAAGATTTCTGATGAGGTAAGCCAGGAAATTGGAATACCTTTAGGGGAAAAAGTTTTTCCTAAATGGCAAAAATGGCTTAATGCGCAGGTTAAGGGCAAGAAGTTTTGAGCAAGCATTACCTCGTTCATTTAATTAAGAAGCAATTAAACGAGGCGTAACTGGCTGAATCAGGAAATGAAGAAAAAGAATCTTTAAACATAACTCAGCCAGGAATTATATTTTTCTATTTTTCCCCTAACCATGTCGTTGAAGATATTTTGCAGTTTTTTTGTGATTGGTCCTGGAGATTCTTTTCCAATATCTTTATATTGTAAAATTCTAAAGATTTATTAATTAATTTTTGTTACTAATCTTAGATAAAAAAGAGGATGGATTATGCCGCGTAAACCAAGTGTAGATGAGGTTCTAAGAAAATATGGAAGCAAGATAGAGGGACAAATTAAGTCTTCTAATGTGAAAAGTGCAAGCTATAGCAGGTCATATGTGAAGTTTAAAGAAGAGATGGCTACAGAGTTTTCAAAGTATGAAAAATGGTGCAATAGCCTGGGAAGTTTTATCAGATTAAAAGTTTCTAAAAAGGATGAAGAAAAAGTTAAAAGGCAGATAGAGATAGCCCATCTTAATATTGAACCATGGCAGGCTCTTACACTGAGTGTAATGACGTTTATATCTGTATTTTTATTGGGCTTGCTTGTTTCTGTGTCTGTAGCTCTTATAAAAGGAAGTAATAGCGTGAGTTTTATTAAAGGATTTGTTTCTGGATTTCCATTTTTGTTTTTTTTCTTAACAATCATACTCTCCTTGTTTTTGTTTTATTTTGTAAATAATTATCCGAAAAGGCTCGCGAATAAGTGGAGGCTTAAAGCATCTTCACAGATGGTTCCTTCAATATTATACCTGGTGGTTTATATGAGACATACCCCTAATCTGGAAAAGGCAGTTGCCTTTGCCTCAGAGCATTTGCAGTATCCTCTTGCACTTGATTTTAAAAAAGTTTTTTATAATGTTGAGATTGGAAAGTTTTCCTCTATAAAAGAGAGCCTTGATAATTATCTTGAGACTTGGAGAGATTATTCCACAGAATTTATAGAAGCTTTTCATTTAATTGAGGGAAGTTTATTTGAGCCAGATAATTCAAGAAGAATTGTCACACTTGAAAAAGCACTGCAGGTTGTTCTTGACGGGGTTTATGACAAGATGCTCAGATTTACTCATAGTGTCAGAAGCCCTTTAACAAATGTGTATATGCTGGGGGTTGTCCTGCCTACTTTAGGCCTGGCTTTATTGCCTCTTGCTTCTGCAATGATTGGGGGTTATTTGAAATGGTATCATATTTTTATCCTGTTCAACATGATTGTTCCTTTTTTTGTGTTTTATCTTACAGACAAGATTATGATCTTAAGGCCAGGAGGATATGGGGAAACAACCCTTCTTGAGAAAAATCCACTTTATCCAAATTATAAGAGCAAGGCTCATTACATAAATGCATTTTTGATTTGCCTGCCTTTTCTTATAATCGGACTTTTGCCTCTGATATTTCAGTATACGCCTATTCCCGAAATGATTGGATTACAGAAAGATTATACATTTTCTCAATTAGGATTTGGAGGAGAAGATAAATTATTTGATTTTAAAGAGCTTGGGGGAGGGGTTGCAGGACCTTTTGGAGCAGGCGCATTAATTCTTAGTATGTTTATCCCCTTAGGAATTGCCTTGTTTTTTTCAATAGCTTATAATCGAAAAACAAAAGATTTGATTAAGGAGAGGGTAAAAACAAGACAGCTTGAGAGAGAATTTAATAATTCTTTATTCCAATTAGGGAATAGAATTGGAAATGGGACCCCCCCTGAGCTTGCATTTGGAAGGATTGCTGAATCTTCGAAGGGATTAATGACAGAGGATTTTTTTAAGAGGGTTAATTACAATATCAGGCAGATGGGTATGAGTGTTGAAAAAGCTATTTTTAATCCTAAAAGAGGGGCAATAATTTACTATCCTTCTGACTTGATTGCTACAAGCATGAGGGTTCTTGTTGAGTCTTCAAAAAAAGGCTTAAAAGTTGCTGCAATGAGTCTTATGAGTATCTCAGAATATGTCAAAAATATACAAAAAATAACAACCAGATTAAGAGACATGCTTGCAGAGATTATCTCTGATATGAAGAGCAATATGACTTTTTTAGCCCCTTTGCTTTCAGGGATTGTTGTAGGGCTTGCAGCAATGATTACCACAATCTTGGGTAAATTAGGGGGGCTTGCAAAATTAGGAGAAGGGGGTGCGGCTCTGGGGGGTTTAGATACACTTAGCGGACTATTTCAGGTTAATATAATGATCCCTCCTTATTTCCTGCAGATTGCAATTGGGATTTACATCATACAAATAATCTTTATACTTACAGGAACTCTTGTGACAATAAATTCTGGAGAGGATAAACTTGAAAGAACAAACAAGATAGGAAAGAACCTTAAAAGAGGAATCTTGCTTTATTTTGTAACAGCATTATTGGCAACATTATCCTTGTTCATACTTGCGTCTTTTGTATTGACCAATCTTTAGTTAAGTTTATTAATTAGTTTTCTTTTTTATTAATATGAGAAAGAAAGGGGTTATTTCAGAGTATCTTCCTTGGATATTAATAGCACTTGCTGCGTTGGCAATTATGATGATTACTATTTTTGTACTTAAAGGAAAAGGAATATCATTGATAGATAAAGTTAAAGATTTATTGAGGTTGGGTTGAGTATGGCTGAATTGACAATAAATCAATTGATAAAGATAATTCTGGGAATTTTTGTAGTTGTAGTTGTTGTTATGGGATTATATTTCTTTTTTAAAAATTATGTCCTTGATTTTTTTAATAATATGGGAGGAAATGGAACAGCTGAATTAATCCTGTCTTTATTAAAATGAGGGGGAAAAAAGGTTTTTTATTAGCAGAAGAAACTCTTAAAATAATTATTGCTGTGATTTCTATAGCTTTTTTGGTTTATTTTTTGACTGCACTTTATTTTGCAAAAGTGAATGATGAGAAAAAAGTACAGGCTGAAGCTAATTTAAAGAGAATGGATAGTTTGATTAATGATTTAGACAAGATAGATCCTCAAGAACATCAATTAAATGAACCAAGAGGTTGGTATTTATTTGGATTTATAGATAAAAAACCAAATACTTGTGTAGGGCAGAGTTGTATTTGTATTTGTGATAAAGTTAATATTGATACTCTTCTTGGCCTTATAGATGCTAGACAACCAAGTGAGTGTGATGAAGATGGGGTTTGTTTGGCTGTCCCTAATCTTAAGCAATTTAAGGAAATAGAGATAAATCAGCAGTTTATTTCAATTAAAGAGCAAGGGGGCTTTATAGAGATAACAGAGATGATAAAATGAACTTGGACACTTTGATAAAATATTTAATGTGGATTGTGTTTTTTGGAGTAGCTCTTACAGGATTATATTTTATGCTAAAAAAGGCAGGTATTTTATGATGAAAAGAATGAAAATTAAAATTTTCAAACATTCAAACTTTGGAAATGAAACAAAAAGTTTGAACAGTAGAAAAGCAGAGTTAACAACCCAGCAGATAGTTCTCTTAATTATATTAATCGCAAGTTTTATTGTAATTCTGTTTTTATTGTTTAGATTAAATCTGGGAGAGATTACTGATAATGAATTATGTCATAATTCAGTTGTTATGAGGGGGAATGCTGCATTGTCCAAGGATTTAATTCCGTTGAACTGCAAGACGAGTTATATATGCATTACTGAAGATGGAACCTGTGAGGAGATGACAAAACCAGATATAAAAGAGGTTAAGAGTGAAGAAGAGGTTTATCAGGTACTTGCAGATGAAATGGCTGATTGCTGGTGGATGTTTGGAGAGGGAAAAGTTAATTATGTTAGTAGAGATTTAACAAATGAAAATCATTGTTCTATATGTTCACAAATAGGATTTGACAATAGCTTGTATGATGAAGATTTTGGGGATAAGATATTTGAGACAGAGAATATTGATAAGAAAAAACTTTATGATTATATGGAAGATAATAAAATTTCTGGAAAAGAAATTAATTATTACGAATATTTATATGGTGTTAAAAATGTTCCTGAATTAACTTCTCAATATAGTTATGGGAAAATAAATTTAGAAGAACAATCTTATCTTGTAATGGGTATAAAAAGTAAAGGGACTCTTGAATGGGTTATTGCAGGTGGGGCAATATTGGGTGTTGTTGCAACAACAATCGCAATTGTTTCTAATCCTATCGGTTGGACTGTCGGTTCTGCAATGGTTATAGGTGCGACTACAGCTGGGGGAGGAGGAGGCCATGTTGTAGGAACTATTCTTGAAGGAGATTCTGGAGACTTTTATTTGCGCCCAACCATAATTGGAGCAAATTCAGAAGAATTTAAAGGACTTAATTGCTCAAAAGTGGAGACACTTGCGTAATATGAAAAAAAAAGGAACTATTTTAGCAGAGAACATAATGTTTATTATATTGAACTTGGTTTTTATTACAATCTTGATGCTTTTTCTTCTTAAGCAAGGAAGTGGAGCAATTGTTATTGAACAATCTTATGCAAAGCAGATTGCTCTTTTGATTGATTCCGGACAACCTGGAATGGAGATAATACTAAATATGGAAACAGCAAAAAAAGTTGCTGAGAAAAATGGAATTGATTTCGGAGAAGTTGTAAATGTAAATGAAAACATTGTTACTGTAAAAATAACCTCTAAGAGTGGATATTCCTATTCTTTTTTTAATGATGTTAAATTAGACAATCTTTATCCTGTTGATAAGGATAAAGATGGAATTGATGATAGTTACAGGATTAAAATTTCAGGGTATAATAAAAATGAATAAAAGAGGAACAGACAAAATAATCTCTGTATACTGGTTTGCAATTCTTATTCTTGTAGCTGGGGGGATTTATGCAATGGTTTATTTGTTTTATGGGCATCCTCTTGACGTCAGAGATGTTGAGGCAAATATATTAGCTAATAAAGTTGCAGATTGCCTTTCTAAACAAGGAAGATTAAATTCAGGAGTTATTATTAGCAGTGAAGATGTAAAGAGTTTGGGAAAAGAGTATGAGAATAATCTTTTGGGAAAATGCCATTTGAATTTTAATACAGAAAAAGAGTATGATTGGGAGAATGAAATTCAGTATTATATTGGTGCTGATTTTTATGTTCAGGTTGGTTCAGATAAACCGGTTTTTAGTCTTAGTGAAGGAAACAAGAACTGGTTAAAATATTGTGAAATAAACAGAGAGGGGGAGGATTATAGGAGATTGCCAAGATGTGTTGAGAGAAGATTTTATTCTTTAGGAGAGGATAATGCACAATATTTAATTAAAATAATCTCTATTGTTGGTAAAACAGAGAAAAATGCCAAATAAAAAAGCTCAAATTGGGGAGACAATGACCTGGGTAGTTGCAACTATAATTGTCATTGTCACTCTGATTATTTTTATATATGCTTCAACTCTTTTAGGAAAAACAAGTGAGATTACAAGAGAAAATTATAATGTTGAGGTTGATAAACAGGCAGACTGGATTAACACAAAAACCTCTCTTGCTCATGAAGTTGCTAATAATAAAAATAAAGAAGTTATTGACAACTGGATTAAAGAAGAAAATGAAAATTAAAAGAAAAAGTTTGAATAGAAAAGGAGATATCCCTGTAACAATCCTGGTTTTGGGGGTTGTTGCAATATGCATTCTGGCAATTCTTAGTTTTTACTCTTCAAAAATAAAGATAGAGGATTCTTTTGAAAGTGTTGGAAAGATTGAGGAAATGAATTCTCAGATAGAAAATAATACTTTTTATGGAAAACCTTTACCCACATCCATTGAAATAAAAGAAAAGAGATTATGGATTTTGGAAACTGATAAAGTAATCTTTTCAGTAGAATATGGGCCTTAATCATTATCTCATCCAAAGTTTTATAAATAAAATAATCTTGTGATAATTATGAATAATAAAAGAGGTCAGGGGCTGAGCACTAATGCAATTATACTTATTGTTCTTGGTGTTGTTGTTCTGGTGATTCTTATAGCAGGATTTACTATTGGCTGGAGCAGTATATCTTCTTATTTATCTTCTAATAATGTTAATACAATTGTAAAAGCCTGCAGCACAGCCTGCTCCACTGATGATGTTTATGGTTATTGCAGTATTGACAGAAAATTAGTTGATGCTGAAAAAAAAGAATTTACTGAAACCTGTGCAGAGTTCTCAATAAATGCTGATTATGAAAAATATGGGATTCAGGCTTGTTCTGCAATAGACTGCCCTTCTGTTTCTGAAGAAGAGCCTGCTGAAGGTTAAAGATGAGTGATTATTGCTGTGGTTCTGAAAGAAGAAATAAGAGAAAAGATAAAAAAAGAGATAAGAAAAAACATCCCTATAGAAAAGGCGGGGGGAAAAGAAGCGTAAATCTTTCTAAGAAGAAGTAGGAAGAACAGGCTTTTTTGCCAGTTTTTTTACATTTTTTATTTGAGAATCAATCAACATCTTTTGCTGTTCACTCCACTCTTTATCTGAATGAGTCTTTATGTAATTTGCCCAAAATTTTATGAAATTTAACCTGTCTTCTTTATTAGTTTTACCCGGTTTCATAAAAATTCTTTTCTGATTTTCGTTTTTCATCTTCTTTTCTTTTTTTAATAAGTTCTTTTAATTTATTAACTTTATTATAATCTATTTTGCCTTTGAAAGTTTCTTCTACATGTGAAGCATCTTCTACATCTTTGTCGCTTTCTAAATAATATCTTTTAAATGCAATATGCCTTTCTAAGCTTGATATTTTTAATTTATTTTCTGGAAGTATAACTGTGATAAAATCATTAAATGTACTTTCATCAAGTTCATCTTTTGGAAATTTTACCTCAAAATTTGGCACAGGCATTTCCTCAAAGGAGAACCTTATTGCCAGACTGTCTTTTAAAAATCCGTAAATTTCTTCTTCTTTTTCAGCATTTAAACACCAGAATCCATATTCTTTTAGTTCTTTGTATAATTTTGAAAAAACTTCTATAGGAATTTTTTTTATGAATATATCAACATCTTCTGTTGCTCGTGATCGTCCTAAAAGTATCGAGACATAACCAGAGATTACAACATAGTCAACGTGTTTTTGCACTATTTTTAAAAAATCTAAGACAAATTTGTCTAATTCATTAATAACTTTTGATTTAATATTTATTTCTTTTTTTTCTTTATGATATTCCATTTCTTGTTAAGTCTTTTGAGATATATATAGATATCTTATCACTATCAGGTAATATTTTATAAATTAGATTTACTAACTTCATTCATGAACGAGGTGATTTTTTTATTAGCCATAGGATTAATATGGATTATATTTGCAAGCATACAGGATTTAAGAAGCAGAGAAGTTGCAAACTGGCTTAGTTTTTCCCTGATAATCTTTGCTCTTGGCTTTAGGTTTTTTTACAGTTTGTTTTCTGGAGGGGATTTTAATTTTTTTTATCAGGGTTTGATTGGACTTGGAATATTTTTTGTATTAGGCAATCTATTGTATTATGGGAGAATGTTTGCAGGAGGGGATGCAAAACTAATGATTGCTCTTGGAGCAATTTTGCCTTTATCTAATAGTTTATTTGGGAATTTCAGAATCTTTTTTGTATTCTTCTTAATCTTCCTGTTTGCAGGAATGTTTTATAGCCTAACATGGAGTCTTGTCCTGGCTCTTAGAAACGCAAGAGCTTTTAGAAAAGAATTTTTTAAAATATTTGTTAAAAATAAGAAAATACTTTATCCTGTAATGATTTTTGGGTTAATAATCATGCTGTTTGGATTTGCTAATACTCTTTTGTTTTATTTTGGAACCTTGTTTTTTCTTTTTCCTTATCTCTATATTTATGCTAAGGCAGTTGATGAGGCATGTATGGTTAAGAAGATTAAGGTTAGTGAGTTAACAGAAGGTGACTGGCTGTATAAGGATGTTAAAGTTGGAAGAAAATTAATTAAGGCCAGCTGGAATGGATTAAGCAAAGAAGATATTAAGCGTATTAAGAAAAAGCACAGAAGCATTGTGATAAGGCAAGGAGTTCCTTTTGTCCCTGTTTTTTTAATTAGCTTTTTAATACTAATTGGGTATTATTTTAGGATAAGCCTAAATTTATAAATATTAAGTCTTTATCTTATTTATGAATAAAAGAGGTTTGATTTCTGTAATTACCAATTTGTTAATTATTGTGTTGATTTTTAGCTCAGTAATAGTCTTATGGGCTACTGTCAGTACAGTTCTTCATGAGGGAGCAAAGGATATTTCTTTAGAGAGGTTTACCCTTAATATTGGTGTATCAAAGGCATATGTTGAAGGGGATGAACTTATGGTTAATGTGAAGAGAGGAGCAGGTAAGGGAAATCTTAAAGGAGTAAGATTTGCAATTTCTGATGAGGACGGAAACATTGCTTATGTTGAGAAAAAAGCAAGCATACAGCAATTAGGAATGAAAAAATTCATATTTAATCTAACAGAATTAAACATATCCTCTTGGAAGAATGTTGAGATTATCCCGCTTTCTAAATTAAGTGAGGGGGTTGTAGATGATGAAGAGTTGGGAAATGAAACTGATGGAAATGAATCATGCACAGATACTTGCAGTAGTCTGGGTTACGAGTGCGGGACACATACTATTTGCAATTCAAGCATTGATTGTGGGGTTTGTCTGCCTGGTTTGACATGCGAGCAAGCAAGAATATCTTATGAAAATTGCGGGGATTACTGTAATCAGTTTGGAAATTTTGAAATATCTTCTTTTAAGAGTCAATTTGACCCTTATGATGAAAAATGCGGCTCTAGCGGGATATGCACTTGTTGGAATTCTGAAACTGAAGTGGCTATACGTTGTAATGAGTTAATAAATGATACGTGGCTTGTCATAGATGATTGTGAAGGTGCTTTAAAACAAAATAGTAATTGTGGATGTTTCTGTAAAAAAAAGCACATCATTTACGGGCCAACTATAGATACCTCAGTACCTCTTAGTGCCTGGCCTACTGGAGGGGTTGACCCTTTAGATTATTGTATTTGTTATAATCCCTATAACAATAGTGAAATAATTGGAGAATGTTACAAAGATTCATAATATCTGAAAATGAATTAGGGCACTCTTCTCGGTAACCAGAGTTTTTTGCTCTCTGATTTTTTTATCTTCTTAATTTTTTGAGGTTTTACTCTTCTTGGTTTTGATTTTTTTTCTAGTTTTTTGTGGAGTTTTTCAAGTTCTTCTGGCTTTGCCTGGTGTCTTTGAGAATTAATTGTTTCTTCTTTGTAAACAGGAAGAACATTTATTACCTCATGCCCAAATAAGTTTGCAGATGAGATTTGCACATCTTTTGGGTTTAGTTTTGTTTTTATTTTTTCTGCAATTTTTTCTGCAAATGAGAAAGCTGTTTTTGGAAGCTTGTCGCTTGTTGGAATGTGTTCTTTTGGGATTATCATTACATGTCCCTTTGATATTGGATTTATCTCAAGAACTGCGATAGAATCTTTATCCTCATCTATCTTATAAGAGTGAATTTGTCCAGAGACAATTGAACAAAAAATACACTGCTGTGCTTGAGGAGCTTCTTGAGCACCATCTTCTTTTTTTATCAGGTTGTTCTGCATTAAGAATTCTTCAAGTTGTTCAGGATTCATAGAAGTTATGTTATTTTTGATATTTTCTTTATCTGGAATATTTGATGAATCAAGCTGAGAAATCAGTTGTTTCTTTATTGTTTCTATCTGGTCTGGAGGTAACATGGTTGAAAATAAGAATTATAGTTAATAAAATTAGCGGTTAGGTCAAGCCCAAATTCTGATTTGATATTGCAGGGAATTATAATAAACCAAATATCTGATTAATAAGCATATCTGCAACAATATTGATAACAACATATAAATATGCTTTTTCCCCCTATATTAAATAAAAAGAGGTTTGGAAAAATTGTTGTTGATTCAGTATAATCATTCTAAAATGAACTTGCCCAGCGGAAAAGCTGGGGGGGGCGAAGGCCTCTGGCGTCTTAGTTTACTAAACTTTTACATTCTTAACTAAGAAGAAATCTATTGCGTATATCATTTAATTTATTTTTCCCTGTCTTTGCTTTGGATATTGTTAATAGGAAATCAAATTAAATAGATTTTTCAGTTGGACAACTTTTTATGTGTAAAATGCAAAAGTTTAGTTTTGATTTATGGTTTGTTGGAACTTTGGGGTGTATAGTGGAATCTTTAGCAGGAGTAATTGAGTTGTGGAGTGGTGATGTTGCTGAAAGAATTTGTTTTTACTTCTAAAATACGAAAGGTTTAAATAGTTGAAGTATAAGTATATACTTATAATGAAATTTATAAACAGAAAACAAGAACTGAAGTTTTTGGAAAGAAAGTTCAAATCAGGAAGAGCGGAATTAATTATCTTGTATGGCAGGAGAAGAATAGGGAAAACAGAGTTAATCTTAAAATCATGCACCAATAAAAAATTCGCGTATTTTATCGGAAGACTTGAATCTAAGGAAGATACTCTAAAGAGATTTAACAATCTTCTTATTGAAACATTTAATGACAAAAAGCTTTTGAACTATCCTTTACCAAATTGGGATGCTGTCTTTGATTATATTGCAGAAAAAACAGAAAAGAGGATTATATTTGTTTTTGACGAATTTCCTTTTATAGTTGAAAAATTCCCAGAAATAATTTCTGTATTTCAGGATAAGTGGGACTCTAAATTAAAAGATTCTAATCTAATGGTAATTTTGTCTGGTTCAAGTGTGAGCATGATGGAAAAATATGCCTTAGATTATAAAAGTCCCCTTTATGGAAGAAGAACGGGGCAGTGGAAAGTTGATAAGATGGGCATTGATTATTTAAGGGAATTTCTTCCCTGCTATAATATTGAGGATTTAATAAGAGTATATTCCTGTTTAGATACTATCCCGGGCTATCTCACGATATTTTCATGTGACAAACTTTTCTTTGAAAATATAAAAGACAAAGTTTTATCAAAAGGAGAGTTTTTATATGAGGAGATAGAAATTTTATTAAGAGAAGAACTAAGGGACCCATCAAATTATATGTCAATCATATCTTCTATTGCTGGGGGATTGACGACTTTTAATGATATTTATAACAGAACAGGTTTAGACAAAAGTCTTCTCTCAAAATATCTGCATATTCTTGGGAATCTTGGAGTAATAGAAAAAATAATTCCCGTTACAGAAGGATACAAAGCAAAATTAAAAGCAAAAGGTGCTTTGTATTATCTGAAAGATAATTTTTTTGATTTTTGGTTTAGATTTGTTTATTTAAATAAACAGGAACTTGAAAAGGGGAATTCAGAATCTGTTTTAAAAAATATCAAGCCAGAAATAGAGAGATATGTAAGCAGGAAATTTGAGGGCTTTTCAGCTGAATTTTTGCCATTTACTGATATAATTGATATTACAAGAATTGGAAGATGGTGGCACAAAGACAAGGAGATAGATATAGTTGCCTTAAATGAGAAGACAAAGGAAATCTTATTTGCAGAGTGCAAATGGCAGGATAAAGTGAATGCTGAAAAAATCTTAGAAGAGCTAAAAGAAAAATCAAAATATGTGCAGTGGAATAATGAAAAGAGAAAAGAGCATTTTGCTATATTTGCAAAGTCATTTAAAAATAAAAAAATTAAAGGAGTTCAGCTGTTTGACCTGAGAGATATTGAGAAGCTTTTGAAGAAAAAGAAGTAAATATTAAAACGAAAGAGATGAGACTTTGCAGGGAATTATAATAAACCAAATATCTGGTTAATAAGCATATTTGCAACAATATTGACCACAATATTGATAACAACATTGATAACAACATATAAATATGCTTTTTCCTCTAATAATATTATATAAAAAGAGGACGGATAAATTGTTGTTGATTCAGTATAATCATTCTAAAATGAACTTGCCAGGCGGAAAAGCTGGGGGGGGCGAAGGCCTCTGGCGTCTTAGTTTAATTCTTGGTGTGCTGTTTTTTGGTCTGGCTTACACAGTTCTTGTAACAGGTCTGGGGAGTGTGCAGAGTGGTGATACGAATCTTACTATATGGGATTCGACAGATTCCACCACTAAATACATAAATCAATCTGTTTATTTTTATGCTAACTTTACTAATTCTACATCTAATATATCTATAAATGGCAGTGGGGTTTATTGCAATGTAAGTTTTAACATAACTCCATCAGGACCGTTTAATATGACTTTTAATTCAACTTCTTTATTATATCAATACAACAGGACATTTGGCTCTTCAGGAACATTTAACTGGAATGTTACCTGCAATGGAACTAATTTAGGGTATGAAATGCTTAATGTTAGTGATGATATTGTGGTTTCTCCAGGCACTGTTACCCTTAACTCTCCCACTAACAATACTTATTCAAGCAATACAACACAAATATTTAACTGCTCTGGAGATGCGAGTTCATTGACAAACCTCACCTTTTACTGGGATTACTCCGGAAGTTTTATTTCAAACGGAACAGTAAATATAACAGGAACATCAAACTCAACAACATTCACAAGAAGTGGTTTAACTGACACATCTATTATCTGGAATTGTTATGTATGCGACAATTCCAATGATTGTAATTATGCCACTACTAATTATTCTTTAACAATTGACACTATTTATCCAGCAATTAATTTTACTTTTCCAACTCCGGCAAACGGCTCGACAGTAACAGTGAATTCTGTTTTTGTGAATGTCTCAACATCTGATGCAAATGAGCATAGTGCGTTTATTGACTGGAATCGGAGCTTGCGGGCATGGTATACTTTTGACAATTATAATGCCACACATGTTTTTGATAATTCAAGTTACGGTTATGTTGCAAGTATTTCAGGGAATGTGACTTCAGCTTCTGGAAAAAGGGGAAAGGCATTTAGCTTTGATGGAGATAACGACTATATAACAATTGGAACAGGGAGTGATTTTTCTGATGTCTGTGTTAATGGGTGTAGTTTTAGTGCTTGGGTTTATGGAAGTAGTGGAACCATTATTGGTAGATGGAACTATAATGATTATTTTATGAAATTTAGGTATGATATTTGGGGAGGAATATACTTTGCAATAGATGATAATGGGATAGATGATAATGATTGCGTAGCTAGTTCGCCAAGTTCATCTTTGTCATATGATACATGGTCGCATATTGTCGGAATCTATAATACAACAGATACTTTGATTTATCTTAATGGAGTAGAAAAAGGAAACACCGCCTGCAGTTTTAGCAGTTTAAATCAAATTGCATGGCAGGATTTAGAAAATACTTATATTGGAATTTATGATGATGATTCTTTAAGTGGTGATATGAATGGCTCAATAGACGAGGTAATGATTTTTTCAAGAGTATTAACTTTGGAAGAAATCAATGCAACATACAATGCAGGAAGCTATAGGTTATATAATAATTTTACTGGATTAAGTGATGGAACATATAACTACACGGCTCATACAATTGATTCTGCAGGGAATATAAATCAAACAGAAACAAGAACTGTTACTGTTTCTGATTCAACAATTCCTCCAACAGTTACCTTAAATAATCCTGTAAACAATTATAATTCTTCTGCAATTAATATTAGTTTTAATTTTACAGCGACAGATACTGACGGAATAAAAAATGCAACTTTGTATTCTAATTTTTCAGGAACATGGCAGGCAAATGAAACTAATCAGACAGCTTTGGTTTCAGGGCAATCAACTTTGATTAATGTTTCAAATATTCCTGAAGGAAGCTTTATCTGGAATGTTTATGTTTGTGATAATGCAGCTACACCAAATTGTGGTTTTGCATCTGCGAATTACAGCTTGACTGTTGACAGAACAAATCCAGTTATTAATCTTGAATCACCTGCAAATAATTCTGAATGGACAACTTCAAGCACTGTAGTTTTTAATTATAATGTTTCAGATACTAATTTAATTTCAAATTGTTCATTGATTTTAGATAATATAATCAATCAAACTAACACAACCCTAACAAAAGATACAACACAAAATTTTACTACAACTTTGTCAAATGGGAATTATAATTGGAGTGTGAATTGTTCTGATGGTTCAGGAAATATTGGAAGTTCAGCAAATTATAATTTGAGTGTTAATGACCAAACTCCAAGTGTAAGTTCAAGTTTGGTTTCTCCAGCTGATTCATCAACAGATACTGACGGGAATATTACATTTAGTTGTAGTGCAACAGCTACATATTCGAGTCTTGTCAATGTTAGTTTGTATTTTAATTATTCTTCGTGGCACATAAATCAAACAAATAATGTTTCAGGAACTTCAAACTCAACGACTTTTCAAATAAATAATTTTCCAGATAACGAAGTTGTTAAGTGGAATTGTTATGCGTGTAATAATGAAAGTAATTGTGGTTTTGCTTCTGCTAATTGGACTGTTACCATGAATATTCCGAATACAATTAATGCGACTAGTTGTAATCAAACAGATGTTCAGGCAGCAATTGATTCAGCAAGTGATGGTGATACTGTGAATGTTCCTGCAGGGAATTGTACTTGGACGACTACGGTGCAAAATACTCCCTCGGTCTCAATTGCCAAGAGCATAACACTACAAGGTGCAGGGATTGATATAACCACAATAAACGATAGCACAGATAATGAATATAATGGAAATGAAGTTGCTATTTATGTTACAGGTGTTACTGGAAGAACTATTCGTATAACTGGATTTACCTTTACTGGTGCAAGCGATACTAAAGGTGTAATACATGCTGGGGGAACAGTTTTCTGGAAAGATATGCGTATAGACCATAATAAATTTTCTCTGTCTGGAGGCACAATCTTAATGAGTGGGATTTATGGATTAATTGATAATAATATTATTGATGATCCAGTTACTGGTTTGATTAATATTGTAGTGTCTGGAATCAGTTTAAGTTTTTCTCAGCTAAATCCTGCCGGAACGGATAATGCGGTTTATATTGAGAATAATACATTCATTAATCCTGTCAATCAAACTATAGTAGGGGAGGTAGATGCGTATAATGGTGGACACTTTGTATTCAGATATAACACAGTTACTAATGGCGGAATACAGACTCATGAAACTGCATATACTGGCCTACGAGGAGTAAGGCATTATGAAATTTATAACAATAATTTTACATTTAATGCAACCTCAAATATTGTCTGGGCGATAAGGATAAGGGGAGGAACAGGAGTAATATACGATAATACATTCACTGGTGATTATAATAGTTGTGTCAATCTTGCTAATTATCGTACAAGTGCTACACAAGATGTTGGAGCACATTGGGGTTGGTGTAATTATACGAATACTTGCGATGGTAATGATCCCTCATATCTGAATGGCTATCCTTGCATGGATCAAATTGGTAGAATTACAGATACAGGATCTGGAAATGCTTCATCATGTTATCAAGGGGGAGTAGGTCCCGGGCCAACGCAAGTATTAGATCCTTTATATGCTTGGGACAACAAATGTTTAAATGCATCATATAGTGCAAGTATCAATGTTTATGATTCCTGTAAGAATGGCATTTGTATGGCGGATCATATACAGGAAAACAGAGATTATTATGACCAAACGCAAAAACCTGGCTATACTCCTTACATTTACCCCCATCCTCTTTCAAGAAGCGACACTGGTTATGCTTTTGTTAACTTATTGACACCAACTTATAATCAAAGCACAAATAACCAGACAGTAACTTTTAACTGCTCTGCTGTTGCAGGAAACACCTTAACAAATATAACTTTATATGGAGATTGGGGAAGCGGCTGGCATGCAAATGAAACAAAAAATGTTGATGGGACAAGCAATGAAACAAGCTTTACAAAAACTCTTCCATTAGGAACTTATTTGTGGAATTGTCTGGCATACAGCGCAGAAAACAACACCCTTGCATTAATAAATCATACATTCACAATAGAGCAAACACCTCCGACAGTTAATCTTGTTTCATCTGCAAATAACTCTGTGTGGAGCAGTTCTAATGATGTTCTTTTTGTGTTTAATGTTTCTGATAACAGTACAATCAGCAACTGTGAGCTAATTACTAATGGAGGAATAAATAAAACCAAATCATATGTTGTGAAAGACACTGAACAGAACTTTACAACAACTCTTTCAAATGGAGATTATAATTGGTCTATTAATTGCACAGATTCAGCAAATAATATTGGAAGTTCAGGGGTTTATAATTTGAGTGTAAGTGTTGCATCTGTTGACAATTCCCCGAATGTGACTTTGTCCGCCCCTTCAAATGCTTCAACAGATACTGATGGAAATGTCACATTTACCTGCAATGTTACTGACGACAATCAATTAGTCAACATTAGTCTGTATCATAATTTCAACGGGACATTTTTATTAAACCAAACAACAAATATCTCCGGAACAAGCAACAGCTCTTCGTGGGCAATCAATAATATTTCTAACGGAACATACATCTGGAATTGCTTAGCTTATGATACTGATTCAAATTTAGATTGGGGGAATAGTAACTTTACCTTTACAATTGATACAACTTCTCCAACAGTTAATTTAGTCTCCCCTGCTAACAACACCCTCGAAACATCTTCCAATTCAATAACATTCACTTACAATGTAACTGATGCAAGTTCTGTCTCAAATTGTTCTTTAATAATTAATAATCAAGTAAACTCAACAAACACTTCAATTACTAAAAACACTAACCAGACATTCACACAAACATTATCAAATGCAGACTATAACTGGAGTGTAAACTGCACTGATTCTGCTGGGAATGTTGGAAGTTCAGGTGTTTATAATCTGAGTGTAAATGTTGTAGTGGATAGTGAATATCCAATCTTTTCAAATTATTATGATAATAATGCGAGCTTAACTGGAAGCGGGATTGCTCTGTTCAATGTTACTATGTTATCAACAAATGGAAGTGTGTTTTTGGAAATAAATGGGACTAATTACACAGCAACTAATTTGACAG
>BDTJ01000025.1 GCA_002897655.1 archaeon BMS3Abin17
TTAGTATTGTCTGTAGAGCCATTATCTATAACCATAACTTCTGGCTGATAGCCCATCTCCTTAAGTTTTGTACTTGGTATGCTTTTCAAAACTCTTTTTATTGCTTGTTCTTCATTTAATGCAGGAATTACCACAGTTATCTTCTTCATATTTTTCATCTTAATTTATCCCAGAAATACAGCTCTGAGTGTGCTGACCACCTCTGAAAAATAGATGACAGAATATACTTATAAATGTTGTGTTTTGTGTTATTTTGAAGGGGTAACAGAAGAAGGGGAAAAAGTGAAGAAGCTAAGGAAGAATAGGGTTAAGTATGGAAAGATTTAAAAACCGATTACTCTATTATTCTATATACTTTAATTTTGGTGTTAGCTAAAATTAAATAATATTTAACTTTAGAATATAGTCTATAGAGAGATGCTACCTAGAAAAATTTTTCAAAAATTAAAAGAAAATGCAAAAAACAAAAAGATAGTTTTGCTTATCGGGGCAAGGCAGGTGGGAAAAACAACTTTGCTTAAAGAGCTATTTAGCGAACTTTCAGGAACAAATAAATGCCTTTTTCTTGATTTGGATATTCTCTCAAATTATGAAAAAATAAGCAGTTTTGAAGGCCTTGTTAACACTTTAAAAATTAATGGATATGATGAGAAACAGAAAGATTTTTTCTACTTGTTTCTGGATGAGTTCCAAAAATACCGTTCTCTTTCAAAAATAATGAAAAATGTTTATGACAACCTGAAAAATATTAAAATATATGCTTCAGGTTCTTCTTCTCTTACAATTAAAGATGAAGTTCAAGAGTCTTTAGCAGGCAGGAAACAAATAATTGAAATATTTCCGCTTGATTTTGAAGAGTTTTTATGGTTTAAACAAAATGAAAAGCTGTCTGGGAATCTTAAAAACCTTGAAAAATTAAAGGGGGATAATCTTGGCAGTTCAGCAGAAGAGTTCAATTCCCTTCTAAAAGAGTTTCTTATCTCGGGCGGATATCCTGAAGTAGCTTTGAAAAAATCAAAAGAAGAAAAAACAGAAGTTTTGTCAAGCATATTTGATCTGTATATTAAAAAGGACCTTGTAGAGTATCTTCGTATAGAAAAAATCCTTGAGATTAAAAAGCTAATTGAATTTTTAGCAGTAAATAATGGGCAAAAAATAAAATATGAAGAGATTACAAAATTAACTTCTCTTAGATTTAATGAAATAAAGAAGTATCTTGAAATTTTAGAGGAAACTTATTTAATAAAGACACTAAGACCATATTATACAAACAAAAATAAAGAGATTGTTAAGATACCTAAGATTTATTTTATTGATAATGGAGTAAGGAATTTTTTTATAAATAACTTTAATAGCCTGCATTTAAGGAATGACAGCGGATTCTTATTTGAGGGGTTTGTTATTTCAGAATTGCTAAAAAATGGCGAGAAAAACTTGAAATTCTGGCAGGACAAAAATGACAATGAGATTGATATTATTATTGAAAAAGAAAAGATAATTCCAATAGAAGTAAAATTTAAGCAAAAACTGAAATCCGAAGATTTTAAAGGGATAGAAATTTTTTTAAAAGAATATCCTAAAATAAAAAAGAGTTATCTGATAAACCTTGGCATTCAAAAAGATTCTAAAAAGACCTCTCTTTTATTGCCATATTCGCTAAGCAGAATATCGTAAAGGACGCTGTTATTTCCTCAAATGCTCCTTTACTATTGAGGGAAAGACATAGTTTTTAGGGTAATTATTTATGTCTTTCACTATAGTTTAGAATTGCCTTTTTCCTCATTATGACACAGGATTAATAATGTGATTTTCTTGAGTTTTTTTGGTGATTTTGCCATGTTAATTTATCCCAGAAATACAGCTCTGAGGTGCTGACCACCTCTGAATTTTATGGGTTGAAAATGTTTATAAACCTTTCCATAGTAGTTACTTTATAATAGTAAAACAATATGGTTGTAATTGAGAGGGGAAAAGAAAGAGAAAGATTTAAATACTTAAAAATAGGTATAATCATACTCAAAAAGAAGTATAATTGAACCTAAAAATAGGTAAGACAAAATGTTGACAAAAAAACAGTTTAAGGTATTAAACATTTTCCAAAAAAATAGTTTTAGAGAATACTCTTTTAAGGAAATTAAAGAGCTATCTAAAGAAAAATCAAACTCCATCATACAAAATTCTATAAAAGCATTCTTAAATGAAGAGCTAATAACTGAAAGAAAAATAGGGACATCTAAACTTTATAGAATTAATCATAAAAACGGCAAAGCTTATGTTTATTTTGATATTTTTAATAGAGAAAACTTGCCAAAGCACGTTTTAGACACAATAAGAGTACTTGAAGAAAGCTTGAACAAACATACTTTTTTTTATTCTATTGCTATTTTCGGCTCTTATGTTGTTGGTGCGCAAAAAAAAGAATCTGACGTAGATATTGCAGTATTTATTGAACAAGAGGAGAAAAGAAAAATAATTGAAGCAGTTTTTAAATCAGTAGAGCTTAAATCTTTTCTGAATATTCATGGCCATGTAATAACAAAAGATGAGTTTCTAGAAATGTTAAGAGCAGATTATGAAAACCTAGGGAATGGAATAGCAAGAAAACATTTAATAGTCCATAATCCAATTATATTCTATTCAATATTAACTGAGGGAATAAAATATGGATTTAAACTATAAACTATATCTTGAAAGAGCCAATAACGAGATTAAGTTAGCTGATATTATCCTAATATTAAGTAACAGTAAAGACATTCAGATTAATATATTTAAAATTGATGAGCCAGAAACTTACTACAATTCTGTTATTAGCCATTCTTATTATTGTATTTTTTATTCGGCAAAAGCTTATTTACTTAAAAAAGGGATAAAAACAAAAGCACCAGAAGAGCATAGGAAAACTTATGAAGAATTTAAAAAATTAGTTGAGCGGGGAATTGTTGATGAAGAACTCTTGAAGATATATGATTATATTCTTGTTAAAGCAGAAACTCTTTTAGGAATTTTCAAAACAGAAAAGAAAAAACGAGGAATCTTCACTTATCGAAAATTACCTCAAACAAATCTTGAGCCAGCAATGGGAAGTTTAGAGAATGCAAAGACTTTCTTTAAACACATAAGAAAATTATCTGGTGAAATATGATTTTTTGTTGTTAATTTATCCCGGAAATACAGCTCTGAGGTGCTGACCGCCTCTGAATTTTATGGGTTGAAAATGTTGATAAATCTTCCCCATTAGTGGCTTTATAATAGTAAAATGAGATACATATAGTGAAAGACATCAAAAAGTCCTTGTTTTACCGCACCTTAAAAGGTGCGGTTTGTCTGGGCTTTAGGATGTCCAAGGATTCATCCACACACTAAAGTGTGTGGTTTTCTCCAGAATCCTTGGCATAAGATAGAAAATATTACAATGCATAAATTTATAAACTATTGTGCATCACAATATTTATGATTAAAGATATACTTATAGCTCAAAAGCAGGAATTAGAAAAAAAGACAGGGGAATTATATATAGAGAGATTTACAGATATAAAAAAGCTGGAAAATCCTTTAATAAAGGTCATAATTGGACCAAGAAGAAGCGGGAAATCTTTTTTTGCACTTCATTTCTTAGCTAAAGAGAAAAATTTCGGTTATATTAATTTTGATGATGAAAGATTAATAGAAGTAAGGGATTATGACAGCATTATAGAGGCAATGAACAGCATATACAAAAATCCTGAATTTATATTGTTTGATGAGATTCAAAATCTTCCAAAATGGGAATTATTTGCAAACAGACTGCAAAGGCAAAATTTGAAACTTATAATTACAGGCAGTAATTCAAAATTGCTAAGCAAAGAGCTTGCAACACATTTAACCGGCAGGCATCTCTTAATAAATATTTTTCCTTTTTCATTTAAAGAATACATAAAATTAGAAGATAAAGAACTGACATCCCATCAAATTAAGGAAAAACTTGATAATTACCTGATTTATGGGGGGTATCCTGAACCGCTTATTAAAAATATAGATCATAAAGAATACCTGTCAACACTTTTTAATTCTATAATCTATAAAGATATTGTAAAGAGATATAAGATAAGGCTTGCCCAAAAAGTAGAAGAGCTGGCTTTTTATCTCATGTCAAATATTGCAAATGAATATTCTTATAACAAATTATCAAAAATGACTAATATAGGGAGTGTTCACACAATTCAAAAATATCTCAGCTATCTGGAAGAAGCATTTATTTTCTTTAGCTTAACCAGATTTTCATATAAGGTCAAAGAGCAGCTATCCTCAAATAAAAAAATTTATTGCATAGACAACGGACTTATGCAGGCAAATGCTTTTAAGTTAAGCCCTGATTTTGGAAAACTTTATGAAAATACAGTTGCAATTGAATTAAAAAAAAGAGAGATGGACAGAAAAATAAATATTTATTACTGGAAAAACCAGCAGAATGAAGAAGTTGATTTTATCTTAAAAGAAGGTGCAAAAGTTAAGCAATTAATTCAGGTATGTTTTGATATTAAAGATATAAAAACTAAAAATAGAGAAATTAGGGCTTTATTAAAGGCAGGGAATGAACTAAAATGCAGGAATCTTCTTGTTATAAACTCTTATAAAGATGGTGAAGAAGATGCAGATTGGTTTGGAATAAAGGCTAAGATTAAATTTATTCCCTTATGGAAATGGCTGTTGAAGTGATAATTTTATCCCGGAAAGTTATTTCAGAATAGTAAAATCAAAATAGAAAGGTGTGTTTTATGCCAAGGATTCTGGAGAAAACCACACACTTTAGTGTGTGGATGAATCCTTGGACATCCTAAAGTCCAAACAAACCGCACCTTTTAAGGTGCGGTAAAACACAAGGACTTTTTGATGTGCAAACTGACATAAATATTATATACTCAGTAACATATGTTACTAAGTAGCGAAAGATTTATATACTAAGTATCATAAATAACATTATGAAAATTGAAAGTCACTTAGAGAATCTTAAAGAAAGCATAGAGGAAATAGATGAAGCTGTAACAAAGGGACTTGAAAAAAAACAAAGAACTATTGGATTTCATACTTCTGCAGGAGCTGTTGATATTTTGGAAATAATTCTGCATGAAAGGAATTTAATTGATTCTGGTTTTGTGATTAAGCACGAATGGTTCAACTCAAAAAGAAGAATTGCAGAAAAATTTAATTTTGATTTCCCACGAAAAGAGGAAATAATGAATCTTATTGCAAAAATAGAAAATGTAAGAAACAAGCTGTGTTATGGGAAAAGGCAGGATGAAGCAGTCCTGGAAAAATTAGTTCATGATTTCAATTCCTTAAAAAAAATCTTTACAGAGGTAACAGGCCATGAATTATAAGTTAATCGCATATTCAGGTGATTTTGCTTCATTTTTGCTGGAAAAACTAAACAAAGAAGCAGATAAAGTAAAGCAGATAATATTATTTGGTTCAGTTGCAAGAGGCGAAGCAGATAATAAAAGCGATATTGATTTGTTTATAGATGTTATTGATGAGAATCTCGAGGGCAAGATAAATAATATAAAAGAGAAATTTTACAAGAGCATTAAAGCCAGAAAATACTGGAGCCTTCTGGATATTAAAAATGAAATTAACTGCTCTGTAGGAAAATTAGAGGATTGGGATGAACTGCAAAGAAGCCTAATAGCAAATGGAATAGTCTTATTTGGGAAGTATAAAGAAGAAACAGAAACAGAACCATACTATCTTTTCTCAATTGCACAGGGAAAAAACAGAAATCAAAATATGACTGCATGGAGGGCTCTTTATGGATATACTCAAAAAATAGGGGAAAAAATATATGTTAAAAAAGGGTTAATTAAAGAATATGGCGGGAAAAAACTGGCAAAAGGAGTTTTTATTATTCCTGCAGAACATGCCCATAAGATTATTTCATTTCTTAGAAAAAAAGGATTTAAGCACGAGATAATTCAGTCTTGGATGGAGAAAAAATATTAGGACTTTATCCCGGAAATACAGTTCTGAGAGCAAACAAAAAACAACCGAAAGATTAAGTTGTTTGCCATAGAAGGATTTAAATACATAGAACATTATTGTTCCACATGGAACAAAAAGATTACAAGACTGAAATTATTATTGCCCTTCTAAAAGGTGAAAGCCATGTCAGGGAAATCGCAAAAAACCTCAGCATAAACCATATGATGATATCAAGAAAAATAAAGGAGCTTTCTGATGAAAATATTGCGGATTACAAAGAAAAAGGAAAAAATAAAGTCTATTTTTTAAAAAATACTATTGAAGCTAAAACCCATATTTTTAAGGCAGAACAATACAAATTAATAAGAATACTTGGAAAATACCCTAATTTAAGGGAGATTTTTGAAAAAATACAAAAAGATAAAAGGATTAAAATGTCTTTGCTGTTTGGATCTTATGCAAAAGGCATTGCAAAGCCAAACAGTGATATTGATGTTTATATAGAAACAAGCAATAAAGAAATAAAAAAAGATACTGAGAATATAAATTCAAGCCTGAGCATAAAAATAGGAAAATATAATAAATCAAATCTCCTGGCAAAGGAGATAGAAAAAAATCACATCATAATCAAGGGAGTAGAAGAATATTATGAAAAACACAGGTTTTTTGAACAAACTTAAAAAACAGGAAAAACTGGAAATAATAGAGCCAAGTGAAGAAATAAAGCAGGTTTACATTGAAAAATTCAGAAATAGATTTTGCAAAAAGGGAAAGAATAGATAAGCAGTATTATTTTGACTTTAAAATCAAAAAGTCCTTGTGTTTTACCGCACCTTAAAAGGTGCGGTTTGTCTGGGCTTTAGGATGTCCAAGGATTCATCCACACACTAAAGTGTGTGGTTTTCTCCAGAATCCTTGGCATAATTATTAATTTCTATTTAGTATCTTCTCTAAATATTGCAGGAATTCGCCAGTATCAACAAAGTAATTAGGATAGGCTTTTTTCAAATCACTGGTTGTATCAGCTCCAACAAGAACAACATCATATTCTCTTTTTCCGACATTTCTTTTTTCAGCTTTGGAGTAATCTTTGATTGCTTCTTTCTCATCAGCTTGTGTGTACGCACTTATATTCAAATTTTCTTTAGAAATATCCAGTTCTAATAAGAAAAATTTCCAGTTGTATTTTTTTATCATTTCTCGTTCAAAAACCCTGATTGCTTTTGCCCAACCTCTCATTATTTTCACGACATTTAAATCAGCTTCTTTTTTTCTTATCTGAGCAAATAATTCTTGTTCTTCGTAGGGGGTGCCTGGAACACAGGGGCAATCTTCCATTTTAGCAAACGCAGAACTAACCAACTTAAAAAAATCCACCCATTCCTTTTGGCCTTCATTTGATTTAATGGCTTGACGTGTAAAGAAATCCACTGTTTCTATTGCTGTAGCCCACAAATGCTGCAGTTTTGACCTTATTTGAACTTCAACAAGCAAACCATTATAATCTTTTTTCCCTTTTTTATCACTCTTATACTTATACATTAAATGGATGCTTCTGTACCCGTCTTCTTTTGGCGTAGTTATATAGTCTTTCTCGTTTACTTTTTTATGCTTTAAATCTCCCCTTATATATTCCTCTTTATGAAGTTTTCTTGCTAATTCCACATTTGGCATGACAACTCTGCATCCTGCAACATCCTGCATTTGGGAAAGTTTCATAGTTGGCTTATTTCCATAATACCTTCTTTGTAGTTTCTTCAGAATAGAAGGCAACCTCTTTAACCTTTGAACTGACAATGCCTCATTATCCATTTTTTCTGAGACTCTTTTCAATCTTTTCTTAAAGATATGCATTGGATATCTGTGTATTGCCCTCCAATTATCCAATATTTCTAATGCTTTCTCTTTATCTTCTGCTGAACTTGCTTCACTAATCAGGATGTTCCCTGCCCAGTCTACTTTTGACCTGCTATATCCTTTGGGTTTTGTCCATCCCATGTTCTTACGCGCACTTCGTAGTATTTAAATGTTTCTTTTGCGCGGTTAATTTATTGTGTAAAATACCATTTTTTAGTATAAAATATTGTTTTGCGCGGTTATAGATAAATTATCCTGTTTTTTGCGCGGTTTTAGAGCTTCTTTAAAAACTTTATGCCAAGGATTCTGGAGAAAACCACACACTTTAGTGTGTGGATGAATCCTTGGACATCCTAAAGTCCAAACAAACCGCACCTTTTAAGGTGCGGTAAAACACAAGGACTTTTTGATTAATCTAATCAGGAGTAATTGTTATCTTAGGTCCTGTGATTTCCTCTATCCAGAAATGTATTGAAATATTATCAGGATAATTAGGGTCAGGCCACCAGAAGTTTCTTTTAGC
>BDTJ01000026.1 GCA_002897655.1 archaeon BMS3Abin17
CTCATTATAGAAATGAAGATACGAGATTTAAGTATGGATTAATATTATTAATGAAACAGAATATTGATAATTTATTGAGATTAGAAGTAGAGAAATTAATTATTTTAGTGAATTGTTCGACAAACTCGTCCTCTCCACAAGGTTTAAAAATCATAACCAATAAGACTAAAATCACGACAACAATTCCTATCCAGATTAAATATTTCCCCCTCATTTTATTCCTCTAATCTATCATTCAGTTCATGGCTAAAATTAGTCAGCATTAAATCTGAAGGGGATATAAAAGTTTAAATAGTTTATATGGTACTAAAGTATATGATTATTCATACACATAATATAGTTAAAAATTTGGGGGTTAAATATCTTAAAGGGGGGGAAGATATCAATAATATTGTAAAGGGAGAGGAAAAAATAAAATTTATTCTTTCTAAAGAAAAAATGACGACAAATGATATATATAAAGAAACTAATCTAACTTCTCGAGCAGTAAGAAGATGCTTACTAAAATTAGAAAAGAAAAGAGAAGTAAAAAGAATTAAGGGAAGAGAAATAAATAAAAAAGTCAGATATTGTGATTCATGGATATTAAACTCAAAAAATGTAATAAAAAAAGTTCCATGGAATAAAATTCTTGTTTATTATAAAAAAGAACATTATAATAAAGGGTATAGGCAGCATTACATGTTTTTTCCAAAGAAGATAATTTTAAACGAGAAGTTTCTATCAGCACTTGGTTTCTTTGACGCAGAAGGATCAAAAACTAAACCCAAATCCACAGAGGTAGTAAATTCAAAACCTTCATTGATTAAGTTATTCATTAATTTCTTAGATTATTTTGAAATTAAAAGAGAAAATCTTAGCTATAAGATTATTTTTAACAATAAGTTGCCATATCTTCTAAAAATGCCCAAGAAGCAAATTAGTGATGACGCCAAAATTTTATGGCGTCGTCAAGTAAAAATCCCTACAAATAAAGAAATCAAAACAAGTTATGTCGGGGAGTCTACGGGAAAATCAAGAGAAAATATCATAAAATATGGATCATTGGATATTAACTATAATAGTGTTTTATTTAGAAAACTTTTATTTGAATTGATTAAAATTGCTAAAGATAGGATAATAAATGAAAATGACTCTCTGGCTTATTTAAGGGGTTATTTTTGTGGAGAAGCTTATGTTGGAAAAAAAGATAGACAAATACAAGTGGGAAATGATGAGCGGAACCAATTAGATTTTTCTAAAGAATTATTAGAAATAATAAACGTAGATTCATCAATATATGGTGAAACATCTACATCCCCCCCAAGAATAGTAATTCAAAGGTTAAGAAGCTTTATAATTTTAGAAGATAAAGATATTTTTAGATTCCATCCAGATAAAAGAAAAAATTTAATAAAAAAGATTTTAAATTATAAATCTATAGATAATTCCTTAAGAAAGAAGCTGGTAAGAAAATTGAAGAAATTAAAATAAACCTAATAAAGAAAAGTCTCAAAAAGAATTCTTTTATTTATCTCCCCACAAAAATCTTTTAACATAATTTCTTTTATTTTTTCCTTATCCCCTGCCCATTCTTTATGCCCAAGAACATAACCCAGTTTAAGTAAGGCTGTAGTTGATAACATATCCTCGAGATAGATAATCCCTGTTTCCAGCAATTCTCTCCCGTTAGAATAAACAAGTGGGTCAAGTCTCCCGTAAATTGTCTGACTGGCAGCACAGATAATTATGCCTTTTTTCTGAACTTCCTTGAGCTTTGCTGTCCAGTTATTTCTTGATCTTTTTGTAGGGGCATGCCCTAAACCAGACATTTCTAAAACAATTCCCTTGTATTTTTTCTTAACATAATAATCCAAAATATCCGGACTCTGACCAGGATAAATCTTGACCAAAGCAACTTTATTCTCAAATTTTAAATCCAGTTTAACTTTATTTTTATTCCTTACTCTATAATCTGAAATTTTGATTATTTTATCGGGATAAATCTTAGCTAGTGGTAAATCATTTATTGGTCTAAATGCATCTCTTCTTGAAGTATTTAATTTAAGAACATTACACCCCCTCATTGCATAGCAAAAATCATCATTAGTTGAAGCATGCCCCACTAACATTACTTCTGCAATATCAGAGATAGCAGCCAAAGCCGCACATTTTAAATTCAAATTTGCATCACTTGAAGCCCTGTCAATACTTCTCTGGCTATATGTTAAAACAACAGGCTTGTTCAAATCCTTTAGGAAAAAACTTAATGCAGCTGCGGTGTAATGCAAAAAATCAGTTCCATGAGTTATTATAACCCCTTTAATATTTCCATCATTCAGGAATTTTTGAGCAACTCTTGCAATTTTTTGCCAGTCTTTATAATCTATATCCTCAGAAGCCTTCATAAAGGGAACCTCTAACCTAACAACATTTACTTTATCAAAAATCCCCGGATAAAACTTAAACAAACTCTCAGGTGTATCAAGCCAGTCAACCCCTCCTTTTCTTGGATTCAAACGTGCAGCAATAGTCCCCCCTGTAATTATCATGGCAATATTTGGTTTATCTTCATCTTTTTTAACCGCCACCTTCTCTTCTTTTTCAGATGCTTTTTCAATGAGCTTAATCTCTAAAACCTCTTTTTTGCTAAAACCAATATTATATCCAGAATCCAATTTCAACAAGACAATCCCTCTCTCGCTCTCAGGTGACTCTAATAAAATCCCTTCATACTCTTGCTTAGACAAAACAATCTTAACCCTGTCTCCTGGACCAACTAAATCCTTGCCCCTGCTTATGTGCGTAGGCACAGTCTTAAATTTAGTGGCACCAAAAATCTTTGATTTTTTAGTGTTTGCATTAACTTTCACCATAAAAGACAATAAATAAAGAACATATAAAAACATGATGATACATCTAACTACTAATAGTCACACCTCCACAGTGGTAAATAAATAGAAAGGTTTATAAATAATAAATATAATGAATTTTTATGGAAAAAATACTAGAGATAGGAAATTTTGCTGAAACAATGATTGCAGCTTTTGATAACTCAGCACTACAAGGAGATTGTTCAGAAGAATTGGATTCTCCATCAGAGGATTGTCTAGATGCCTATCCATTAAAAAAAATGAAAAAAGGACTTAAAGAGTTTGGAGATATACCTATTAAATATCACATAGACGCATAAAATGACAAAAACAGGTTTACTAAAAACTTTGGGGATAACAGGAATAGGATTAGTTATGCTTACAACTGGTGCTTGTAAAAGAATTGATGACATATACTTCAAGAGATTTGATAATCCATGTGGTACTAGTGAAATGGGCACAGTTCCTAATATGGGATATGATTATTATGCTAAAAAGCTTAAAGAAGAATATCCTGAAAGACTCAAAGGGATTAATTATAAAGACTTAAGCCACTGGTTACAACATGATCTTAATGACAATAAGAGATTAGATAAACATGGAACAATAACTCTTCCTGAATATGATTGCCTAAGTAAATTAACAGATTAATCTAGAGAGCATAACCCAGGTTCGTGGTATAATTAATTTTTCCAAAACTTAATATTGATTTTTTTAATTAATAATTAAAATCCTTAGAAAAAATGTCTTAGAGATTTACCGAAACAATAAAAGGAAATCTCTATAAATCCTGTTTCTTTTTTGTATTCATGCCAAAAAAGGATGATAAAGTAAAGATTGGCTTGGAAATTCATGGGTATCTCATGACTAATGAAAAGCTCTTTTGCAGCTGTAAAGCAGAGCATGGGGCAAAAATCACACAGCCAAATACAAATATCTGCCCAATTTGCACAGGACAGCCAGGTGCAAAACCATTGCTTCCAAACAAGACTGCAGTGGATAAAACAATTCAAATAGCATTAATTCTTGAGTGCAAAATAAATGAAAAACTTGTCTGGCAGAGAAAACACTATGACTGGCCTGACTTGCCAAAAGGATATCAAGACACAATATCCGGACCTTATGCTGTTCCTGTTGGAGAAGATGGAAAATTCCTTGGAGTTAAAATAAGAGAGGCGCATATTGAAGAAGACCCTGCAGCATGGAATCCAAAAACAGGTGAGATAGATTATAATCGCTCTGGAATTCCACTAATAGAAATTGTAACAGAGCCTGACTTAAAAAACTCAGAAGAAACAATCAACTGGTTAAAACAACTCATCACAACTCTTGGATATATTAAAGCAATTGACAAAAACCTGGGAATAAAAGCAGATGTAAATGTGTCTGTTGGGAAAGGAGAAAGAATAGAGGTAAAAAATATAAACAGTCTGAAAAACATCAGAGCAGCAATTGAATATGAAATCCAAAGGCAAAAAAAAGAAAAGCCAATACATCAAGAAACAAGAGCATTTGATGAATTCTCAGGAAAAACAGTAAGGATGAGATCAAAAGAAGAGGCTCAAGATTACAGATTTATCTCAGAGCCTGATTTGCCAATAATAAAAATTGAGCAGTCAAGAATTAAAAAACTAAAATCCGCTTTACCAGAAACTCCTCAGGAAAAATTAAGGAAATTAATAAAGAAATATAAGATAGATAAAAAACCTGCAGAAGTCTTAACAAAAAAGCTTGATATAGTTGAATTCTTTGAAGAAGTTGTTAAGAGAGTAAACCCAAGGATAGCAGTTCCCTGGGTCACAATTGAATTATTAAGAGTTCTTAATTATGCAAAAAAAGAATTAGAGAATGTTGAGATTAAAGTAGAGGATTTTGCAGAACTTTTAAATCTTGTTGATAAAAAAGCAATTACAGAGCTAAAAGCAAAAGAGATTCTGAATCAGTTTATTCCAATATCCTTTTCTCCAAAAGAGCATGCAAAAAAACACAGGAAAATATCCGGTAAATCAGAAATAGAAAAATTTGTAAAACAGGTCATAAAACAAAATCCACAAGCAATAAAAGACTACAAAGCAGGAAAACCAAATGCACTGAATTTCTTAATTGGACAAGTAATGAGGATATCAGAAAAAAGAGCTGATTTTAAGACTGCAAAGGAAGTTTTAGAAAAGATGCTGAGATAATTATATTTTATACTCCTTGGATTTTAATTTTTCAATACTAAGAGGTATACACTCGGGGCTTATTACTTCATCTCCACTTACCCCATTTCTCTTCTCATCAAGAAATATTTCACAGGGTTCAAATATATTATTTCCATTTAAATCAAAAGCATATTTACTTGGGTATTTTGAAATGTCTAACTTTCCATCTTTATTTACAAAAAAGTTCCTTGCTTCCCCATAATCTGGCTTATTATCATTATTTTTATCATAATTTTCTATATAATAATAATCATTAACAAGCCATGCTATGCCAGATTGCATTTTAGTGAAATTTTTTGCCTTATATTCCTCAAATTCCTCATGCAAAGTTTTTTTTGTTTTGAGTATTTCTTGAGAGAGTATAGATTTCTTCCCAAGCCCATAATCTACCAACTTATTTTCCACACTCTGCCTTGCCATTATTTCAACCCCTTCTTCAAAATAAGGTATAGCAAAATAAACAGTAGCAGTGAATAACAATCAAAAAGTCCTTGTGTTTTACCGCACCTTAAAAGGTGCGGTTTGTTTGGACTTTAGGATGTCCAAGGATTCATCCACACACTAAAGTGTGTGGTTTTCTCCAGAATCCTTGGCATAATAAGAATTTTTCTCTAACAGAGCCCATTTTAAAACATAGCAAGATTTATTTTTAAAGATTTATATATTATAAAATAGGCTCGGAGGGAGTCGAACCCCCATCAGCCGGGCCGAAACCGGATATCCTGTCCATTGAACGACGAGCCTGTCATACAATAATCTAATTAACCTATATAAAATTTGTTAATGAGATTATACAGGTTAATTTTTTATTATTTAATTAAAATGGGTTATTAGGGGATTAGAAGATTACTAAAAAAACTTTATAAATAACAGGTTATATTAATTATAAAAGATGGCCATCCAAAAACATCATGTAATACACTTAAAGAGACATCATAAATTTGTAATCGGGGGCATTACTGCAATAGTAATTATATCCTTAATTGTAATTGGCATATTAATCAACGCTATCTTAACAAAACAAAATCTGAATTACAATTCCTTAAACAACAAGATAGATGAATTAAAATCAGACACTCAGGCAAAATTAAATGAATTAACAGAAAGTGTCCTGCAGGCACAAGAAGAATTAAATTCGCTTGGTTCGCAAGTCGGTTCAATAGACAAAGAATTTGATTTATTAAAAGCCTCAACAAGTGCTGATTTTTCAGGAATAATTGAGGACGCAATAAAAGGGGTTGTGACTGTAAGAACAGATGTCGGGCAGGGAACAGGATTCATAATTACAAATGACGGTTATGTTGTAACAAATGCCCATGTTTTATCAGGTGGAAGAACAATAAATGTAGTAACTTATGAGCATGGTAGCACAGGAGCAACTTTCATAGGGTATGATACAGAATTAGACATTGCTTTAATAAAGATTTCAGGGAATTATGACAAATTAAAATTGGGAGATTCAGATAGTGTTCAGATAGGGGAAAAAGTGATAGCAATTGGAAATCCTTTGGGACTCCAATTCTCTGTAACAGAAGGAATTATTTCCGGAATCCACAGGCCAGGACCAACAGGACTAGAAGCATATATACAAACAGATGCAGCATTAAATCCAGGAAACTCAGGAGGCCCTTTGATTAACAAGCAGGGAAGGGTCATTGGAATAAATAACTTCAAGGTTGGGGGAGGGGAAAGCTTGGGATTTGCCCTTGAATCAAATTACATAGAAACAAGTGTAAATAACATCTCACTTCAAATCCTGAATCAAACATTGATATGAAAACAAAGAAAATAAAAAGTCTTCTAGCTCACAAAAAAAATGAAAATTATGATAAAAATAGGAACTGCTGCAATTTTTGATTCTACAAAACAAAAGATTAAAGAAAACATCATAGAATCTCTAGCAAAAGAAGTATCTAATCTAATTAAAGAAGGTAATGAAATAATTATTGTAAGCTCTGGTGCAGTTGGTGGTGGAAAAAATTTAGTTAAAGGAAATAATGAAATCGGTCTTAAACAAGCCCAATCATCAATTGGGCAAGTCAAATTAATGGAAAAATACTCGCAAATTTTTTCAAAATATAACACACATATTGCCCAATTTTTACTGACATCTCAAGACATAAAAAACAAAAACAGTCTGAAAAATATAATAGAGACCTACAAACATTTGAAAAGAGAAAATGTTATTCCAATTGTTAATGAAAATGACATAACTTCCCTAGAAGAATTGTCTTTTGGAGATAATGATTTTCTTGCGACAGAACTTCTTCTTGGTCTTGATTTTGAAAAACTCATTATTCTTACAGAAATAGGAGTATTGATAAAAAATAAAGAGCCGATAACAAGCTCAAATTTCTTTTCTGTAGAAGATTATGATAAAATGAAGATTCCTCCCACTGGATTCGGAGGATTAAAATCAAAGCTAGAAGTTGCAGAAAAAATAATAAAATCAGGAAAAGAATGTATTATAGCAAAAGCAGGAGATAGCATACAAGATATTTTATTAAAAAAAGCCTCAGCAACAAGATTTTACTTGTAAAATCTTCTTTCCACTAATTTTAAATACAAGCATTCACTTTATCAATTATGGGTAAAAAAACTCAAGAAGGTCTGACTGTAAAAAAAGAGGAAAATTTCAGCGAATGGTATCAACAATTAATCTTAAAATCAGAACTTGCAGATTACACTAAGGTATCTGGATGTATTGTATTTAGACCATCTTCATATCAAATATGGGAAAAAGTTATAAAAGTTATTGATAGTGAATTCAAGAAGATAGGCATAAAAAATACTTATTTTCCATTATTTATCCCAGAATCAACTCTTTCAAAAGAACAAGAGCATGTAAAAGGTTTTACTCCAGAAGTTGCATGGGTAACTCATGTAGGAGATACAAAGTTAAATGAAAAACTTGCTATTAGACCCACTTCAGAAACCATAATGTATGAATCATATGCAAAATGGATTAGAAGTCATAGAGATCTTCCCTTAAGATTAAATCAATGGAATAATGTTGTGAGGTGGGAATTTAAACACCCTGTTCCTTTTTTAAGGACAAGGGAATTTTTGTGGAACGAGGGACATCATGTTTATTCAAATAAAAAAGAACTGGACAAAGACAATAAAACTATAACCAGGATATATTCTGATTTCCTCAGAGATTATATGGCACTTCCATCCTTGCTCGGTAAAAAAACAGACAAAGAAAAATTTGCAGGTGCAGAAGCAACTTATAGTCTGGAATTATATTTTCCTAACGGGAAAGCTATTCAGGGTCCTGATTATCATGATGATGGACAAAATTTCGCAAAAGCCTACAATATAAAATTTCTCAACAAGCAGGGAAAAGAAGAATATGCATATCAATCAACCTATGCAATAAGCACAAGAATGCTCGGGATAATGTTTGCTATTCATTCAGACAATAAAGGACTGGTTCTTCCACCAAAATTAGCTGACAATCAGGTTGTTATTATTCCTCTTATGTTTGAAAAAGACAAAAAGATTCTTGCGAAGGCAAAAGAGATATCAAAAAATCTTTCTAAGAACAACCCTATTCTTGACGACAGATTAGAAGTAACACCAGGATTCAAATTCAATGAATGGGAATTAAAAGGAATCCCTGTAAGAATTGAAATAGGACCTAAAGACTTGAAAAAGAAACAAGTTATTCTTGTAAGAAGAGATAATGGAAAAAAGAAATCTGTAAAGATAACGAGCTTAAAAAAAGTTGTAGAAAAAGAGTTAGGAGAGATGCAAAATGCTCTGTTTAACAAAGCAAACAAGCTCTTACAAGGAGCATTAACCAAATCAGAAAGCTTAAAAGATACTATCAACAAAATTAAGGATAAAAAAATTGTTCTTGTCCCTCTTAAAAACTCAAAAGAAGTAGAGGATATATTAAAAGAAAAAACAGGCGGGGCAAAAACACTTAACATTCCATTAAAACAACCTACAATAAAAGGAAAGAAATGTATTATTTCAGGAAAACAAGCAGATTATTGGGTATATATAGGAAAAAGTTATTAATATCGCACACTAACTATTACTTAAATCATTTCTCATCTCATTTTAAGTTACTTTTTGTGGTTAACAAGTTCATCTAATTCATTCTCTAACCTTAAAGTAACCTCAAACAACATGTTAAACTCTTGTTCTATCAGTGCTTTCTCTTTTGTTTCCATAAGGCTTTCCATTTTTTAAAAGCCTCAACTCATATCAGAAATCTTTTCCAGGCCTGAATTAATTAATAAGAAGTGTCTCAACTTAATTCAGGTCTTAGGAGAATAACTGAATCAAGCTGAGGGGAATTTAATCGCAGCATAGACTAAGCCATACATAAATCCTTTCCAGCATGTACATCTCAGTCTATTACTCATAAGGTTTAGATGACAAACTTCTTTATATATTTTTCTATGTTTGAGTTATAATAGGCTTTGTGTATAATGTCTAAAAATAGTCTTACTTTTTATACAGAAATTATTCTAGATGTTTTGTACAACTCATTAATTTTAAAAAGGGTTTTTTATTTTCATTAAATTCAAAGATAGTTATCCCTGTGTTTCCTTGTCTCTCGATTGTTTTCATATGCTCCCAAGATTCTTCAAAAATAGCAGTGATAATAGCTTGAATTATCCCATTATGTGCAGTAAATAAAATAGTTTTTCCATGGAATTGGTCTAAAATCTTGGATACAAAACATCTTGCTCTCTCTAATATTTCATCTAGCCTCTCTCCACCAGATGCCTTAAAAGTATCTAATTTCCATCTTACTTCTTTCCAATCTGGAGGGGCTGTCTGCCCTTCAAATTCACCCATACTCCATTCTCTTAATTCTTTAACAAATTTAATAGGGGTTTTGATGAAATTTATGAATCTCTTTAGCAGTATCAGACGCTCTAGCTAAATCACTTGAGAAAATATAATCTATCTTTTCATCTTTTAATCTTTGAGCAACTTTTTTTGCTTGTTCAATTCCTAAAGAAGATAGTGTTCCCTGCTTCTGCCCCATTATCTCTCTTCTTTTATTTTCTTCTGTTTCTCCATGCCTCACTAATATTAATTTCATTTTTCCTATTTAACTAATTTTTTTAGTGTTTTCCTGAATTTTTCCAGGTCTTCAACTTTTACCTGTACACCAACTGCATCCTCATGCCCCCCACCTGTAGCACCTTCTAATTCCTCTATTGCCTTTAAGATTATATCTCTAATATTCTTTCCCCTAACAGAGATATTTGCCTTAACTCCTTTAATATAAATAACAACCACAACTTTTTTAGGATATTTATAGCTCAATTCATTTGACAAATCAGAGCTTATGCTTAAATCTCCGCTATATTGAAAGAACAACAAATTCCCTGAATCAATTGTCTTATCTGCCTTTTCTAGAAGCCCTTTATACTTCTTGTCTATCTCATTGAATCTCTTATGCATAATATAATTCTTACTGCTCTCCTCCAATACCTCATGAGGGGTTTTTACGTTAGTCAAAAACCGAATCATATTAATCACATTAGTTGTTCTGTCTTTTAAGGCAAAACCAAATATTCTGGCAATTTTCCCTATATCTGATTTATAAAGAATCCCAAAGGCATTTTCTGAGTTTATTGCTAATTCTGGATTGTTTTTCTTAAAATCCTGATAAAAATCAGGGACAAACTTGTCTGAAATACACCCTACAACAGCAAGCCACAAGTCCTCTTTCTTCTGAGTTACTTGATAGCAAACATATGTTACTGGCTCATAACCTTTTGGTTCATTAAGATAAGGATTATAATAGTTTACAAATTCAGGGACCTTCTTTATGTCAATAGCATGATGGTCAATCCAAACAACAGGAATATTGACCTGTTCCACCTCTTTAAAAAACTCCTCTGTAACTTCTGGTTTGTCCAATATGAAAATATAATCTGCATTTAATTCATGAACTTTTCTAAAGTATTCTTTTGTTAATCCGGGAAATGATCTTATGGGCACTCCTTTTCCTCTTTCAATATATCTCTGCAATAAAAGAAAACTGCATAATCCGTCAGAATCATTATCAAAGAAAAATAAGGGGTTTTGTGCCTTATCAAGATGTTCTTTTATCTCTTCAATCTGTTTCTTGGTTAGCATAACTAAAGAAGAAAATGTGTAATATATAAATGTTTATGCTTAAAAACTCCTGCTTACAGATTCATTTTAAAATACCTTAAATTGTAAATTCATAGACATAAAGTTCTCTGATACTCCCTTATATTCCCACTAATTGCTGCGGGAGCATTTAAAGGGGATTTTAAATGGTATACTCCACTATCAAAATCTTTTTAAATAAAAAGCGACAGATAACAATACAATGAACAAGTGGTTTGAACTTTTATTTGGATTAATCTTAGTAATTGCCTCAGTTTATGTATGGGGAATTTTCCCATCATGGGGTAATGCTGCATTAGAATTCCTAAAAGGAGGAATAGTCTGGTTTGTAATCATGATTGGATTACTTTTCATAATGTTGGGTATTAGTGACTTAAAAGAATAATATTTCTGATAAAATTAATATGGTTCTGAATAACTTTAAGAATTAAAAAAATAAAAATAAAAAATTAAAGAAGGTTTATTTTCCTAAAAGGCCTTTTACACCAATTACAAGTACACCTAGTGCAATTAACCAATCTGTTATAGTTCCTTGAAGTGCAGTTACACTAAGCAAAGGCAATGCAAGTAAGACACCAATAACAGTAACAATCCAGTAGGTTAGTTTATCCATTTATATTTTACCCTCCTTTTAAGTAAAAATACAAAGAAAAAAGAGTATATAAAATTAACCAATTTAGCCAAGTAATGTAATAAAGCTTCCTTCTATAATCGCTGCAATAATTAATAATGGAAGAACAATGAACAGGAAGACTCTCAGAGAATTCCAAAAATACTTCCTAAAAGATTTAGGTATATTTTTCTGAAATATAAAACACCCCAACCTCAACCCCAGACCAAGAGAGATAAATATTGCTGGAAGCTCAAAGATGCCATGAGGAAATAGCCTCCATATTACAGTTATCCCATCACTCATAACACTTATGGAAAGAACAAATCCAAGCAAATAGCCATTAATAGCAGCAAACAAAACAGGGATAATTCCAAAAATAATCCCTAAGAGAAGCCCAAAAAAGCTACTCTGGAGATTATTAACAAAGATGTATTTAATCAATTCCAATTGAGACAATCCTTGTGTTTCTTTAAGCAATTTTTCAATAAATTCCAGTATTGTTTTTGAGATAGCCTCTGGAACAGGAAATACAGAGCCGATTACTGCAAAAAAGAGAAATACTCCAATAATTATGTAAATAAAATTCCGAGATTCTTTTATATAATTCCAACTCTCTCTGTATTGTTCACTTATGTTAAAACCCCTCTTTTTTTTTACCATCTCAACTAAACATTTTATTTATATTTCTGACCTTGTTTTTATATTTATTTTTTAAATACAAACCATAAATAAGCCCAAATATCAACCCTCCCAGATGAGCTGTGTTTCCTATTCCAATATTTGCTGCAATTGAGATAAGCCATAATACAATCAAGATTCCCGGAGCAGCATATTTCATTTTTATGGGTATTGGGATAAACATGATATAAACAGGAAGGTTGGGTGTTAAAAGCATCAAAAGCCCAACCAATCCAAACAAAGCCCCAGAAGCCCCAACTGCAAATGTATTAAGATCACTAACAAAAATTAAACTAGATAAAACAAAAAACAAACCAGCAAATAAACCAGCCCCCAGATAGAAATAAAGATATCTCTTAGACCCAAGTATTTTCTCTACTAATGAACCGATAAACAACAACGAAAGCATGTTTGCAAATATATGGAAAAACCCACCATGCATAAACATGCTTGTTAAAAAAGTCCAGAGATATGCTCCTTGTAAAATATTCGAGGGTTTTATTGCTACAAAATCAAGAGTAATCAGATTTGAAGAGAGTAGTATAATAAAAAGAACAAATGCTACAATATTGATAAGAATAAGTGTAGAATTCATGCTAAGATTTCCAAGTAAACTTCTTCTCTTTTTTGGATAAATTCTATAAACCCCGACCATATTGAGAATTATCTCCTCTTTTTCCCTTTAGATTTAATTTTCTTTTTTGGTTTTTTAACTATTTTTTTCTTAATCTTCTTTTTAGCTGGCTCTTTCTTTGGTTTTAATTTCATCAGCTTTTTTCTAGCAAGTCTTCTTTTTGCTGTAGCTTCTGCTCTTTTCTTTTCCTTTTCCTTCTTTTCTTTCTTAAGCTCTTTGGCTCTTTTTTTGTCTAATTTATCTCTTTCCTTTTTAATCTCGCCATCTATAAGTTCTAACTCTGCTTTTAATTTATCTGAATTCTTTTTTAATTCCTTTAAGACTTTTGTTTTGTTCTTAATAGTAAAAACATTCCCACATTCATTACATGTAAAATTATGAAGAAGAGCATTTTCTTCATTAAATTCTATATTGCATTTCTCGCAAACATAAAATTCTCTTGTTTCTCTGTTTTTTATCTGATTGTCTATCTGATAGATATTTTTAACCCGCATGTTTCTCAAAAACTCAAGAGTTTTAAGAATCTCAATCTTCCAAAAATAAGTATACCATCCCTTTTTCTTATCTTTTTTTCTTATTGAAGAAACAAGTCCATGATCTGAGATTCTATAAAGAATATTTCTCGTCTGATTAATTGTCATGTTAAGTTTTTTTGCGATTACAAACTCATTAACATGCTTGTTGCTATCCAGCAAATCAGCTATCTCTTCTGCCGGTTTGCCTGCGACCATAACCACAACTTCTTTAAGAAATTTTTTTAACATCTTAATATGATAAATATTTCAAATAAATACCTTTCGGTTATATTTTTATCTAAGATATAGAAGGATTTTTAAACCTATAGGATATTTTATATATATTAGAATAATTATATTAAAATAAGAAAATGGGGTGGTTTAGTAAAAAAAAGGGTGAGGAAAATAAAGAGATTCCTAAAAAATTGCCAGAGCTTCCAAAATTGCCAGAGCTTCCAGATTTTGAAGAACATAACGAGCCGATTCATCAACTACCCAGTTTTCCTTCTAATTCATTTGGGGATAAATTCTCTAGGCACACTATAAAACATGCTGTAACTGGGAAAAAAGATGGTGAAGGGTTTCATGATGTAGATGATCTTGAATCTGAAGATATAGAGGATCAAGGGATACAAAAACCCCTAAAAAAGCCAATGACAAGAGAATTTCGTCCATTAGGAAGGTCAAGGATTCCAGAGGTGTTTGAAGAGGCTGCGAGAAAAGTGAGAAAAGCAGAGCCTGTTTTTATAAGAATAGATAAATTTGAGGAAAGCCTTAGAATATTTGAGAATGCGAGGAAGCAAATATCAGAAATAGAAAAAACTCTTGAAGAAATAAAGAGAGTCAAAGAAGAGGAAGAGGGAGAACTAGAATCTTGGGAAAATGAGATTAAAAAGATAAAAACCCAGATTGAAAATGTGGACAGAGATATTTTTTCTAAAATAGAATAATAAGATGAAACGCAAAAAATCTAGCAATAAAAAACCAGAGAAGATAAGTAAAGAAAACTTGATTCATATTAGGTTAGAATATGATGAGGCCATTCAGGCTAAAAGAGATATTATTTCCTCAGAAATGGAATTATTGAGAATTGCAAAGATAATAAGAAAATATCATTCTCTTAGATTAGAAGAACTAAGCATAAAGATAAAGTTGCAAAAATTAATAAAAATGCTAAAAAGTGAGCTTGGAAAGCTTCAGACAACTCTTCCAAAGATAAAAATTCCCGGAATTCTAAGAAAAGATGAAGGGGGGATTGAAGAAGTAAAAAGAAAGATAAAAGAGACAGAAGAAGTCAGGCAGGATGGAGATATAGATGCCCAGTTAAGGGATATCCAAAGGAAATTAAGTGCCATTAGCTAATAAGATTAAGAAAGCGCGTAGTTTTTAAAATACTAATTCTTTATTAAAGATTATGATAAACAGAAAGCAATTAATCACGAAATATGTTGAATTTTTCAAGAGAAAGAGGCATAAAGAAATTCCAAATGTCTCTCTTGTTCCTGAAAATGATCCAACTGTTTTATTCACAACAGCAGGAATGCATCCTTTAGTCCCTTATTTGATTGGACAGCCACATCCCCTTGGAAGAAGATTATGCAATGCTCAAAAATGCATAAGAACACAAGATATTGAAGAGGTTGGGGATACAACACACCATACATTTTTTGAGATGTTGGGAAAATGGTCTTTGGGAGATTATTGGAAAAAAGAAGCTATCCAATTAACTTTTGATTTTCATACAAAAGTTCTAAACATCCCTATTGAAAGATACGCTGTAAGTGTTTTTAAAGGAGACAAAAACGCCTCAAAAGATACAGAATCTGCAAAAATATGGGAATCTATTGGAATTTCAAAAGAAAGAATTGCTTTTCTTCCAAAATCAGAAAATTGGTGGGGTCCTGCAGGGAAAAAAGGCCCTTGTGGTCCTTCAACAGAAATGTTTTACTGGAAACCAAATAATATTAAACCTCCAAAAAAATTTGATCCAAATAATGAAAACTGGGTTGAAATTGGTAATGATGTTCTAATGGAGTATAATAAAGATAAAAAAGGAAATTATAACCCAGCAAAACAAAAAAATATTGATTTTGGGGGTGGTGTGGAAAGAACAACTACAATCTTAAATGGATTAGAAGATGATTATCTTGGAGATACATTTAAACCAATAATTGAAAAAATTGAAAAACTTTCTGGGAAAAAATATGGGAAAGATAAAGGGCAGACAAGAGCAATGAGAATTATTGCAGACCACATAAAAGCTTCTGTTTTTATAATCGCAGATGGAATTACTCCAAGCAATACAGAGCAAGGCTATGTTCTTAGAAGATTAATAAGAAGGGCAATAATGTACGGAAAGGAATTAGGTATAACAGAATCTAATTCAAAAATTGCAGAGTTTGTTTTTAAAATATATGATGATTATAAGCATTTACAAAAAAACAAGAAAAAAATTTTAGAAGAAATAAGAAATGAAGAAGAGAAATTTGATAAAGTATTGACTAAAGGAACCCACGTTGCTGCTAAGATATTTAATAAAAAAATCATAAGTGGAGAGAAATTTTCTAAATTGATGCAATCAGACAAAAAGGAGGAGATATTAAAAAAAGTTTTTAGGAATAAAAAAGGAAAAAAAGATTATTCAATTAAGGAATTTAATATATCAAAAAAAGACATTGATAATGCAACAATTACTGGAAAAGAGGCTTTCTATTTATATCAGTCTTTTGGATATCCTCTAGAATTAATAATTGAATTGGCAAGATCGAGGTTATTACTTATAGACTTTGAAGGATATATGGAAGAATTTGAGAAGCACAGAACTCTTTCAAGAACAGCGTCTGTTGGAAGATTCAAGTCTGGATTAGCAGATGCATCAGAGCAAACAACAAGATTACACACAGCAACCCACTTGTTATTAGAAGCATTAAGAACTGTGTTAAAAGACAAAAACATTCTTCAAAAAGGCTCAAATATAACTCCTGAGAGATTAAGATTGGATTTTTCTTTTCCAAGAAAACTAACTGAAAAGGAACTCAAAGAAGTGGAAGATTTAGTTAATGCTCAAATACAAAAATCATGTGAAGTATCAAGAGAAGAAATGTCTCCTGAACAAGCAAGAAAAAAAGGGGCTCTGGGAGTGTTTGATGAAAAATACGGAGAAAAAGTTTCTGTGTATACAATCTCTGAATTTTCAAAAGAAATATGTGCAGGCCCACATGTCAAAAATGTATGCGAACTTGGACATTTTAAGATAAAAAAAGAAGAATCTTCAAGTGCAGGAGTTAGAAGAATAAAAGCTGTTTTGGAGTGACTAAAACTATATTTCTCAGCATAGATTAGTTTTTAAAAACAAGACTTTAAAGTATCCTATGAAAGAAATTAAAGTTGATTATAGTGTGATAAAAAGGATTTCTAAAGCAGCAATTCATGCAAAAGAACAAAAAATTTACCCTTTTAATAAGGAAAATCTATTTCCAGATGAAATTATTCCAGAAGGAATAGAAAAAGGAAGTAAAAAGCATGGATTATTCCTATTTCATGGTGTTTCAATTGATTCAATGAGGCAGGCAGAACAAGTATACAAAGCTATGAGAAATCTCACTAAAAAACTAGGAAGTTTAGAAGAATTAGTTACTATTAAAAAACCAGAATTAGTAAATCTCTTAAGTCCTGAGCTTGGAGAAGGTATTGCTCACCCTAAAAATTCTATGACAGACCCTGTTGGCACCCTCCTCAAAAATGCGAGAATGCTTGAAGAAAAATATAATGGAGATCCGAGACAATTAAAAAGAGCTTCTGTAAAAAAAACAATAGATAAAATTGATGAATTCGCACAATACGGAATCCCAAAAGCAGCTCTCTTGATGAAAAATTTTGTTCGTTTTGACATATGGCCTTTTTCTGAATTTGAAATCCCTATTAAAATAGACAGGCATATTATGAGAATAAGCCTGGGATGCGGGGCAATAGATGTAGAGAAATATTCAAGGAAAATTCAAGAAGGTAAGCTTTCAAAAGCCTTAACAAAAGCTAATGAGTTGATGATACGAAGTGGATACTACACTAAAGAAGATTTTGAGGAAGGCAAAATTAAAGTAGTCAAAAATGATCAGTTTATTCTCTCCCTAACTGAAACTTATTTAAGAGTAACAAAAAGAGAAAAAATCTCTGCAATTGATTTGTGTGATTCGTTATGGGCTCGGGGGGCATATGCCTGCAAGATAAATAATGCCATTAGCTGTGATGCTCACTGCCCTGTTGGATGTGATATACGCTACCCCTCAGATAATAATGCTGTATGGTTTTTCATAGATGTAGATAAGAGAAGATTCCAAAATAACTTGTTTACATATTCAAAAAAAAATTCTAGGAGATAAAAATCCCTAAAAAGGGTCATCTAATTTTTCTCGTTGTTCACTTAATTCTTTCTGTTTATGAAACAAATCTTCTAACCCAAGATTGTCCAAAATTCTCTTATGATTTTTTGAGAAATGGTTGAGCCATCTTTTATAATCATCTTTAGAGAAAGACCATCTCGTTACTGGGAAGGGATTTATTGTGTGTGTTTTTTTTCCACATACAACAGAAACTCCTTCATAATTAATTTTTCCACATCGCAATTTCTTTAGAGACAAGTCTTCAATTAACCGATCATCTATTGACAGATTATCCTTAAATCCATATTTTATATTAGAGTTATCTTCACTAGCTCTTTTAATTAATTCACTAACTGCATGTTTATTTTGATTGAGAAGTGTTATCATACTCCCCCTTGGCATAAAATAATCTACAAAATCCATGCCAGATTCAGATTTCTCATGATTCTTTGTTTTTATACGAGATAAGGAACAAATAAAAAACATCAAATTAATTGGGAGTATTGTACCAAACCTAACCAAGTCTGAAAGTTTTTCAATAAACTTGTTACGCCTTAATTTATGAAGATATCTTGTATAATTATATCCATATCTAAAAAAACTATAATCTACACTTGGAAATTCATCCCCTCTATCCAATCTGTTTAACAAAAGATAACAATAATTTTCTATTTGATTAATTCCGCAATGAGGCATAGAGCCATTAGTTGAATTTGCTTTAATCTCAGTGTACTCCAACCCATAGGGTGTTTTTTTAACAATATCGGGTCTAAAATCCCTATTTAAAGTTAGATTTTCACTATCATAATTTCCAAACATAACCTCCCCCCTATAAACAGATGTATGGAAAAAGGAGAAAAATTTAGAGACATCATCTATAGAAGTTACTTCAGAAATAAATCTTGGCCTTACCACCAACTTTTTTTTATCCCCCATAAAATCCCCATAACAAGCTGGTTTAAAAGGATTATCCCTTTCAAAAAGATGCTTTAGTTTAATTATCAGAACCTATATATTATAATGCTCCACTAAACCATACTTTTTCTTTAATCCAGAATATTTATTACGAAGAAATAAACCAGCTTTTCCATCTCTTATTTTTCCCCAGTCCTTAGCATCATCATACTCATATAAATCATTTTTTAAAGAATCTCCATTAGAGAGGATTATCATCTCTGGCTGGGAGGTTAATTTTATTCCTCCAGAATATTCTATCCCATTATCTGTAATTATTGCTGGCCCTGTTGTCTCAATAAAACAATAACTAGTGTTCTTTAAACTATATTGTTTAGGGCATTTTATCCCAACAGATTCATGATTTTCACTCGGATAATAGAATATAACCACCCCATAACCAATTTCTCTTAATAAAAATGTCAATAACTCAGATTTTTCTCCACAAACTCCTCTTTCATCATAAAGGACTTCATAAGGATATCTGGGTGCCTCCATCATCCCATTTGCAAAACGATAAATCTCACGTGTGCCTCCAAAGGGAATATTCTGAACAAGGCTGATAGCAATTCTCATCTGGTCTTCCTGAGTATTAGCGATATTCTGTATCTCTGTTACAAGAGGCAATAGCAGTTCTCTCTGCTCAGCTTCATTTATATTTCTAAATTTAAAATCACTCCTGGAAGGTGTTTCCCCCTCACCATAATGAATTGTCTTTGGGAGCCCAGACAAATAATTTGCCATGTCCTCATAAACTAGAAAATTAATTTCAGATTCTTCACCTCTCAAAAGGTATTTAAGAGTTATGTTTTTAGAATTATTTTGATATTTTGAAATACAAGAATTACCTTTTTTAGTAAGATTTTCAGGACATCCACAATTAATAGCGTTTTCCACAAGAACTCCTTCTGAGCAAAAATAAGGCTTTCTTAAAGAGCAAGCACCATCAGGAGTCTTATCTCCACAAGAAGAAACAAGGTCAGAAACCTCTCCTTTAAGAACATATAAAAGATAAATTGAAAGTACCAAAATTAATATTGAAGCAATCAATACTGAAAAAAGTAGATATTTCCTTAGGGGGTTGAGAGGTTCACATTTACTTAATTTTTCCGCGATTCTTTTTATTTCAGCGACATTTATCTTTTTTTCATCTTCTTTAATAATCTTCTTCACTTTCCTTTCTTCTGCCTCTTTTTTTCCAAAAATCATTTTTTACTCCAGATAAATTCCAGGTCTTTCTGGTTTAACTTTTTTTGATTTGTTTTCAGGATCACGCTTGTTCTTATCAGCAACAGAGTAAATTTCAATATCTAACCCTGTTTTCTTCTTAATTAACCCCAAATTCTCACCATAATTTCTTAATTCATTAGGTAATACGTAAATAAAAGCTTTTGCTTTTTTGCCTCCAATCAAATTTTTAATGTTATTAATATCCTCTGCAAGTTTCTCAACAGCCTGTTCTTGTTTTTCTAATTTCTCGTTAATCTTTTTTTCATCTGAAACAGGCCATTTCTCAAGAGAAATAAATTCCTTGTTTCCAAGCTTAGACCATAATTCTTCTGTAATATGCGGACAAAATGGATGTAATAACTTCAAATTTTTTTCCAGAACATCTTTGCTGGTTTTATCGGGCAGAAAATTAAATAACTCTCTTATCTTAATCACAGCAAGATTATATCTAAAATTTTCAATATCCTCTGTAACTTGTTTTATTGCCTTGTTCAACTTACTTTCAATCTTTGCGTCTGCTTTCCCAATCTTCACATTTTTAAAATAATTAATCACTCTTATCATAAATTTCTGAATACTTTCAATTCCTTCCTTGCTCCAGTCCCTGTCTTTATCAGGAGCTGCAAGAGAAAGCAAAAAAAATCTGGCAGTATCCATTCCATAATTTCTGGAAACTTCATCAGGGTTTATTACATTGCCTTTTGACTTTGACATTTTATTTCCGTCCATTCCACGCAACATTCCTTGGTTGAACAATCTTGTAAAAGGCTCATCAAAAGCTACAAATCCAAGGTCTCTCAGAGCTTTGGTAAAAAATCTTGCATAAATTAAATGCATGCAGGCGTGTTCCGCCCCCCCAATATATTGATCAACTGGCATCCAATATCTTACTTTAGTGATATCAAAAGGTTTTTTCTTATTTTTATTATCACAATACCTCAAATAATACCAAGAACTGTCAAAAAAAGTATCCATTGTATCTGTCTCTCTCTTTGCTTTTCCCTTGCACTTAGGGCATTTAACACTAATAAAACTCCTGCTTGTTTCAAGAGGATTTCCTTTTCCAAATTTAACTTTTTCAGGCAATATAACCGGCAAATTTTTCTCAGGAACCGGAACTACACCGCATTTATTACAGTAAATAATTGGTATGGGCGTTCCCCAGTATCTCTGCCTTGAGACCAACCAGTCTTTTAACCTATACTGAATCTGTTTCTTTCCCAGTTTTTTCTTTTCAAGTTCCTTAGTTATTTCCTCTCTTGCTTTTTTACTGTTCATACGGTCAAACTTTCCAGAATTAACTAATTCCCCTTCTCCTTCATACGCTCTTTCTTTTATATCTCCTCCTTTAATTACTTCCTTGATTGATAGGTGATATTTTTTTGCGAATTCAAAATCTCTTTGATCATGAGCAGGAACAGCCATTACCATCCCGCTTCCATAATCTGCCAAAACAAAATTCCCAACATAAATGGGAACTTTTTCATTATTCAATGAATTTATGGCGTAACTGCCTGTAAAAACACCTTGTTTTTCCAAAGTTTCTAATTCTTTCTCAGAGACTGTTTCAATTTTCTTTAAAAATTTCTTAACATCTTTCTCCTGTTCTTCTATAACTAAATCCATAAGATTTGGATGTTTGGCAGAAACAACCATAAATGTTACTCCGTAAATTGTATCTGGTCGTGTTGTGAAGATTGGCCATGTCTTTCCATTTATTTCAAACTGAATTTCTGTTCCATAACTTTTTCCAATCCAGTTTTTTTGCATAATCTTAATTCTTTCAGGCCATTGTAATGTTTTAACATCTTCTAAAAGCTCATCTGCATATTTGGTGGTTCTGATAAACCATTGTTCCAGATTTTTAGTTTCAACATCGGTATCTTCGTGTCTCCAGCACTTGCCATTATGCACTTGCTCATTAGCTAAGACAGTCTCACATTTTGAACACCAATTAACAGGGGCTTTTTTTCTGTAAATGAGCCCTTTATTCAAAAATTTCAAAAAGAAAAACTGATTCCACTTATAATATTCTGGCTCCATTGTTGAAACACTTTTGTCCCAATCATAACTCAGTCCTAATTCCTTCATCTGCCGGATATAATTTTTAATTGCAATCTCTGTGAATTTTTTTGGGTGTGATTTTGCTTTAATTGCTGCATTCTCAGCAGGCAACCCTAACGCATCAAAACCCATTGGATAAAGAACATTAAATCCCTGCATTCTTTTAAATCTTGCATATACATCTCCGATAGTATAATTAAGAGCATGGCCCATATGTAATCCGCTTGAACTTGGATAAGGAAACATCTCAAGAACATAATATTTCTTTTTCTTTCCTTCTTTAACATGAAAAATCTTCTTTTCTTCCCATTTCTTCTGCCACTTAGTCTCTATAGCTTTAAAATTATAGGTCATACTTTTAATTACCATTCAATACTTTAAAACATTTCCTTTAGCAGATTCTATCGAAAGGGTTTATTGATATAATTCTCAAAAGTTATTCTGAATTTGTCTCTTATAAGGGGGTCTTCAGACTCAACTTTAACCCTCATTCTCTTACCATTACTGATAGTTACAGGATAACCTCCTCTTCCATAAGGATATCCTGATTCTTTCTTAAAATAAATTATGCATCCGTAAGGTAAAGGGAGAATTCCCCCTACTTGAATGGGTCTTCCATCCTTACTAATCAAACATTCAGTCCTTATACCTTTTTCTCTCGGAGCTATAATACTACTAAAATCAAAATACCTACTTCCATCAGAGTTATTATTTCGAATCATCTTAATCTAAAATAAAATTTAATTAAAAATGACTCTTACAGAGCCACAACTAACACTAATCCTAGAACTAAATTGTTTTGTGTTAGTCTATGCATGTATATCCAAGAAGCCCGGAGTTTATATATTTTTTGATGATTGGGGTTTTTCAAAAAACCATAAAACTCTGGGGGAGGTTCCAACAACCTTTAAATAACATTCTTTATTAATTAAAATATGGAAAAAATCCAGGCACATATTATCGGTGAAATTATATCAAGCAATGCATCTGAAGCACACGCTTTGTATAAGAAAAGCTGTTTTGGTGAGCCAAAAGCAGGGAAGATACAATACTCTCTTTCAGAAGCATTATTCTTAGTTGAAAAAGAAAAGATGGATCTTTTATCAAGAAACAAGCAAATTCCGAAAAGAGAATTAATCAAAAAGTTGCAAAGGATTGACAAGAAAATTCAGATAAAATACCCTGTATTTGAGGATTTGAGAGAAAGAGGATACATAGTAAAGACAGCTTTGAAATTCGGAGCAGATTTCAGGGTGTATGATAAAGGTGCAAGACCTGGAAAACAGCATGCAAAATGGATTGTTTTTGCAGAGCACGAGTCCAGAAAACTGACCTGGCATGAATTTTCTGCAAAAAACAGGGTTGCACACTCAACAAGAAAGAACCTGCTTCTGGCAATTGTAGATGAAGAAGGAGATATCACATACTATGAATGCAGATGGCTTAAGCCATAATTACTATAATATGGATAAAAAAGACATTCAAAAAAAAATTGAAAAATGGAAGAGGCCTTCTTTAAAAATACATTATCTAGAAAAGGTGCTAAAAAACCCAAGATTATTAAGAAAAGAAACAAGAATTGCAGCAATTGATATTTTAGCGGGTCTTAATAGCCAAGTAGAAGATTATCTTAATTCTGCATTTTTATATGAAAAGATTGGGAAAAATAAAGAGGCGATAGATCAATTAAGAATGGCGTCAAAATTCGGGTCAAGTAATGATTCTCCTCTTAAATCATATGAAAAAGCAGCCAAAGAATTAGAGAAAAAAGGGCATAAAGAATATGCTAAAAAAGCTTGGAAAAATGCTTTTTATGCAGTTAAGTCTGAATTAAAAGACTTGGGAGTGGTTACTGGCGTGCCATACAGAAAAGCAATTAATTTGGCTATGAAAGCTGAAATGTATAGCGAGGCAATAGATATAAAAAATAAATACAAAAAAAAGGCATCACAATTAGAAAGACCTCCAGAATCAAAAGCCAATCTTCTAGAAAAGATGTTAATGAAGGCTTTTCCTATTATCTTAATTACAACTTCAATAATTCTCATTATCTCTTCAGAAAACAGGACAACTGGCTTTTTTATATTGGATAAGACAGGAACATTAAATTACCCATTATTGATAGCATTCATAATATTTGTTTTAGCGATTTCAATAATTATTAGGAATGAAAGAAAATCGAAACCATAATAATATTTATAACCTCTTTCAATCTAATTCATTTATGCCAACTCAAGATACCTCAAAAATTAAAGAAAAAATATTTTTTGTAATAAGGCAAAAGGGTCCAAGCTTGCCTGTTCATATAGCAAGAGAAACAGGACTAAGTATGTTATTTTCATCTGCTTTTCTTTCTGAATTAGTATCTGAGGAGAAAATTAAGATAAGTAACATGAGAGTGGGCAACTCTCCGATATATTTTATTCCAGGACAGGAAAAATATCTTGAGAAATTTTCAGAGCATCTTAAGAGCAAGGAAAAAGAGGCATTTCTTCGGTTAAAAGAAAAGAAATTTTTAAGGGATGAAATACAAGAACCTGCAATAAGAGTGGCATTAAGATCAATAAAAGATTTTGCAATTCCTTTTAAAAGTGGGGAAATTATTTTTTGGAGATATTTTACAATCCCTGAAAGTGAGTTAGTTTTAAAGCAAAAACAACCCCAAAAACCTTCAGAAACAAAAAAAGAAACTCAGCCAGGATTAGACATTTTTGACAAGACCAAAACACCTAAGGCAAAAAAAATCTCTAAAAAAAAGGTAATAAATAAAAAACCAGGTGATAAATTCTTCAACAAAGTCAAAGAGTTTTTATCAAGAAAATTAATAGAAATATCTGATATTGATAGTTTTAGTAAAAATGAGATAACTTTAAGGGTGAGAATTAGTGGAAGAGAGAATTTATTGTTTGCATATAATAAAAAAAGAGTAAATGAAGAGGATATAGTAAAGGCTTACAAAAAAGCCTCTCAATTAAATCTTCCATATTCAATTCTAAGCTTAGGGGAACCCCTAAAAAAATTAGAGAATTTGATTGAGGCTGTAAAAACCCTTGAAAGAATAGGTAAGATTGAATAGGAAAGCGACATCTGCTAAAAATTCCTTAAGAATTTTTGCAACTTCCAAAAGAGGTTTAGTAAGTTTTAAAAAGCCCCAGGCAGATAATTTAATATGGGAAAGATAAAAACAACCCTTGTTAAAAGGACAGCAAAAATTCTTATGAATAAGGGAATAGAATTCAGCGAAGCATTTGAGAAAAACAAAAAAATACTTGGAAGCACAATGCCAAGCAAAAAAATAAGAAATCAAATAGCAGGGTACTTGTCAAGACTTAAAAAAGAAGAGAAAAAGAAAGAATTGCAGATGCTTAAAGGAAGATAAATAATTTAATTACATTCATGACATCCTCTCCACACTAAAGTGTGGAGTTTCCAATTAACCCAAAAAAGTAGTTTCATGATGCTCACTTTGATTTCTTACATATTCAGTTACTTTGTCTAACTGAACAAACCCAACACTCGAAGC
>BDTJ01000027.1 GCA_002897655.1 archaeon BMS3Abin17
TTCCTCTTAAGGTTAGGGTTGACTTCTTGGTTATACTTACTCTTTTCATACCTATCTATTAGATAGGTTAAGTATATAAACTTTTCGTGAGTATTATAAAATACTAAATCTCATGCGGAGATACTGTAGAAATTCTAATCTTTGTTTTGGAGGGAGGAGCTTTCCAATATATTTTTTCTTTTGAATTATTTTCCTGCCTTTTCTGACAGAATGAATTAATATCCAATATTCCCTGCCTTTAACCTTAATCTTTTTCTTAATTACCATAAAATAGTTATGTACTACATGGATTTTTACTTTATTTCCATATTATCTTTTGAACCTTTCTCGTAATTTCCAGGGGCTTTTTGCTTTGCCAGATATTTCTTCCAATTGCCAGGCCAATTGCTCCTGCTTGGACAATCTCTTTTGTTTGTTTTAATAAAAGGCTTTCAGACTTTTTAATGCCCCCGGCAATGACAATTTTTGTTTTTCCTGCGTTTTTTACAGCCCATTTTAAGTCTTTTGGACTTCCATTATATCTTATTTTTATTATATCTGCTCCAAGTTCCAGGCCAGTTCTTGCAGAATAAGCCATTAATTCTCTTTCTGATTTTCCCTTTATGCTCTTTCCTCTTGGATAAATCCAGGCTATAACAGGCAATCCTCTTTTGTGGGCTTTTCTCTGTATTTTCTCAAACTCCTGAAGCATTTCACTCTCATGGATGCTTCCAAGGTAAATAGTATAACCTACTGCAGAAGCTCCAAGTTTATGCGCTTCTTCAACTGTAGATAACTGGGTTGAGATTGGGTCTCCTTTAACAAGATTTGTCTTTCCATTGAGTTTTAGAATCAAAGGGACTTTGCTTTTTTTTATCTCTTTATTATACTTCTCTGCAATTCCTTTTTGAAAAACAACCCCAGTATATTTTCCTTTTTTTGCGATATCAATTATATAATTTGGGTCAGCATTTTTATCATTAAAATCAGTTGGCCCGTGCTCTAATCCCTGATCATAAGCAAGAAAGAATGCTTTTCCTTTTCTTAGGAGTTTGTTTAATTTTGGTTTCATTTTTTATTATCATCAAAATTTTGTTTAGTCAAATAAAAGACATTTTCACAACAATCAATTAAATGATGTGAAACAGAAAACTTTGAATTCCTCTTTTTTTCATAATAGGTATAAAGAAAAACTCTGACTCCCAGTCCTTCTATATCTTCAATAATTGGGCAAAAATCAGTATCAGAAGTAACCAAAATTATCTTTTTTATTTTAGGATATCTTATTGGCACAGAAACCATATCCGACACCATTAAAGCATCAACCCCTTTTTGCTTGTAATCTACTTGCCCAATATTATTAATTATCTTTTGGCACCTCCCCTCTCTTACTGTAATCTCCTTGTTTTTTGACAACGCGATTATAAATTTATCATAGCCTTCTTTTCTAGTTTTTTCATCATCTGCCGGAGGGGTTCCTTGAAAAGGGGGGGCAGTATAATAAAAAAGATGTTTACATGACAGGTTTTGTTTTTTTGCAAGATTTTTTGCAAGTTTTAGATAATCAATTTTAATATACGCCCCATTTCCAAAATATTTAGATAATTTTGATAAAAAACCTTCATCAATAAAAACTAAGGTATCTTCCATAATCTTACACTCCACAAATAATTTTTTAAGAAAAAAGCATCTAGTGACCCCGTAGGATCACTAGGGAACATTCTGACTATAAGAGTTATTTTCTGTTTATAAATTTTTGGTTTCATGATGCTACCCCTTTTTTATATGTACAAGAAGAATTTAATGGATTTAAATGTTTTGAAATGCTTCACATCGAGAAGTCATACATTATGGTATATTAATGGGTGGTATTATCTTTTTTCACTTGGAGGTATATAACCTACTCCTCTTTCTCCATCAGAAGCAAGAACAATCTTAAAAGGTGTTGAAACAATTCTTGTTTCTTTATCTCGTTGAAACATATATGATAATGGACCATATCCTCTATTGCTTCCCATAAAACCTTTAAAATCATATAATCCTCCAGCAGAATGGCATGTTTTTGCACCTGTACTTGCTGAAAATACTCCCTTGACATTTGGGCAATAATGGACTAATAAATCTGGGTCCATACGAAGAACTCCTTCTCCATCTTCCCATATTGCATTGTAAACAATTTCTTCACCTAATTTTCCTACTTTATCATAACACCCGTAAGCTAATCTTCCCTCTGCTCTAAAGGGTTTATTTACAAAAGGTGTATCTGCAAATTGTATTGCTCCCTCTGGGACACTAATGTCTACAGATTTATCTACAGATAATGATACTGGGTCAAGTTGTAAAGGATAAAAGATTCCACCCACTTTAGAAATTTCAATTTTGACAGCATAACCTAATTTATCCTCAAGACTCTTTCCCATTCTTTCAAGAAATTGAAGGTCTTTTTTACTCAATGGAGAATTTCCTCCTGCTATCTTATGAGTTACAGATTTCCAAATCTTTAGTCTTTTTTGATGGTGTTCTTCCCATTCTTTCTGATAATTTTTCCCACTCAGCATATCTGGCAAAGCATTGTAAATTGTATATTCTATATGGTCTTTTCCATCTACTCTAAATATAAATTGTAATTTACTAAAACTATCTACAATTTCTTTAACCGAACCATTATGTACTCTTGTATAGACTGAATGACCTCCTTTAGCAATGCCTTTTGCATGACCTAAAACCGATTCAATTATCACACCTTTTCCATCAGCATTTGGTAAAGAGGAAAAGATAAACGCAGACTTATCAGGAAACAAGGCTCTTTGTATCAATGGACTGAATCCGACCCCTTCAGGAATAATTCTTTCATAGAGTTTGTGATTATAGAAACTTAATAAAGAGTTTAAAATTAATCTCGTCTTTTCTTGTTTTGTTTTATTTCTTCTTTCTTGAGCCATAGTTGAATCTAAGAATCCCGGAGGTCCTCCATATTCAAATGTTGAAGAAGTTCTTATATTAAATTTAAAGGGTAGTTTAAGAACATCTTCTAATTCTTTAGCAACAAATCTTTCCATATTCGATAAACCTTTAGCAAATTTTTCTTTGTGCTCAGCAAGAATTTCTAAATAATTTTTTCTTGCACTAACTAATCCTAATCTTTGAGCCATTTCCTCTACTTTATCATAAACTCTTCTATTAACTGGTACTGTAGGTAGCCATGCAATATCTTCACCAGATAATTTTAATTTCTTCATTGATGCTTGCAATAATTTTAAACCAGCATATTTTCCACCGTATTGATTCACAACTTCTTGAAAATCTTCCCCTATTAATTCTGATTCAATATCAAAAGTTCTTTGATTATGAACTTGCATGTGGTCTTCAACCATCCTTTTTAATAATTTAAGATATGTTTTTCTTTCAGGAGAAGAAACAAATACACTATCTTGAATATAATTATCTACTGATTTTTTAGTTCTAATTTTAATCTTTCTAAATTTCTCACCTCTATTAGGTGCCCTAAGACCGTCTGCCAAACTGGCCATATTTGAAGCTGTAGATCTAACATTTGCTCCTATTCCAATTTCTTCTTTCTTCTTACGTTTTACCATCTTAATTTCTCAGAAGTAAATCTGAGGTTTTCACCTCAATAGTAGTGGTTTGTACCTATATGACATCCTCTCCACACTAAAGTGTGGAGTTTCCAATTAACCCAAAAAAGTAGTTTCATGATGCTCACTTTGATTTCTTACATATTCAGTTACTTTGTCTAACTGAACAAACCCAACACTCGAA
>BDTJ01000028.1 GCA_002897655.1 archaeon BMS3Abin17
ATTGTTTCTTCTCTTCTTTCTTGTCTGTTTTTTGAGTTGCATTTTTTACAATAATATTTTCCTTTGATTTTTTTTATGTATTTTCTTCTTTCTTCTTTTCCACAATCGTTACAATTTATTTCTTTCACTTTTTATCACTTCTTTAATTATAAAATATTAGAGTATTCTTTTATTTATAAATACTTTGTTTAACTTTTTAGTGGTGAATTTTCTTTGGTAGTTTTAATTGTTTCTATAAATCTTTATAATCCCAAAGATTAGGATCAAAACTATCAAAGCGATAAAACCTATTAATATTTTTGTTTTGGTAGGCATTGAATTATTTAAAATTGTTTCTGTAATATTATTATCTGAATTATTATCTGAATTATTTATTTCCTCAATAATTATTTTGGTTTCGTTCTTATCTGTTATATTTATATATTTTGTTGGTCTCGGACTCCATCCTCCACTATCTCCTGTATAAACTATTTTTTCAATTTCTTTTGTTTGTTTATCAAAAAAAACTAATGTAAAATTATCTGGTCTAAAATTTTGGACAGTTGAAATAGTTATGTTTCCATTACCATAAGATATATTCATTCCTGTTAAGTCTGATGAATTACCTATTACTATAAAGTCTGGATTTATTAATTCTGTTTCAAATGATATAGATTCACCTGCGTAAAGTGCTGACACTATAGTAAGACTAAATAAGATTGTTAGTATTGTTATTATTTGTTTTTTCATTTTGAGTATGAACTTCGAGCTTTCATCGAAGATGTTTTTTACTGAAATTTAAAAAAATAAAAATAAATTTTTTGTATTTAAACAGTTAAGATAACTGATGATATATCGTAATCAGCAGGTTCTACATTCTGTGCAAATTCTAATAGTCCAGTATAAGTTTGAACTTCATTTGGTAAATACATTACTGGAATTGAAATAGTTGCAGTAACCGAGTCATCACTACATGTTCCACTAAGGTCTGATAATGTATATGTTCCTGCATCACTTCCATCGTGAATTATAATACCAATAGAATCGAAATCATTACATCCAACATTAGATAAATTATTATTTATTGTAGTTGTATATATTCCGTAAACATTTTCAGCTATATTATTTGTGATTGTAGTATTAATTTCAATTACTTCTCCACCAAATACTGAGACTGGATTAATATCTATTGTTGTTAATGTTAATGGACTTGATACTGAAACTTCAACTTGAGTAGTATTAGATAAATAATTAACTAACCCTGCACTAACCAAAGCCATAGCAAGAAGACCAACTAAACCAAATATCATATATTTTTTATTCATTTTAAACCTCCTTTCAAGAATTTAAGTTTTAATTCTTTTTTCATACACTCTTCAATCTTTTTTGATAAGTCTCCTTTTTTTCTTACAAATCTCTTCCTAAATCTGTCTTCTATATTATCCTTTATTTTTATATGTATTCTTCCCATGTTTATTTGTGGGTTTATGGGTTTATAAATATTTGTATTTATAATTAATCTATATTGAATAATTTTCTATCGCCGAATTCTGAGAGTTTTCCTGCATTCCATCTACTTGTTGGTCTTAAATATCCTACGATTCTACTCCAGACTTCGCATTTAGTTCTTTTCATTATATTCCACCTCCGTTAATTTCTAAAAGACATCTTCTTTTGAATTGGCAATTTTCACATTCTTTTATTTTATCTTCTTTAAAGAACATTGAGGCTTTTCCGAAACATTGTTTTATTCTTTTTATGTTTGATTTTTTCATTTCTTTGATATTATTTTATTTAATCTTGTTATTTCTTTAGACATTTTCTTTACTCCTAATGATAATTCCTTAATTGCTTCTACGTGGCTTCTCATATTTTCTGCGTGATAGTTTAAGTGTTGTGCGTTCTTTCCTACTAATTGTTGAATTTCTGATGGGAGTAAAACATCTTTTGTTAAATAGTCTTTAGTTATTTTTTCCATTCTTTCTTGACCTTCAGGATAGTTTGCTTCTTTTCCGAATGGTTCTGATAAATCAACCCAAACTTTTCTTCTTTCATCTATTTCTACTAAGAACTTTCCCTTCTCTTTTTTAACTCTATTAGCTACTGCATCATTCATTCTATTGAAGTCATTATTTCTTACTTCTACATGTGGGATTTCATCTAACCAGAACTTAAACCTAAAACGCTCAGAGAACCAATCTAATAGGTCGTATATGTCAGATAATGCTTGGACTGCTGTATCATAAGGATTATTTGAATAATATCTCTTACGTGCTATTATAATTATTGATTCTGCGTAGCATTGTATTACAAAGTTTTCATTTATTATTTGTTGGTATGGATTAGATCCATTCTTTCCGAAGTTTACTTCTTTGAATTGCCATTCTTTTAATCTTATTAGATAGTTTTTTCTTTTGGACCACCAATCTGGTTTCTTAATTAGTTTTACAACATATGACATATTGTGCAATTCAAAGATGTTGTTATCCTTTAGTAAAGAATGACAGAAATCGGACTGACCATTAGATATTTTCCAGATTGGGAATATGTTTTTTACTAACTTTTGTTTTTCTAATTTTTTTAATATTCTATATATAGTTCTCTTAGGTATGTCTGTAAATTTTTCTAAGGAATCTACTCTTAATCCTTCTGGTCTTGTTGAAAGTTCTTTGAGAATTTTGGATTCTTTTTCTTTTAAGTGTGGCACTTTGCCACTTTTTACTTTGCCACTTTGCCACTTTTTTTTATCCCTCATCACACACTAAATTCACTTCTCTTTATATAAATTGTTTTTCATTTTAAAATGATAAATAAGAAAGAAAAGTTTAAATATTAAAGAGTATTATCGTTAATATGAAATCAAGTGAATTAGCAATTAAGAAAATGCAAATTAATGATATTAATATAGATGTTGAAATGCCAAAAGAAATCATCGAGTCAATCCCTTCTAAAGTAGTTTCTTCAATAAGAATAGAAGACAAGAAATTGATTCCAATTTGTATGGAATCAATTTCTCTTTAGCATCTAGCGTTACTCTTTCTCTGACTTGTGCACAGCCGTTGATGTCATCATAACACTAGGGATCATATTAGTATTATTAATAATAATTAGTTTATAAATTTTGCTAAAAATAAATGGCGGTTTATAGTTCCGCCAAACTTCTTGCCTTGCCCTGCCCTGCCATGCCATGCCTTGCCCTGCCTAGCCATGCCTAGCCCTGAATATGAATCCTGTTTTTATAGGAACAGGAAAACCTCCTTGCCTTGCCGCGCCGCGCCACGCCCCGCCCTGCCAGGCCTTGAATATGAATATGAATGTGGCAGGAAAAATAAGCCACAAATCCTAATTTATAATTTAACTGTAAATGCTCCGAAGTTACCAGTTTTTTCTTTTCTAAATCCACCAACTCCTATATGAAATCCAGCCCAGTTAAGAACATTTATAATTTGTTCTGCACTAAGGTTTACTTTGTTATATTGAATCTCTAA
>BDTJ01000029.1 GCA_002897655.1 archaeon BMS3Abin17
TAGGGTAATCAAAAGTGTAACTGCGATTCAACTTTTTAAAAAACATCCAGATTTGAAGGAGGAACTTTGGGGGGGAGAATTTTGGAGTGATGGAGGTTTTGTTGGAACTGTTGGTGATGGGATAAATGCAGAAATAATAAGAACTTACATTAAAAATCAAGGAAGAAAAGGAGAACAATTAAGATTAGATAATTTCTAGATGCCCTAAGGTCTTGCCTTAGGGAGCTTCACTTATAATTATAATATTTATCTTTTTTGTTCTTGCAGCAGCTCCAAATACTCCATCAATAAATGCTCCTTTTAATGACACTTATACTTCAAATAATTGGAGTTTATTGAATTTTTTTGTGACTGATCCTGAAGCAGATGCAATGACTGTTTATGTTTATGCAAATAATGATTCAGGAGGATTAAATAATTCAGATGGTTTGGTTTATATTGAGGAGAATGTTGCAAACGGTTCTGAGGTTACTTATAACTTAACTGCTTTGCCTGTTAAACCTTCGGAGGACGGTTTGGTTGCTTTATGGCATTTTGATAATCTGAGTGTTTTTGGAGAGAATGATACTTATTTTTATAATTTTGCTGGTAGTGGGGGAATTAACAATGCATCTTGTTCAGTATCAACTTGCCCTGATTTTAATATTAGCGAGGGTAAATTTGGAGGATCATTTAATTTTGATAATAGTAGTAACGATGAGATTATTCTTGATTCTGGTTTTACTTCGTATGTTAATTTTTCAATTATGGCTTGGATAAAATTAGATGTTGGAGTTATTCCCGGAATAAATTATGCTCTATGGGGAAAAGATAGCATGAATAGAATAATGATAAGAACAACTGATCACTATATTGAATTAAATGATAATCCTAGTCAGGGAAGTTCTACAACTTCGATGGTTGGTTTTTGGGAGCATATAGCTATTATTAAAAACGACAGCACTGGAAATTTTTATAGAAACGGTGTTTTAATAGATTCTTGGTTTGTTGGAACTACTGCAATTGATTTCTCATCTTCTTCAATAGGAAGCCGACCTCCAGGTGTTAATTTTTTTAGAGGAAATATTGATGAATTTGCAATTTATAATATAAGTTTAAATGCTTCAGAGGTTTTAGATAAATATCGTTTGGGAGAAGGAACATATTATTGGCAAGTTAATGTAAGTGATGGCGCATTAAGCAACATATCAAATATGGTAGAATTTACTGTTGATGCAACTGCTCCGACCTCTCTTAATTTTACTTCCCCCGCCTTAGATAATGCATCTATAACAACTAATAACTGGATATTTGTGAATGTTACTTCCAGTGAGAGTATTAATACATGTCTTCTTGACTGGAATAATGGAAGCACACAAAATGTTTCCATGAGTACAAGTGGAACAAATTGTTTTGTGAATATGACAAATCTTATTGATTATGTTTATACTTTTAAGGTGTGGGCTAATGATAGTGCAGGAAATTTAAATTCAACAGAATTAAGACAAATAACAATAAATACCGTTAATTCTTATCATATTGATTCTACAAATGGTGATGATTCTAATAATGGGTTTACAGATTCTGCCCCTTTTCAGACAATAAGCAAATTAAATGACATATTGCTCTCTCCAGGAGATATTATTTATTTTAAAAGGGGGGAATTATGGAGAGAGCAATTAAATATTTCCAGTTCAGGCAATTCATCTGATTTTATAACTTTCACAACTTACGGGGCAGGAGATAAACCAATAATCAGTGGTTCTGATTTAGTTACTGGATGGACTTTATACTCCGGAAATACTTATAATACTAGCTTAGCAACTTTTCCCGGGCAGATATATGTAAACAATACAATCCAATTACCTAATGGAACCTCTTCGGATGCTTTAACTGTGGGAAGATATTTTTATAATGCCACAGAGAATATGTTGTATATTCATCTTCCAAATAATGGTAATGTTTCTCAATCAACTATTGAGGCAACTAGGGATCATGCCCTACTTATAGATACTGCTAGCTATCTTAATTTTAGTGATTTAAGGTTAGAGAAAACGAATAAATCTACAATTTATATCACAACATTATCATCAAGTATAGATAACTTCATATTTAAAAATATTAACTCAAGTTATGCTGGCGAAAGAGGTTTTGAAGCAAGAGGATCTTCGAGGATTAATAATGTCACCATAGAGAATTCAATAATATCATACTGGGCAAGAGAATTTGTCGATTTAAATGTTAGTTCATATTTTAGTAGCCCGGCGATAACCTTAAGAGGAAATACTGGCGGAGATTACTGGCTTATTAGAAATAACACTATTATTGGAGACGGAGTCTATGGGTTTGATACGAGTTATGATATTAATGGGATTGATATTAAAAACTCAGTAAACCCGATTATTGAATATAATGAAATTAAAGGAGCTCATCACGGAATAGTTATAAGAGGAGCAGGGTCTTCTGGATGGAATATAAGGTATAATTATGTTCATGAACTTGCAGATGATTTAATATGGTTTTCAAATGTAGATAGTTCAACAGGAGTTACTTATGGAAATATTCTTGCAAATGGATCTGATGATGGGGTTGATACTGATGGATCTCTTGATGTTGGCCTTATTGCAAATAATATATTTTATGAAGTAATGAGTCAGATGATTCCTTATGCAACTGAGGGAGCTCATGGAATTTTTAAAAATAATATTTTTGTAAAAGTTTCACAAAGCGGAGCTTTTATTATGACTGAACCAAATGTTGGTCTTTCAAATTCTGTTTTTGAAAACAATCTTTATTATAATTTTAGTAGTATTAGTTTTGCATCAATAAATGGCACAGCATATACATTTACAGAATGGCAATCTGCTTTTGGAAATGATTCAACTAGTTTATATACAAATCCCTTGTTTAATAATGAAACTAGTTTCGATTTTACACTTCAGTCAACTTCACCAGCAATTGATACAGGATTAAATTTAGGCAGTCCTTATGACTTTATATTAAGTTCAGGTTCAAACTGGACAAATCAGATTAGATTGCTTGATCAGGATGATTATGGGTCCGGATGGGAAATTGGAGCCTATGTTTATGAACCTCCAACAACCATAACAGAAACAACCACCATCTCCACATCAGGAGGATATCCTTCGTATTCTGTTTCTGAAACTCAATTTGTCGAGGGTTACACAAAACAATTAAGCAAAAATCATAAACTAAGGTTTAAGGTCGAGGGAGAATCGCATTTGCTGAAGGTTGATGAAGTTACAGAATCGACAGTTAAGATAATAGTTTCTTCAGAACCCCAAGAAGCAACTCTTGCTATAAATGATACAAGAAAGTTTGAATTAACAAATGATTCTTTTTATGATGTAAGTGTTACATTAAATTCAATTATAAATAAAAGAGCTAACTTGACTATACAATCTATTAATGAAACAATAACTCCTGAGACAATTGCTGAAGAGGAAGAAAAAGCTCAAGAAATATTTGAAGAGGAAGTTGAAGATAGATTAAGTATTATTGAAAGTATTTTAATTGTTGTTTTGGCTATTATAGTTTTTGGGAGTTTGGTTTGGTTTGTTTGGAAGAGGAAGTAATAAATTTAGTATTCTTTACTAATGAATATTCATTTATAAATACTTATTAAATAGAAAAGAAAGGTTTATAAAGACAAATTCTTTAATTATTATATGAAAAAAGAAAAACTAAGACAAATAATTAGAGACCAGCAAGAATTATTCAAAAGAAAAAATGATTTAATTGATAGAGATATTCCTCTAAAAAGATTTATGCAGGGTAATGAAATAATTATAATTACAGGGATAAGGAGATGTGGAAAAAGTTCTTTGTTGAAGATTATATCTAATAAAATAAAAGAGAATTCAATTTATATAAATTTTGATGATATCAGAATGGTTGATTTTGATACAGATAATTTCTTGGATATAGAAGATATTGCAAGCGAAATTTTTGGTTCAAAAGCAAAGGTTATTTACTTTCTTGATGAAATGCAGAATATTAAACTATGGGAAAAATGGGTTAATAATCTTTATTCAAAAGACATAAAAGTATTTGTCACAGGATCTAATTCCTCTTTATTAAGTTCGGAAATTTCAACATATTTAACTGGAAGGAATAAGGTAGTAGATCTTTATCCTTTTTCATTTAAGGAATTTTTAATATTAAGAGGTGTAAAAACAGAATATCAAACAACTAGTGAAAAACAGTATTTAATTAGTTTATTCCAGGAGTACTTTAAAAAAGGGGGCTTCCCGCTTATTTTAAAAAATAATGATTTAGAATTATCAAAACAATATTTTGAAGATATTCTTTATAAAGATATCATAAGCAGATATGATATAAGAAAAACAAAAGAGTATAAAGATTTAGTTTTATATTTATTTTCAAATGTTGGGAGCACTTACTCTTATTCAACTTTAAAACAAGTTTCTGGGATAAAAAGCTTAAGTATGATAAAGAACTATATAGATTACTTAAAAAATGTGTTTTTGGGATTTACAATAAATAAGTTTGATTATTCAATTAAAAAACAAAAAGTCTCTTCATCTAAATTTTATGCAGGAGATAATAGCTTTTTAAAAACAGTGGCTTTTAATTTTTCAGAAAATGCAGGACATAGGCTTGAAAATCTAGTATTTATTAACCTGCTTAGAAAAGGGAAAGAATTATATTATCATCATGAAAAAACTGAGTGTGATTTTGTTATTAAACAAGGATTAAAAATAATAGAGGTGATTCAAGTTTCATTAAATTTAAGCAATCCAAAAACAAAAAACAGGGAGATTGAAGGATTAATGGAAGCTATGAATAAATATAAATTAAAAAAAGGTCTTATTCTAACTTTAGAAGAAGAAGATGAGATTAACTTAAAGAGCAAAAAAATAATTGTAAAACCTGTGTGGAAATGGATGCTTAATTAATAATGCAACTAGTTTCTCCAAAGCTTATATAAAATACATTCATATAATTTATATTAAATAAAAAGAGGTAAATAAACATGGCAAAGAAAAAAACAAAAAAGAAGGCGAAAAAGAAGACAGCAAAGAAAAAGAAAAGTTGTTGTAGTTAATTGATTAAGGATGAAGATGGAAATAAGAAAGGCAAGTATTAAAAATTTGAAAAAAGTTTCAGAACTTATGATGGAAGAGTTTTCAAAACCTCCTTTTAATGAAAAACCTAATTCTAAAAACGTCTTAAAAAGTTTAAAGTTTTATAATAAAATTGGAGAGATATATATTGCAACAGATAAAAAAGAGGTAGTTGGAGTCATAGTATTTAAGATAGAGCAATTTTGGGAAGGTCCTGTAATTTTAATTGAAGATTTAGCAGTTAAAGAGAATTGCCAAAAGCAGGGAATTGGTAAAAAATTGATGGATTATATTGAGCATTATGCTAAAAATAAAAAAGTTAAATACATATTCTTTACCACACATAAAAAATCCAGTTCAGTTAAATTTTATCAGAAGCGCGGGTATAAGGTGAGCAAAAAAACTATATTTATGAGGAAGAAACTAAAATGAGAAAAGTAAAGATTGACATTGAAGGAATGACATGTGTATCTTGTGCAGGACATGTTGAAAAAGCTTTGGGCAAGATTGGGGCAAAGAATGTAAGGGTTAATCCTGTAACAGGAAAGGCTTTTGCTGAAATAGATAAGAGCATAAATGAAGAGCAGTTAAAAGAAGCAGTAAAAGATGCTGGTTATACTCCAAAGAATGTAACCATGGAAGATGCAGAGCCTGCACCTGTTTCTTCTCAAAATCACAAAGAATCTGAGATTAATAGATGGAAAAAGAAATTAATTGGTGTCTGGGCACTTACAATTCCTCTGGTAATTCTTATGTATTCTGAGAAAATAATCGGGAAGATGATAATTCCTGAAAACTTAATGACTCCTGCAATGCTTGTTTTGGCATTCCCAGTAATATTTATTTTTGGTTTTTCTACAGTAAAATCAGGATTAAGGGGATTTTATAAATTATATTTTGGAATGGATTCTTTAATTGCATTGGGGACTCTTATTGCATGGTCTACTGGGATTTTAGGTTATTTTATTATTGTTCAGGATTTTTCAGGTGTTTCAGGAATGATTATGGCTATTTTCATTACAGGAAAATATATTGAGTCAAGAGCAAAAGGACGTGCTACAATGGAAATTAAAAAACTCCTTGAATTAGGGGCAAAAAAAGCAAAAGTTTTAAGAGATTCTCCAGGGGATGACTCTGGTGAGCCTCAAGAAGAATTAGAAATTCCTGTTTCTGAGATTAAGATGGGAGACATATTAATTGTCAGACCAGGGGAAAAAATACCCACAGACGGGATTGTTGTTAAGGGGGAGAGCAGTGTTGATGAAAGCATGGTTACAGGAGAAAGCCTGCCTGTTGAGAAAAAAGCAAAAAGTTCAGTAATAGGAGCAACAATTAATCATGACGGGATTCTTTATATTAAGGCAACAAAGATTGGAAAAGACACTTTCTTAGCTCATATTATTAAATTAGTTGAAGAAGCGCAGGGAACAAAGGTTCCTATACAAAAGATAGCTGACAAAATAACAAATATATTTGTGCCTGCAATACTGATTATCTCGCTGTTAACATTTTTTGGGTGGTTAATATTTTCTTCTTATGAACTGGGAAGAGTAGTTGGGATTGCTATTTCTGTATTGGTTATTGCATGCCCGTGTGCCTTGGGGCTAGCTGTTCCTATTTCATTGACAGTTGGAGCAGGCATGGGTGCAAAAAGAGGAATTTTAATCAGAAAAGGAGAGGCAATTCAGACAATGAAAGAAATTAAGACAATTATATTTGACAAGACAGGAACTATTACAAAAGGAGTTCCTGAAGTCTCTGGGATTTATGCTAAAGATACAAGATATTTAATGAATATTGCCGGAAGTTTGGAGAGATTGAGTGAGCATCCTGTTGCAAAGGCGATTGTTAAGCGAGTTAATCTGAAAAGATATCGTGATGTGAAGAATTTCAAGATAATAAGAGGAAAAGGTGTGCAAGGAACAATTGGAAGAAATAAGATAATTATAGGAAATGAGATTCTAATGAATGAAAATAAAATCTCATTAAAAGATTATATTGAGAAGATAAAAGAGTTTGAGGAAAAAGGACAGACAACAATGATTGTCTCTGAAAACAAGAAAGTCCTTGGCATTATAGGGGTTTCTGATACTATAAAACCAGATTCAAGGAAAGCTATAAGTGAATTAAATAATCAGGGCTATAAAACAATCATGATAACAGGGGATAATGAAAGAACTGCTCAGGCAATTGCAAAGCAGGCTGGCATTAAGGATGTAATTGCAAGGGTTCTTCCTGAAGATAAATCAAAAAAAGTAGAGGAGCTTCAAAAGCATGGAATGGTTGCGTTTGTCGGGGACGGCATTAATGATGCCCCTGCTCTAAAACAGGCAAATGTTGGAATTGCAATGGGAACAGGAACAGATATTGCAATTGAGGCAGGCGATATTGTTCTGGCTCGGGGAGATTTAATAGGAGTTGTTCAGGCTATGAATTTGAGCAAAGCCACATTTTCAAAAATAAAGCAAAATTTATTCTGGGCTTTTTTCTATAATATTGCTGCAATTCCTCTGGCCATTGCAGGCCTGATAAACCCGGTAGTGGCAGAGATAGCAATGGCTCTCTCAAGCATAACTGTTATTACCAATGCTAATTTACTGAGAAGAAAGAAGGTTTAGAAGTAAGAACGTACATCATAAACAGGCAAATCTTTCTATTAGTAATAGAAGAATGTGTTCATTATAAATGAACACAAGTGTGCATTTGAAATGCAAAGATTTAAAAAGAATAATTCGTTAATGAAACGATGATAACTAAAGATGTATTAAGAGAAATTTTGAAATCTCAAAGAGAAGAAATTTTGAAAAGAACTGCAAATATAGTTGAAAGGGAAAAAGAAAAAGAGATTAAATTAATCTCAGGAATTGCATTGATAATATCTGGAATAAGAAGGTGTGGGAAAAGTACCCTTCAAAAAGAATTAATAAAAAACAAGAAAGTTCCTTATTTTAATTTTGAAGATACAAGACTTGTAGGATTTGAGGTAAAAGATTTTAATAGGTTATTGGAAGTGTTTAAAGAAGAGTATAAAGATCCAGAGGAATATTTCTTTGATGAAATTCAAAATATATCTGGGTGGGAAATATTTGTACGCAGTTTACTTGATAGAAAAAAGAAAGTGTTAATAACAGGTTCAAATGCTTCTTTGTTAAGCAAAGAATTAGGCACACGTTTAACTGGAAGACACATTAATTTAGAATTGTTCCCATTTTCATTTAAGGAATTTTTAGATTTAGAAAAAAAGAAGGCTTCAACTAAAAGTTTTAAAGAATATCTGGAGGAAGGGGGATTCCCAGAATATCTTATTCTTAAAAAATCTGAATTACTGCAAGAAGTTTTACTTGATGTTATAGTCAGAGATATTGCAAGTAGATATAAAATAAAGAATGTTAAGACCCTTAAGGAGATGGCTATTTTTTTAATCACCAATATTTCTAAAGAGTTTTCTTATAATAATCTAAGGAAAATATTAAATTTAGGCTCAACAAATAGTGTTATTGCTTTTATGTCTTATTTTGAAGAAGCATATTTGTTATTTGCAATTCCAAAATTTTCATATTCTCTTAAAAAACAGCTTGTGAATCAAAAGAAAATTTATGCAATTGATAACGGAATAATTAAATATAATTCAAAATCTTTCTCACCAGATAAAGGAAAGTTTCTTGAGAATCTTGTTTTTATATCATTAAGAAAAGATTTTAAGGAGATATTTTACTTTCGAGAGAAATATGAATGTGATTTTGTTTTTAGAGATAAAAAAAGGAAAATGCAGGCAGTTCAGGTTTGTTGGAAGATTAGCGATGAAAATCAAGATAGAGAAGTTAATGGTTTAGTTGAGGCAATGGATAAGTTTAAGCTAAAACAGGGGCTTATATTAACTAATGAACAAGAGGACGAATTTGAAATAAACAAAAAAAAAATAATTGTAAAACCTGTCTGGAAATGGATGCAGGAGAAGAAATAATTACTAATGTGAATTTACTGAGAAGGAAGAGGGTTTGAGGTTGAGAAGGAGTGTGTGGGTTATAATAAATGTCTGAGATTTAGCATATAAAATTATTAAACGAAAGGTATAAAAATACTAGTATATTGAGTATATTATTACATATAAAATCCCTCTCGAAAGGATTCCTTCGGGTGCCCAATTGCTTATGTGGTTGGGATCGACAAGTAGGAGGGTATTGTAATACCTTATTTTACTATCTGCCTTATGAATCCTTCAATCTTTTTGTTATGTTTTCTTAGTATATTTGTATATGTTTTATCTTTATTTTCAATTTCCTGAAAAATAGAGCCACTTATCAAATCCAATGCCTGAAGCTCTACATTCTGCCTGGAGTTTTCATGTTTAATCTTAATAACCATGTCATAATCATTTTCTTTGTCAAATGCATTTTTTTCAATTAATTCAAGCTTGCAATAAAATCCCTTTTTTACATTTTTATCCTTTCCAATATAACGCTTCTCCTTAAAATCTCTAACAATAAAGTAAGCTATTTTCTTATTATCAAAATAATCTTTATCTGCTATTATTTTTAGGGGAATTCCCTCACCATCCCTGGCATTTGATACCAATATTTAGTGCACCACTCAAGATGCAACATCACAACTCCGACGCTGTGATTAGTTTTCTTGTACTGGTTTATCATTAATTGCTGTTCCATTTTTCCTCCAGAGCATTCGCTAAGCGAATACAAACATTTATTTATTCTAGAAAGTTCCAACTAATTGAAACATTCATGGAGCCGAGTATCTCGGCTCTTATAATCAATATTTTCTAGAATAAATAATTAGTGGAGATTCATTACTCCATCTTCAAAGATGGAGATTTCTTTTTAATTAAATAATCTTTAATTAGAAACTCAAAAGCTTTTCTATACCCTCCTCCACAAATCTGTTTTAAACCAAATTCTTCAGCAGATTCCGCTTCGTTATAAATTAAAACAAAATTCTCAGAAATATCTTTGATGTTTTGTGAAAATTCTTTTTCGCTCCTTGGGTTTTTATAATCATGAAATTCTTTAAAATAATAAACATCATCTCTTGAACTTTGAACGTACTCCCCAATAAATGTATCTTTACATAAAGGACACATCATAAATAATTGTGATATTGTTCCACGAGTAGAATGAATAATAAAGACTACCTTTACTCCTTTATGGCATAAGGGGCATTCAATGGGGCTCTCTGATTCAAAACGTAAACGGTGACGCCAACCCATCTTTATATCCTTCAATTGTTGCATAAGTTGTCATCTCCAAATAATTCAATAGTGCTTTTTAAGAATTATTGTACTCCATCCTTCTCCCAAATAAACACCTGCACATATAAGTAATCATCATCTCTATAAAACACATTTTATTTTACCTCAAACATCTCCTTATCCAAATCCCATATCCTGATTAATCCTAAAAACCTTCTTTGCCAAATTTCCTCAGTATAACTTTAATCTCATCTATTGCTTTTTGCTGGTCTTTTTTATCAGACATTCTAACAAATTTGATTAATATATCTGTAATTTCATTAATATCAAGTAATTTTAGCTTATAACCATCAGTAATAAAGTAAAACCTAAATGATTTATATCTTAATTCTTTTATTAAAATTCCTCCAACCTGCCCCATAGGTTTTCCTTTTTTTGGATTATCTTTTAAAGAATAAATTAACTCAAAAATCTTTACTGATTCTTCCTTAAATTTTTTATTTATTGAATTTTCCAAGCTTTTTGTCACAATTACTTTTGCCATCTTTTTTTGGCATTTGATAAAGCTTCTTCTATAGAAATAGTATTTGTCTCGTCCATTAGTAAATCATGCAATTGTCTCTCTTTTGCACTTTCAATTAATTTAATTATTATATCTGTATAAGTTTCTCCTTTATTCCCAAATTCTTTCATTCTCTCTTTGACTTTCTTATCTATTGCAATTGTTGTATTTTCCATCTTATAATCTTTATATTTATTATAATAATTATAGGAGTTATAGTATATAAAACTTACTGAGAGAAGAGGTTGTTTAATATGTTCTTGTAGAGAAATTAACAATCATCATCTTCATACATGGACTGACGTTCTCTCCCGAATTGGCGAGTATGCTCTTTCCATTCTTCAAGATTTTTGTATTTTGGTTCTTCTCTTTTTGAAGAATATTTTTTCTTTAAATAAGAAGTTCCTTCCCAAAAAATTATTCCCATTCCAACCCCGATTATTGCTCCTAGACCCATGTATATTTAGATGTATTCAGCTTATTTATAGTTTATTGTGATTATTCCTTTTCCCAAACAAACACCTGCACATATAAGATATATTTGATAATCCAGACTCAAATATAATAATTCCTGCAGGGATAATCATCATCTCTATAAAACACATTTTACTTTACCTTAAAGGTCTCCTTGTACAAATTCCATGTCCTGATGAATTCTGCATGGGGCCATGCCAAAGGAGTTGTTATATATGCTATTCCTTTTTTGAACATTGGGTGTTTTCTTGTATTGTTTATCAGGACTTTTCTGTCTGGTCTTAATATTCCTGCTTCAGTAAAATCAGTAACAAATTCCTCAAATTCTTCTACTGTGGCAATATGCTCTGGTAACTGGTCTTTATATGCAATATTAATAACCCAATTAAGATATTGGTCTGCTTTTTTTTGATTTTTGAGCCTTATGTAGTGTCTGCAGATAATTAATGTGAAATGAGGCCAAGGACCCCAACCCCCGTTATTTCTTCCCCTGTATTTAGGATATCTGCAAATTCCACCAAGTTGTTTATTCCAAAGCTTTTCTTCAATCTCCTTTACTGTTAATCTTACTTTTTCATTTGAGTCAAGTAATACCTTAAATTTTCCAATTGCATACTCACTTGCATCAACATCTAATAAAACAGAGCTTGATTCTTTAATCCTTATAGTTTTCATGAATCTTTTTTCTCTTGTATTCCATAAGTGTTTTAAAATCCCTTTTTTCAGTTTTTCAGCGTATTTGTTCCATTGATTTTTATTTTTCTTTATTTTATTGCTTAGTTCAGACATTCTCTTTAAAGCCAGATAACAGCTGCAGTTAGCCCAAATTTCAAATCCCTCTTCTGTTGGAGGAAACTCATGTATTGAATTTGGAGTATAAACAAGCTCTTTTTCTTCATCAAAGTTTTCCACTATATATTCAACAGCTCTTCTGACTCTCTTCCAGTATTTCTTTGCAAGTGCAATGTCTTTTGTTTTATCAATATATTTAGCCAGAGAAATTAAAGTGAGAGCTGTCCCATCAATCTGAACTGGTTTATATGAAGCATCTCTTCCATTAGAATCAAGTCTTTGGGGAAATGCTCCTGAATCAGCGTCCACACTTAAAATAAAGTTTAATGCTTTTTTTGCCCTGTCATCTAAACCTGCAGATAAAAATCCAAGAATAACCACTGCATGATCTCTTGGGTAAACATAAGGATATCTTACACCCAAAGGAGTTGCATATGTCCCGCCATTAGGCAACTGAACCTTTTTCAATATCTCTATGCTTTTATTATATAATTTATCTGCTTTTTGTTTATTGATTGTCATTTTACCTCTTCCTCGCAACTACAAGCTTTTTTAATTTAGGATGAATTTTTCTGAGAAATGCAGTCACTTTTTCAGCATATTCTTTGTTTAGGATTTTGCCATAATATGTGACTGAGTTTCTAAAATATCTCAGCTCATTTAAAAAAGAGATTTCACCCTCTGGAAATCCAAGTTTTTTTAGGTAAGAAATTTCTGCTTCATGTGCATAGCTTCCTGAAGAGTTATATCCTTCTAAAAGAAGTTTCGCCCTTATTATTTCCATCATAATATCATAGCAATCTTTTATTATAGAATTTGCGTTTTTATCATTTATTCCAATTATCTCAATTCTCTCTTTCAGCCCTTCCATTGAAACTTCAGATTCTTTTATCAAAAATTCTGCTCTTGGCTTGTTCTGGCTTGACTTTTTAACCACACCTTTCTTTATATAATATTCAAATTCCTTGGGTAATTTCATATATCCACACTCCCAGACAGCAATATTCCATTTAATATACTGTCCCTTAAATGTTTATGGATTTTATTGAAAGAAGGATAAAAATTAATAATAATATTCTTTTCAAGCAGATTTTCAAATTTTGTTAAATTTATATCTTTTTCTTTTACGCCAATAACTGCAATATCAATATCGCTTTCCATACTATCCTCTCCTCTTGAGTAACTTCCAAATAATATTATTGTGCTTCCTGGAAACTTTTCCTCCAAGACTCCAGCAAGGCCAGACTCATAAAACATCTTTAGGTTTTCCACTCTTTTCATGGCAATGACTTTTGAATTGTCCCTGTTCAGCTCAATTGACCACCTGCCAGAATCCTTATCTTTTTTTATTTTCACCAAACCCTCTTTTTCTAATTTAGGAAGAGCTTTTATTATGCCTGCTTGTGTTCTGTTAAGAGGCCTTGCCAAACCTCTTGCATTAAATGTCATTCCTGCCTTTATGAATAAATATCTTAAAATTCCCTGCTGCAGTATTGTTAACTGTGGTTCATATATGTTTACCATAGTTTCAATATATAAACTGTAGTTTATAAAGGTTTGGAAATCTCTTTTTTCAAAACCTCTATGCTTTTATCATATAATTTATCTGCTTTTTGTTTGTTGATTGTCATTTTATACAAAAACTTAGTATTCAGATTTTTTAAAAGTATCCTATCGCTCTCACTTATTAAATTTTAAATCTCAGAATTCCACTCGTCTATTTGACGAGTGGTCTGGTTGAAATTACCACTCGTGGAATTCTGACGATGTTCAAGAACCAAGACTGTGGCATTGCATGCCACCAGTCTGTGACTGGTGGTTCTTGACACTTGGAGTTGGGCTTATTGCAATGGAGGAGAAATAAATTCCATCTTTTTTCTAAAATGTCTTATTATAAGTACTACAATAATTAAGGCGGCTAAAATCAAAATTCCGGCGATAATATAAAAAATAGGGAGTATGCCTGCTTTTTTTGGTTCTAGTGAGCATTTTTTTTCTGTTTCTGGTTTGTCAAATATTGCCCCACAACCACTAGAATCAATACAATCTCTTGTTTGCTTTTCTTTTTTACAGAGGGCCCAGTCATCACACACCCACTCCTCAACGCATGAGCAATATTGAGTTTCAACAGGTTTGTCTGAAGGGTTTGAACAATTCTTTGCATCGATACAGGTTCTTGTTTTAATATTATCTTTACAAATAGTCCAGCCAGTGCAATCCCAATTAGCAACACAAGAATCTGTTCCTCCCCCAGTGGCTCCGCCCCCCCCAGAACCTCCACCATCATCACTTGAAGAAGAAACATATCCTTCCTCAATACTATAATTTGAAAAATGCGGGACTTCAACTGTAAAATTCTTACCAACATAACTTATTTCTCTGCATCCTGAACACTCTATTCCATTGAACACTGTTTTTGGGGATATAAAATTGATATTATAGAATTGAAGTCTTGCTGTTTTATTTAAAGAAGTAAGAATTTTAGAATCAACACCTATTAATCTATCATTTATATGAACATAGGTGTCAAAATCAAGATTTTCTGAATTTATTAATTTGTTAAAAAAGACAATCATCCCTTTTCCTTCAATTCCCAAAGTTAGATTTGGTAAATTCCTTAAATTAGGCGAATCTATGAAGTTTGTTGTTAATGAAGACGAAAATTTAGAGTAATCAGGGAAGACACAACCATATCGATTAACATTTAAAATTGAAACTGGGCTTGTTCCAAGACACCTATCACATGAATCTCCCACATTATCCCCATCTTCATCTGCCTGAAGTGTGTTAGAATCATAAGGACAATTATCTATTGAATCTTCAATTCCATCTCCATCAAAATCATCAATTACTTGCCCCCCACCAATATCTGAATCTCCCCTAATTGAGCCAGTTGAATCAGGATCAATACTTTCCCAAGTCCCACTAAAAGTTCCTGTATCTGAGTTGGGAAGAACGTTATAAGTGATATATGTGTCTTCTAAACCACTTACAAGCGGGTCTTTAAACAATAAAATTTCAATCTTATTAGAACTGTTTAAACAGTATTCTCCTCTTAGAGTAGAACAATCTATTGAAGTTATTTGCCAATCGCTTGGAAAATATTCATCAATACCTATAGAAGTTATATTATTTCTTGTTTCTATTTGAAGTGTTACTGTAAACTCCTGGTTAGCTTGCTGGAAATCAGACAAATCTCTTGTTACAGCCACATCTTCTCCACTAAGTAAGGCAAGACCAGAATAATTAATTTTAGAGACCCCTAAGAATAGTATAACTAAAATAAAAAGTACAGCTATTGCATAATTCAATAAATGCCTTGACCTCTTTTTCATCTACTCTTCTTAGAATTCCTATATTTATAAATTCTTTACTTTTTAGGCGTTGTCCGGAATAGATTTTTTTACACGTAAAAACTTGGCTAATTTTTCAATTTTACTCTTAGAAATTTTTCATTCCGGACAACGCCACTTTTTAATAATCTTTATATATACAATTCACCTATACCCTTTATGTATAAAAGAAGTGTTTTTGCATTATTCTTATTTGTAATTTTGATGAGTTTTGTAAGTGCTGACATAACAACAGATTGCAGTGATGTAGTTGCATTATATCATTTTGAAGGTGATGCGAGTGATAGTTCGGGAAATGGGAATGATGGGCAGGTAACAGGAGCAACATTTAATACAGGAAAATTAGGACAAGGGGCAGTGTTTGATGGTGATGGGAATTATGTAAGTGCTAATAATTTCAATATTGGCTCAAAAAATTTTACTTTTAGTGTATGGATATATCCTATTGAGGCATCAAATAATTATATCTTGCATCAAAAAGCTGGTGCAGGCATAAGATATACTCTTAGGTGGACTATTGATAAACCCACATTTTATACAGATGCAACAGGATGGATTCAGGGTACTAATTCTTACAGTATCTTAAACTGGTATCATATTACTATTGTTCATAATAAAACTAATACTATTATTTATTTAAATGGAAATATTGAGAAAATTGGGGCTGGAGATTATGATATTTCCTCAAATAATAATACCTTTAATATAGGATATGATAGCAATAACAATAAATATTTCAACGGCTCAATTGACGAAGTTATAATATATGACAGGGCATTAACATCAAGCGAGGTTTCTGAATTATACAACGCAGGAAATGGAGTTTCTGTGGGTTGCAGTGAAGCACCTTCACCAACTTGCGGAGATGGAAATTGTGATAGTGGGGAGAGTTGTTCAAGTTGTCCTGCAGATTGTGGGGCTTGTCCTGTTGGAAACTGTGATGCAGACAGCGACGGTTATAATAGTGATAATATAACTTGCAGTGGAAATGATTGCAATGATAATAATGCTAATATAAACCCAGGAGCAACAGAAATATGTGGTAATGGGATTGATGAGGATTGTTCTGGAAGTGATTTAGCTTGTGTTTCTCCAATAACAAATGGAACAATTATTAACGCTGCATCTTGTAATCAATTAGATGTTCAAAATGCAATTGATTCAGCAAGTGATGGAGATATTGTAAGTGTTCCAGCAGGAGATTGTATATGGGCAAATAGGGTTGAAATCATAGGAAAAGGAATTACAATTCAAGGCTCGGGCGTAGGGCAGACAATTATTAAAAATCAAATATCGGGAACAAGTGGTTATGATTCTTTATTTAGAGTAGTAGGAGAAAACGGAAAATCATGGCGTATTACTGGATTTGAGTTTGTTGAAGTGCCGGGATATACTGGAGGTTCAATTAATGCAAAAGGTATCCATGTCACAGGAGATTCTAGAGATTGGCGTATAGACAATAATAAATTTAATAAATTAAATGGACGAGTTCTCTGGATAAATGGAAATCCAACATATGGATTGATAGACCATAATATCTTTGATATGTCAGATGGAACACAAGGAATGTACGTCAAAAATAATGGGGTAGGGGGAGAAAGTTATGGTAACGGTGACTGGATGGCCCCATCAACTCTTGGAACTTTTCAAGCAGTGTATGTGGAAGATAATACATTTACTTACCCTAATAATCCGAATAAATTGAGTTCTATTATTGATTGTGGTGCTGGGGGTCGCTATGTTGTTAGGTATAATACTGTAATAAATTCTGCGGTGCATGCTCACGGAGGCGGTGACTCTCCTGGAAGTAGTGAAGCGAGATCGTGTCGTCAATGGGAAGTATATAATAACAATTTTACACTTACTTCCTCGCAAAGGAGATATTCAACAATGACTTTTAGAGGAGGCAGCGGAGTTATTTTTGATAATGAGGTGAATGGCAATTATCAACATTTTGCAGTATTGGCCTGTTATAGGGTTGGTTTCACTAATCCTGACACTGACGGTCCATGGGGCCAGTGTGACGGCACAAAATTGGTTGATGGCAATACTCCTGGAATGAATGGATATCCTTGTTTAGATTGTCCTGGTAGAGGACAAGATTCGGGGCTTGGGACTACTCAGGAACTTGAACCTGTGTATTTATGGGGGAATATTTTTAATAGTGCTACTGCAAGTGCTTATGCACAATATCCAACACATACTATTCTTAATACTGATTATTACAACAATGTCCAAAAACCAGGATACACACCCTACACCTACCCTCATCCATTAACACTTTCAGACACAACTCCACAGCCAACATGCACCTCAACTTCAGAAATAATCAGTAAAATAAATAATTGGTTAGGTTTGGGTTCAACAACACTGAAAGATATATTAAATTCAATCAGGAATTGGTGTAATTTGGGATCAGGAAAATAGGAAAGTTTATAAGTATCAGAAGGTATCTATAGATATCATGAAGAAACCAGAACAAATAAACTTAAAATTACCAAAGAACCTTGCTGAAGCTGCTAAAAAATATGCAGAAATTTATGGATACAGAAATATTCAGGAATTAGCCGCAGAAAGTATTAGGGAAAAAGTGTTTGAAGATAATGAGTTTGATGAAACATTTAGTGATAAAGAAATAGATTTGATTGATAACTTAATAGAATTATCTACAAAAAAGAACACTCTTGTTTCTGAAGAAAAACTCAACAAAACACTTTTACAATGAACAATTATACAGTAAAAGCTTTGAAATTTTTTGAAAAACAAGTATCTGAGTTGGATGAGAAATCAAGAAGGTTTATATTTGACAAGATTAAATTAATTAAAGAAAATCCTTATAGGTACAAAAGAATCCGTTCTAAAAAATATTCTAAAGTTTTTAGAATTAGGCTCTCAATAAATAAGAAAGAAATAAGATTGATTTATGTAATTGTTGAACCAAATATAATCTTGGTTTGTCTTCTAGATAGAAAAAAAGATTATGCAGATTTAGAAAAATATCTAGCTAAGATTAAAAGAGAATTAAGTTTACGGTAAATTTTCTACTTTTCACACAATATTTATATATACAATTCATCTATGGGTTTGCGTATAAACTATTCTTTTAATTCTTAAAGTAATTTAGCCGCCTATGATTATGAATAATTATTCTCGCACAAATTTGACTAAATTTAGAACAAAACTTTAGTTTTGTGACAATTCCAAAAG
>BDTJ01000030.1 GCA_002897655.1 archaeon BMS3Abin17
TATGGGGTCTTGTAGTTATATTAGTTAATTTTCCAGAAGCCTTTCCTTTTCTAATCGGATTAAAACCTATCTTATTTTTAATATTAGGAATCATAGTCTTAGTTGAAATAGTTTTCTTGTTAGATAAATCAAAACCAAAGAAAAAAGAAGATAGAATTACTTTTACAATAAAAAGAAAATTAGAAACATTTTTTGAAGTATTGTTAGGTTTATCAGCAATAGCTCAAGTTTATATCTTAGGAAGAGAGATAGATTTTATTAAATATTTCCCAGCCATTCTAAAATGGATTGGATATATTGGGATAGGATTAATTGTGATAGCTTTGATTGTGTTAATCTTTTATATCTGGATTAAATTAAATAGTAGGAAATATGGGAGAAGGAAATGAAAATAAAAACAACAAATACATCAGACAATAGAAAAAAGAAACTAAGATTTCTTTTAGAGAATGAAATAGATTTATTTTGCGTTAAGCACAAGAAAGTCTTAAGTTATTTTGATATAGATACTAAGAAATGTTATCAAGATAAAGCTTTCAAATCAACTTACTGTTTAAATCTGAGAGGGTATGGTGATGAGGATGAATTTTCCAAAAGAGAATAAACTAGAGAAATGTTTATGCGGAGTTTGTGAAAAGGTTAGCTCTGGCATAAGCAATTGTTATTGTAACATCTGTGAATATAATCTATCATGTAAAAGTGATGATTGTAAATATCTAACAAGAAATGATAAAAGTCAGATTAAGAAATATGGGAGAAAAATAGAATGATAATAGAATTAATTAATTCAATACCAACTATCTATCAAGGCATTATAATTGGTGCAGCAGGAATGTTAATTATTTGGCTAGTAAATAATATAATAAAGAAGAAAAGAAATCAATCAGATATTTCTATCAAGGCATTAAGAACAATAACTGAGAACATGCACAGAAAGGTTAAGGAATTAAATGAAGATTTAAGATTATTACATGGTTTTTTTGTTAAGTTAGATAGTAGTGAAGGCACTTAACTAAATATTACTATCCTTCAAATCAGACCGATTACGACGATTTTCATAATAAATATTTCCACTCTTGGATATTCTCTTTCCAGGCATTAAGGCTTTTCTTTTCTTATCTCTTACAATATTTGTCCTTCCATGTTGTTTCCCAATTTTTAAATTTCGTCTTTGATTCTTAAACTTGATAGCTTCAAAATCTTCTTGTTCTTCAATCCATTCTTTTTTAAATAAACTCATAATATATCTAAGAATTATATGTTTAAATAATAGAGGGTTTAAAGCATAAACTAAGATAACCTAAGTTAATAAAAAAAAGAGGGGAATAAATCCCCCCTAACTTTTAAGGAGTATAAGTGATAATGATATTTTTAATATAAAGCAGTGTCTTCTTTTCTCTGCTCTACCACTCCCCAATGGTTTATTAAATATGATAAAAAGAAAAGGAAAAATAAAAATTTAAAAAATCCTTTTCTTATTCTTCTTTTGTTTCTGTTGTTTCTTCTGCTTTTTCTTTACAACATTCTTCTTGTTTTGTTTCTTCTTCTGACATTTTGATTACCTCCTTCTATTTCTATAAACATTTTTCTTATCTATCGTTTTATTTTAATTTGTTTAAAATATCTTCATATTCTAATTTAATTAATGGAGAACTTTCCCCAAAACTCTTTATTTCTCTTTCTAAAAGATGTCTTAAAAGTCTTTTCTCATTATCTGTTATATTTTCCATTTGCTTTTTCTCCTTATTTAGTCTTGCTTAGTTTTACTTCCCTGCATTTAGAGAAGATTAATAAAAAAATAAATTAATTATGTCTTTTTCTGTGCAATTCCTCACCATTAATATCTTGGATGTTTCCCCAACACTTCGCTTTATTTATTGTTCCATATCCTTTTATTCCAAAAATATTTCCTGTTGATTTCTCAATCATAAAAACCCCAGATGTTCCACAATCCAAATAAAAATATTTCTTCTTCTCTTTGATTGTGTAAGTGTAATCTTTTGTCATGCTTCCATCTGAATTAAAAAAACATTCATTTGTAAAACCATCCTGCTTTAATCTTTTTGATTCACAGATATTTAAACCCTTAACAATTTCTTCTATTTTTGCATATTGTTCTAATTCATCAATAGGGATATTTTCTTGGATTTCTGCACATTCAGAAACTAAAATTTCTTGTTCTGCTTTTTCCATTATCTTTTTAACCCCCTTTCATTAATTTTAATATCTTCCCTTAACTTATTTATATACTTCCAGAGTAATTCAATATCTTTTTTATATTTCTTCTCGGCTTCTTCTCTTACTATCTCTTTAATTTCTTTTCTTGTTGGTATATCTATATTCATTCTTCTAACCCCTTACTTATTTTATTTAATACTTTAAGATGCTCTTCTTCTCTACCACTTAATGAATCATAATTTTCTAAATCCTCTTTTAATTCTTTTAAATAAATTCTAACATCTTCTATTATTGTTTCTTCTGTTGGGTATAATTTATAAATCTCTGTTAATATATCCCCTCTTTCCCCTAAACTTTCAAATAAACCAACCTCCACATAAAAGGTTTTATCTTTGTCTTTTTTCTCTGGTATCTTAATAGTTCTTATTTGAATATCTAATTCTTGTATGTCTTTCCAAATCTGCTCTTTATTCATTTTAATAAACTCCTTATTCCTTTCACTAAATAATAACCATATAAACCGAATGCTGAACCATCAAATTTTTTATTATTATAAACTAAACACATCATAAAAGTAACAGGGAGGATAGCAATCATAACCCATATACAAGCATGAAGAAAACCTATTCTTCCATCAGGGATATAGTAAGTCATCTCAAAGCCCCCTTAACTTATTCTTTAATTTCTTAATACCTTTTTCTTTATACTGCTTTAAATCTATCATGCTTATACCTAAAAGAGAAAACCCCAACCCAATTAAAAATATACTTCCTGTTGGAATGGGCAATGTTACAAACCCCACAACCAAACAAGATAAACCAACTATCAATTTGACCTTATTCTTTTTAAGGATAAACTTAAAGCCTTGTTCTTTCATCTGGTTAATATAGGATTCTCTATTTAAATAAGTCCTGTATGGTATGTATTTATTTTGTTTCATTTGATAAACCTTTTTTTAATTATGCAACCTTTAGGGATTATATAAAAATCTCCAAACTCTCCACTTTTATAAAGACTCATGGCTATACAAATACTCTTTTTATCTTCTTTTATTAGATAACCAATAGTTTTCACTTGCTCAATAACACAATTTTTTATATCTTCTTCTGTTATCTTGTGGGGAAATTGGGTGATATCTTTCCATTCAATCTCAATCTTTTTATATGTTGTTTGTTTCATTTTATTATGTTGGGCTATGTTTCAAGCCCTCTTTTTTATCCACTCTGGGATAATATAATTACGCACAAAGGGTTTATATATCTTTCGTTTAAAACTATTAAACACAATATACCCTAAACCATTTAAGGATAGTAACAACATAAACTATGTTGTATTAATTAAAAAGGGGTAACAGAATTTAAGAGAATCGGAAGAAGTGAGAGTTAAAAAATTTAGGTGGGAGTGTGTGCAGAGTGTGGGAGAGAGTGGGGTTTAAAATTCTTTTATGTAGTGTGGGTTATTCCATTGTGCTATTATATGAAACACTTAAACCCTTTTGCTATCTTTATGCTTCCCCCATTGTGTTTAATAGTTATTATATGCTATGAGAATCAAGAAAAATTAAGATCTAAATACAACACTCTACAACACCCTATAACACTTCTTTTATATCTTCCAGGAAGCAAGTGCCTAGAAAAAATCTCCAGGAAACACCAATGCCTAGATAATAATATTTAAACTGCTCACCGAATAACTAATGCCTAGAAAGAAGACTCACTTTTAAGTTTTTGATACATAAATAGAGAGCCAGATGCCTAGTTCCACTGGAAAGAGGGGGGTGAGTAGCAGTTTTAACACACAAATAGGGCAGAGTACTTCAAAAACAAGACCAAATGCCTAGAATAAACCCTTTTTTTTCTTTCTCTTAGGGATTTGCCCCATTATTTTGTCCAATAAACTATATTAATAGTATATATGTATCATGTAAATGTAAAAAAACCCCTATTTTCCGCGAAAAACCTCTTAAATGCCTTGAAAAATCCCAATATTACCAGATTTTATGTAAGAAAAGCATTAAAAACAATCAAAAAACAGCAAAAAACGGCTTTTTATGGCTTAAAATGTTAAAATAAGGCTATTTATGCTTCTTTTGGCTTAGAATCATCATTTAAAGGTAGTTTTACACCCTTTTCATCAGTTATAAGGTCTTTTTCTTGTTTTTCTATCACTTTATCTGCTTTATCACCAAATTTGGCACAAATCCTTGATATTTGAACATAACTCATCTCTATATCATAGTCTCCAAGTAAATTTGATAACTTTTCATATGTTAAATTACTTAGTTTCCTCAACATATACAAAATTATGTCCCTTTGTTCCCTATATTTAACCTGGGCTGAGCTCATAGGATTCTTTTCGGTGTTTGCTAATGCCTTCAACTTCTTTTCCTTATATTTTTTTTCAACAGATTCATCTCCTAGAGCAAAAACCCCATGAAATCTTCCCTTAAATCTAGTAAAAACATTAACTTTCCATTTTTTTCCAGAATAAGATAGTGTTTGTTTACCCATTAGATATAGATATTTCTTTTTTTTACGATTATAAACTCTAAAATAACCTCTAAGCCCTTTATTTTCATAAATATGGATTAAGTTTCTAGCTCTAAAGAGTGCAACATACTTATCCAAAAGAAAAAAAGTTGGAATTACAATTATAACACATAAATTTTTCTGTCTCATCTGCATCATCAAACTTTTTAATACTCTATTCACTGGAGAAAGAGCAGAAACAGAACTAAAACCAGTAACAGCTTCATCATAAACAATACATTGACCCTTTTTTGCCTTAAAAATTTGTTCTCTAAACTCTTCAGCATCAAAAACTACTCTATTTAAATCAAAAGAAGGGTCAAGATACTTTGCAACTTGTAAAGCAAAGGTAGATTTTCCAGAACCTTCCATTCCATCAATAACTAATACATGGTCTTTATCTCTTTGTAATAAAGAATGTCTTATTTTATTGTCAATAGCAGATTTTAACTTTGGGTCAAGATAAAATGAAATAGTTTTATCTAATTTCTTATCATAAATCTCAACAACATTACTTTTCTCCATCTTAATCATATCCATCATCATCTTTATCTGGAGGAGTTGTTCCTTTTCCAAGTTCATTTTCAAGACGAGATAAAAATAATTGTTTATCTTTTAATATTTCATATAATTCATTCCTTTTTTTGATTTCTTCAACAGTTAATTCTCTAAATCCTTCAGGAGCAGAATCACTTACTTTACCAAGATTTTCTATTTGACTATCAAACTCATCAAAATCTTTTTTTACTTCTTTAAAGCGAGTTTCATTTAAATCCCTCGCCAACTCCAACCAAATTCTATCTAAATCAGTATTCCATAAACTATATCTTCCTTGACGAGAATGTAAATGTGTGTCTTTCCATAATAAATCTAATCTAATAATAATATTCACACCAGAACTATACTTTGAAATCTTTTCTTCTTCTTCAGGCATACTCCACCCCCAAAAACATCACCACCAAAAACATATTAATATATATTTTTAGTATTTATAAAGGTGAGGGTTTTTTCACTATTTTTTTCTACTAGTAGAATTCAACCCTCTACTATAAAAAGGATAAATTACTAACTATTTAATGATGACGAACAAAAAATCATATTTTATCTTGGATTTTGGAGGTGAGAAATGAAATGTTAGGAAATATTATAGGTGGATTTATTGTTATTCTAGTAGGTGTAACTCTTGCTCCAACTGTCGCTAATGAAGTTGCAGGTGCTCAAGCAAACACAAACATAACTGGTGCAAGTTCAACAATTCTAGGATTAACTACTTTATTCTACAACTTATCAATCGCTTCAACAGCAATTGGAATAGCTGCTCAGGGTGACACTCATCTCAAGCCCCTTCAAGACGAAAGTCTTGCTGCAACAGCCGAATATCGGTTAACATCCTCACGAGGACAAGACCGAAGCGTAAAACATATGAACTACGCTCGAGAGACTGACAAGGCTAACTTCACTTTCCATAATGGAAAGAAAGTTAAATATACAGTCCGACCTCTGACTATAAATTGAAATCAGAGATTAACATAAGTGTTGAGAAACAGTGGATTGATGTAAGTTTAGAAAGGTAACAGAAATGTTTAAAGTAGGAAAACAGATAAAGAGGATGGAAAGACTACAAAAGAATGTAGCAAACCCATCTAATAAATCTGTTTTTTCTTTATTTTTTCTTTTTTTATTTATAATTTTAGTTGGAAATCTAAGTTTCATTTCTTCTTTAGAAGTAACTACCGAAGGTCAGATTGGGATTGATTTGATTCCAACTAAACCAGTTAATTATTCTATTGTTGCTGTAAACACTTCTGACTACTGGGATAACTTAGATATTCCAAATGCAACCCAGATGGAAAACTCTGGAGGAACATTAAATATATTAGAGAGTTGGCTTACTACTTTTGTTAATTCATTCAGCCATATAAAAGCAACAAATGTAGCCTTCACAAATCAATCAAACACATTTACAGACGACCAAACATTCAATCAAAACATATCTGTTTCAGACACAGGCTTCTTCACAAACTTAGGCTCATCTATTTCAAGAATAACAAAAGGATGGTTTACTGATTTGGATGTTTCAGGAAATTTAACTGATGGAACAAATAATGCTTCTGTTTTG
>BDTJ01000031.1 GCA_002897655.1 archaeon BMS3Abin17
TTGGCAAAAAATGTATTTAACCTTTTATTATGATACAATAAACTGGTTGATTAGTTACCATCAGCGAAGCCATACAGAAAGTTTCCATTCTAGTTTTAAAAGAACTTTTGGAATTGTCACAAAACTAAAGTTTTGTTCTAAATTTAGTCAAATTTGTGCGAGAATAATTATTCATAATCATAGGCGGCTAAATTACTTTAAGAATTAAAAGAATAGTTTATACGCAAACCCCCCCCAGCAGAAACCCTTAAAAACCCTTTTCTCCCTTTATTTTTGTAAGTCGGGTAGTTAACTCCGGAACTTAGCTTTTAGATAAGCAAATTTTGATATTTAACAAAATTTAGTTCTGAGGAAGGTCCGCCCACCAAATTACAAGTCACTTTCCGAAAGGATTGTTGTCGTGAGGCAAAGCTCTGGAAAAGAAATGCCACAGTTCACTCCGAGTAATGAATCAAGCGAGGAACTTTGAAGAGTGAGATTTGATGAAACAGCCATCTTGACTGGTGCAAGGCTTTAAGCCGCTTAGTTGAATGTTAACATGTTCTGTTCGCGCAAGCGAAGAACAACAGAAGGCGGCCTATTCCCGGCTTACGTTCAGTAATTCCTTACGTCTACATAGAAAGATTTATAAATATTGTAGACGTGCAATCATCATGGTATATACAGAGATTAAGCAAAGAAATAAGAGGAAGTATTATTATAGAGTTCTCTCTGTGAGAAGAGGAAAAAAAGTATTAAAAAAGAGAGTATATCTCGGTATGAATTTGGATAAAAAGCAATTAGTGGAAAAAGAAAGTGAAGCAGACAATCAATTAATGCCAAGAAAAAAATATCCAAAAGCTATTGAATCCATTATCCCTAAAATTACAAAAATTCTTAAAAAAAATAAAGTGGAAAGAGCAGGAATATTTGGGAGTTATGCAAGAGGGGAACAAAAAAAAGGCAGTGATATTGATATACTTGTGGAAATTGGAGATAAAAAAATGAGTTTGCTCGGGTTTGTCAGTTTAATGAGATTATTAGAAGATTCAATAAGTAAAAAAGTGGACTTAGTGGAGTATAGTGCTATAAAACCTCAAATTAAAGACAGTATTCTGAAGGAGGAATTAAGGATAATATGAAAAGAGACTTAAAATTATTCATTAAGGACATTCTTGAAAATATAAATTTGATTCAAGAATCTGTTAAGGGTTTAACTAAGAAGCAATTTGAAACAAATAGACTTGTAGTAGATGCGACATTAAGAAGGCTTGAAGTTATGGGAGAAGCAGTAAAAAATCTTCCTGATTCTTTCACAAAAAAATATAAAAATATTCCTTGGAAAGATATTGCGAGGTTTAGAGATGTATTAATTCATGCTTATTTTGGAATAAATTTAGATAGAGTCTGGAACATTATCAAAAGAGACATGCCTGTTTTAAAAAAAGAAATATCTAGAATTAAATTATAATTTTAGAGAAACAAAGAACAACAGAAGGTGGCCTATTCCCGGCTTACATTTTTATCTAAACTTTTCTTTAGTTGAACACAATATAAAATCCCTTTATTTGTATCTACTTCTATTGTGTCTGAGTAAGGATAAAGATAATGCTCTACACCGGCATGACAGCCAGAAAATCCTTTTGTAATCCCGTCTTTTTTTGCTACTTCTTCCTTATTTTCAAACTTCTGTTTAATAATTGATGATTTAAAATAATCTCCAAAATCTCTAAAACCATGACAAACCCCTTTATCCCCCAGAAATAAACCATAATGAATTGATTTCTCTAAACTGTGCGCAACTGAATTTGTAAGAGCTTCAAGTACAAGCTGTAATTTTTGGGTAATCATATTCTTTTTTATATCTAAGCCCCAATGATAGAACTCTGCAATCTGGTGAGAAACCCCGCTAAAAATTGACCTTAAATGAGTTTCAAGGGTAGAAGAGTTCTCCTTAGGAAATTCAAATATAGTATACTGTTTAACTAAGTTCTCAGGATTTGTGCAGATTTCTTCTATAATTCTTTCTGAAGGCATAAATAAATCCATAAATTAGCAGATAACTTTAGATTAATAAGCATTTATGTAATAAAAACTATTCTTCTGAAATTCTCAATAATTCTTCAAGAACAATTGGGAGTTCTGTTATATTATCTATTTTTCTAAAGTGTTTTTTATTTTTCTCTACTATAATTTTCGCACTTAGTTTTTCTTCAAATATATCCTTGTTTTCTAAAGAGACATATGGATCATTATCTGAAAAGATTGCTGTAAAATTATTTGCTGTTTGTTTTATCTTATTAAAATCAATTGAGCCCTCTATCCAAGGTTTAGCAATAGCTCTAGCTTCTTCTTCATCATCCGGTTCTTCTTTGTAAGCAAATTCTTTCAGATTAAACCACCCAGCAACAAATATTACTCCCCCTATTTTCTTGTTCTCTAATGTTTGAAGATACCTTAAGATTGCCTGACAACCAATACTATGACCAATAAAATAAGTATTTTCATCTGGTTCTCCAACAATTTCTTTTATTTTAGAAACCCATGGCTCTATTTTTGGTTCATCTGTATCTGGCATTGCAGGGATATTAACTTCATAATTTTTGATTTCTAATTCTTTTTTAATCCAAGGAAACCAATCTGATTTGGGAAGTGCTTCCCATCCATGAATTATAAAAACTCGTTTTGTCATTTTATATCCATTTATTTTTAATTAAAAAATCTTTTACAAGATTGAATATCTTTTCATGACCTTTTGGGTTTGGGTGAAGCCCATCATCAGGTAAGTAAAAATCATCTTTACCAAATAAGTTATAAACTTCTATAAAAGATAATTTATGTTTAATGCAAATATCTCTCAAAACACCATCAAATTGCTCTATATTTTTGTTTTTATAAAAAGCATCTCTACACCAAGGGACAGGATTTGTTACTTTTTCTATTACATTAATTAGCCCTACAAAAAGAATCCTACGGGTAAATTTCCTTGATAATTTAATTAATTTTTTTATATTTTCCTCAAATTTTTCTGGTTTTATCGCATATGAATCATTCATTCCTATAGCAAAAATGATGATATTTTCCTCTTCGCTTAATCTTTGCTCTGCCTCAAATTTAAATCTCTCTAATAACCATTCTGAACGATCTCCTACAATGCCAAGATTAAAAACATTATGTTCATCATTATGTTTCATGCAGAAAATCTTTAATCTATTTGCCCATCCACCTAATTCATCATCCCAACCACCAAAAACTATACTATCTCCAAATATCATTATATTAACCATACCAATCAATTATCTCCCATTATTATAAACCTTACTCAACTGTATGCTTAAGATAAACCAAAGCAATTCCTCCGATTAATATTGTGTAGAAGTAATAAATCACCCTGCTCAACAAGGCCACTGTTATTGCAATTGGCTCAAATATCCCCATTGCAGAATATAGTAAAAACATAACACCTTCAACCATTCCTATACCTCCTGGAATAGGGGAGATATCTCCAAAAAAGAAACCAAGTGTTACAACTGTTATGACTGAAATAAAATTAACTTGAACTCTAAAAGATAAAAATAAAAAATAAGATATAAGATATGTGAACATCCAAATCAAGAGGGATAAGAAAATTCCTGAATAAAATCTCTTTTTGTTTAGTATTACCTTTCTGAATAGAACAAGAAAATTATCTAATCTTTTACTCATATATCTGTTAAATTGCACAAAGGTGGGGAATTTTTTTCTTATTAACCTTAACAAGTAAAGTTTTCTTGTGATTGGTTTAATGTTTAACCTATGTTTTCTGAAAAACAAGTAAATAAACAGTGATGCCAAAAAAAACAATAAAAGTAAAAATCCCTCAAGTATAAATTTTGTGGTTTTTGGGATGTCAAAATAAACTATTACCAACAATAAGGAGATTATGACAAGAGAGATAAAGACAAATAAGTTAAAGAATTTGTCTGCAAAGATACAGCCTAAAAATTTAGTTTTTGGTTTTTTGTACTTCTTGCTTAAATAATATGCCCTTACAGGCTCTCCCCCAACTCCTGAACCCGGAGTTACCATGTTTACAAATAAACCTGCAAACAATACTGGAAGCAATTTGACATATTTGATCTTTACAAGCTCTCTTAAGGAATTTCTAAACCTAAGATTCCATAATAAAAAAGCAAATAAGCCTGCAAAAAAGGCAAGTGAGAGATAAACAAAATTAATCTCACTAAATATAAGATAAACCTCATAAAAATCTATATCTTTTACAAGATTGAATGCCAATAATATAGCGATAATTGTCAGTATTGAACCAAACACTCTCTTCTTCATGATAAGGTGTGGGAAATATTACTTTTAATATTTTCCCTACAACAAAGATTTAAAAAAGCCGACAATCTTCATATTTTAACGGGCAGGTAGCTCAGTGGGAGAGCACATGACTGAAGATCATGGCGTCGAGGGTTCGATCCCCTCTCTGCCCATCCCTTTCAAAAAGGTTTTTAAATATAGGAAGATTATATTATTTATGAAAAGAGGATTTGCAGTAACTGGTTTTTTGTTATATTTGATAGTTGCACTTTACCAGATAAACTTTGCACTTGGACTAATTAATATGCCTAATTTTATTGTATCTATAGAAAAATGGATAATTCTCCTTGGAGCGATTTTAATTATCATGGGAGGAATAAAGTACTTAAGAAGAGATTACTATTAGAGGACAATTTTAGAGTTTTCAAAATATCGAAAATCCATGATTTTTTGGGTCTTTAAGATCCCTTTTGGATTTTAAAAATGTTTATAAATGGTATTTGATTAAATTAATTATTAAAAGAGGAATTAAATATGAGTGACAAAAAAGATTCTGGAACTATAGCATATACACTGGGAATAGTTAGTATTGTATTAGCTTTTTTTCAACCATTAGCAGGGATAATTCTTGGAGTTATCGGACTCTCTAAATCTAAAAAAGAAAAATCAGAGTTGTCAAAAAGAGCTAAAAAACTTAATATTATTGGGATAATTTTAGGAGTGATAATATTTATTGCCACTATTGCAGTAACTGCTTACTTTACAATTCAGGGACTAAATGCGGTTCCAAGTTTCCCAGCATAAAATGAGAGATAAAAAAGCAGCTATGGAGATGAGTGTGGGAACAATAGTCACCATAGTTTTACTTATGACTGTTCTAATTCTTGGTTTGGTTTTAGTAAGGACTATTTTTAGTGGAGCAGTGGATAATATAGACAGCATTGATGAATCTATTAAAGGTGAAATACAGAAGTTATTCGCAGAAGACACCTCAAAAAAGATTATCATATACCCTTCATCAAGAATTGTAAAAATTAAAAAAGGCTCAGGTAATTCTGGTTTTGCAATCTCAATAAGAAATGTGGATGATGAACAAGACTCATTTGGATATAGTATCAAGGCAGAAGAAGCAGATTGTAATCTAAGGCTTTCTGAGGCAGATGACTTCATAGCTCTTGGCAGAGAAAGGAGCGGGATTGAGATTGCTGCTGGAAGCATAATGGAAGATCCTATTTTTGTTAGATTTGATATACCTGATACAGCCCCTCCTTGCGGGATAAGGTATTCTATAGAAGTAGACAAGCATGGAAACCTTTATGGTTCTTCTATTGATGTTGATTTGTTTATAGAATCAGAATAATTCTCAATTAAAAGAATTTAAAAATTAGTATTTCTTAAATTATATATGAATTTAAAGTTATACAATACATTAACAAGAAAAAAAGAGATATTCAAACCAATCAATAAAAATAATGTTGGAATGTATGTCTGTGGTCCGACTATCTATAATTATGTTCATATAGGTAATTTAAGAGCTTATACCTTTGCAGATATTTTGAAGAGATATCTTAAATTTAAGAACTATCGAGTAAAGGAAGTCATGAATTTGACTGATGTTGATGACAAGACAATAAGAGACAGTCAAAAACAAGGAAAGAGTCTGAAAGAGTTCACAAAAGAGTATGAAAAAGGATTTTTAGAAGATATTAAAAATATGAATATTGAAATGCCTGAAGTTATGCCGACAGCTACAGAACATATTAAAGAGATGGTTGAGATTGTAAAAAATCTCCTGAAAAAAAAGATTGCATACAAGACAAATGATGGAATTTACTTTTCTATTAAAAAATTCAAAAAGTATGGGAAATTATCCAAAACAAAAATCAAGAAATTAAAAGCTGGTGCAAGCGAAAGGATGTTGAAAGACGAGTATGACAAGGATAATGTGAATGATTTTGCACTATGGAAATTTTATACAAAAGAAGATGGAGATGTTTTTTGGGATACAGAAATTGGAAAGGGAAGGCCTGGATGGCATATTGAGTGTTCTGCTATGTCAATGAAATATCTTGGACAGAGTTTTGATATACATACAGGGGGAACAGACTTGATTTTCCCGCATCATGAGAATGAAATTGCCCAGTCAGAAGCACATACAGGCAAAAAATTTGTAAAATACTGGCTGCATAATGAATGGATTCTTGTTGATGGCAGAAAAATGTCAAAATCTCTTGGCAATTTCTATAATTTAAGAGACATAATAGAGAAAGATTATTCTGCAATGGAATTAAGATATTTTTATCTGACTAAAATTTACAATCAAAAACTAAATTTTACATGGATGGGATTGAAAGCATCTAAAATCTCTTATCAAAGGCTAAAAAATATAATCTCAACAATAAAAGATGACAAAAAAATTAACAAGAAATATATAAGTGAGTTTGAAGACGCAATGGAGGATAATCTTAACACTCCCAAAGCACTGCAAGTCTTATGGAGATTAGTTCGTGATGAAAAAGCAATAGGAAAATTAAGAACAATAAAAAAAATAGATGAAGTTTTTGGATTAAAACTTCTAGAAACAGAGGAAATTAAGATTCCGACAGATATTTTAGAGATTGTGAAAGAAAGAGAAGTTGCAAGAGCTAAAAAAAACTGGAAAAAAGCAGATGCCCTGAGAGAAGTCTTAAAAAAAGAAGGTTATGCTGTTGATGATACAGACAAAGGGAGTGTTGTGGGGAAGTTGTGATTGGTGATGAAAGATTATTTTTTATGAATGATCCAAAACTCAAAATTAAAAGAAATGACCAAGATATTGCCAATAAAAAAAGACATATAGTAAGATACAAATTTGCTTCTAAATATATTAAAGAAGGGGATATTGTATTAGATTGTGCTTGCGGGTCTGGATAGGGGTCAAAAATTCTCTCAAAAATGGTAAGAAAAGTTATTGGTGTTGATAATGACTATAAAACAATCAGGTTTGCAAAAAAACATTACAGAAATAAGAAAATAGAATTTATCAAGAAAGATTTATTTAAAATTAGATTCCCTAATAAATATTTTAATACTATTGTTAGTATAGAGACACTTGAACATGTAAAAAACTGTATTCCTTTTTTAAGGAATATAAAAAGAATGTTAAAAAAAGGAGGGATAGTTATATTATCCACTCCCATGCTCAGATACAAAAATGGAAAACCCCATATTACAAATCCATTTCATTTAAATGAAATGCCAAAAGAAAGATTTTTAAGATTAATGAAGAGAATTTTTGGAAGAAATTGTAAATATTATGCACAACACCAGACAAAATTTTCAAGATTAACCACTGAGAATACTGGTTTTTGTATTGCTGTATGGAAAAAATTATAAAATGACAAGAAAACCATGTCAAAATAAAGAGGAAAATGAAAAAGACTGCCCTTGTGCAGAAACATGGTGCGAGAGGCACGGAATATGTTGCGAATGCATATCTTATCACAAAAAACACGGGGATTTTCCTACTTGTTTAAGATAGATTTTTAAGGATTATTCTATTAGTTTTATTATTAAAAACATTAAGAGGGGTAAAAATGACAAAAGAAAAATTTGATTTTATAGAATTAAAATACAAGCCAAAGAATGACTTGGTTTGTCTGTTTAAAGTTAAGCCTGCAAGAGGCCTTAGTATGAAAAAGGCCGCGGACACTGTTGCACTGGAAAGTTCTGTGGGAACATGGACAGAAATAAAGGCAAGAGATTATGTTAATAAGATAAAGGCAAAGGTTTTTTCAATAAAAGGAGATTATGTCAAAATAGCTTATCCTCAGGAATTATTTGAATATGATAATGTTCCCAACATCCTATCAAGTATTGCTGGAAATATTTTTGGGATGAAAGCTGTAAAATCAATAAGATTGCAGGATGTTTCTTTTCCAAAAGCTATTTTAAAAAGTTTCAAAGGACCAAGATATGGAATAAAGGGTGTAAGAAAATTTATGAAGATAAAATCAAGGCCTTTGGTTGGAACAATAATAAAGCCAAAACTAGGATTAAACACAAGGCATCACGCGCAATCAGCTTATGAGTCTTGGATTGGGGGATGTGATATTGTAAAAGATGATGAAAATCTCGCGAGCCAAAAGTTTAATGTTTTTGAAGAGAGAATTGCAAGAACATTAGAAAAAGCACATCAAGCAGAAGAAGAAACAGGTGAAAGAAAAGCTTATCTTGTTAATGTTACAGCAGAAACAAAAGAGATGATAAAGAGGGCACAATTAGTTCAGGATTTGGGGGGGAAATATGTAATGATTGACATTTTAACTGCTGGTTGGGCAGCCTTGCAGACTTTAAGAGAAGCTAATTTTAAAATGGCTATTCATGCCCATAGAGCAATGCATGCTGCTTTTGACAGAAATCCAGACCATGGGATGAGTATGATAGTTATTGGGGATTTTGCAAGATTAATTGGAGTTGATCAGTTACACATTGGTACAGGTATTGGAAAACTAGAAGGAAAAATTCAAAGCATAAAAGAGTTAGAAGAAGATATTGAAAAAATGAGTGTGAAAGAAACAAAATTAAGGCTGGAACAGAAATGGCATAATATTAAACCAACATTAGGAGTCTCATCAGGTGGATTACACCCGGGACATGTGCCTTTTTTAATAAAAAACCTTGGAAAAGATTTAGTTATTCAGGCAGGAGGAGGCATTCATGGACATCCACAAGGGTCAACTGCTGGAGCAAAAGCAATGAGGCAGGCAGTTGAGGCTGTTTTAAAAAAGAAGTCTCTTAAAGAATATTCAAAAACACACGAGGAATTAAAACAGGCTCTGCAAAAATGGAAAAAATAAAATTCAGAGAACTAACAACAAAAGCAGGAACAACAATTTTAGCGGGTAAGGATGAGAAAAGTAATGAAAAACTAGTTGCGCAAGTTGAAAAAAATGAAGAGGTTTTTCATACAGCTGCACCTGGAAGCCCTTTTGTGAATATAAAAGGAAAGGCAAAAAGAGGGGATATAAAAGAGGCATCTATATTCTGTGCAAAATACAGCAGAGACTGGAAAAAAAACAAATCAGATGTTATAATCCACAGATTTAAAGGGAAAGATATTTATAAGAAAAAGGGGATGAAGATAGGAACTTTTGGGGTTAAAAAAGTGAAGATAATTAAAGTAAAGAAAAAGGATATTGAAAAACATGATTAAACAAGCCAATATACAACTAGGAAAGAATGGAATAACAGAGAATTTCATTAAAACTCTGCAGGATCATTTCAAAAACCACGGAAGTGTAAGAATCTCTGTATTGAAAAGTGCAGGACATGATAAATCTAAAGTAAAAGAATACACAAATGAAATTATTGATAAACTCGGAAAGAGATATACTGCAAAGGCCATTGGATTTGTAATTGTTATAAAAAAGTGGCGAAAGAATGTTAGGTAATATACCTTGTATTATATAAAATATTAAAAAGAAACATAATATCTGTAAATTATGGAAAAAGAAGATATTCTCTATGAAGATCCAGATTTTAAAATAGTTTATCATGAGAAGCTTCCTGAAGAACACTGGTTATTACTACCTAGATCTGGTACAAGTTATCTCTTTTCTAGAGGTATATTAAAAGATCTTGCTCTTACTCCAAGGCCCGATTTAGAAAGAAGATTAAATACTGTAAATTCTATTATTGTCTCTGATTTAAAAAGTTTTGGATTAAGTGTAGATTCACTAGGTCTTGCAATGGCACAGGCTTATATAGAAAAAGAAAAACAACATGAAAAGTTTATGGGGCACAGTATCTCCGCATGAGATTTAGTATTTTATAATACTCACGAAAAGTTTATATACTTAACCTATCTAATAGATAGGTATGAAAAGAGTAAGTATAACCAAGAAGTCAACCCTAACCTTAAGAGGAATAAAGGGATTTATAGAGAGAGTAGTGAAACCATTTGGAACAAGTGCTAGAATAGATTTTCCTAAAGAATTCATAGGTAAAAAAGTTTATGTGGTGGTTGTAGATGAATGAAACAAAGTTAATGTTTAACTTGGGAACATTAAAACATTTTATTAATAATTCACTAGATATATCTTACGACAAAAACTCAATAACGGGTTTTGAATTAATCATACCTTTATTGGATGCGTCATCACATAATACCTATGTTGAAACTGTGAGTAATAAAGCAGATACACTTTATCGTCGAATAAAAGAGTGTTTGCCTGCGATGACAAGAGATGCTTATCTAAATTATATTTCAAGAGTATCTAAAAAATTGAAATTAAATGAAAAGAAAGTTATGCTTGCATTTGATTACACCGACGAGGATTTTTATGGGGACGTTCAAGGATTTGATATTCATGGTTGGACAAAAAAAGATGCTGTAACAGGTAAGTTCAAGTTCATTACATGTAGCATAATTTCCGACGAGATACCAGAAAAAATACCTTTGATAAGTTTGCCAATTAGGATGGGGCATTATAAAAGCAGTGTGATTATAGATTGTTTATTGAGGATAAAAGACTTTGTCGGGGACATTGAGTTGATTTTATTTGATAGGGGATTTTATGATAAGGACTTAATGTTTGAATTAAGTAAGTTGGAATATCCTTACTTAATTTTTGTTCCTAAACACCAAGATAAACAATCCATTCTTTATCCTATGAAAGCAGGGGAAGAAATTGCAATTTATAATGAATTTAAAGTTAATAAAAATTTTAGCAAATATCCTGGAGAAAATATTTTAATTTTTTTAAAACAAATTTATGATAAAAAAAGTGAGAAAAATTATGATTGGGTTTTTGCTACCAACGTCGAGGAGCTTTTGTTGGAGAACTTGATTAGAACTTACAAAAAAAGATGGAGAATAGAGACGCAGTTTAGGGTTCAGGACGAAGCTAGGATAAAATGTAAGTCTAAGGATATGAAGATTAGATATTTTTTATTTTTATTTGAACAAATGTTACAAACAATTTGGATTAGTTTCTATAAAGATGAATCATGTTTTAAGGAATTTGTAATTGCCATGGCAAAGATGTCTAGGAAATGGACAAAGACAACAGAAAAATAGATAATCTATGGAAATCGTGACCCATAGACCAATAGCAATGCCTGTTTTTCTGTTGATTCTTTTATTTGAAAATATGTAATTTTGATGGTGGCTCGGAGATACTCGGGCATAGATAAACTTTATAAACCTCTTTTCTTGAATAACCTTAAGCTAAATGGTTAAAACCACTCTAATTCCGCAAGGAATGGCTGAATAATAAAATGTCTATATATGAATTAAACGCTCAGGAGTATAATCTAAGATTAGCAGAGGCTTTGAAGAAAATTCCTGAGTTTAAGTCTCCTGAATGGGTTGAATTTGTAAAGTCAGGTCCTGCAAAGGAAAGGCCAATAGATGAACCTGATTTCTGGTATAAAAGAGCTGCAAGCATTCTAAGACAGATTTACAAGAAAAATATTGTTGGCGTGAATAGGCTTAGAGTAAAATATGGTAGTAAAAAAGACAGGGGATTTCAGCCAGAAAAATTTATAAAAGCCGGGGGAAAAATAATAAGGACAATTCTTCAGCAAGCTGATAAGGCAGGTTTTACAGAGATTGCTAAAACAGTTAGGGGTGTAAGGAGCAGAAAACCTGGGAGACAACTCACTCAAAAAGGCAAAGAATTTCTGGAGGATATTAAGTAAGATGGCTGTTGTAGATTATGAATCAATTGTATGGGATGGAGTAAAAGAAAGAAATTGGGAAAGAAAAAATTTTGTAAGAGATAGAATAAGGGAAGTATATAGCAAAAAGGGAGAAATAAAAGACTTTTCTAAAAACTTTTTTGATTCTGTTCCAAGAAAGAAAGGGGAGGCTCAAATATATAGAATAATGGAGAATGGCTCAAAAAAATATTTAATTAATATGGGTAATGAAGAAATATCAAGGATAAAAATTATTGATCCTTACCATGAAGAAGTTAAAATTAACTTTGAAAGATTAACAAGATTGAAGTTATTCAGAAATACAGAAGAAATGGGGAGGCACGCATCAAGATAAAATGCCTATAAAAAATAAACATCCAGAAAAAAAGAAATTTTCTGTCCCTAAAATTTCTAAGAGACAAAGAGAAATTTCAGGAAAAAAAGCGACACTTGCGAAGAAAGCAAGACAGACTAAGTGGGCTCCTGTTTGGGTTGTCTTAAAGAAATTCGGGATAGGTAAAAGAGTTCATCCATCAGCAATTACAAAGCACAGAAGAAGCTGGAGAAGAACAAAACTTCACATTAAACCAAGAAAACAGAGAAAATCACACTTTGGATAAAATGAAAGAAATAAAATTAGAATTTAGTGAGAAAGAATACAGACAAGTTAGCGAGGCTGTTGAATTACTTTCTCGAGGAAATGTTCTCAGACTTGGAAAAGGTTATAACTACATAAATTGGTCAGATCTTATTAGTATTACTACAGATTATTTTGAGGATGTTGAAAATAAATTTTCAAAAACCTCGATAGGAATATATTTAAAACCAAAAGAAAAAAAAGGGGAAATAAGTTTATTTAGTTTAAGTGAAAAATCACTAAAAAATTCATTAAAAACATTAGAATCAGTTTTTAAACTTCCAATAGACAATTCAGAAACTAGACCTGCATTGACAGTAATAAAGACTTCGGATAAAAATGGCAGATAAAAAACCAGAAACAAAAACAGAGAAAATTGAAAGAGAATATGTAATTCCACTAAGAGAAAAATGCAGAAGTGTTCCAAGATACAAAAAAGCAAACAAAGCAATTAAGACAATAAAAGAGTTTGTAGCAAGACATATGAAGATTTATGATAGAGATTTAAAAAAAATTAAGGTTGATAAAGCGCTTAATGAGATGGTTTGGTTAAGGGGAATTAGAAAGCCCCCCATAAAAATCAAGGTCAAAGTGATAAAAGACGGAGAAATAGTCAGAGTAGAGGCTGTTGATATATTGGATAAAATCAAATTCAAAAAAGCAAGAGAAGAGAAAAGAGAAAAGAAGGCGACAGATGTTGGAAAGAAGAAAAAAGCAGAGAAAAAGCCAGAAGAAGAGAAAAAAGAAGATGGGGTGAAAAAGGAAGAAGAAAAAGAGAAGAAAGCCGCAGTTGTTGAAGCGGGAAAACAAATAGAAAAAACTGCGGCAAAACAAACAAAGCACATGAAAGGCGGGAAAACAAAGCAGCCAAAACATCAGCAAAGAAAAGCTTTGGAGAAATAAGATTTATATACCCTAATCTTATATATTTTTAAGTGATCTTATGGACATAGGAAAAGTATATTTAGAGAGACATGGTTTTGATGGAATTTTCAGATCATCTTATGAATTATTAACTACAGAATGTGTTGGAAATGTTTTTGGGCATACATCTCACAAGAAAAGTGGAGATATATGGGTTATTGAATCTGCCCTACCTATTCAAAGGGTTAGAAGGACATCAAAAGATATATGCATTGGTTCTGATAAAGTACTACATAGGTCAAGATTGGCTTTGTCTAATGTACCAATTGGGGATTATCACTCTCATATTTTATTTAATGAGAAAAAAGGCAAAAAAATAGATACCTATCTTCCAGTAATTAGCCTAAGTGAAGAAGATAAAGAAGATTTAAAAGAATGGGGGAATAATATAAGTCTTATAATGGCATTAAAAGAAACCCCCAGGATTACAAGGTTAGGTAATAATCCTTTTTTATTAACAGGTCATATAAGAGATAATGGATCTATTTATAGGATTGAAATAGGAGCATTTTATTATAATGGAAGGATGAGAAAAGCTCTTATAAAAGCAGATAAAAAAGTTTTAGATAGTATAAGGTAGCATCTAATTTATATATCAAATAATTCTTAGAAAAATATGCTAGATGATTTAAAAAAAGAACTGCAAAAACTATCAAATCCTAAACAAGCAAAGCTTTTGCAAGGATTTTTCAAAACAGGAGAGGGGCAATATGGAGAAGGAGATATTTTTCTAGGAATAAAAGTTCCCATTCAGAGGGGTGTTGCTAAAAGATATAAATTACCTCTTAATGAAATTCAAGAACTATTAAATAGCAAAATCCACGAACACAGGTTAATTGGATTATTTATATTAATCAGCAGTTATAAAAAATCAAATAACATACAAAGGAGAAGAATATTCAATTTCTACCTTAAAAACACTAAAAACATAAATAACTGGGATTTAGTTGATTTAAGTGCTCCAAATATTGTTGGAGATTATTTAGTAAACAAAGATAGAAAGATTTTATACAAGCTTACTAAATCCAATAATTTGTGGGAAAAAAGAGTTGCAGTTCTTGCTACATTTGCGTTTATTAGGAAGAAAGATTTTAAAGACTCATTAAAAATCTCAAAACTTTTGCTAAAAGACACACATGATTTAATTCATAAGGCTGTAGGGTGGATGTTAAGAGAAATTGGGAAGAGAAACCAAGAAGTTGAGGAAGAATTCTTAAAAAAACATTACAAAGAGGTGCCAAGAACAATGTTGAGATATGCTATTGAGAGATTTCCAGAAGATAAAAGAAAGAAATACCTAAAAGGAGAGATATAATGAAAAAATCAATCCAAGAACTATTAGAATTTGGCATCATTAACATAAATAAACCATCAGGCCCTACTTCATTTGATGTTTCTGATTTTGTAAGAAGAACTCTTAAGCTTAGAAAAACTTCACATTTTGGGACTTTAGACCCCAAAGTTACAGGGGTATTGCCTGTTGCATTAAATCGTGCATGCAAGCTTACAGGGTATTTTCTAGGAGAAGATAAAGAATATATTGGCATCATGAGAATTCATGAGGATATTAGTTTAGATAAGATTAAGAAAGCCATAAAAGATAAATTTACAGGCAAAATCCTACAAACTCCTCCTGTAAAATCAAGGGTTAAGAGGCAAGAAAGGCAGAGAGAAATCAAAAAATTTGAATTATTAGAAAAAAGTGATAAAGATATCTTATTTCATGTTGAGTGTGAAGGTGGAACTTATATTAGAAAGTTAGTCGATGATTTAGGTAAAGAATTAGGTATTGGGGCGCACATGCTTGAATTAAGGAGAATTCGTGCAGGAATTTTCAAAGAAAATGATAAAGAATATCCAAGTATCAATCTGTATGATTTAGAAAAAGCCTCAAAAGACAATAAACTCTTAAAAAAAATTATAATCCCCGCAGAAATCATAACAGAACTTCATCCAAGAATTGATATTAAGGGGGATAATGTAAAACAAGTATTAACTGGTAAACCTATTCATAAAAGTGATTTAAAGAATCAGGAAAAGAAAAAAACAGGAGAAATAGTTGTTATATTTTCAGAGGATAGATTTATTGGCATGTACAAGGTTGTGAATTCTGGAGATATCTTTGCTAAGTCTGAGTTTGTTATGCAGGATATAAAATAGAGTTTATAGAATAATAGAGTTTATAGAATAATAGAGTTTATAGAATAATAATTTTTATAAATAAAATAGTAATAAATTATAATATGCCAAAAGATTCAAGAACATTGCTTAAAGAATATAATCTTAATGGAAAAAAGGTTTCTCTAGAAAATAAAAGTTATAGTGTAATCGCTTGTAGGTTAGTTGCTATGGGAGGATTTGAATCAAATAGGATAGAAGCAAAAGTTATGGATGGTCATTATTTGATTACAAATACAGAGACATGGAGAGAAAATTGGGATAGACATTCTATTGCAATTGTAGATATTAATAAACCAAAAAAAGCAGCAAATAGGATGTATAAAGAAGCAAAAAAAATCGCAAAAGAAAGAGCAAAACAAGATAAAAACAAAGTTTTAGATTTAACTTCTAGAGGTAAAAAAATTACTGGAAATGATAAATATTATATTTCTGATAAGTCTTCGCAAAAAGCTGTTGCATAACAAACTTTAATAATTGTTAATATCATCAATTGTTATGAGAAACATAATATATTTTTCAAATAATGCAGCAACAACAGGAAATTTCAAAGATTTAATGAAAGCAGGCAGGATGGATATTGTACTTCATGTCATAATTGCAACTTTCTTTTTATCTCATGACTTTAGAAAAGACACTAAATTACACCTTGTCTTCTATGGGATGCCAGATCCTCCAAAACATATTGAAATACAAGTTACAGATGACTTAGATATAAGTAAAAAAGATGTTGGGAATTTAATTAAGAAGATTTTGTATAAATATAAACCTGGAAAAAAGACAGAAGTTCTTCCTGGTTGTTTTATTGAGAAAAAGAGTTTTCTAAAGGTTATTGAAGAACTTCAAGAGCAAGGTAAGGAAGTATTTATTCTTGACAAAAAAGGAGAAGACATAAGAAAGGCAGAGATTCCTGATGATTCTGTGTTTATATTGGGAGATCATAAGGGCTTACCTAAAAAAGAGATGAAAAGGCTCAAAAAAACTCTCACAAGTGTTTCTATTGGACCAAAGACATATTTTGCAAGCCAAACAGTTGCAATAGTGAATAATGAGTTAGATAGGAGAAATCTTTAATAACACCTCCTGATTATCCCTAACATGAAAAAATCAGTCAGGCTTTATATTAATGGAACAGTACAAGGAGTATTCTATAGGATGTTTATCAAAGATAATGCAGAAAAACTTAATGTAAAGGGTTTTGTCAGGAACCTGGAAGATGGAAGGATTGAAGTATTTTTAGAAGGAGATTCTGAAAGAGTTAATCAGATGATTGAATTATGCAAAAAAGGTCCTAGACATTCACAGATAAGAGATACTCAGATTAAGCCTGAAAGATTCCAGGATTTCAGGACATTCAAGGTTTTGCATATTTGAAAGATTAAAACTTTTTCTTGAGTAATATTGCAATTAACATCAGGATTATGAGAAGTTTGCGAAGCAAAAATTTGGGTGGAGAAAATTTGGGAGGGTGCCCTTTAGAGGAGGGTACCAAATTTTCGTAACCGATTAATCGCTGTTCAACGCACCGACCCCTACGAGCGTTACTTCACAAAGTACAGAGCTAGTTTTTATGTAGAAAAAGAAGCTCTGAGCGGAGTGGGGGGAGGGTAGTTAAGGCGCAGGCGGTTCATTATTAGAAAAATATTTTTTAAATATGTATTCTATTATACAAGATAATAAATAAACAATTAACAAGGTTGGGAATAAAAATATCAAAACAGTTTTATTTGGATTGGGATAATTACATTCGGATCCTGGAGCACATGCACCCATCACTGATAATGCATTCAAAACAGAATAATAAATAAATACTGAGATAATTAATGTTAATATTAATGTAAAAATTATTTTGAACAAAGAAGGTTTAATAAATTGTTTTATTGACATATTCACTTATTTATTATCATACTATATAAAATTTACTAAATGAACCGCCGAGCATTAATTGCGTTGAACATCGGGCTTATGCGAAGTTCAAATCCCCTCGTGAGAAAAATCTCCCTCGACTTGTCAGAGCTGGAGATTTTTCGATACAGAGTTGGGATTTGAATTTGGGTGGAGCCGAGGAGCCACAGCACCGCAAGGCGGAACCGCATAAGCCCTGTTAGTTTCTTTTTTGCTTGCAAAAAACCGAGATTTTTCGTAGAAAAATCGGAGGATTCGGCGACGGGCTATAGATAAATTTAAATAACAAAAAGAATTTTAGATGAGTATATGGATGAAAACCAGGTTAATGATTTATTAAAAGACGTGAAAATTGATAAAGAAAGAATCAAAAAATCAATTTATACAATCCTTGATATGTATCATCTAAAATTAGGGGATGTTTCTGTTTCTCGAAAAAAACTTGATTCTTCTGAAATATTTGTGGCTGCTGTTGAAGAATGTAATTTAGCAGATGCAAAAAGAATAATGGAAGAAAAATATCCTGACATTCTTCCAGCTCCAATCACAATTCTAGAATTCAAAGGCAAATATGTTTTATTCATGGGTTCAAATAGAAGTGTTATCTTTGTTCTGAAAGATAAGAAGCCCGATTGCATTATAGTTAAAATTCCAGATACAATAAAAGAACCCATGATTGTATCAGAAGCTAAATCTACATTAAAACAGATAATCGAGAAACAGAAGTAAGCCCGTCGCCGATTGAAACTAACATCGGGCTTAAGGGAAGTTTTTTTCTCCTCCACGAACATAGTGAGTGAGAGCTGAGAAAAAAATTTGGGTGTAGTGAGGTACAACCGAACGAAACCCTTTAAGCCCTGTTAGTTTCGTCCGAATACTTGGAGGACTTGATTTTTAGTGCAACGATGCCGAAGGCAAAAAATCAAAGTTTTTGAGAATGCCGTTTTATGATTTGAAATAATATTTTTTTGGGTGGGCTATGTATTAGAGAGACGCGCGCTTTTTTTTGTTTCTTTTTTTCTTAAAAAAAGAAAATGGGGATTTCCGTCTTTTTGCTTATTTTTTTAAAAAAATGTGCTAGTTTATTCGATTTTGATACTAAAATAGATAGAAACCTTTTTAACTAATTCTAATCTTTTATTTTTATGGAAAATAAAATCTCGGGAGAACATCATAAAATAGGTCCAACAGCAGACTTAGTTTCATATTGGAGGGAATTTTCAGATATTCCCTATGCAAATGAAATCTCAAAGTTAGCTAATGCCAAACAAGTAGCAGAAAACATCTTTAAAAATAACTTGCCCAACTTACCTTCTGAAGCAATAACCAAAATTTTAAATACCTTTACTCAAAATTTTGGAAAAGTTTTCATTGAGGGCAGATATAAATGTTTAAATCAACAGATAAAAAGAGTAGGCATTAAACAAATTTACGAGGCTGCTTCGGGGATATGTCCGAGATGTATAAATATTACTCAAGATTCCTCAGTAAAATATGTTGCGACAGATTTACCTGAGAGATTATCAGGGAATAAGGGACTCTTAAAACAAGTTATGAAGAACCATATGATAACTAGACCGAACTTATATTTTAGTCCTATAAATGTTCTTGATAAGAAATCTTTTATTGATGGTGCAAAACCATTAGGCAAAGGTCCAGTGGCATTTATTCATGAAGGACTTTTGCCTTATTTTCCTCAAAGGGAAAAACAAATATTTGGAGAAAATGTTAGAAGTTTATTAGAAAAGACGGGTGGCGTTTGGATTACTCCAGATATCATGTATAAAGATGCTATCCAAAAAAGGATGGATACCAAATCTCCTCAAGAAAGAGAAATGAGTTTATTGTTTTTATCTGCAGTTTCTGGGGTCTCGGGCAGAGATTTATTATATAATGCGTTTGAAACGGAAACGCATGCAGATAAATTTTTTAAGGATTTAGGTTTTTCTATTGAAAAATACTCTATGTATGATGGAAGTTATGAGTTATCTGTTTTAAAAAATTTGCCAGAAGATGCAAAGAATAATGCCCTTGGAGCATTAAAATCAGGTCATATCTATGTTGCAAGATTAAAATAGTCCATAAGAAATAGATAAGAAAAATTTGGGCAAAGCCTTTTATCTTTTGTTAGACTAAATTTTAATTTCGTTGATTTTCTCGTTGGTCGGATAAAAGAAGTTTTTCTGCGAGGAGAAGCCGAGACTATCTGTCCGTTAGGACTAAGGAAATCTCCATATAAATCTCAAAATCTTTGATTTTGACTATCTGTTTTCTTGAAAAGAAAACCTGCGCGCGTCTCTCCTATTGGGTAGGGGAAAAATATTATTTCCCATTTCTTTGTATTAACTTTATCTTGTAGGCATTCTCAAAAATTGAAACTAACATTGCGATTAAGAGAAGTAAATCCAAAGGATTTATTTCCCCAAACTTTTCCTCGCGAATGTAATGAGCAGAGCTGAAAAGTGAGGGCGTAGCGAACTGCAAGTGAGCGGAGTTTTAATCGCTGTTAGTAGAGTTTTTTCGTAGAAAAAACCGAGCCAGAATGCAATGTCCCGAAGACGAAGTCGAAGGGCTGGCGAAGAGTAAAAATTTTGTGACCAAAAGATTTATATACTACTATAAAGTTACTAATTTTATGAAAGAAAAAATAATTATAAGTGGATTTTGTCCAGAAATAACTCGAGGAGGAGCATTTGATTTAGAGAAAATTTTAGATATATCTCCACGAGTCTTGGCTAGTGATGAAAAACCACATTATAAAGATAGCCAGAGAACAGAAGTAGGAAAAGTTACTGGGATAAAACAAGGTTATCTATTTAAGAATAAATATTCTCTGAGGACGAGTGGAGGAAATGTTCCTCTAAAATTTGGAAGGAGAGATGAGGAAGATCCAAATGATTCGCGAACTCCGAGAGTTATATTAAGTTTAGAAGATAATTATTTTTTTAGAAAAGAAATGGTTGAACAATACGAATAAGCAAAATTTTTATTTCTACTAACATCGGGCTTAAGAGAAGTAAATCCGAAGGATTTATTTCCCCGTAGGTTTTGAGGCAACCCACAAAACCGAAGGGCGTAGCGAACTGCAAGTAAGCGAAGTTTTAATCGCTGTTAGTAGAGTTTTTTCGTAGAAAAAACCGAGCCAGAGTGCAACGTCCCGAAGGGCTGGCGAAGAGTTTCCAATCTCCGAAAATTCTTTGATATCGTAGTTGTTGAAAAATAGTTATTCACTCTAAAGTGGTAAAAGAACCGAAAGATTTTTAAAGAACCCATTTATCCTAATGATAAGGAAAAATAAAATGGCTACAGGATATACAGCAATCATTGGTGAGAAAGAAGATGTTTCATTTAGAGAATTCGCTCTAAAATGCTCAAGAGCTTTTGGAGCATTAGTTGAAATGAGAGACGAACCAATGGATGCACCAATTCCAAGCGAATTCAAACCTAGTTCTTATCATAAAGATGTATTCGCAAAAGCATGTAAGGCATTTTATGGAACAATTGGCATGCGTAACGACGAAGCAGAGAGATTGGCAAATGAAAATTATGTGAGCCAACTTGAAAGCCATTCTGAATATATTCAAAAAGATAAAAATTTATCTGTAAAATATGGTGGAATGTTGGCGAAAGTTGCAAAATGGCAATCTCCAAGTTCAGACCATGATAGTTATAGAGATTTTATGATAAGCCAATTAGAAGAAAGTTTACAACACGATTGTGGATACAATCATGATGCTCCAAAAAAAATGACGGGGGCAGAATACAGAAGCAATCTTGTTGAAAGTGCAAAAAGAGATATGGATTATCATAAAAAAGAATTTGCTGAGGAAGTGAAGCGTGCTAAAGGAAGGACTAAATGGGTTCAAGATTTGGTAACAAATCTTCCAAAAGATTAAATTTTTCGGTTCTACTATTTTTATTTTTCAACAATTTCGTTTAATCAGCGATGTTATCTGAAGTTGCACACAAGTAAAAAAACAATTTCAGATTGGAGCGTTAAACGAAGATATCAAAATCAGAATTTTTGGTTTACCGACGCTGAGGAGGAGATTGGAAATTTCTACTAACATCGGAATTTAACGAAGTTTGATTTTCCCTCGTGGAGCGAAGCGGAACAGAGCTGGAAAATCAAATTTGGGAAAAATGCGAGCCGAGCATTTTTCCGTTAAATTCCTGTTAATTGCCCCGAGCCGAAGGCGAGAGCGCAGCGTAGTCGAGGCGAAGCCGAAGAAGTTTTCAAAAATCCGTCATCAAGAACGAAGTTCCGTTAATAAAAATATTAAGAGGAAAGAAAACTTAATGTCCACATTCACAAACTGGATGTGGATCATAATCTCCTTCAAATGTTGGAAGGGGTTTTGGATTTAGAAGCTCTTCTCTTAAAATTGAAAGTAAATTTTCTCTACCATAATGCTGAGGAAATGTTTCAGCAGTTTCTCCATGGTCAAAAGGAATTTGTTTAATTTCTTTTCTAGAAAATTTACTTCTTTCTAATGCATAAGCAAGACATTCTGGTTTCCCTACATGATCTGCCCAAATTGTGTAGGGTCTTCCTTTTATGGTCATAGTTTCATAATCCTGTCTTGCTTGTCTAAAAACAGCATTTTCTAATGCTCCTTCAATTGAAGAATCGTCAATTATTTCATGGTCATATAAAAAAGTTAGAGTTTTTTGATTTTGTCTTGCATAACTATCAAGCATAAGAATACTAACTTTTTTTAAATCTTCAATTGTTGCTGTTTTTAGTGCATCGTTTAGAGACATAATGTAAGAGGAGAGCTTCAGTTATTTAAAGTTTTCTTTTCCCTATCACAATAATAGGATTTTTGAAAATTGCAATTAACATTGGATTTAAAGAAGTTCTTGAGCCCTCGAAAATTTTAATTCAAATAAAGGAAAAATTTTCAGAGCTGGCGAAAGAATTTGGGAGAGCGACGGCGGGAGCGAACCTTTAAATCCTTGTTCAACGACCTGAGCGAACAAAGAATATTGTGAACGAAAGCGCAGCGGGGCACGAGTGGAGCAACTTCCCCTTTGCGACCTCGTGAGTTGAAATTTGCCCACGACCGATTTCTTCGCGTAGTTGCTGAAAACGTTTTAAAATTGTCTTTGTCTTAGAGCGCGCTTTTTTGCCTTCTTTTTTTCTAAAAAAGAAGATGGGTACTTTTAGATAATTTAATAAATGTATTCAATTAATTATTATAATGGAAATAAGAAAAGCTAATAAAAAAGATTTCGAAGAACTTTTGAAGTTGATTTTGAAATGTACAATTTATCACCATGAATTAGACAAAAAAAATGTGGGCGGCAAAAAATTAAAAAGAGGTTCTATTAAAGAACTAAAAGAAAATGAAACAAAAATCCTAAAAGAAGATCTCAAAAACTCTTCTACAACAATTTTTATTGCAATTAAAGAAAAGAAGATTGTGGGGTTTATCACTCTCTCTTTTCCATCAAAAAATGCAAATATTAAATCAAAACGAGGAGAAATAAATGATTTGTTTATTTTAAAAGAGTATAGAAAAAAAGGAATAGGTAAAATGCTTCTCAAGAAAGCCCTCACTTTTTTTAGATTAAAAAAAGTGAAATTAATTTTGTTGAATGTGGATTCAAATAATTTCTCTGCATTAAAATTTTATGAAAAAATTGGCTTCAAAGAATGTATGAAAAGAATTGGCTTTTATATAGAATAAGTATTAAATCAGAAAAATTTTGGCGAAGCCGACTATCTGTTTTCGTAGAAAACTCGCGCGCTCTTGTCTTTTGTTTTGACAATTTTAGTTTTTTATTTTCAGCAATTTCGTTTAATCAGCGTGTTATGCGATTTTTTAATTTAGCATTGGAGCGTTAAACGAAGCAAGGAATCATAAGGTCGTGGGTTTATCGACGGTGCTTTTATTTTTACCGTCGACAAATTTCAATTTTGATGAACATATATTAAATCTACTTTATTAGGAGATTTAATATTACACTCAGGAGTATTGACATATATTTAAATAAGATTTTTATTTTAAAGTTCTAAAATGGATTATACTGATTTAAATCAAAAACATCTTGAAGAATTGAAAAATATTTGTATTCTAAAGGGATTTAGCAAGCAAACAATTAAGGCATATTACTACAATGTTAAAAGATTTTTGGATTTTATTGCTAAAAGTGGGCTTAATCTTGAAAATAATGCTATTAAGTCTTATCTTCTCACTCTAAACCTCTCTGTTAATTCAATGAGACTGCAATATGCCTCATTAAGATTCTTTTTTGCAGAGATTCTAAAAAAACCCTTTACTACAGCAGATGTTCCTATCAAAAAGAAAGAGAAAATACTTCCAAAACTTCTTAGCAAAGAACAAATTAAAAAACTTATTGAAGCTACAGATAATCTCAAACATAAGTTAATTGTTAAGTTGCTCTATTCCTCTGGGCTTAGATTAGGCGAACTTCTTAATCTCAAGAGGAAAGACTTGGATTTTGAGAGAAATATTCTTTATATAAGAAAAGGTAAAGGGAAAAAAGACAGAATCACATTAATTTCTGAAAACTTAAAACTAGATTTATTAAACTATTATAGTAAAAATACTTTTAAAACAGAATATATTCTTGAAGGAAGAAATGGAAAATACACCAAAAAATCAGTTCAAAAAGTATTGGATAACCTTGGAAAGAAAATTGGAACAAAAGTCCATCCTCATATGTTAAGACACTCTTTTGCAACACATTTACTTGATTCAGGAACAGATATAAGACATATTCAGAAACTTTTAGGCCATAGCGATATTTCCACTACAGAAATTTACACCCATGTTTCAAACAAAGATTTATCAAACATAAGATCCCCTTTAGATAATATATGATACAACAAAAATCAAAAATTTTTGAGCATGATTTTAATAAGGAGGAGTATAATTAAAATCATATACACAAATTCAGATGGTGGTGCAAGAGGCAATCCTGGTCCAGGAGCTATTGGAGTGATTGTCAGGCGTGATGGACATATTCTTACAAAATACAGCAAGAAGATTGGGAATAATATTACAAACAATGTTGCAGAGTATGAAGCATTGATTAAAGCGCTTGAGCTGGCAAGCAAGTTTACAAAAGAAGATATAACTTGTATTCTTGATTCAGAACTTGTTGTGAATCAATTACTTGGAAAATACAGAGTTAGAAATCCAAGACTTCTTGAATTATTTCTAAAAGTCCAAAAACTTCAGGAAAATTTCAGGAGAATAAAATACAAACATGCAAGTAGGGAGGATAAATTTCAAATCCTAGCTGATGAATTATTAAATGATGAACTTGACAGGCATGGCCATAAGAGGTATTATAGGAGGTGAAGTTATTCTTTAATATTTTTAGGATAAATATATTCACAAGTACCTTTTTTATAATCTATCTTTATTTCAAATAAAACCTCCCCATTATCTAAATTTCTTCTTGTCTTTGGTAAAACCCCTCTTGACTTATCGCAAGGACCAGAATGAATTCCATAAGGCAATCCTAACGCAATCTCTTGTGCCCTATACAGTCTTCCATATTTTTATCATACATAATCATAATAAAATTAATTAATATATAAATATTTATCTTTCTAAAAACATATTTAAACTGAATTTCCTTTTATCAATCATGGGTCGTGAAGAGCAGATAATAAGCGAAAGAAAGAGGAAAATTGAAGAGCTTAAAAAACAAGGGATTAATCCTTATCCTCACAAATTTGACAAGAAAGATAGTTGTGCCGAGTGTTTGAAATCAAAGTTAGGTAAAAAAGTAAAAACTGCCGGCAGATTAATGATTAAAAGAGATTTAGGAAAAATCTCATTTTCTAAGCTCCAGGATGGTTCTGGAAAAATCCAAATTGTTTTGCAGGATAAAAAAACCCCTGAAAAGATAAAAAAATTCTTTAAGAAATATGTTGATACAGGGGATTTTATTGGGGTGGAAGGAAAGATATTCAAGACAAAAACAAAAGAAACTTCTATTCTGGTAAATAAAGTTGAATTATTAACAAAAGCCATTTTGCCTCTTCCTGAAAAATGGCACGGATTGCAGGACAAAGAAGACAGATACAGAAAAAGATATCTTGATTTGGTTATGAATCCTGATGTAAAGAAGGTTTTTGAAAAGAGGACACAGGTTGTTGATTTAATAAGAGAATTTTTAGTGAAAAAAGGATATATTGAAACCCAAACACCAGTTTTACAGCCTATTTATGGAGGAGCATTTGCAAGACCATTTGAATCAAAATTAAATGCTTTAGACATTAAAGTATATATGAGGGTATCTAATGAGCTTTACTTAAAGAGATTGATTGTTGGAGGATTTGAAAAAGTGTTTGAGTTTTCATTAGATTTTAGAAATGAGGGTATTGACAGAAGCCATAATCCAGAATTTATGCTGTTTGAAGCTATGACTGCCTATGATGATTATAAAGATGGAATGAAACTGATAGAAAATCTTACAGAGTATGTTGTAAAAAAAGTTAATGGAAGTACAAAGGTAAAATATCAAGGGGAAATAATTGACTTCAAAACCCCCTGGAAGAAAATAACTGTAAGAGATGCATTAAAAAAATATGCAAAAATTGATATTGATAAAGCAAGTGATAAAGAATTAAAGAAAATTATTGATAAACAAAAGATAGAATTAAAAGCTGGTTTTGAAAGGGGAACTGTAATTAATGCATTAGTTGAAGAATTTTGTGAGAAGAACTTTATCCAACCAACAATTTTATATGACTATCCTATAGAAACATCTCCCTTGGCAAAACCTCACAGAAATAATCCAAAATATGTTGAAAGATTTGAACAGTTTGTAAATGGTTTTGAGATAGGGAATAATTATACTGAATTAAATGACCCTCAGCTCCTTTTAGATAATTGGAAAAAACAAGAAGAAGAGGCAAAAAAAGGTGATGAAGAAGCACAGAGAATTGACAAGGATTTCATTAATGCATTAGAGGTTGGTATGCCCCCAACTTGCGGAATTGCAATAAGTATTGACAGGATGATTATGCTTCTTACAGACCAGCCTTCAATAAGAGATGTTATATTATTTCCATTCATGAAACCAGAGGAAAAATCTAAATAGAAACATTTATATATGGGTTCATATATATCATTATATAAGTTTATATAAGATGGCACAAATAATACACTACCCAAGTTTAAAAACCATGTTGATGATTGAGAAGGTTTTGAAAAATGCTGAGACAATTATTAGCAGAGAGGAGCTCAAAAGAAGATTACCTGTCAAGATTATGCACCAGACATTAAATATAATCCTAAACTATTTAGAAGAAAGGAATATGATAATGGATGGACACAAGGGAATTTTATGGATATATAATCCAAGTCCAAAATTAAAAAGAGCTATTGAAAAAGGAACAGAAATCTAAGATGTATAAAAATAAAGAAGTAAGCATAAAATTATCAGAGGAGGCTAATGATGTTTATGAAGAATTAAATAAGCTAGTTGGTGAAGAAAAAAGAAAAGAAATAAATAGTTCATTTCATCAAACTTTATTAAGGTCAATTAAGAGAGTAAAAGAATTATTAAAAAATAATCCCTTTGCAGGAGACCAAGTTCAAAGGAGACAATTGCCAAAAAAGTATCTTAAAGAATATGATGCTGATAATGTCTGGAGAATAGAATTAGCTAACAGATGGAGATTAATATATACTATAACAGGAAATAAAGTAGAAATAATAACTTTTGTAATGGATATCTTCAATCATAAAAAATTATGATAAAGTATTTAGATATAAACATTGAATAAAAATGGGATTAATGAAAAAAATAAGAGAAGAATGGGAACAAATTGATAAAAATATTAAGTTTAAGATAGCTTTAGGTAAAAAGGGGGCTACATGGGAAGATAAAAGTAAATATGGATTTAAAAGTATGATCCCTGAGGATTTGACATTCCTCAAATTTATCGGTAAACTTGCTACTTATACAGCATACAAGTGCTTTCACCCAATTAAGACAACTAAAGGAGAGTATTATTCAATGGGAGAAATAAATAAACCTTCTGATATATTTTAAAATGGCCTTAATTGTTAAATCAAACATTAAGAAAGTTGTTAAAGAGCTTGATAAGGAAAATGCTGTCTCAAGTGTTGCAGAAGAAGTTGGAATGGCTTTAGATAGGAAGGTTGAAGAAATTTTGAGTGATGCAATTAAAAGAGCCAAGGATAACGGAAGAAGAACTCTGCAATCCAGAGACTTATAAGTCTCTGTCTTTTCATCATGTATTTTAGAGCAAGAAGAAAATCAAGAGATTTGTAATCAAAAGTTTTATATTATCCATATTTATTAGTTCTTTATGCCACATATTCACGAAAAAATTGATTTTACTGTAGAAGTGTTTATTGTTTATAATAATAAAGTTCTTTTAAGAAAACATGACAAGTATGATATATGGTTAAGTGTTGGAGGGCATATTGAATTAAATGAAAACCCAAATGAGGCAGCAATAAGGGAAGTTAAAGAAGAAGTTGGAATAGATATTGAGCTTTATAAAGAAAAAGACCAGCCATTATTTAAAAGAGATGATTACGGAGAGTTAATCCCCCCACAGTTCATGGATATATATAAAATAAATGACACTCATAAACATATAACTTTAGTCTATTTTGCAATATCATCTACAGATAAGATAATTCAGTCTACAAGAGAAGAAAGTGAAGAGTTAAAATGGTTTAGCTCAGAAGAACTTAAAGATGGAAAATTTGGGATTCGTGATGAAATAAGAAATTATGCACAAACTGCACTAAATAAACTTTCTAATTAATTTTATAAATTCTTTCTGAGAAACAGAAAACTTTAAATAGTTATTTACTCATATGAGTAATATGTTATTCAATAGAAATGAGTTAAAAATACTAGAAGAATTTGGGGGAGATTATTCTAAGAAAAATTATGGGAGAGCAATTGCAAAGAAGCTTGGATTTAATCAAAAGACTGTATCAAGCATTTTAATTAAACTTGAAAAAGAAAATATATTAAAATTTGAACAAGAGGGAAAGAATAAATATTATTTCTTCAATAAATTAAACCCAAACATTAAAGATGTAACAAAGATTATAGAGTTAAATAAAAAGATAAAATTCCTAAATAAACATAGAAAAATAAAAGGTTTATTTGATGGACTTGAACAAAAAACAGATGGTGTATTAATAATCTTTGGTTCTTATGCCAAAAACCAAGAAAACAAAGATTCTGACTTGGATGTGTTTGTCATAGGAAACATTAAAGATAAAAAAGATTTAGAAGATATTTATAATATTAAAATTAATATAGTAAAAACAAAAAAAGAATATTCCAGAGAAAATGCCCTTTTCAAAGAGATTATGAAAGACCATATAATCCTTAAGGGGATAGAAGAATTTGTAAATTTGATAAAATGGTAAATATGAACTGGTGTTTAAAGCAAAAGAAAGGAATAAGATTAGTTGAATCTAATGATAATCTTGCAAAAGCATATATTGAGATGTCTATTGATTCCATAAATGTCATGAACAATGAACGGAAAAAAAGTTTAAGATGGGCAGTATCTTCTTGTTATTATTCAATGTATTATTCTCTTTACGCTATTTTAATGAAAATTGGGATAAAATGCGAAATTCATTCCTGCACAATTAAATTTATGGAATCCTCTTTAAAAGATTTTTACTCTAAAGAAGACATTAATATAATAAACAAAGCATTTGAATTGAGAAATATAATCCAGTATTATGCTGATAAACTAATAGATGAGAAAGATGCAGAATTAATCTTCAAATATGCTCCAATCTTTTTTAATCATTCTAAAGAGATTTTATCAAGATTAAATCAGGATAAAATAAAAGAAATAAGAAAAGGAGTAACAGAATAAAAATGGCAATCAAAAAGATATTATTAATCCTCCTTTGTTTAACCTTAATCCAATCTATTTCTGCTTATACATATCTTAATATTTATGTTGAAGAAACAGGCGAGGCTTTATTTTTAGGTGAGACAAACGAGCAATTAAGTTTGCCAGAAGGTGTTGAGATAAGTAAAGAAGAGGTTAAAGGAACAACACAAGAACTAACAAGCAAAACAGGAGAGGTTTGGAGTTTTTCATATTCCTTAAATGGTGCTGAACTTTATGTTATTCTGCCAAAAGGGGCTGTTATAAAAAATCTGAATAATGGGGAAATAAGCCTTGAAAAAGAGCAGTTCTCAATTTATGCAAAAGAAAGTGTTGAGGTTGAGTATACAATAGAGCCGGTAGGTGAAAGTTATCTTTATATTGCAATCATTGTTTTAATTGCCCTAATTATTTTTTATATTATTAAGAAAAAGAAAACCAAATCAAAAAAAGGAAATAATCCGGATAAAATAAAAATAGTTGAAGGATTGCTTAATGACCGGGAAAAATTAATTATTAGTGAAGTTAAAAAAGCAGGTAAAATAAAGAACTCTCAATTAAGAAAAAGGTGTGATATTCCAAAAGCATCTTTCTCAAGGCATTTGCAGGAATTAGAAAAAAAGAACCTGATAAAGAGAGATGGCGAGGGTAAAAATAAGATTGTTAGTTTGGGATAGATTAAGAAATTTAAAAAGGTATAATTTATTAAGGTGCTCTAAAGTATTCTCATTATGACAAATCGCGGTTTGATTATTGGGGGAGTAAATCCAGTACATTATGGACATATTGCTTTAATAAAAACAGGATTAAATGAAGTAGATGAAATTGATTTTATGGTGGGAAATAAATCAATCTATGTTTTACCTTATGAGGTGAGAGTTAAAGCTCTAAAAACAGTTTTACATAATCTTGGATTTGAAAATAGTGTAAATGTACCCCTTTACCAAAAGGCATGGAGACAAGATTAAAAGATTATGATATTTTAAAATACTCAGCATTAATTTTAGGTTCAGATGTATTAAACCACTTTCATCCAAGTGAAAAAATTCACAGATCTCAGGATAAGGAATTTTTCTCAAAATTCACCAACCTCATTGTATTAGAACGAGAAGGTGCACTTATAAAAGAGGGAGTTAGAGATTATGTTTCACAGAGATGGAATATGAAGATTTATCCTCCTAAAACTCCAATTGCAGCAAGTGTGATAAGGCAGAATTATAGAGAAGGAAAAGAAGTAAGTCATATGATGCCTTGTTATGTGTGGGACCTGATTAAACCACATGCAAATCTATTTCATACAACTTTTCATTAAAAATAGTCCCATTATCGTCCCAAAAATAGTTCCGTTTTAGTTCCAGGCAGTGCATATATAGAATTATTTCTAAGAAATATTATGAAAAAACAAATGACTATAGAGATGAAAGGGGGTTTAAATAAACAGAAATGAAAGGAACAATTTTAGTAATAACCTTGTTAATGGTTGGTCTTTTTGCAGGAGCACTTGCTTTAGCTGCTGATGATGACACAACTGCTAATGGAGACACTTCTATAAATGAAGCAAATGAAGATGATACCACAAGCTACGATAACTCTAATGGTGAAGAAGAAGCAGATGATGGTGGGACTGTGGATGTAGAAGATGTTGAAGTTGAAGGAATAGGCTCTGATGAGATAGAAGAAACTCTGGATGACCTTGAAGGAGCAGATGGCGGCAAAAGAATTGGTTTTGTAAAAATCTGGAAGATAAAAGGCTGGTTGCATAATGATGAAGCAGGAACTTTAGTCAATGGCTTCTGGTTAAGCCACAGAGTTACAAGTGTTGATGAAGCGGGAGACTCCTCAGATGTTAGTGTTATCAAGGCTTTTGGAAAACTTCACATTATTGGTGCAGGTAATTATAGGCTTGTCAAAAAGCAGGATGCCAGTGGAGAGAATGGCACAATCAGTTTTTATGTAATTCCAATGAACAAAAAAAGGAATTATGCAGATAATGAAGTTGCTTCTAATGATGCTGTTGGAGTACTTACTGTAAGCGTTGAGAAGGAGTATAAAGGCCTAACAACATGGGCTGGAGAGCTTATTTTTGATGAAGGCAGATATAAAGGGATATGGAATGTTGAGATTGGGACTACTGTAAAAACTATGAAGCCGAGACAGGCTGCTGCACTTGCTGACGCGCACAAAGCTGCAAGAATCAGTTTTTGGAAGAGAATTCAATTCTGGAAGAACTGGGAAGGAAACAAACCAGGAGATTCAGATGATAATGATGCAGATGAAAACCATGCAGAGCAGGCAGATAAACCATCATTACAAAGCAATGCAAAACATGCAAAAGCGAGGGGTCTAAGAGCAACAGGCGGAGCTATCTTCAACAGATAAAGATATTTTATTTTTTTATTTTTTATCTTTATTTTTAAGTGTAATAATCTTTATAAATAGTAAAATAACTCAAAAAGTATGAGTAAAGAACAGTTAGAAAAAATATATCAAAAACGTCATGCAGTATGGACTCTTAAAAATACCCCTTCAAGAGAATTGAGGAGCATTGTCAGTTGTGAAGTAGTAAATCCTTGCAGAGCTATTGATTTGGGTTGTGGAGAAGGTTATAATTCTATTTATCTTGCTTTAAATGGATTTGATGTGACAGGAGTTGATATATCTGAAAATGCTATTGCATATGCAAAAGAAAATGCAGGAGAACATGGGGTAAATATTGATTTTAGGTCGATAGATTTATTAGACAATTTAGATGAATTAGGAAAATTTGGATTTGGGTTTGAATGGGCTCTTTTATCTCAGATAATGCCAGAAGAAAGAAAAAGATATATGAAAAATCTGGCTAAAATAATTAAAGAAGATGGTTTTTATTTTAGTTATTCTTTTAATATTAAAAGTGAGGGGTTTGGGGGTTCAAAAAAAGGTAAATATAGAACAGAAGGAGCAACAGGATTACCTGTATACTGCCCGCCTACTGAAGAAACTAGAGAGCTTATTGAATCTACTGATTTTAAGATTAAGATGGTGGGAAAGGATATAAAATTCCGTGATAATAATGGAGTAATTCATAATGGGAATTATTTTCTCTCTAAAAGAACTAGATAATTATAAGGAGATATCTATTAATTAGTTTTATAAATTCTTTATTATTTGAATAATTATGCCAGGAAACAAAGCAAAGGGTTCAAAAGCTGAAAGAGAATTATGTGAGATATTTATTGAGAATTCTTATAGGGCAGTTAGAGTTGCAGGAAGCGGGGTAATGGAAAATGCTGATTGCGACATAATCGCTGGAAAAAAAGGTAAAAAATATTGTATAGAGGCTAAATCAAGCAAAAAGCCAGTAAAATATATTACAAAAAAGCAAATAGAGGAATTTATTATTTTTTCTGAGATATTTAAACTAACTCCTGTTATAGCACTTAGATTTAACAGAGAAGGCTGGCTTTTTGTCAAGCCTCAGCAATTAAGAGACTCAGGGAAAAACTTGGCCATAACACTTGAAGAAGCAAAGAAAAAAGGCAAGAAATTCTCACAGTTCTTTGGATAATCCATCACAATAATCTATAAAAGTTTGGTTGATTAAGATATTTTATGATAAAAAGAGGGTTGCTCTTTATTAGCATGGTTTTGAGCTTATTTGTTCTTACAAGTATTTCTGCTGTAACAATAAATGAGGTTGAATTAAATCCTCCGGGAACAGATGCAGGAAGTGAATGGATTGAGTTTTATATTGATGGATTTACAAATCTTGAGAACTATTCAATAAAAAATAATGATGGTGGAGAAATATTTCTTAATGGCAACATTAATGGATATTATGTTTATGTATTAGAAAAGCAATGGCTTGACAATTCAGACGAAAAAATATTCTTGTATGAAAATGGGGTTTTAATTGAGGATACAATTTTAATGGCGGATAATGAGAACAACAACCAAACATGGCAAGTATGTAATTCATGGAAATTTACTGATGAAACAAAAGGCAACGCAAATGATTGTGAAGAAGAAAAAGAAGAGAAGATAGAAGATATTATAAAAGAGCAGGAAAGAGAGAAAGAAGAACAAGAATCAGCTGAAGAGATTAAAAAAGAAGACATTGAAGAAATTGAGGAGCAGGTGGAGGTTGTTGAAGAAGAAAAAGAGAGGGAGCCAATAATATTAAATCCCAAAGATATAAAAACAGGGGATTATAAGAAAAATTTAGATAAGAGTGAGTATGCAATAATTGGTTTTATTGTTTTTTGCATTTTACTTATTATCTTATTTATAATAAGCAGGAGAAAAAATGAGTCCAGACGAGAGAGAGACGAGGGGGATTAAAGCAGCATTAATAATAGAGGTAGTTGGAAGACCTCCTGAACACTTGATTGATACTCTTAAGACAATTATAAAAAGAATTGATGAAGAAAAAAATGTTGTTGTCAAGAGCAAAAAGATAAACGAGCCAAAATTAATGAAGGATAATAAAGACTTTTACACTAGTTTTGCAGAAATTGAGGTGGAGGTTGAAGAGATACTTTATCTTGCAGTATTAATGTTCAAATACATGCCTGCACATGTAGAAGTTATAGAGCCTGAATTAATTGCACTAACAAACAACGGGTGGAATGATATATTTAATGAAATCACAAGAAGGCTTCACGGATATGATGAGGTTGCAAAAATATTGCAGTTTGAAAGAGGGATTTTAGAAAAAAGATTCAGAGAGGCCTTAGGCGAGGAAAAATTCAAGGAGATACTAGAAGATAGAGCAAGTGTTAAGAAAGAAAAACCTAAAAAGAAAAAGAAGAAATAATTATCTTCTTTTAGATAATAAGTTCAATAGATTATTAGTTCTTCTTGCACCAGTATATTTTGATTTAAAAAACCATAATAATAAGATTATAATCACAATAATAATTGTCCAGCCTATTATCTTCCCTGTTGAGCCAGTCTTGATTTCTTCGCATCCTCCAAGGCAACAAACACCATCCTTTGCATTATAAGTTTCTTCATTGCACTTTTCATTATCAGAGCACATTTTACCCTTCATCTCTAAGCAAGTCTTTGAAGACTTTACAATAACATCATCCTCAGGAATATAATCCTCTAAAAAATCAAGAAATATTGATGAATAAGCATACATGCCTTCTGAAGTCTTTGCTTTTAATTGCCCTTCAATAATTCTTTCATCAGAATCTGAGAAAAAATAAATTTCAATAGCTGTGCTTGAATCTTTTTCCAATAAATCAATCTCATCAATTGACAATTCTACATAAGGCTCTAATTGTTCTGAAACTGACAAGGTAATATTTTCTAAATCAGCATCTCCTGTGTTTACCAGGTAAATTGTCTGAACCCCCTCTGAATTCATTGGCATTGAAATGTATAATTCTGGCAGGTCAAACTCATAATCTTCTTCATCACCTTTATTCTTTTGGGTCTTATTAATCAAAATATAAGCTTGTACATCATAAGCTGTATTTCCTGTGCTTAACTTAATGCTCTTTACAGTTGACTCTGTCATGTTTATTAATTGGAAATCTATTTTTTCAATCTCTCCTGATTTAAGAGTTACAGATGTGCCTGATTGAATTGTCTCACCTCCAAAAAGAGATTCAAAAACCCCACTATTGCCTCCTGATACTGTTTCTGTATTTACATTGATTGTAATCTTAGAATCAACTAAGTTTTGAACAGTGATTGAAAAATCGCCATGGGTTATAAGAGAGCCTGGATTTACATTGAAGTCTGCTGTCTTATTTGTTATTGTGAAATTTTTCACAATATTCTCTGCAATAATCTGGGTCCCTTTCATGTATTTTGCATTTTCAATAGAAATTGAATAATTATTAGGCTCTTTATCTAAAAGCTGTGCGTAGATATAATATTCATCGTTTATTTTTAAGACATCTGGATTCATCGGAACTCTTACATGCCCTCTGTAGAAAAAAATATTATCTTTTAGGACAGGCTCAACAAAATTTCCTGAAACCCTTGCCATGAAGGTTTCTCCCTGCATGAATTCTGCCTTCATGTCTACTTCAACAGCAAGTATTGTTGGTAAGATTAAGAACAAAACTGCAAAGATAACCATACCCCTCTTTATCATAATTATATTAAGAAAAATATACTTAATAAAGTTTATGAGATTTAAAAATTATCAAGATTCTCCGAATAATTTAAATAGAAATAAAATAAGTAATATATTATGAAACTTAAAGTTCCAGTTTTAGAAGCAAAAAATAGACTTGGTTGTGGTCCGACTAGTCTGAGTATGATATTAAATTACTATAGGAAAAATTATTCAGAAAAGCAAGTCATAGATAACTTAGAGATTGGTCTTATAAAAAAAGAGGACTTAGGAGCAAGAGCAGTAGATCTTGCATTATTAGCCAAAAAATTTGGTTTTGATGTTATTTGCTATTCATATAATATGGAATTATATAGGCCATCTTTTTCAAGATTATCTAAACCAGGACTTATTTCTGAGATAAAAAAACTCTTACAAAAGAAACATTCAGCATCAAATAAAGCGGTTCTAAAAACAACAATTAAGTTATTGGAAAATAATGCGGATTTTAAGATTAAGATGCCTTCAATAGATGATATAATCAAGTTCTTGAAAAAGGGAATACCTGTTATACTCGCTGTTAATGCAAAAATTCTCTTTGAGGTTGAAAAATTACAAGGATTTCCCAAGATACCTAATAATATGGGTCATTTTATAGTATTAACTGGATTTGTAGATGATATATTTTACTATAATTGCCCTTATTATGGAGAATCTAAGAAAATTTCAAAAGATAAATTATTCTTTGCGCTATCAAACAATATTTTGGATTCCAGTGCATACTTAATTGCGGTTAAATCTTGAAACTACTTCCCCATTGCTTTTAGCTTTTTCAAGACATCGTCGATGTCTCCCTTGGGCCTTCTTGCAGGTGGTCTTCCCGGAGCTCTGCGTGCTGGAGGTAATATTCTTCTTGGCATTGGTCTTCCTGGATGCATTCTGGAAGGGGTTGAAGGAAATGCAGAAGGAGGTACTCTTGGTCCTGGTTTACCTCTCTTGAATTTTGATTTTATTTTAAACCAATAAGGTCTTAATTTATCTCTGAATATTATTGCAACGATTAATAATATTATTAAAATCAACAACAGCCAAACCCACCAGTAACCTCCTTTTGGAGGAGGAGTTGTATCCTCAACACAGCAAATACCCCCACCATTACAATCATCACTGGATTCTTTTTCAGCATTATTACAATCAAATGATCTGCAGGTTCCTCCATAAGATTCACATTCTGTTTCATCTGCAGGGGTCTGGCATGAACCTCCAATACAGCACTCTTGCCCGATATCTAAATCAGAAGCACTCTGAACCATTCCTCCTACACACTCTTCAACTGAATTACATATATCTCCTCCTTGCTCATCACAAGTATCTAAAGATTCTGGCTCTGTACAGCATTTAAAAGTTCCTGAACATTCATAATTTGATTTAATTATCCCGTCACAATTTATTTTAGACACACAAAAAAATCCTGCCTCTTCACAATCAAAATCTTCAGGACCTGTATTATCTCCCCCTCCTGTTCTTCTTGGCCAAAGAGAATATAATATGAATGCAGTATTTCTTGTATTTTCTGAATCCCAGCAACCAGAATCTCCCTGAACCTCTAAAAGCCAGTCTTTGGAATTTTGCTTTTCAAGTGGTTCAATAGACTGAAAGGGATATAATGCAAGGGCAGTATCATAGAATTTGTCTCCTGCTTCGTCCCAATACTTGCTGCTTTTTTGTTTTAACAACAAGTCATTTTTAAAATCAGCATAACCAGTCAAAAGATACAGAAAAGCTTCTGGAAGATATTTTTCATTCTCATCTGCCATTGTGACTAAATAAGGAATATATGCAGAAACATCATTGTCAAGGTAATCCAATACTAACGTAGCCCACAAACTTCCCTCATAATCGCAGTCACTTCCTTCTGCAAAGCAAAGAGAATTAACTGTTTCTGTTGTTATTCCTTCTGCTGATGCTTTATGCGCATTTTCTGAGACATGTATTGTGGAAGAATCATCTTTCTTGAATAACAGGGTTGTCAAAAAACCCTTGTCACAAGAAGTATCAAATTCAAGGTCATAACAATTTGGGGCAACCTTAAGCCAGTACTCATGACTCTCCAGACTCAAACAGCTTCCTGCTCCTGAGCTTAATTTTTTATTATTCCCTATATCTATATCGTAAGAATCATCTGAATATGTCACTGTGCAGGATGTATCATCCTCTGAATTTTCTATTTCCAAAAACCAGTCAATATTAGAGGGAATAGTGTTTTGTGACAATAACCATTCTTCTGCATTTGCTGTTGAAGTTCCAACACTATCCAAAGCTAAAGTAGCAAGGGCTGTTAATTTTAAATCACAGCTTCCTGACGGCCAGCATTCTTTATCTCCTTCTGCTTCATCAATAAGCTCTTCCTTACATTCGCCTAAAGCAAGAAGAGAAAAAATCTTTTCTTCTAAGGAAAGTGAATCACAATTGTCAACTACTTTATCCTCAAGACACCCATATGCTTTATCTATTTTGGAAGCCACATCATCTGCATCACTTACATTAACATCTGCTGCAATTACTAATTGAAGAACAAGCATCAAACTGATAATTAATACACTAAATAAATACACACCCTTTTTCATGAGATATATAATTAATGATTGTTTTTAAAATTATCTCTATTTTGATTTATGTTTTTGGTTTAAACACCCCAGAACTCTAAGAGAAAAGTCTTAATTCCCAGACAAACTATATCATTCTTATATCAAAGGGGTATGAGATTTTCCTAACTTATTCAGATTTAGGTCTCCACTTGTAAACATTGCTATGATGATCAAAATCAAAAAGTCCTTGTGTTTTACCGCACCTTAAAAGGTGCGGTTTGTTTGGACTTTAGGATGTCCAAGGATTCATCCACACACTAAAGTGTGTGGTTTTCTCCAGAATCCTTGGCATAATAAATTATTAATGTTTTTTTGGTATGGTCTAGTTTGAATATTAATACAAAATGCTTATCAATATGGACTCTGTTAAATATTTGCAGGGGTTTTTTAAGAAATTTATAAGAATGAGCTGGATTTTCTCTTACTTGTTTTATTTTCTTATCAATTATACTTAATTGACTGGGATTTTTTTTAGATAACTTAATAAATATTTTATCAGCTTCCTTTTTTATTTCTAAGCCATACATTTTATTTTATGTTGTATCTCTTAGAAAAGTTTTCAACTTTTATAGTTTTTTGTTTCTCAATTTTCCTTATCTTCTTAACAAACTCAGGTCTTAGATCAGGTTCATCTTCAAAATCAATAAATTTTTTAACAACAAGATTTATAGCTTCTCCTTTATCCTTTAAACCAAATTTAGCTTTAACCACATTTAATACCCTATTAGTATTCTCATCAATTTTTATTAAAGCATTTACCATCTTATTTAACCTTATTTGAACTAAGTTAGACTTATTTATAATCCTTTCTATTAAGATTTATATCAAACGCTCCACCAGAGATTTGACCAGTTTAAACTTAGGATGTTAATATTAACTATCTCTATTTTGCTTTATGTTTTGTTTTCTTTGCCGACTTGTTTGCCTGAAAGTTCTTTCGAACAACATAATTTACAGGATTTTTAATTAACTTGCAAAAATCATCTGGTTGGCATACTCCTATTCCCTGATAAAACTCCCTGCAGTTTGAAGGCATTACAGGTTTTCTTCTGTAAGTCCAGGATAATTGTGATTTAATATAACCCTCTTTTAATGCCACCTTATTTTTTTTATTCCAATCATAAATTCTTTTTTCCAATTCATCTCTTTCCATACCAATAGAGCGAAATAGATTTATCAGGGCAAACACAGAACGTTTTTTTCCATCATCAATTCCCTGGAGTATTTTTTTTATACAAGGTGGGAAGTTTGCCTCAGATAAATTAGAAAGTTTGATTGGTTTGTAATCCGCAAATTTCCCAGTTATTTTTTCCCGAATTTCTTTAGGTTTATTAATGCTATACCAATCTAATGCTTGCAATACAAGTTCTTTTGCTTCACCTTCCTGTGCCTTTGGCATAAAGTCTTTTATTTTTATTTTCATTGGGCTTGCATCTTTAAGTTCAAAATTTTCAAGTTCTTCTATATCTATTACAACAGAAGCCAAAGCAGTCTTTTCATGCAGAGAGTATGGCATTCTGAACAAATGCCTTGGAGATACTAAAGCTAAATCTAAACCCATTAATTCAAATAAATCTGCTTCTATTGCAGTAGAAAAATTATTTTGGTTATTCTTTGAATTTTTTTGGCATTTTCCACACTCGTAAAAAATTATAAACTTTTTTTTATCAAATTTATCCCCACAATTAGGGCATTTAAATATCTGTTTATCTCCAACCTCAAGTTTCCTTTGCTCACCCATATTACATTTACTGCAAAAAAAGTCTGTTAATTCATATTCACTTACAATTTCACTGCAATTATTGCATTTTATTCCTCTTTTAATATCAACTTCCTTAAATTGCTTATAAAAATCTTCTGGGAGTATTTTTTTTAATGACCTTTCTGCTTCAAATCTAATATATCCCACAATCTTTCTTGGAAGTTCCGGGAACATATCCTTTGTCTGTACATTATTAATTTCTTTTGGGAAGGCTTTCCAGGGAATTAAAATATGCCATCCTTTTGAACCTGAAAATTTCAGTCGGATATTTTTAATTCCATTATTCCTAAGCACTTCTATAATTGCCTTGGCTGCTAATTTGCTATAATCAAACCACTTACAATCTATATCTAAAACAAGGTCCCATCCAATTCTTATTTCATTTAATTGCTCTTCATTCATTCCTGTCACAATTTTTAAAGGGTCTTCCCAGAGCTCTTCTGAACAGTGAAGAGATGTTGCGCCTTTTTTCACTAATTCAAATATGTCCCCTTTATACTGCAAGGAATCAGGGCGCTTTCCAAATCCCTCAAAATATCTTGGAGTGACTTCTCTGTTTTTAGAAAACTCAAACATTGCCTCCTGCACATCTTTTCTGGAATAATATAATTGAGTTACCTTTCTTATCCTCTGCTCTTTGAAGCTTGGCTCTTTATCTTCTGTTTTTTCCATTTTTAGCCTAATAGTGATTTTAGTAAATTAATCTCCTTTATTGAGTTTATAACCCCTGAAGGATTATTCTTAACTAAACCTAATAATTCCCCTTTAGTAAACCATCTAATCTCTGCGACCTCTTTCTTATCAATAACAAAATCTTCTGAGTCCTTGTCAATTATCAAAAAGAACCATTGTGTGAAATGATTATAATCTTGGGAAGCAACTCTCTGTTTAGGACCTTTTTTTAATTTAATACTTAATAATCCTAATTCTTCCTCTGCTTCTTTTATAATATTCTGCTCGTAAGTCTCGTCTTTGGCAATAGTGCCGGCAACAGCAGGTCCCCATAATCCAGGATGCTTTTTTTTAGTATAAGCTCTTTTAGCAAGAAGTATCTTTCCTTCAGTATTTTTAATCCAAAGTGCTGATACTCGATATATATCTTGGGGGTTTAATCTTTCTCTTTCTTTAAAACCTATGATATTATCACTGTCCTCAACTATTGTTATTTCCTCCATTTGTAGTTAAATCACCAAAAGTTTATATAAATATCCTCTACTTAACAATAACAATGCTTAAAAAACAAGGCTTGTTTTAAAAATAGATTAAAATGCTGGTGAAATTAGATAACCCTATATTATTATCAAAGGCTGTGGAAATCATATCTGAGTTAGTTACAGAAGTAAGGATTAAGGTAAATGAGTTTGGAATGAGCATTACTGCAATGGACCCTGCAAATGTTGCTATGATTGGATTTAGGCTTCCAAAAGCATCTTTTTCACAGTTTGAAACAGGAGAAGAGAGTTTGGGGATTAATCTTGATAGTTTAAAGCAGATTTTGAAAAGAGGAGGAGCTGGAAGCTCATTGATTTTAGAGAAAAAGGAAAATATGTTGAATATACAAATTCAAGACAGAATCAAGAGAAATTTTAATTTGAGTTTAATTGATATTGAAGGTGAAGAAAAAGAAATGCCAAATCTTGAGTTTAGCTCAAGAGTTGAACTGGATTCTGTTGATTTGGTTGCATCAATTGAGGATTGTGGGGTTGTTGCAGATGCATGTTCTTTTATAATTCAAGATGGAAAATTCATAATTGAAGCAAAAGGTTTGAACTCTGCAAGATCTGAGTTTTCTGGTGATGAAGCAAAGATACAAGCAGAAAATTGCAAGTCAAGATATAGTTTAGAGTATCTGCAAAAATTTATCAAAGGTTCAAAACTTTCTGAAAAAACAATTCTTAATTTTGCAAATGACCATCCATTAAAGATGGACATAAAAACCCAGCACATGGGTTTGTCATTCATCCTTGCCCCAAGAGTTGAGACTGATGACTAATTACATTCTAACAAAATTTATAAGTGCTAAATTACTAATTGTTTTATGAAAAAGAGGGCGCAGGTGAGTGTTTTTATAATAGTTGGGATAATAATTGTAGCTGCAATCTCATTGTTCTTTTTATTAGATGGAACTCTTACTCCCTCAACAGGAGGAAGTTCTGAAATAAGCCCTAATTCTTATATGGAATCTTGTCTTGAAGATAAGATTATGGAAGCAACAGAATTAATTTCTGCACAAGGAGGATATGTGGAAAATCCTTTAAACTTCACATTTAAGTTTGAAGATGAAGAAGATTACAAAGGTATTTCTTATTTATGTTATAATCAAAATTATTATAATCCATGCATAGTTCAAGAGCCAATGCTTATTCAGCATCTAAAAGACGAGGTTTATAATTATATTCAAGAGGATGTTAGAAATTGTTTTGATGATTTAACTTCCAGTTTGGAGAGCAAAGGATTTACCATAGATGCCAGATACAGGGATTTTGAGGTTGAGTTAATTTCTAAAAAAGTTGTCCTGAACATAGATGCTGAAATTACAGCGACAAAAACAGACGAGATTAAGGAAATTAATGATTTAAAGACCTTTACTTCAACAGAATTTTATGATTTGGCACTTGTTGTGCAAGAGATTGTAAGTCAGGAAGCAGAGTATTGTAATTTTAATCACTTAGGATATATGTTATTATATCCTGAATTTAAAATAGATAAATTTGAAACAGGAGATACAGAAACAATTTATACTGTGAAATATAAGAAAACAGAAGAGAGGTTTAGATTTGCTATAAGGAGTTGTGTAATCCCTCCAGGAATATAATATGAAAATAGGAAATTTTCAAATCCTCGTTTGTAGGAATGATACAAACACCCAAAGAGGTGTAAACAAATATCGGAAAATGAAAATCAAAACAAAAATAGAATTTATAGTATTAATAGTTGCAATAATTCAGATTTTATTATTAATTAATTTCACAGTTGCTAATAGTTATATGATTAATCAGGTACATAGTTCAATTGAGAATACAAAAATTGATGAGGGAGAAAATGATATTACAGATTTAATAAATACTGGAATAAGTTTATTGATTGGATTTTTATCTATAAAACAAATTGGAGTTGTTTCTGCAGGAAGTGATGCGCATTGGGATTGCTGTCCTTTAACTGTTGATGGAGCTATATGCCAGGATATTTCTTCTGAAGATGTTAATTCTTGTGCTGTTAATGTTTTTCCATATCAATCGTGTGATGAAAACACTGTAACAGATTGTAAAAAAGGATGTTGTATTGACGACGAGCAAGGATTATGTACAGAGAGTTCTACAAAAGTAAAATGTGAGAATGATGGAGGAAGATGGGACGATGATGATAATTGTGGAATTACAGAATGTCAAAGAGGATGTTGTATTTTAGGAAATAATGCTAAATTTGTAACAAGTGGGCAGTGTGAATATCAGGCCTCATCTTTAGGTTATGAACTTGATTTTAGAGATATTAATAATGAAATAGATTGTTTATATCTTAGTGTTAGTGAAGAAACAGGTGCTTGTGTTTATAGTGAAGGAGATTGTAATATTAAAACAGAAACAGAATGTGCTTCAAATGGAGGAGTGTTTGAAAAAAACTGGCTGTGTTCTCATCCTGATTTAGGAACTATTTGTGAAAGACACGCTTCTGTTAATTGTGTTGAAGACGAAGATGAAATTTATTGGTTTGATTCATGTGGAAATAAAGAAAATATTTATTCATCTGACAAAGATGCTTCATGGAATAATGGAAAAATGTTGTCTAAAGGAGAAAGTTGTGGTTCTGGAAATGCAAATATTGATTCAACAACTTGTGGCAATTGTAATTATAATCTTGGAAGCACTTGTTCTGATGTCAATTTAGGAACAAGCATACAAGACGGGAATTTTGTTTGCAAGGATTTGGGATGTTTTGATGAAGAGGGAAATGAAAGATACAATGGAGAAAGTTGGTGTGTTTATGATAATTCAATTGGGGAAGTGACAAGTTTCTGGGGGGATAATTTTGCAAGTGATCCTGTTGGAAGCAGGCACTGGAGAGTTTATTGTTATGATGGAGAGGTTGTAACAGAAGGATGCTCTGATTATAGGGGAGAAATTTGCACTCAGTATGATATGGAAGATAATGGAAAAACATATTCTGTTGCAGAGTGCACTACAAATGATGCATTTACATGTTTGAATTATAATCAGGATGAAGAGGAGATGGAGGAAAAGTGCAAGGATAATTCACACTGCATGATTAAGAGTGTTGATGTTGATGAGTATTTTAAGTTTAACTTATGTGTTGGAAAATACCCTCGTGGATTTGATTTATCTGGTAATGAAAACAGTGAAAATAGAGTATTATGCGGAATGGCAAGCATGACCTGTACTGTTGTTAAGCTTAGAGAATGGGATGGTGAATGGGGATGTGAATCAAATTGTGAATGTGAGGATGCTGAATTCGCTCAAAAAATGAATAATTTATGTGTGTCCTTGGGAGATTGTGGAAGTTATATTAATTATGTTGGAGAGGGAACAGATAATATTGGAGTACTTGGAGGTTCTGAATCAGCTCTTTGGACAGACTACAAAAAATACAAGAAACCAATTTCAGGAAAATATGCAAACCCTCAAAGTGCAGAATATATATTAGGTTTTCTTGGAACAAGTGTAAATGAATATGATGACAGTAGTAATGGAACTATTACGACACTTTCAATGTTAGGAACAATTACAGGTGGATTAGGGAGTGCAATTGTGGGGGCAGGGGTTCTTGGATTATTTGGAGCGACAGCAACAGCCACAGCTCCTGCAAGTACGGGCCTATTAGGAGCAGGAGGATTAGCAGCATATCCAACTCTTCAAGCATTTGGAGCAGCAGGAATTGGCTTGGCAATTGGGATGCTTGTTGGATATTTAATATCAAATATGCTTGGAATATCAGGAACACCTGCAACAATAATCACAATTGCAGCAGGAATTACAGGAGCATTAGTCGGGTTATTTCTTCTTGAGAAAGTCGCTTGGATAATCCCTGTTGTAGGAGCTATTGTTACAGTGATTATAATTTTATGGTCATGGCTTAGTGGATGGGGAGATGTTGAAGAAAAAGATATTGAATTTAATTGTTATCCATGGGAAGCTCCTACAGGAGGGAATGATTGTCATTTATGCAATGAAGATGAATCAAAACCATGTTCTGAATATAGATGTGAATCTCTTGGGCAGGCATGTGTATTATTAAATGAAAGAACAGATAAACCAATTTGTGAATCTGTTCCAAATGACCATACCTCTCCTGTAATTAGTTCTGGAGAGATTTATAATTATACTAATGCATTAAATAATCCCGTTGAAGAGCTTCAGATAGATCCAACTTATGATTTTTTAAATGAAGAATCAAAATATGTTGAATTGAGAAAAAATGATTCTGAGTGTATTGATGAGTGGACTCCTGTTTTATTCACATTATCAACAGATGAATATGCTCAATGTAAGTATAGTTATGAAAGAGATTATACAAATTTTGAAGATATGAAAGAATATCCTAATGACGATAATACTTATAACAAAAACCATACTTTTGTGTTTTTTATGCCTAGTTTAGATGCATTAGAAGTTAATAATGTTAGTGGAGATTTAAAAGAAAGGTTTGGAAATACAAATATTTACACAAGGTGTAGGGATTATCACGATAATTATAATGTAGAAGAACATGTTGTGAACTTTTGCATACACTCTGGACCAGACACAACTGCAGCATGGATTCAAAAACACGAACCAAATAAAGAATCATACATAGGATATAATCAAACAGAAAGTCCTCTTAAGATTTATTTAAATGAGCCTGCAGAATGTAAATATGATACAGAAGATAAAGATTATGATTTAATGCAAAATACAATGAGTTGCAGAACAGGTTTAAATGATGCAGAAGGTTATGGATGGCCATGTAACACTACACTAACAAACTTAAATGAAAGTGAAAATAAATTTTATATAAAGTGTAAAGATAAAACATGGGTTCAAACTCAAGAAGATATAGATCAATATGGAGAAAGAAATGTTAATACAAATGGATATGAATATAGTTTATATGGTTCTGATAGCCAACTAAAAATTGGTTCAGTAACTTTAACAGACGGAGAAAAAAGAACAATCAAAGAAGGAGAAACACTTGAGATTGGATTTGAACCTGTTTCAGTTGATTTAAAAGTTGAAACATTTGGAGGAGCATTGAATGGTGAGGCAAGATGTTCATATAGTTTTGTAAGTTTTAATAACACTATCCAATTTTATACAACTTATTCAGATTATCACAAACAAAACTTTAATTTAATGATGAGTGGAACAAAAGATGTTTATATTGAATGTGAAGATGAAGCAGGGAATATTGCAAAGGATAGTGCAAGATTTACAATAGATGTTGATTCCAGCCCTCCAAAAGTTGTTAGAATTTATAATGATGGAAATTATTTAAAGATAATCACAGATGAAGGGGCAAAGTGTTATTATGATTTTGACAAGTGTAATTTTAATATTAATAATGCTACTTCAATGACAACTGGCTTATCAACAGAACACAAAGCAGAATGGATTACTGGGAAAACTTATAATATTAAATGTGAAGATTATTGGGATAATACAAATCCAACATGTGCAATAAAGATTACTCCAGATTATTTTGGATAAAGAATTATTTTACAATCTCTACTTCATCTTTGTATAACTTTTTAGTTTTTCCATCTAATTTATAAGTAAAATTTCCTTCATCATCTTTTTTTAACACCCAAAAAGCATATCCTTCATCATCCAGAAAACAAAGCCAATTTTTTCCTCTTTTTGTTATCTTGTTCTTACAAGGAACATGTTCATAAGTAGATAGTCTATCGCGCCTTTCATTATACTTCTGTACAGCATACATCGATAAACACCCTTGTGAAAATAACATAGTAGTAGCTAAAGCTACAGTCCCGAAAATTTTTCCAATTCCTAATTTATTCTTTATACTTTTCATATATTTAATATAGTGAACAGGTATTTAAACCTTTCTATATTTGTAATTGGATAGTGACAACATTTCAGGAGTATATTGTAATCATGCGCCAAATCTAAGATATTTGATATGGAGGGCAGAACCTTCTGATAATTCTCTTAAAATATATTCAAAAATACCCTATAATAATCTATAATTTTGATTTGGGATAAATTTATTAACCAAAAATTCCTAATTTGAGTATGTTAAAGAGGGGTGGTGAAAAAGGGCAAGTTACAATATTTATAATTGTTGCAATATTAATTGTCATTATGGGAATTTTAATCTATATGTTTTATCCGCAGATTAAAGCAAGTCTTGGAGGGGGTGTGGAAAACCCGGGTTCTTATATTCAAACATGCATAGGGGAAGAAATTCAAACTGCAGTTGATACATTATCTTCTCAAGGGGGAAGCATAAATCCAGAACATTATATACTATACCAAGACACAAAGATAGAATATTTATGCTATACAGGAGAATATTATCTAACATGTGTTGTTCAACAGCCAATGCTGAAAAATCATATTGAAAGCGAGATTGAGAGTGAAATTAGAGACGAGGTAAAAACCTGTTTTGATAATCTAAAAGAAAGTTATGAAAAAAAAGGCTATTCAGTTAATCTGAGAAAAGAAGAGATGGATGTTGAATTGCTTCCAAAAAGAATTGTGACTACATTTAATTATTCTCTTGCATTGAAAAAAGGAGATGATTCTCAAACATATAAGACATTTAGAGTAGTTTTGGACAATAATCTTTATGAATTAGTGAGTATTGCTAACAGCATAATAAGCTGGGAAACAAAATACGGTGATGCAGAAACAACTACCTACATGAATTATTACCATGACTTAAAAGTTGAGAAGAAAAAACAGTCTGATGGCTCAACAATTTATATTTTGACTGACAGAAACACAGGAGATAAATTCCAGTTTGCATCAAGAAGTGTTGCATGGCCTCCTGGTTATGGAGCAAGTGGAGTAGTCATGACATCATATGCAACACAGGGAAGTTAAGATGAAGAACAAAATAAATTCAAAGAAAATAATAAAATCAAAAATGTTAAGTAAAAAGGATATTATTAAAAAAATAGAGAAGAACAAGGACAAGCTAAAAGAAAAAAGTATCAAAAAAATTGGAGTATTTGGAAGCTATATAAAAAATAAACAAAATAAAAAAAGTGATATTGATATTTTAGTGGAATTTAAGAAACCGACATTTGACAACTATGCAGAAGTAATCATGTTGCTGGAAAAAGTGTTAAGGGGGAAGATAGACTTAATTACTAAAAAAAGCTTAAGACCTGAATTAAAACATGTAAAAAATGAGGTACAATATGCGAGATTATAAGCTTTACTTGAAAGATATTTTAACTGCTATAAATATGAAAAAATCAATTAAAATAATTATAAGTTTAAGCATATTCTTAAGTATCTTAATTAGTCTGCTTCCATTAACAACTCCTGTTGGAGAGGTTTCATCTTGTTGTGAGAAAACAATTAGTGGGGCATGGTGTCAGAATTCTGAAGAGAGTAATTGCGACGATGAATACAGAAGCACCCCCACATCTTGTGAGGCAACTTCATTCTGTAAATTAGGGGTTTGCTATGATAGTAACGAAGGAACCTGTATGGAGAATACTCCTGAAAAAATTTGTGAAGAAGAAGGAGGGGTTTGGGAAGACTCAGAACTTGACGAGGTTGAGCAGTGTATATTAGGATGTTGCTTGGTTGGAGATCAAGCAGCTTTTGTAACACAAACAAGATGTACAAAATTATCTTCTTTATATGGATTAGAAACTAATTTTAGAACAGACATAACAAATGAGATGGAGTGTATTGCAAGTGCAGAGCCAGATGTAATGGGTGCTTGTGTTTACGAAGAGGAGTTTACAAATACTTGCAAGTTTATAACAAAAAAAGAGTGCCAGGATATTGAAGATGCGGAATTTCATGAAGATTATCTATGCTCTGATGAAAGTTTAGGGACTATTTGCGGACCAAGTGAAAAGACTACTTGTGTTGAAGGAGAAGACCAGGTTTATTTTTTAGATACATGCGGTAATTTAGCAAATATATATGATGCGGATAAAATTGAGGATGATTCTTACTGGTCAAAGGTTGTGAGTATAGCAGATAGTTGTGGATATGGAAGCGGCAATGCAGACTCTGCAACCTGTGGAAACTGTGATTATTTTTTAGGAAGCACCTGTAAAAAATATAAAAGCAGTGAAGACAAAGTAAAGCCAAATTACGGGGATAATATTTGCAGAGATTTAAGTTGTGAATACGAAGGACAAACTTATGAGCATGGAGAAACCTGGTGTGCAGCTGCCGAGGGTATTAAGGTTATAACTAGTTCTACTCAAAGTGATAGTCCATTAAGATACAATGTTCCTGGAAGCAGATATACAAGATTAGTCTGTTATGATAATGAAGTAATGGTTGAATCATGTGCTGATTACAGAGCAGAAATCTGTTATCAATCAGATGTTAATGGGTTTAAAGCATCTAGTTGTATTGTAAACATGTGGCATGATTGTTATGGTGTGACAAAACAGGAAGATTGTGAAAATACAGCTCAAAGAGATTGTGAATGGGTTTCTAAATATTGTATACTAAAGGATGGGGAAGGAGAATGTCTTGCAGAAGCTGGTGCTTGTATCCCAAGATTTGCTCCTGGATTTGATTTCTGGAATACAGAAGGAGATGCAGCTACTACCTGCTCTTATGCAAATACAGAATGTGTTGTTACATATAAAAATGGAGAGTGTGAAGAGAATTGTGATTGTCTGGGGGGTTCATGGGCTCAAGCACAAAATAGTTTTTGTTCTTCACTAGGTGATTGTGGAAGTAGTGTTAATTACATAAACAAAAAAGGATACAATGATATTGATGTAATAATAAAAAGTGCTGAAGAAGAGGGAGGAGTATAAAATGCAAAAGAGGTTAAACACAAGTAAATCAAAGATTTCCTGCACCACGAAATCTCAGGCTGTGCCTACAACGAGAATCACAGATTCTCGAGCATGCCAACTTCAAGAAAAGAAAGGAAGTTGTCATACGCATAGACATATGAGCAATAATTTCGTTGGCAAAAAAGGTGCACTGGCATTAAGCCAGATAATCATATTGCTAGTTGGAATCTTTGCTTTTACCTGGAGTATTGGAATTGTTAGTGGTGGTGCTATGCCGGAAGAGAATCCTCTAGAAAATCTTGTGTGTGAAAGTTGTCCCCAATCTTCAAGTTCTAATATCCCCACAAGTACAGGAAAAAATACAGCGACAACTATAACAAGTGGATACACCCCGGCACAACTTGAGAAGGCTATAAAAAAGGCTACAGAGAGTGTTGGAGAAGAAATTAACAATTTAAATAAAGAAATTGCAGGATTGGAAGAAGCAGGCACAACATCAACTGAAAAAATTAGTGAATTAGGATCACAACTAACTAATAAAGAAAAAGAGCTTGCTAATCTACAAGCATGTGTAAAAGATTCTGGTGGTGCCGGATGTAAGGATGTTATAGAAAAAGGAACTACCTCAAAAGGTGGAAGCTCAACCTTATCTGAATGGTTAGGCATAGAGAAGCTCCCAGAAGGGCAAACAGCAGAATTTTGGACTTGGCAGCAAGGAGGATTTGCAGATGGAATTATTTCAGGAGCACAATACGGACTTATGACTTATGGGGCTGTTAAAATGCTTGGACCAATGTTAGGACTTGATGAAGAAGAAACAGATGCAGCATCTGTTTCATTAGGTGCAGGAGTTGGTGTGGGAAAATTAATCTACACTTTACTTGGTAAGGGAGGTGCTCTAAGTGGAGAAGGAACTATGAATACTATCTTAAAATTTGGAGGAAAATTAAGTTCAGGGTTATCAAGTGTTCTTTGGGGGGCAATAGTAGCATACATATTATGGAAGATGCTTTATGAAGAAGTTGAATATGATTTAGTCACATTTACATGCGAGCCATGGGAAGCACCTGTTGGAGGGAGTTATTGTGAAGAGTGTAACAATCAGGGAATCTTGCCTTGCTCAGAATATCAATGCCGTTCACTTGGACAGGCTTGTGAATTATTAAACCAAGGAACAGATGAAGAAGCATGTACATGGGTAAATAGATATGATGTTGAATATCCTATAATAGAGCCATGGCAGGATGCATTACTTGATAGTTATGATTATACCCCTGACAATACTATTTCACCTCCAGATAGGGGTGTGAAAATTGTTTATACAGATTCAGAGGATAATTGCATACCTGCATTCTCTGCATTTAGTTTTGGAGTAACTGTAAATGAACCTGCAAAATGCAAGATTGATTATATAAGGAAAGAAACATTTGATGAAATGGATTTCTGGTTTGGAGGAAATTCTTTATTTAGATATAATCACACACAAACAATGAGTCTTCCTGGTTTAGAATCTCTATCCTCAGATAATTTAACAGTAGAAAATGATGGAGAGTTTACATTATATACAAGATGTCAGGATGCTAATGGAAATTCTAATACTGCAACTTTTGTATTCAAGTACTGTGTTGATAAAGGGCCAGATACAACCCCCCCAATGATTGTAGACACAAGCATAAAAAACAACATGCCTATTGCATACAACACAAGTTCTGTAGATTTAGAAGTTTATGTAAATGAACCATCAGAGTGTAAATGGAGCCACACAGACCAATCTTATGATAACATGGAAGAGCAAATGTCTTGCTCAACTTCAGTAACTGAGATGAATGCCAGGTTATTATACACCTGCACAACAACCCTGACAGGATTAAAAGACAAGCAGGATAATGACTTTTATTTCAGATGCAAAGACCAACCATCCTCACCTGATGCAGACAGAAATGTAAATACAGAATCTTATGAATTTGTGATAATTGGAACCCAGCCATTAGTTATTGATGAAGCCGGACCTAATGAAACAATAAAAGACTCAACAGACAGTGTCAAGGTAACCCTGACAGCAGAAACATCTGCAGGATATAATGAAGGAGATGCAACCTGCTATTATAGTGAGACAGATTATGATGACGATTACATAATGTTCTTTTATGAAGAAGGAACAAGCTCATACACACATGCTCAGGATTTATGGTTAGGTGAAGGGGATTATTTCTATTACATAAAATGTATTGACTTAGGTGGAAACATGGACAAGGCAAATGTCTCATTTAGTGTTGATTCTGATACAGATTCTCCTGTAATTGTAAGGGCATATCATGAAGATGAGTATCTAAAACTAATAACAGACGAGACAGCAGAGTGTGTTTATGATACAACAAGCTGCAGTTATGATTTTGAAGATGGGATAAAGCTGACTACTTATGATGATGTTGAGCACTATACAGAATGGAATACAGAAGTAGATTTGTTTGTAAAATGCCAGGATGAATTCGGCAACCAGCCATTGCCTAATGCCTGCAGTATTATCGCGCGTCCTTTTGAAATCTTTGAAGAGTGAAAAATCTAAAGAGATAGTCTCATAGCTTTGTAAGAAAAAATTAGAATTATTTAAATTACTCCTGATTCATCAATACTAAAAGTATTTTCTTCAGAATTAATTGTTACATTTACTCCTAGAGGCAAAGTTATTATCGGATCTGTATGCCCTATATCTACATTAATTAATATTGGAAAATTATACTCTTTAAGATGTTCCTTAATAATTTCTTCAAATTGTGTTTTTTCCTCGTCTGAATAACCAAAAGGCCTTCCAACAATTAATCCTTTAATCTTGTTAAAAATCCCTTTATTCTTTAAATCAACTATTTGTGCTTCAACATAAGGAATTGGTTCTCCTTTAGTAAAATCCTTCCCTTCAGGAGTTTCTATAAATAATATTTTATCTGTATAGTCTAAGTCAATATCAGTTCCTATTAAATAAGCTATTGAATGAAGACATCCTCCAACAATATTTGCTTTAGCACTACCTGGTTTTAACCATTTATAACCAGAATTCTTCCCTAATTTACGGGATCTTGTTAAATCTAATTTTTGAAACCAATCTAATAATTCACTTGTCCATTCTTCTGATGGCTCAATCTTTCCAAGAGTTCTTCCTTCAACAAGAGTATTAATAAAAGAATTCTTTGTATATTCTAATACATCAGGAAACTCTCCAAACTGGGTGATTGCGCAAGGTCCATAAAAAGTAACTAATTCTGCTTTCTTCTGGAATGCATAGTGTAGAATAGTTGTGTCAGAATAACCAACAAATATTTTTGGATTTTCTTTTATTATATTGTAATCTATCTTAGAAATAAGCTGATTATTTGAAATTCCACCAGTAGCACAGATTATCGCCTTAACTTTTTTATCTAAGAACGCATCATGTATATCTTTAATCCTTTCACCAATAGTTCCAGCATTACCATTATCATTCAATTTTGTTGTGGGAAATAATTTAACCTTAAAACCTAAATTCTCTAGATTTTTTTTTGCAGCCTCTAATCTGTGTGGAACTAGACTAGCAAGACTTCCTGATGGAGCAATAATCCCAATAGTATCTCCAATCTCTAATTTATTTGGTTTAGTTAACATTTTTTATATATTTAATTACTTCTTGTGGATTATCAAATCTAGCCTCTTTATTTAATTTCCTGTCATTTATCGAGATTCCTGATTTAGAAACAATTATCTTAATAGGTATTCCAAGAAAATCAGATAATTCGGCTTTTTCTTTTCTCTTTATCCTTTTTCTATCATCATATAACACTCTAGATCCAGATTCATTTAATCCTTGGTATATCTTATTTGCTAAGCTATTAGAAGCTTGAGAATCAACATCAAATAACAATACACTGCTATCAAAAGGCCTAATCTGCTTAGGTAAATTAAATCCTTGATTGTCTCTAGATGAATCAAATGCTGTATATAATACTCGTTCAAGCCCTATTGCATATGTCCCAACAACAGGCTTTATTTCTTCGTTTCCTGAAGAAATTAATGAGACTTTATTGACAGAAGGCATAAACTCATACCCCATAGATAAACTTAATGCCTTAACCCTTCCTTCTGAATCATCTAGCACCAGATTATCTCCTTCCTCTCCCTCATAAAAGTATTCTAAATCAAAATCAAGGTGCGAACCTCTTCTATTTTCTCCGCCCAAACAAAGCCTTACAGGAATATTTAAATCTCCAAATATAGATTCTGAAATATGCTTATAGGCTTCTAAAGATTCATTAAAAGATACTCTATCTTTATCTAAAGATAGCATCATGACTACTTCAAATTCTCTGCATTTTAAAATACCTTTTGGATCTTTTATAGGCCTTAAAATGTCTTTATTTGTAAATAATTTTAAAGGCAAAGCTTTATGTGAGATTTTATCTCTCGATAAATAATCTAATATTTCTGCCTCATGTGTGGTTAAAAGCATATACTTTTCCATAGGTTCAGGAACCATAACAAATTTCTTCTTAAAAGTTTCTTCAATCTTCTCACCTTGATTTAATAAATCTCTTCTCATAAAACTAGGCATTTTAATTTTCAAAGCTCCAACTTCACTGTGTTTTCTCATTACCATGTTTCTAACATTGGAAAGAATAATGTCTCCTATTGGGGGATAATAAGGTAATCCAGGATTTTTATAATCTACAATAAATCCCAAATCTATTAACTCAGATGTTTTCTTATCCATAATCCCCTTTGGAATTCTCATTAAATTTTGAAGGGGTAGGCTACTGAGTCTCATTTAATCTCCTTTGAAGTGTAAAGTTCTTTATCTTCCCAAACCATTTTATTTGATAATAAAATAATACTAAAACCCATCTTAGATAAATTATCCCTAAATAAATACATGTAATCCTTATATTTCTTATAAAGTGTATTCAAAGTATCTTTTCTCATTTCTTTTAAGTGAGCTCTATCTAAAATATTTTCTACAAATGATTTCACTTCTTTGTCCATTATATAATCAAATTTAAACTTTTTAGTATAATAAACTTCTAAATTAGGTATATCAAAAAATTTATCCCAGTCTTTTTCAAACAAAGGACTTATATTAACTTGAATTGCTTCACTAACTTCTTTGATTAATTTATTGAATGGTTTAACTATATAATACATTGGAACAGCAACTATAAACCCTGATTTTTTACAAACCCTCCTACATTCATTAAATGCTTGTTCCTTGTTAGACATTAGTGAAAGAACATTGCCAATAATAACTAAATCAAAACTTTCATCATCAAAAGGCAATTTATTTACATCTGCTTTTAGAAGTTTTAAGTTCTCGACTTTTTCTTTTATTGCCCTTTTCCTTGTTTCTTTTAAACTTATCTCATTAATATCTATTGAAGTAATATAACAAGGAATTAATTTGCTTAATTCAATTGCAGTAAAACCGGTGCTAGTACCGATTTCTAAAACTTTACTATGTCTGTCTATACAAGTTCTATTAACAATTTCAAAAACAGTTTTTCTTCCCCCAGGAATTCTATTTGTTTCTTTTGTAATTCCAATTAACTCGTTATAATCCATGTCTTTAATTTGCTTGGGGGTTAAATCTTTCATTTTATGGTTTTAAAGTTTTATCAACTCTAGGAAATTGTGATGCACTCCAAATAAAAGGCATCTCTAAAATACCTTGTATCATTCTTTCCAATCCAACTCCAAATCCAGAAGTAACTTCATAATCTTCAAATTTCCTGGTTTGAAAGTAAGGACTATAATCTTTTAAGGGTAGATTGAAAATCTTTGCTTTATCTTGAAGTTCCTTTTTTGACCTTATTCTATGTCCACTTCCAATAAACTCTCTATATCCTGGCCAAATTACATCTGAATTATTAGCGACTTCAGGTTTTTTGCAATCTACTTGAGCATGATAAAAAGGAACTTCTAAGAGTGGAAATTCTTTTATTAGAACCATATTTCCTAAAATCTCAGTAAGTTTTATTTCTTCCCATGAACCAAAATTCTTGAGTGAAAATTCCTTATAAACATCATCTTTAGTTTCTTCATAAAGAATATCAAGAGCCTCTCTAAATTTTAGTTGGGGTATTCTCCCTATATTTGCTGCAAAATTATCTAGAGATTTCAGTTTCCTTTTAGTTAAAAAATGGCTTAAGTCTTTTTCATTTTTATTTAATAAGTCTTTAATTATCTTTTTTGTAAGGCCTAATGCAATTCGTTCATTATCTTCTTGAGACACCTTACCCTCATATTCTATATGATGAAATTCAGATAAATGAGTTGCATCAGCTTTTTCCTTTCTAAATGAATTGTATATGGAATAAACATGTTTAAGCTCTTTTGGAGTTAATGCTAATTCAAGATATATTTGAGAGGATTCAGATAAAAATGCAGAATCTTCTAAATCAAACCATTTCAAGGTTATTGGGCATACATCAGTTGTATAATCAATGGCCTCTTTTCCATATACTGCCCCTGGAGAAGAGATCATCTTTGTTGTCAAAGGTAATGGAACAAAACAAGCACCAATGTTATCAAAATACTCATTTGTAGACATATTTATTCTGTGATTTATCTGAGTTATATGCTTCCACATATCTTCTTTCTTAAATTGTTTAACTCTATTTTCAATTTCATTAATAGGAACTTTTTTACTAGATATGTCCTCTATTACTGGAAACACATTATTTCCATTATATGAAATGCTTTTATCTTCATTAGCTCTGTATGGACCTTTCATCATAATCTATCCAGAATTAAGTGTCTGAGGCACTAACACCTCATATTATATACTACAATAGACTATTTAAAAACATTACTAATTAAATTATTTTCCATAAAAATTCAAGAGACGCCCGTGTTTAAGCTTTATTATTCCCTAGTTTTCAGACAAATTTATAAGCATTAAATCCTATTTTTATTCATGATTAAGAAGAGGGGAAGTAAAAGAGGGCAAATGAAATTATCCTATGGAATGATATTCTCAATCATATTAATAATAGTTTTCCTTGCATTTGCATTTTACGCAATTAAGAAATTTATGGGAATTCAAAATACTGTAATGGTTGGGGATTTTATAGACAGTTTGGGGAGTGATGTTGACAAAATGTGGAAAGGCTCACAAGGCTCTCAAGAAAGAGAATATAGGTTGCCAAAAAAGATACAGTATGTTTGTTTTGCTGATTTCTATTCCTCAGAAAGAGGGGGAAAAGATGAATATTATCCTGAATTAAAGAGGGTATTTAATGAAAAAGAAAATCTTGTTTTTTATCCTGTTGGCTCGGGGGGGGAATTTGACTCTGTTGAAGTAAAACATATTGATATTGAAGCCATGACAGAAAATAACAACCCGTACTGCATTGAAAACAAGGATGGAAAGGTAAATATGATAATTAAAAAAAATCATGGAGAAGCCTTAGTTACTGTCTCTGATTAAAATAAAATCTGTGTCTAAATAAAATGAAAACCAAGATTCCCAACAATAAAAAAGGTTATTTGCAAATATCCTTTGGATGGATGTTTGCACTTATTGTGGGGGCATTTATATTATTTCTTGCAATTTATTTTGCTACAAAACTTATTGGAACAGAAGAGGATATAACAGATATAAAAACAGGAAAAGAAATAGGGATTTTATTGAATCCTCTTGAAACAGGTTTTGAATCTGTAAAATCAACCTCTCTGACAATGCCTGTTGATACAAGAATATACAACAAATGCAAGATTGACGGATATTTTGGGAGGCAGTTAATTGAGATATCCCAAAAAAGTCTGGGCAAATGGACAGAAACAGATATTGGAGGGGCTAAAACAGTTGGATTTTCAAACAAATACATCTTCACAGAAAATTACACAGAAGGGAAAAAATTCTATATAATGTCTAAGCCTTTTAATTTTCCATTTAAGGTTACTGATTTAATTTATATTACTTCCTCAAAGGACAAGTATTGTTTTTTAGATCCTCCAGAAGAAATTAAAGAGGAGATTTCCACCCTGAGCCAGAACCAGAAAAATCTTTTATTGGAAGAGAACTGCACAGACTTTGGAGATGAAATAAAGATTTGTTTTGAAGGGGGGGTGGATTGTGATGTTTTTGTTGATTATAATTCTAATTATGTGGATAAAAATGGAGAAAGAATGATATTCATAGATGATTCCCTGATGTATGCTGCTATTTTCTCAGAACCGGGAATTTATGAGTGCCAGGTAAAAAGATTAATGTTAAGAACAAAACAACTTGCTTCTTTGTATAATGATAAAGCCACATTTATTTCTCAAAAAGGCTGCAACTCTAATTTAAACCTACTTGAACTAATCAATAGATTAAATAATTATGAAGACTCAGATAATCTTGGCTATGTAAAAGATAGCGTAGATGATATCCAGGATAAAAATAATGATTTATGGTGTAAATTATGGTAGATAAAAAAGCGCAGCTAAAAACAAAGAAATTAAAAACACCAAAATTAAAATTTTGGCAGTCTCAGAAATTTCCAATTTCTGAGATTCCTAGCTTTCAATTGTCTAGGAAGAAGAGAGGACAATTGAAAATACAGCAAATGGCTTTTATGCTAATGGCAGTAACACTGTTTTTTGTGCTTGTTGGAATGTTTGTTCTTGTTATTAAATTCTCAGGGCTTAAAGATACTGCAACAGAATTATGCGAAGAAAACGCAATGTTATTAGTAACAAAACTTGCAAACTCTCCTGAATTTTCTTGTGGAAGGGCTTTTGGAAGCAGCAGAACTAATTGCATTGATGGAGACAAGGTAATGATGTTAAAAGAAAATATAGAGATTTATGAGAAATTTTGGGGGGTTACAAACATAGAAATAAGAAAGATATCTGATGAACCAGAAAAAGTGTGTGATTTAGGGGGTTATCAGCAAGACAATTGCAATGTAATAAGATTAATCTCAAAAAATGTATCAGGTTATAGCATGTCAAACTTTGTATCTTTATGCAGAAAAGATTATGTTGATGAAGAGGTTTATGATAAATGTGAGATGGCTAAATTAATATTAAGTTATGAATATGGGGAAAGATGTTAAATAAAAGAGCTCAAGAAGAAATGGTTGGATTTGCATTGATAATCATAGTTGTTGCTGTTATCTTGCTTATCTTTTTATCATTTTCATTAAGAGATTCAAAAAAAGAGACAGTTGAAAGTTATGAGATTGAGAGTTTTATTAACGCATTCTTGCAGCACACAACAGATTGTGGAAGTTATAGAACATCTCATCTTTCAATAAGAGAGTTAATCTTTGATTGTAATAGTAATGAGAAATGTTTAGACGAGAGAGATACTTGTGAGGTCTTGAATTCTACTTTGGTAGAAATCTTAGATGAAAACTGGAAAATAGGGGAAGACAGGCCAATAAAAGGATATGAATTAAAAATTCTTAGGAATAGTGCAGTTAGCATGGTTATTCAAAAAGGGGATATTACTAAGAACTATAAAGGAGATTTTGTTGATTTAGGAAAAGCCTCAACAGAGGTATATTTCACAGCATATTATTGAACGCATAGTTGATACTTATTCTAAAGTAGGGCATAACCAAAAGACTTAAATAAGAGTAGTACATAACTATTTTATGGCATCTCTAAAGAAGATTAAAGTGAAAGGTAATGAATATTGGGTCTTAGCTCATTCAGTTAGAAAAGGCAGCAAGATTATCCAAAAGAAAAAATATATTGGGAAAGTTTTACCTCCAAAAGCTAGATTAGAGCAGTTGAAAAAAGAATTCTTGAAAGAATTAACTATTGGAAGGTATAAGTTCATTTCTAATAAAGATGTTGAGGAAATAGAAAAAAAGAAGGCAGTTCATAACGAAGAACTCAAAAAAATGAGTTCTTCGGAGAAAAAGGAGAAATTACAGGAATTTATAATTAGATTTACTTATGATAGCAGTAAACTTGCAGGTGTTGATGTAACTTTAAGACAAACTTCTTTAATTTTAAAAGAAGGGATTATGCCAAAAGGATTTAAAAGTCTGAAGATAGCAAAAGAACTTGAGAATCATAAAGAAGGGATTATTGCCATAACTAAGTATAAAGGCAAGTTAGACATAAAATTCCTTAAGAAAATTCATAAAATTTTACTTTCAGGAGTAAATGATTCAATCGCTGGAAAATTAAGAAGTGAATTAAAAAGAGATGTAAAGATAGCTGGAACCTCTTATATTCCTCCAAAATGGAATCAAGTTAATAAAGAACTTGAAAGTTTTTTTAAATGGTATAGTTTAGAAAACAGGAGATTCCATCCTATTGAATTAGCTTCATTAATACATTTAAAGTTAATCTCAATACAGCCTTTTGTAGATGGAAATTCTAGGCTATCAAGGTTATTAATGGATTGGATTTTGTGGAAAAAGGGATATCCTTTAATAGATATCCCTGTAGAAGATATTGAAGATTACTATGATGTTCTGGATAAATATCAAATTGAAAAGAAAGAAAAACCTTTTGTAGATTATATCAAAAAGAAATATTTTAAGGGATAACTTTCCTATCTTCTTAAATCAATACACTCAATCCAGACAATACTTATAAATCAAAACAGCTTTTATCCAATATAATAAATAAAGACAAATAAAAAAATCCCAGGATTATATTTTACTATCTTGCTCAATTTGGTAAACCACTAAAATAAAAAACTTACATCTTAGTAATGAAATTTCTTCTTGTATATTTTATCGTGATGGTCAAAATCAACAAATAAAATAAAATTGTTTGGGATATCAACTTTAAACGCTAATACAAAACTTCTATCAATGTGAACTCTTCTATATTCTTTTAAATCATGTCTTAAATTCTTATAATGTTGTATTGATTGAGAATTAGAATTAATAATCTCCTTTATTTTTTTATTTATTATCTCAACCTTTTTTTTATCTCCCTTGATCAATTTTCTTATAATAATTTTAAGTTCATCAGTAAGATTAAAATCAAACATATTTAAACCTCACAAAGTTTATCTAACTCTTGCAAGGTCATCTTTTTATTGCCGTACTTTTCTAAGTGTTTTTTGGTTATGTTAATTATTTTTTTAACGTGTTCTTCAGTTGCTTCTTTTTCCATAATTTCATCTCCATATAGTTCAATAAATTTATTTAAGGCTCCTGATTTATCTTTTAATCCAAATTTTAACTTTATTATTCCCAGTACTCTATTAGTATAATCATTCAACTCAACTCTTGCAGAAACTATTTTTTCCATTTTATATAATGTGATTCTATATGTATTTAAAATACACACCAAGTATATAAACGTTTCTATCATACACTCTGTCTCGACAAGAAAAATATTTTAAGAAATAACAACATTACTAGATTTTTATGTGAATTGTCATTGTATCAACAACTATCTCTGGTTTATGCCTTATTCTGCCCTTTGTCTTTTCTGCGGTTAACTCAATAAACCCAAATCTCTCTAAAAGCTTAAGATCATCATTTACAGACTTAAATCCTCTATCTAGCTTTTTAGCCAAATCATAAATTGATTTGGGCTTTTCACTCTTTATAACACTTAAAATCCTGGCTTTCTCATTACTCAAAAGCTGTCTCAAAGCCAAAACTCCTGAGAAATCATAGTCTTTTTTTGAGGTTTTAGATTGTTTAAAAATACTAAATGCTCCTTTAGACTCTTTTATTGTAATCTCCCTTATTTTTGTCTTTGCCATGTTTGTTATTTTCCCTTGTTAAATATATCTACTATTTTAATGTATATATATCCAACACATATATTACACTTATATGTTCTTTTATGATATATATTATAATTAATAACCATATGTTAATAAATCTTTTGTTTTTAAGATTTCAGAATAAGATTAGATAGTGTATTAATACTCAAGTGACACCATAAGCTTTATAAATAAAACCTTGTAAAACAAGGGTTTTAAGTGTAATTTAAGTTAGTTATACAGCAAGCTTTTTAAAGGAAAATTGATTTTTAGAAATACGCGTTTGGCGGTCTAATAGGGATTCATATTCGCTTAACAAGATAGTCTTCCCTATGACTATTTGGTTGAGGGGGGTTGTCATAGACAACATATTACATATAGGTGAAAGGAGGTTATAAATAAAAGAAATGAAATTTAATTTTAGAAAAATATCGGCTGTCTTAACTAGTGGTTTACTAGCTATTTCTAGTGTTGGTTTTGCTGCTGCAGCAAATTACCCTAGCCCGTTCGTGGTTGGAGGAACTGCAGATGTAGCAATTGTTTATGGTACTGGTGAAGGAGTTTCTTCATTAGACATAATCCAAGCAGGAAATATTCAATCTAACTTGCAATCTAAAATGGGTTCAAGTGCTGGAACTAGTGGAGGAACTGTAACAGGAGAAGCTGCTGAATTATTCAGTTCAGGAACAAAGCTATATATTAATGATAGTTTAAACTCAGTAAAAACTGTATTAACAAAAACTGAGCTTCCAACTGTTTTAGCAGATGAGTCATTCTCAGGAAATGTTGATGCTAAAGTAACTCAAACAATTAAAATAGGATCAAATCCTAGTGTTAAGTTTAAAAAGCAACCAACAAGTTCTGATGACCCTGATTATGGTTTAACAACAAGTATAACCCAGACAAACTATATCTATAATGCAACAGCAACTTTCAATAAAGCTGTAAACTTCTCGCATGCTGATTCAGAAGGAAACACTCTTGATTTGTTTGGACAAACATTTACAGTTGGTTCTGCAACTACTACAGATGACTTAGTATTGTTAAAAAGTGCTGAGAAAATTAGTTTGACTAGTGATAACCCTACAGTAGATGTTACAATCGCTGGAGAAGCATACACTGTTGAATTAGTATCAAGTTCAGATACTTCAGCTACTATTCAGGTAACTGACAGTGCTGGAACTAGTGAAAGTAAAGAGATTAATGAAGCTGCTTCAAAGAAAGTTAATGGCATTACTATTGCAGTTACAAATGCAGATGAGACAAACTTAAAATTGTCAGCATCAATTGTAGCGGGAGCAGATAAAGTAACTCTTACTGATGGTAGTTCTGTTACTTATGGTTCAGATGATACTATTGTTGATGGAACACTTGTTGATTTTGGAAGTACTACTGGAATAACAGACGACATGACATCATTGACTATAAGTGTTTATGCTTCAGATTCTGATAAAGATGCTATTAAGCCCGGAGAATCATTAAAAGACCCTGTATTTGGAAGCTTTAAGCTAGACTTTGCAGGATTAAATATTGCAGATGATTCAACAGCAAGAGGGACAATTTTAGTTGCTCCTAATAGTGATGACAAGATGGATGTTACTTTTACAGACCACAGAGGTAATGAAAAGACAATAACTTGGGCAAAGAATACAACTACTGCTGGTATGCAACTTATGAGAGATGATGAGGGTAGAAATATTAGTGTTTTTGAAAAAGAAGCATTAGTATACAAAGACTATGTTGTTGTTGGTAATGAAGATGAAGGTTATTTGTTAAAGCTTTCGGCTGTTAAGAACCAATCTGGAACTGATTATAGCAAAGACTATGTTAAGTTTACAGATGTATTCACAGGAGACACCCTTACAACGGCTATAGATGTTGAAGGTTCAGGAACTTTGTATGTTGGAGGTAATCCATATACTGTAACATATTCTGGTGATTCATCAGGTGCAGCAGAAGATTACACTGTTAGAATTAATAGCCCAGATAGTAGTGGAAATGGTGTTGCTATAATCTATCCTACAATACAAACTGAGAAAGGTGCAAAAGTTGGATTCTATGAACCTGAGACAATAAATCTTACTTCATGGGATGGTTCAGGTGCTAATTTAACAACATTGAAAATACCAGATGGAGATGGATATACAGATGTTGCTATAACTGTAGGTGCAAATAATCTTAGCGAGATTTGGACAATTGGAGGAAATGCTCTGAATACTAGTCTTATTCAAGAAGCAACAGAACCAATTGGGCAATTAAACTATGCATTTAACACTACAGGTGTCAGAGATCAAGTAACACTTTACTTGAGAACTGTTGCTAATACAAGCAATATAATTAGACCTGCAATTGTTATCTTTGAAGAAAAAGATGACAACAATGAATACCAAGCATTGATTGTTGAACTTGAAGATGGTGCAACAGGTGATGATGGTATTGGAATTGACTCTGTAGAAGATACATGGAGTGGTGCTTTATCAACATGGTCAGCTAGTATGGCTAGTGATAGCAAGAAGACTAAGAGAGGTGATCTATGGGGTACAATTACTACTATAGACAGTTCTGATTCAGACCAAAAGTCAGCTACTATTAGTTATCCAGATGAGCAGGTTTATGCTCAGCTATATATTGCAGAAGAAGCTGCAAGTATAACTGCTGGTGCAACTACTAGTGGAACAAGTACTCCTCTTGGAGAAGTTCTTGTTAAAGACAGTGAGGTTAGTTCTGTAGCAACAAAGAACTTAATTATTATTGGTGGAAGCTGTATAAATTCAGCTGCTGCTAGTGTATTAGGTGAAGGTTGTGGTTCTGCATTCACAGATGCGACTGGTGTTGGTTCAGGAGAATTCCTGATCAAAGGTGTTAGTGACTCAACAGTTACTAGCAAATTAGCATTAGTTGTTGCTGGTTATGAATCTGCAGACACTGTAAATGCTGCTAAATATCTACAGACTCAAGTAGTAGATACAGATAAAGCATACAAAGGAACAACTTCTACAACTGCTACTGAAATAGTTGAAGCTACTGCATAAGGCAAAATTTAATTTTTTATTTTTTTCTTTTTTCTTTTTTCTTTTTTTTTAACCTAGGGCAGGAGCTCTAGTAAAGTTTTTATAGTGTAAAAGAGAGTTTTTAATATAGTATCTCAAAAATAAATTATAGTAAAATTTTTGAAATGAGAAAGATAGACACAAAAAACCAAGAAGATAAGAGAAAGAGGAGGAACCAGTGGATTTTAAGTGTATTTTTGGTGGTTATTATGTTCTTTAGTGTTCTTGGATATGGGTTTATGGGGAATAGCAGGAAAAGCAATACCAATGTAGAGTATAATGGTTTTGAGTTTGCAGAGCAAAATGGCTTTTGGAACTTAAATCTTGGAAATCTTAATTTTGTATTTAGATATAACCCAAAAGAGACTGAAAATATCTCTTCTCAGGTTAATTACCTTAATTCTTATTCTGAAAAGCCTCTTTATATTTATTCTGAAAACAATGAGGCAAGCTCAGAAGTTTACATAAATCTGAACCAGATGGCCCAGAGAATACAATCTGCTTGTTTAGATGGATATGAGTGTAGTGAAAATGTTCCTATCAAAACATGTGAAGACAATTTTATAATCATAAGCGAGAGCAATGAAACAAATATTATCCAGGAGAATAACTGCGTGTTTATACTTGGACCTTATGAGAATCTTACAATGATGAGTGATGTTTTTTTGTTTAAGGTATTAGGTGTTGAAGAATAATAAATATTATAAATATAGAAAAAGAGTAATAATATGGCTAAAACAAAGAAAACAGGAAGTTTTCAAGCTTCCATTTTTCAAAGAAGGAAAGAAAAATGAAAACAAAGAAAGGGAATGTGAAAAAAAAGAAAGCAAAAAAAGAAGAGGTCTGTGAGATTTTTGAAGTTGGTAAAGAAGACAGGGAAGAGACAATAAGAGTTTGCGGGACAGTTGATTCAAGGCCAGCTACAAAAGAAGAGATTGAAGGGCAAAACAAATTACTAAGGAATGTATTGATTGGAATAGGGTTGTTTGCATTAATATTTGTTATATCTTATATTGCAATAGGCAGCATGAAAAGTTTTGAATATAAGGGGGTTGAATTTAATATTGTTAATGAGGGAGATTTAATATTATACCAAACATCTGTTCCTGTTAATTATAATGGAGAAGTAGTTCCTTATAATTTCTATTTAAGAAAAGATCCAAGAATCTTAGGAGATATTGATTTTAAGGGAGAGCTTATTCTGTCAGAAGATGCAGTCATTAATATGACAGAAGAATTTAATTGTGATGGTGACGAGGTAATTGCTATTGCAAATTTAGTTAAATTATATGGGCTCTTTGGAGTTAATACCATAAGGGACGATAATGCAACATGCGATTCAGAAGGCAGATATATGTTTATAAGAATCCTTCCTGGAAGTAAAACTGCCATAGAGAAAACAGGGCCTGTATGTTATGACTTAAATGTTAATAATTGTGAAATTCTGGATGTAACAGAAAGAATGATGCTGGAACTTTTCATCAGAGTTAATAAAATAAATGGAAGTGGCCAATAAAACTGATTGGGATTGATTAAAATGGATTTAAAACTTCTATACGCGCTTATTCTCACTATAATGCCTGTAACAGAGCTAAGAGTTGGGCTTCCATTAGCTATATTATATGCAATAGAAAATAATATCTCTATTGCTCTTATTTTTTCTCTTGTTTTACTGCTAAACATACTTGTAATATTTTTTATATTTTACTTTTTAGATAATCTCCACCACATTTTTATGAATTCTGAGTATTACAGGAGAATATTTGAGGCTTATTTAAAGAGATTTAGAAAAAGAGTTGACAAGTTTGAGAAAAAGCACGAGTCACTTGGATTTCTTGCATTAATCTTATTTGTAGCTGTCCCTCTTCCAGGAACAGGAGCCTGGACAGGTTGCCTTGTTTCATGGTTATTAGGATTAAACAGAAAGAAAAGCATATTATCAATAGCAATAGGAGTTACAATTGCAGGAATACTGATTCTTCTTGGGACACTTGGATTTATTTCTTTAATATAGAATTCTTATAAAGGTATCTAATATCAGAATATACTGGAATGTCTTTTATCTTGAATAATTTAACTTCTGTAAACCATATGACCACTACAAAAATAGTGCTTAAAAAATACCAGAATATTTTGTGGGTTATATCAAACCACGAGAATCCTCCGACAAAAATAAGCCCTAATATAAATATTCTCAGAATATTTGCTATTAAAAGTATTGAAAATGCAAATAAAATCATCTTAAGTCTTTTTCCAAGCTTTATGTTTGGTATTGAAAGATTAAGAATCAGCAATAAGTAATAAGCTGCTCCTGCAATACATGCCCCGACTATTTCTAAAGGAAAACATTCTGATACACTTATTATATGCCCTGAAAGAGAAATATCAAAGAAAATATCAAACAAAAAATAAGTGGGATAAATTGTCAATGGAGCAAAAACAAAATAAAACAGCCACAGATTAGGAAGAGCTACTAATAATAAGATTAAGTATCTTGTTATGATGCTTAAAAAACTATTTTTAGATTCTTCCCTCTTTTTTGACATACCGGGGTGAGTGCAAACCTATTTAAATAATTTAAGTTTTGAAGATATATGAAGAAAAATAACTTGATAATTATAATAACCTTAATAGTATTACTTGCTCTTGTGAGTTTTTATCTTGATTCAGAGATTGTTAAAGGGGTGTTCTTAATAAGAAATGCCTTTCTCAGTGATTTTTTTATGGGGATAACGTTTGTAAGCTCAGAAATAATAATCTTTTTTGGATTAACAAGCTTGTTTTTATGGAGAGAGCATAAGAGAAAATTCATTGTTCCGTTGTGGATTACACTTGGTTTATCTGCCTTGGTTAGTTTTATATTAAAATTTGGGATTCAGAGATTAAGGCCCTATCAATTAGGACTTGTTCCTGTATTGACTATACTTGAAAAAGCTAATCATTTTTCATGGAACTTTTCTTTTCCCTCTTTTCAGGCAATGCTTGTTTTTTGCGCTGTTCCAATACTCTCAAAAGAGTTTCCTAAGCTAAAATATGCCTGGATTGTATTTGCAGGCCTTGTAGCCTTCTCAAGAGTTTATTTTGGACTTCATTTTCTTAGTGATGTAATTATGGGAGGATTAATAGGATATTTGATTGGAATGATTATACTGAAGGTAGAAAAAGAATCTAAGTTTGGTGAAAAAGTATATAAGAAGATTATTGGGAAGTGATTAATGTAGGCTACTCCAATTTCTGAAAATGCAATCTTTGTAATTCGAATCGTCACGAAGAATCTTACAACGATGTATGTTGTCTGTAGCAAAATACTCTTCACACATTATAGAAGAGGGGTTTGCACTATCAATATCAAACTTAACAAAAGACCTCTAAATCTGGTGTATTGCCTCTTGAATTGTTAATCTGGTCTCTAGAATGTTTATTCAATACAGGGCACTTAATTACTTTAATATCATATTGCATCTTAATCAATATCTCCTTCTTCATCAGAGTCCAAGTCTAACAATGAACTATAAATCTTTGAAGAATGTTCTCCGAACAAGAAGTGGTTTTTATTTTTCATCTTCCTCCACAATATAATTTTGATATTTTGTTTTAACAATCTTAACAATTCCGTGTATTAAAGGAATATCGTCATATTTAATTGCAGCAGCTAAATCTTTTTTTACTTCTTTTATATGTCCTTCAGAATATCCATCAGTAGTAGATTGAATTGGTGATTTAAGAGTGTATTGAAGAAGATTTCCATAACGTTCACACACATCATTATATTTTTTAATCTCTCCAGGTGTACGTGTTTTTTTATCTGCCATTTTCTTATAGAACTAAAATTATCTTCGGACAACTCTTACTGCCACAACTATAATTATTATTACCAAAACAATGTTAAGTATTCCAATTCCCCACAAGTACCAGTTATCTTCTGTGATTATATTTCCAGTAATTCCTGAGAATCTTGATTTTCCTTCAATCTCAACTGAAACTGCCTGCTTTGTTATTAGCTCGTTTTCTGATACAATCTCAACATCAAACGTGTTTTCTCCTTCCACATCTGATTTAACACTGAACGTCATAAGGATATTTTCTGAATCTCCTTTATCAAGAGTGATTGTACTCTTGTCTAAATCAACTGAATCTGCCCAAGTAGTATATCCTGCTGCATTTATTGAGTAAGTAGCTGAATCATCTCCTGTATTTGTAATAGTTGTCTTAATAACTAAATCCTCTCCTGCTTTCCCGCCAGACTCAATCTCTGCAGATACAGCTGCCATTGTTTGCTTAATAGCACAACTTTCTATCTTAATAGGAACAGAAAACTCTGATTCATCATTATTTTCATTCTCATAAACATCTCCGTCTTCGTCATTAACCCATAACTTGATTGTGTAGAATTTCTTATCTAGCTCTTCAGGAACAACAAAGGTGAAGTCTAATTTTTCACTATCAAAAGCATTTACATCTCCAATAGCTAATTCCTCATTGATTCCCAAATCTTTACTGTATATTGTTACAGAAACCGCATCTTGATCATCCTGACCAATATTCCAGACATCTGCAGTCATTTGAATCTCGTCTCCGCATGAAGCTGATTCTGGAAGTGTAATATCATCAAGAATAACAAAATCATCCTCAATTGTTAATTTTATTGAATCTGAAGCCCCAGTACACTCATTATCTTCATCTAAATCATTACTGTAAACTTTAACATAAAATGTAAAATCTTCATCTATATCCTCATCAAGGTCATCAGGATTCACATTAAAATTAAGCACGACTTCCTTTTTTTTACCATCCTTAAGATTAAATTCTGACTCTTCATCATCAATAATCCATGTTTCTGTGTCTTCATCATATAATCCCCATTCAATCACTATGTCATTAATCTTATCATTGCCCTTATTTTTAACTTTAACAGTTACTTCAATATCATCGAGAGGGTACCATTCATCATCTTTTTCCCCAAATCCTTTAACATTATCTATATTAACATCAATATCCAGATTTCCACCCTGCTCTCCAAGAGAACAGAAGTTATCATTGTCAAAAGTTATTCCTGCTTCAAGAGAATCTGTAACAGAACTATTTGCTGTGCTTACAGCATCTATAGTGAAAGTAGTAGAAGCAGTTCCTAAGTTAAAGTCCTTGTTGTTTGTAGCAGTAATCTCAAAAGTTGCTGAAGTTATATTTGTTGAGCCTGAAGTAAGATTTATTGCCACAGAAATATCGTTGTTGTCAGAGTCTGTTATGATTGCAGTTGTATCATAAGAGCTTATATCAAAGCTCTCATCACCATCAACTGTTAGTGTTGCTGAAAGAGTATCAGGAGTAAGTGTAACAGAACTAGCTGTTAGAGTCAAAGCAAAAGCAAAACTAACAAACATTATCGTTGCTAAAATACTTAAACTTAACAAACCTAATATTTTGCTTTTCATTTTGTAATCATTCTGGAGTTACTATGGTTTATAAACTTTTCTATAATTTAGAATATATTTGAATCAAACTATAATTTGGGTTTTTCAAAAAGTTTATATATGTCAGAACATCTTTATTAATCAAGAAAACCTTGCATTTGTCTTGGTTTTTTGGATGATCCAAAATTGAAGACTCAGACTATAATGACCTAATTTATTATGTATTATGTGGTTTTTAATTTATGGACACAATAAAAGATGGCGATTAAAGCACAAGAAAATTCTATAGGTGCCTGGGCATTTTTAGCAGGTATTATATTAGCAGTAATAGTTGGGATTTTTACAGGAAATTACACAAACCCGATAGTCTTCTCAATTCTTATGGTTCTAGGGTTAGTTGTGGGGTATTTTGTAGTAGAAAAAGATTCAAAGACCTTTTTATTTGCCTCTGCATCAACTGTTCTTGCCAGTTTTGCAGGAATTCAGGGTTTTGCAACTAATGTTGCACTCAGAGGAATAGCTGTAAGCGGAGTTGAGGTGGGAAAAATGACTGCATCTGTATTAGGTGCTCTTTTGTTTCTATTTGTCCCAGCTACAATTGTAGTAGCAATAAAGACTGTATTTTCTATTGCTAAGATTTAATCTTAGTTTAAAATCTGGATTGAAGGATTATAAACAAAATTCCCTTTTCGTATTGATTGATTATAAATAACATATCCTTTCTCTTCAGATAAAATTCCTTTATCAAAAAGGTAATCCATTCCTCTAACATAAATCTCAAGAGTTAGATTTTTGAATGGGTTTTCCATACTAATTCTTCCTAATAATCCTAGTCTTGTTAATGGGCCCTCATTTTTTAATATTTCTGGGACATATCCCATCATATTCCTTGCTGTCTTTCTAATCTTCTTAGTCTTGTCAACTAAATCTTTCATAGAATCATAGCTTATTTAATCTTTTAAAAACATTATTGTACTTTATTCATATTAACAACAGAATTATCATTCATATCTAATCTTGGACATGCTGTATTTACCCATGAATCAAGCCCAAAATTCTCAAATTCCCTTGTGTCTATATTATTAGTAATAAATAGGTAAGAGTTCTTTTTGAGTTTTTTCTTAAGACCTATTGCTTTTTTCAAGTTTTCTTGTCCAGGTTTAGTAGATATTAACACACCTACCTTATTTGCATTAAGAAACCTCATATAAGCTGCTTTTTGATTTCTTTTTAATACATCTATATCTTTAGGTAAAATTCTTTCTAATTTAGTTCTATATATATAGACAGGTAATTTTGTCCCATAAGCCAAGGATATTGCGTGGAATCTACCATCTCCTATTAATAGGATGGCTGAAGTGTTTTTAGAAAACCTTGGTTTGCTGCATCCAAGAACTTGAATAAACTTTGTTATGTTATGCTTTTTTGTGAGGATTGATTTAATTTCTTTTGCCATGTCTATATATTGTATAGAATAAGCAATAGCTATGTTTTTTGGAAGTCTTTTAGACATATCTGATAATTGAGATTTGCTTATGATTGTTTTTATTTTTACAGGTATAAATATAGTTTTCATATAATTAAATAGAAGGAGGGATTTTAAAAGTTATTGAAAAGTTTTAAGCGGTTTCCAATATTCAACAGAATCAAGAATTGTTGGTATTTCTGTAAATCTACTTATTGGCATAGCTACCCAACGCCTACTACCCATAATAGAAATATCAGTACAATATGCAACTAAAACACTATTTTCTTTATCAGATACAAGAACATTATCACTCGCTGTCATATCGTTTTCATTGCCTTGTTCATTAAGTGGTCTAGTAATATCTTTACGAGTATACAACGGTAATCTTTTTGAAATATTTATCCAACCTTCATAACTTTCAGTTTTCTCACACATATATCTCTCCTGTTCAAAAAGAAATCACTCAAACTTGTGTTTAGGTTCGTCTTTTGGTTTTGGGATTTCCTTGTGAATCTTTGCAAAAGAAGGGGTCACAATAACAATGTTTTCCCCAAATCCAGCAATATTGCCTTCAAGAGCATCTGTAGTCTTTTTTATTTTTGAGATTGCTCTTTTTAATTCAATAGAGTCTTTTTGCCTTAGAATTTTTATGTCTATCACAGCAATAGTATATCCTTCTCTCAAAGCATTAAGAATCTCAGTAACATCGTCGTAGTTTTTTAGTACAAAAAGCTTAACAAGAACTTTACTATCTCTTTCCTCTTGTCCTAAATCTATCTCAAGATATTCCTCTCCTAAATCCTCGTCGCCTGACGAACCCAAAAAAGCTCTTTTTATCTTATTGAAAACCATATTAGATTCAACTTTGCAATATTTATAAAGATTTCGTAATTTTTTTGCATATGTTTACTTTTTCATTAACTTCATGACCTCTTCACGAAGTTTATCCAGCTGTTCTGTTAAAGAACTCTCCTGCTTCTCAATTGTTTTCATTCTTAAACCAAGCATCTTTTCTTTGGTTGATAATTCATCTTTTATCTTTGATTTATCTGCCTTAATCATCAACTGCCCCACAATTTTAAAGACTTCTTCTCCTGATTTCTCTATTTCCTTTAACGCAGACTGGGACTCAGATAATTCCATCTGAAAAGCCTGTTTTTGAATAAGCAAATTTTGAAGATTTTGCTCTAAAAACTGCATTTCCTGAATTTTTTTATCTTGGTCTGTCATTTAAACTGCCTTTATTTTTTTTACTTTTGTCCTTGGTTTATAAAAAATCTTGCTTCCGCAATAAGGGCATAGAAATCTATTTTCAAGAACATTTGCATTGATTTTCTTTCCGCATTTAAAGCATTTGTATTGTATCATTGTATTATTGTTATTTTTTGATTATATAAATTTATTCTAAGTAATAGGTATTTGATGCGAATTTTTTATTGCATTTTGAGCATTTCCATATCCCTTTTGAAAGCCTTTTTACGCCAAGTTTACTGCATAACGGACATTTTTGTTTTTTTCTTTGCTTTTTCTCTACTCCAACTAGTTTAGCTCTTGTTCTTTTACCATACCTTGCTCCAAATCTTCCTGCTGAGCCTGTTTTTTTTAATTTTGCTGGCATTTTAATATTTTGATAATACTATTTTCTCTAATTCTACAAATGCCTTAGCTTTTCCTTCTCTTTCTGCCTGAGCATTTATAGAATCTGACTCAATCCTAAACCCATAAGGCCTTAGTAATTCTACTAAAGCGTTGACTCTTCCAATCATATTGCTTAAAGGAATGTTTTTAGACACATAAAAAGAGGTGAGTTTATCTTCCCTTAATTTAAGATATTCATTTATATCTCTCTCTGTCCATTTTCCATATAACCCTGTTTCTGTTTCTGAATTATCTTTTATTTTCATTTTATTATGAAATGGGGCTACCAGGATTTGAACCTGGGTCATGAAGTCCCAAACCTCATAGGCTACCAAACTACCCCATAACCCCATGAAAAATAAAAGCTTTGATGAATTTATAAAGCTATTTCTTTTTTGGTTCGGGTGTTTCTGGCTTTGCCTCTTCTGGTTTTTCTTCTGTAGTCTCGCCAGATTCAGCAGCTTCTGCTTCCTTAGCTGCTTGTTCTTGCTGGATTACCTTTTCTTGCTCTGCTTTTAATTCTGAGAAATATTTGTCTAATTCTTCTTTTTTCTCTGCAGGAGTCTCTGTTTTTTCTTCCTGAATCTCTTTGTCATACTTTCCTTCATCTATTTCTTTTTCAATCTCAAAAGCAGGCTTGCTTTCAACCAATATCCCAAGACTAACACAACTTCCAATAACTGTTTTAACTGCTGATTTTAAATCCTTGCAAAGCATGTTTGGCAATTTTGTCTTTGATATAGAGATTATTTGCTCAATAGATGCATTTGCAGCAGTTGTTTTCTTATGCATACTTGAACCTTTTTCAATTCCTAATTCTTTCTTGATTAATTCTGAAACAGGAGGAGAAAAAACCTGAACTTCAAAATCTTTTGTGCCCAAATCTACATCAAGTTCAACAGGAACTTTCATTCCCTTAAAATTCTTTGTTGCATCATTTACTTTCTGAATAATCTGGCTAATATTAAGCCCCATCGGTCCAAGCTTCTGGCTAAGTGCAGGCCCTGGCTGCATGCTTCCTCCCTCAACGAGTAATTTAATTTGCATTTTATTGAGATATTCCTTGGTTTAATTCGTAAAGTCGAGATTCTAATTCGCTTTTTCTTGAAAATAATAAGCCTATTTCATCTTGAACTTCGTTGTCGATAAACACTCCAGTAGTCATCTCAATATATGCCAATTCACTAGGAACTGAAGAGGGCCCAATAAATTCCCTTTTAAGATAATCAATTCTTCCCCCAATACTCCAAATACTGCACTTCAATTTCAATGTTTCATATATTTTATTCATCATCTTCGTCTTCTCCTTCTTCACGTCTTATAACTTTAACATTATCTAATTTAATTGTAACTGGCAATGGAACAACCGCTCCAAGCAAGCTCACTACAACTTCTTCTTTCTGCTTGTCTATTCTTAAAACTTTTGCTTTTTCCTTCTTGAAAGGTTCTGCAATTATTTCAACAATATCTCCGTCTTTAATTGATACAGAAGTCGCTGAAGGTTCAATCATATTTTTAATCTCTTCGTAACCAATTGTTTTTCCGATTATTCCTTTCACATACGGAAGATTAAATACTGATTCTTCTGCTGACTCTCTGTCTTCTGCTTCTAAAAGAACATATCCTCTAAGTCCGTGAGGTCTTGATACTGAAAACACGTTTATAGTTTTCTTTTCCACTCTGTCCGCAATCATATCAACTGCTCTTTCTTCTTTATTTGTGGTTACTTTTATAATAAAAATCATCTTAGTTCCATCTACCCCCTAACAATCAAAGGAATAGATATATTTAATTGAAAATAAGGGTTTATAAATTCTTCTTTTGCAAAAGTGTATAAGCATATTCTATTTCATTATCTGTTAAATCTTGATTAACAAAGTGTATTAATGAAAGCTCAAGTCCTTTTAATTTAAAGTTATTAAATCTATACGCTTCGGGCATATTAGAGAGATCTTTCCTTGTTAAAATAATATGCTTTAATTTTTTTCTCCCAAAAGAAAGTTTCCCAATATAAATAGCTTTTATCTTTTCTGGAGAAGCTCCCAGTTTAACATCATAGATTTGCCCATATTTCAGAACCATCTTCTTTTAGGATAGGAGTAATTTATAAATTTTCCCTAAACTTAAACAAATAATTTCATCACTATAGAAACAAGAAACCCAAGTATGCCTAATATCAAAATTCCTATTGCAGAGACTTTTGTTATCTGCTCGAATTCTTTTCTTGTTGGCTTTTTCAGAGAATGCCAGACTCTCCTGCACTTAACAAAAAAGGATTTTGTTGAACTTATTATTGTCATATTCTAAAGAGATATAAGGGGTTTTTAAAAGTTATTGACTATTCGGCTTTATAATATAAGCCAACCAATCTTCTGAAAAATTAACCTTAATAGAAGTAGTCTCCCTATCTTTTTTATAGTTTCTAAAAATATCTAAAATCTTTCCAGATTCATGGGTATTTATATAAGCTCTAACAGAGAGTGCATTTGTTAATTTAAGTTCATCTCCTGAAAAATTTTCTACAAATCCATGTACAAAGATAGGGTTAGAACCTCCTTTAGTTGCAAAAATCTCATAACCAACTGCCTCCCTTAATTTTCTCATATCAGTAGTCTGTTCTATCTCCACAATAGATTTTAATTTTGACTTCATTATGTTGCCTTCTCAAGAACTCTTTATAAAGATTATTATTGTAAATTATTCAAAGAACTCTATACCTAATTCTTCCTCTATTTCCTTGTGTTTTATGCTTTCCATTGTCTCACCATGCCCAAGAATCTGAGAGCTTTTAACACCTGTAACTATAAGCAAGACCCTAATAGATTTCTCCATGTCAGGAGCTATCTGTGCCCCCCAGATTAATTTTGCATCAGGACTTAATTGATTTCCAACTGTCTCTATTATCAATTTGCACTCATCCAGGCTCATGTCAGGTCCTCCAACAATATTTACCAAAGCACCAGTAGCGTTTGATATTTCCACGTCTAAGAGAGGATTCTGTATTGCTTTTTCAACAGCTTCAATAGCTCTATTAGCACTATCTGATTCACCCATTCCAATTAATGAAACCCCTCCATTAACCATAACTGTTTTTATATCTGCAAAATCAAGGTTAACAAGTCCAGAAGTAGTCACAAGTTCTGTTGTTCCTTTAACTGCATTTGTAAGAATCTCGTCGGCAATCTTAAATGCAGTGTGCAAAGGCAGTTCTGGGGCTAATTCAAGAAGTTTATCATTTGGAATAACAATCAAGGTATCCACAACAGATTCCATTCTCTCTAATCCTTCCATTGCATTTTCTATTCTCTTTCTTCCTTCAATTGTGAAGGGCAGAGTTACAACTCCAATTGTTAATGCTCCTTGCTTTTTTGCCAGACTTGCAATTACAGGGGCTGCACCTGTTCCTGTCCCCCCTCCTAAACCACAAGTTATGAAGACCATGTCTGCTCCTGCAAGCTTTTTCTTTATCTCAGAATCAGATTCTTTTGCTGCCTCCTGACCTACTTTTGGATTGCTTCCAGAACCAAGCCCATGAGTTAATTCTCTTCCAATAAGTATTTTTTTATCTGCATTAGCATATAATAAATCCTGGGCATCTGTGTTTATTGCTATAAGCTCTCCTCCTTTAATTCCAATTTCCCTCATTCTACTCAGAGAATTGCCTCCACCGCCTCCAACACCAACTACCTTTATCTTAGCTGATTGTTGTTTGAGAAGTTCTGCTAATTCCTGGTCAATCTGCCTAATCTCAGGAGACAAACCCTCTGATAAATGCTCAATCCCCTTTTGATCATAAACCTCATCCATGTGAAAAATAACCAGTTATTGTTTATAAGGATTATTGTGGTATCAAGAATATTTACAAAAAGGATATTCTTGAATACCCAAAAGTCTAACTGTGCATCCGCACAGATTAAGTTAAAGACTTTTGTGTGTTTTGGAGGTTTTGGAAATTATAAATCTAAGAGAACTTCATTTTGAGTTATTTGGTTAAGAGATTGGCGTTTTCTTATCAAGCATAATTCATCATTTTCTCTCAATAAAATTTCAGGAACTTGTCTGTGAGAATTATAATTAAAAGGGGTCATGCTTGAGCAATATGCCCCACACCCCCCTATCACAATATAATCCCCTATTTTTGGGTCAGCCATAATTCTGGGAACAATATTTCCATTATTATCCAAACTTTGGGAATCCCCACTTTCACAACACTTTCCAACAATAACATGTTTATCTCTTTCAGAATCTAAGTTAATTAAATTATTTTCAGAAGACAAAATCTCTCCATCTTTTGAAATAATATAAAAAGGATGTTGAGAGCCATAAATAAAGGGTCTTGAATTGACTTCCATTCCCCCATCTGTAATAATAAACTTAAATCCATCCTCACCTGTTTGTTTCTTGTCAATAACTTTTGTGATTAAATATCCTGCATTTGCAACAATATATGTTCCTGGCTCTATCTCCATAATTAATTTTCTTCCTGTTTCTCTGTAAAATTCTTCAATTTTATTTTTTGCATATAATCCTAATTCATTAATTTCTGCACAGATTTCCCCAGGCATTCTTGCTTCTTTCAATCCCCCTCCAAAATTAACTATTTTGATATTTGAGAAATATTCTTCTACAAATTCTAATTCCCGGTCAATATTTTCCCTCCACTTTTGAGTATCCCCTCCAGAACCAATATGAACATGGACCTGATCAAAAAAAAGATTTTTTGAATCTGAGAATTCTAGTGCTTTTTTAATATCTGCTAAATGAATCCCAAAACAAGAGTATTTATCTCCTGTATTTCTTGTTGAAGATTCTCCTGATCCAACTCCTGGATGAATTCTCATAGAAAGAGGTATATTATTTTTAGAAGCAAAATCTGCAATGAGACTTAATTGCCTTAAAGAACATATATTATATTTTAACCCTTTTAAGATTATTTTCTCTAAATATTCTCTGTCATCTCCTAAAGGAACTTCTTGTGTTGTTAGCATAATTTTATCATAAGGAATTCCTGCATCATATGCTCTTCTGCATTCGTCTAATGAACTAGCATCAATAGATAATCCTTTATTAGTTATTAAGCGGAGAAGAGTTTTATTAGAATTAGCTTTCATTGCATATCTAACCTTAAGTCCGTATGCATTTGGCATTGAAAGAACTTCCTTACATTTCTCTGAAATTATATTTTCATCATACAAATATAAAGGTGTGTTAAATTTAGTGGCTGCTTCTGTGAATATAAGAACATTTTTTAACATTTTACAATCTTAGATTATTAGTTATGCTTTCAACAGCTTTTTCAACATCTCCTCTAAGACCAAAAGCACTTAATCTAAAAAACCCCTCTCCACTTGGACCAAAGCCAACTCCAGGGGCCCCAATAACATGTGTCTCGTTTAGCATTTTATCAAAGAACTGCCAAGAACCCATATTATTTGGAGTTTTCATCCATAAATAAGGAGCATTTATTCCTCCATAAACCGTCAATCCCATTGATTCAAGACCTTTTTTAATAATCTTTGCATTTTCCATATAATAATTAACTAAAATTTTACTTTGTTCAACTCCGTTATTGGTTAAAGCTGCTAAACCTCCTAATTGGGAAATAATTGAAGCCTCATTAAAAAATCTACTTTGTCTATCACTCCATCTGTCATGCACTTCTCCGGGAGAAGTTCCTTCAACAACAAGTTCATGAGGGATAATAGTATATCCTAGTCTTACACCTGTAAATCCATTATCTTTTGAAAAACTCTTCATTTCAATTGAGCATTTTTTTGCTTCTTCAGCCTCATAAATACTTCTTACTAAACCTGAATCTAAGATATATTCTTCATAAGCCCCATCAGAGATAATAACTGATTTATCTTCTATTGCTTTATCTACAAAAGCTTTTGCTAATTTTCTGTCATGATTACTTCCTGTTGGATTATTTGGATTACATAAGTAAATTAAACCTGCTTTTTGTTTTGGAACTTCTGGAAGAAAGTTATTTTCTTCTTTGCAAGGCATATAAACAACTCCCTCATATAATCCGGTTTTTTTATTAAATTCACCTGTTTTTCCAGCAATAACATTACTCTCGATATAAACAGTATAAGAAGGGTCCTGCACAGCAATAGTGGTCTCTTCAGGATGAAAATGATACTGAATATTAGCAGTATCTGGCTTTGCACCATCATTAATAAATACTTCTGAGGGATCTAAATCAATACCTCTCTCCTTATACTTTTTAACTATTGCTTTTTTTAGTGCTAGTGCTCCATGCTCATCCCCATAACCCGAATAAGTATCTCTATCTGCAAGATTATCAACTCCTTTACGAAGTCCTTCAACAACGGTAGGAGTTAAAGGCTCTGTAGTATCTCCAATCCCAAGCTTCATTGGTTCTATACCTGTTGAAGCTCTAAATTCTTTTGCCTTATTCCCAATATCTCTAAACAAATAATTTTTTTGAAGTTTTTCATAATTAGGATTTAATTTTACCATAGATACTCTCTGAAAAAAGAATTTATAAGGATTATTGTTTTACAGAATTATCTTTCTTTTCTTCAACTTTCCCTTCAGATTTCTCTTCTTTTTCTTCAGTTTTTTTCTCGGCTTCCTTTTTGTCAGATTTTTCTTCAATTTCCTTAACCCCTAGTTCTAACCCAAAAATATCTTTAAATTTATCTTTAAACAGTTCAACAAATTGAAGCATTGGCTTTTCAACATGAAGCGTTATCTTTTTATCTTTAACTTCAAACTTGAAGTCTTTTTTAAATAAGAAATCATTCATTATCTTCAATTATTATCTTCAATTGCATAATGTTTATATATGCGGGTATAATATGAAAAATATGATAAGGGGAGGAATTTATTCAGTTTGTTTGGCTTTTTTGATTATTTCATCTATGAGTCTTATCTCTGCCCAAGAGATTACTCACATAATCTCCAATTCAGAAGACTGGAAAGATGTATATTCTGTAATTCATTATGCTAATCTAAAAAAGATTAGCAATGATTTTTTGGTAAGCACCAAACATGGTAGTGTATTATTAAATGGCCTAAAAAAAAATAAAGAGATTATGGTTATAAGTTCAAGAACTTCTCCTTTTGTAATAAATTATGATTCTGCAATAATTGATGCTGGATTTGCAGGAGCTGATGAGATAACTGTGGACAATGCAAATCTTGAATTAGTGGGGGACCTCCCTGATATCAAGGATTTTATATTTGTTGAAGGAACCTATGGTTATAATGCAATAGCAGTTGCCCCATATGCTGTCTTAACTAATTCATGGGTTTTTCAGGCAGATAGAGCAAATATTGATGATATAGCGTCAATACTGGATTCAAGAAAGGTTGAGAACATAATGATTTATGGTTTTGTTGATAAAGAAGTTAAAAATGCTCTGGAAAAGTATAATCCAGAAGTGATTGATACAGGAGACAGATTCAAAGATGATATAGAAATAACAAAGAAATATCTGGGAAAAAAACCAGTAACACAGGTTATTCTGAGTAATGGCGAATTTATAGAAAAAGAAATAATGTCTGGGTCCGGGCCAGTATTATTTACAGGGAAAGAAAATGTTCCTGACCAAATAAAAGAATATATAGAAGGTTCTGATATAGAAATTGGGGTATTGATTGGTGCAGATCTTGTTGGTGCTGCCACAAACATAAGAAGAAGCACAGGGATTAGTGTAATAGTTAAATTTGCCCGGGGAGCAAGAACTCAAACAGGGGGGATATCTGCAGTAGAAGGTTTAGATTTATTCTACCTTCCCATTCCAATAATGGAACTAGACCTTTACTCTGCTAAGTATAACAGAGGCACATCACAGCTGGAATTAACATACCAAAGTAGTTCAAATATCCCGATTTTTTTTAAGGGTACTATAACTCCAAGAAGTGAATCAGAAAATAAGATTAGAGTGGGGGATATAGAACCTGTATTCATAGCCCCTAATGATTTTAAAACAGTTGTGTATTCAGACATTGATTTCACTGAAGAAAAAATATTTGTAGATGTGTTTGCTCTTTATGGAGATACCCCAACATCCTTGGAAAAGATATTGGAGAAAACCCTTGAAGTTGACATGATAAATATTATTGACAGGTGTAAAATAGAGATAAAGGGGATTACATACTCCAAATCAAAAGATTCTTTTATTGTAAATATTAAAAATATCGGGGAGATTGATTGCTGGGCAGATGTTGAATTAAGCAAGGTGATTATAGGCGGGCGTGAGAAAACTCTCGGATCAGAAGGCTCTAAAAAAATAAACAGTGGAAAGAGTAAAAAGATAATAATAAAAGAAAAAATGGACAATGAAGACCTGGAAGAAAATAATTTTGTAAATGTAATTGTATACTATGGTGAGAGGGAAAATAGCCTGGTAAAAATACTTAAGGGAAAATTTGAACTTGATGTTGAGTTTTTATCTTTTGCAACAATTGGAATCATAGTACTGATATTAATTATACTTTCATCTTTGATAATTTTGATTATTCTTTTTAAAAAAAGAAAAAAAGAAAATGATTTATGGTAATTAAATCTTTTATTCTTTTTCCAAAGAGTCTAAGCTCATGCTTACTTCAGACGTGATTTTCTTAATCTTATAGAAATCTTGCTTATCATTAGTTGCATTAAAGAGTTTTATTTTTGGCGGAAGAGACATCACTTTAATATCTTCAATATAGGTATCTTTTCCTTTTTTCCTTAATGAACTAATTCTCTCTTTTAAGTCCCTGTACTCTAAATTCAAGGAGTTTATCAACTCTGCTCTTAGATTATTCATTAATTCATATTTTGTTCTGGATTTGTTAATCATTGCATCTATCTTTTTATCAACTAACTGTTCCCTTTCCTGATTTTTGTAATGCTCTATAAAAAGCTCGACTTGCTCATCATTAAGAATATGAAGAAGGTGAAAAAGCTCTTCAATATGTTCAAAATTCAGCAATTTTTTTATTTTTGATTCAGTTATAATTAATCTGGGCTTCCTTGTTTTCTGCACTGCTGATTTTTTCTTCTCTACTATCTTTTTAGATTTCTTAATTAATCCCTTATTTATTTTTTTTCTTACATTACTGCTTTTTTTTATCTTTGCACTGGAATTATTATTTCTCTTTAATATTTTTCTCATCTTTCACTCCTTTTTTTTTCTGTTGCTTTCTGAGACTGTGATTTGCAGAAATCCTCTATTATTTTAAACATATCTTCCTTATTTTTAATACCTTTTAATTTAGAGCCCAATTCAGGGGTTATTTCTTTAGATGCCCATGTTGAGATATCGTTCCTTTTTTCATTAACATGAAGGTTGAATATTTCTTCATCAAGGTTAGGCAAAATTTCCCTTAGTTCGTTTAAACTTGAAACCATCATGCCATTATCAAAGGTTAATGGACTGACTATCTTTGAGAACTTATCTTTCTCACTGACCTTCTCAATCTTTTTTTCTTCTATCTTTTTTTCCTGTTTCTCAAATTTTTTTCTTCCTTCTTTTGCCTGCTTTAATGAAATTGTCACATCTTTCTCACTCACTAAGTTTAACTCACGCTTCTTTGGTTTTTTCCCTATCTTTTCCCACTGTTTTTCTATTCTTGGTTTAAGACCTTCAAAATATATATCAACTACTGTAAAATTTCCAACCATGAGTTTATTTTTAACGAGTTTAAGTTCCATAGTTAAATCAAAAGTGTCTACTTTTTCTTTTTCTAATTGTTCTATTTGATATTCCAAATCATCGATTGTCTCTCCATACTCATTGTATTTGTCAAGAACAGAGTCAGATAATCTTTTTGTAGTATGTAATATTGGCCTGAAGTTTATAAAATAAGGCCGGCCTTTATTGTACTTTGAGTTTACAAACATCCCAACACCAACAGATGCTTTAATTAAAGATTTAAGAAAATCTTCACCATATTTTGTTTTAATCCTGTTTAGATCTGATTCATCTCTTGTCCTCATCTGAACCTCTGTATTTATGTTGGCCTTTATCTCCCCAACAAAATCAGAAAGCACTTGCGAAACAAGCATTATTCCCAATCCCCATTTTCTAAACTCCCTGCATGCTCTTTCTATTTGTAAAAAACCCTTTCCAGAACCTCCAAATTTTGGCAATAACCTATGCACCTCATCAAAAACAATCATTACCTTTAATTCCGGGTGCTCCTGAGGATCTGATTTAAAGATAGAAGCTATAACTGTTGCTACAAAATTGTCTATTTGAGAAGGAGTTAGTTTATTTAATGTGAAAACCTGTATTTGGCCTGGATTTATATATTTTTTTATGTCTATTGCCTGTCTTTCATTTTTTATCTGCCTTATATTGCCGGTAAATGCTTTTGCGTCACTTTCTTTTAAACCAAATCTTGGATAAAATGAGAGCATTTTTTTATCTTCGCATTTTCTCAACAATCCAGACCATTGTGCAGTTGGATCAAAAACAATAACAGAAATGTTTTTCATTAAGGCTTCTTCTATTATAACTTGTGCAGAGATACTTTTCCCCCCTCCTGTTGCACCTGCAACAACTGCATGAGTAGTCAATAAGTCCATATCCAAATATGCCTTAATATTAGTTTCTGCAACATTACCCAGCCACAAAGATTTATCATTCTTTTTTGGAAGAGTATTTGTATATAGCTGCATTTTGTATTTTTTCCTTTTCTGAATAGCTCTTCTTATGAGGATTATAGAGATGATTAAGATGATTAAAAATCCCAAGATTATAAAGGCAAACCAAACAGGCAAAAACCCAAAAAGATATGCTGACCAAAGCGATTTTTTTACCAGTATCTTAGTATTCGAAGTAATTGTTAAATTTTCATATTTTGCTAATACTTCCAGGATATAAAATCCCTCATTTATTCCTTCTGGAAAATCAATTTCTTTTATGAATTGTTTTGATCCTGTTAAATTTTCAATATCAGAACCTAATAAATAAGAAGAATTATCTTCTGTATTCTGGATTAAATAAGAAAAAGAAACATTTTTTACTTCCTCAGTAAGTATTTTTTTAACATCCACCTTAAAACCAAGGATTCCTGTGGGAGAGTATCTTCTTTTGAGAGGGTTTATCTCAACAAAAAATTTTGGGTTTAAATCTTCATTTACTACAGATACATTTACTTTTATTTTTTCATTTATATCCCCTGAAATTATTAACTCGCCGAGATAATTCTTAATCTGCTTGCCAATTATTCTGAAAAAAATCTCTGTAGAATTTTCTGATGTTATAAAAAACCCAGAGCCTTCAACTTCTATAATCTCTGAGACTTGGTCTGAAGGAAACACAGATATTTTGACTCTCTCACTTTTTAGATTTTTTATTATTAAAGAGTCTTCAAAAATATCTCTTTCATTTATTTTTCTCTCAATCTTACTGCGGGATAGTTCATAAGAGTCTTTATTTATTGGGGGGCCGTATGCAGATTGCGGGGAAAGCAGGGGAGTGATTAGTAATAAAATAAAAATTGCTAAGAAACATAGCTTTACGCATCTATACACTCTCATTTTTATCTTTTTCAGGAGAATCTTTTTTAATTAAATCTTTTTTGGAATTTGTTTCTCTCTTTATCATGGGTTTTTCCGAAGTTTTGTCTTTTTGTCTGGGAGGTAATTTGGTTGTTGCCTCTTTTTTTATTTGGGGTCTTTCCGTAGCTGGTTGTGGTTTTGCAGAGAGTTTATTTTTTGGTAGTGGTTTAGACTGTGATTCTATTTCTTTTTTAATTTTAGTCTGAGGGGTTTTTATTTGGAGTTTATCTTTTTTCTGAGGTATTTGTTGGGGTTTTGATTCTTTTTTTACTGGAGGGGTTTTTGCAACTGGTTGGGGTTTTGTCTGGGTTTTATCATCTTGTTTTGGCACTCCGGATTTCTCTAAATTTTGGTCTTGTTTATTTAATGTTTTCTCCAATATCGTTAAATTTACTTTTTTTGATAAATTAAGCATCTGTTTTTTCAATTCTTCCTTACTCTTTAAATCAATATTAGAAACAGGTTCACCATAAGCAGATTTTAACCTTATATAAACTGCAATAGCGTCATCCAGTTTATTTTCCTTTATTAACTTCTTCATCTCAGTTATCATTAAATACAAACTTAGGAGTCTTAATCTCTTTCTATTTCTCTGGTAATGAAACATTAATATTGTTGCTATAAGTGTGGAAGAAATTATAAGTAATAAAAAGAAATTTGATTTTATAAATCCCCCCACATTAAACTCTTCCCCAACTTCAAAGACATCTGAAGAGATTACTGTTTGCTGTTCACTTATTACTCTCGCAAAAAAGATATAATCCCCCCTTTTGATTGCAGAAGGGAGTGTAAGATTTCTGTCTAAAGATATAGAATCTGCAGAAAAAGAAAAAATCTCCTGAGATGAATCAATTATGTCTCCTTTGAAATTAGTAATTGAATAATATAAAACAACCTCTCTTTCCTCTATCTCTTTTAAATTCTTTAGAGTAATATTTGCTTTCACAACACTATTTGGCCTCACACTTTTAGATTCATCTGCCACTTTCAAATTCAAGTCAAAAGACACTTCAAAAGCATTTACAACTATGGCAATTAGCACCTCCTTCTTAATTGTAGAGGTTTTTACCTTAATCATACCATAATAAACATCTGGTCTTAACCTTTTATCAGATTTAAACTCAGCTGTTATTGTTTTTTGCTCCCCAACTCCTAACTCAAATGAATCATCGCTTAAAACACTCTCAAATTCTTCTAAACCTTCAATTTTTAAATTAAAAGATGAATTTAAAGTGCCAGTATTAATTATTTTAATTGTTATTGTTGAGGTTTCTCCTTGTTTAATATCCAGCATAAAAGAATCTTCTGGCTTTATTGAAAAAGATTGTGTCTTCTCCTTTTTCTCAGTTGTAACTGCACCTTCTTCTTCATACTCTTCTTCCTCTTCTTCATCTTGATAAGTTGTTGGAGTGACTGCTATGACTGTAAAATTTTCTATGTCTGTGACATTCATATTCCAACTTGTATCAAAAGCATAAAATCTCCAATGCACTGTTGTCCCTGATGGCGCACTTATCTGTATAGCATACGAGGAAGTATTTTGGGTTCCTGTAAGAGCTGTTAGGGATTGATTTACCCATCCTCCTTCTTGTTTTATAGCGAATATATAGTTATCCAGGGAGATATCATCCTGCCAATCTGCTGAAAAAGTAACGACTGTATTTTGTGCTATACTTGATTTATCCTTAACTACGTTATTCCATGTTGGGGAATGAGTATCCTCTGTAACATTCAGGGTTACAGTATTGCTGCTGCTATTAGCAGAACCATCAAAGGCAGAAAATATGACTTCATTTATCCCGATAAAATTTATATCTGGATAAAAAGAAACTTTATTAGTTGTTTCATTTATCAAAATTGTTATATTCTCTGTTTGAGAATAATTATATGTTAAAGTTTCATTATCTATGAAATAATCATCTAAATCAAATATTTCTGTAAGATTGGTATTTTTAGCCCAGGTTTGATTGGGGATTAATTCTAATAATATTGGGGGGATATTATAAGCACCAACTGTGAGTTCTGTTTGTGATTCATCTGCCTGGAAAAAATGTAATGAAAACAAAAACATTGCTAAAAATAATATGCTCAATTGACCCACCACCTTCTTTTTTTCAAACCCCCTTTTCATATTATAAATAGTTTTCATACTCTTAAATACTTTTTTGAAAGGTTAATCTTTATTTGCTATTGCTTAATAAATAAATCTCCTTTAAATTTATCATTTATTAGTAATTGGAACAATCTTCTTTTAGTTATCATAATGCAAAGTTATAACGAAGGTTTTTTAAAAACCTGTGAGGTAGTAATAGCAACAAGATTGAAAATAAGGTGATTAAATGAGAAATAAAATTAATTCATACAAAAAATCTTCTCTGCTAATGCTTTTAATAATATTATTCTCTATTTTTGGAGGTTTCCTTATTGTTGGGGGAGAACCTTCTGGAGAAGGTAGGGCTCTAGAAGAAAATCTGAAAAATGTTACTGGTGATTTAGATAATTTGGGAATTGTTGAAGAAGAGATTTATATTGATTTAGGGGAAATTGAGGATTTTGAAGAGAATATTTCTATTGGGAAAGATGAAGGAGTAGTTATAGATTCTGAGGAGAATAATTCTGTTGGAGAAGAGATTTATATTGATTTAGGGGAAATTGAGGATTTTGAAGAGAATATTTCTGTTGAGGATTTTGAAAGAAACAGCACCACAACTGAAAATAATTCAGAAGAAGATAATCAGGTAATTAATTCTACAGAAAATAATAAAGTGATTAATTCTACAGAACCTGTCTCAGAGAGCAAAGGAGGTGGAGAACCTGCTTATCTTAGCCTGGAAGAAGTTGTTAATGAAAGTCTTGAAGAAAATATGACAGAAGAAGAGGCAATTACAAATCAGGATTATTCTGACGAAACTGAGATTGCATATGTTTTTTATAGGGGAGGTAAAAAAGAAATTGAAACAAAAATCAAGAAAGGCGAAGAAATTGACATAAGCAAAGAAGAATTTATATCTGAAGAAGATAAAACATGGAAAAAAGACGTTAAGATTTACAGTAAAGAGCATTTTGGAAAGCCGGTAACAGTTTATTCTGACATAATTGAAGATAAAAATAACAACATTAGATTATATTGGAAAGAAGAAGACAGATACCTGGATTTCCAGACATATGACGAGAATGGCAATGGAATAATAGATAGAATTTCCTGGACTGTTCCGCACCTGTCAGAGCAAAATTTTGAGATAATTGTTGAGATAAATGGAATTGAAGACACTAATTATTCAGCTATTATTATTGAGATTATTAATTTTCCAAATCCTAATGAGGTCATAATAAATAATACCTCACCTGTTAATTTTAGTTTTAATATTTTTTATAATAATATTGCTTCGGTTATTTGCAATTTTTCATTAGAAGGACCAAATGGAAAAGAAATTAGCAATATAACTAATATAAGCAGGATTGAGTACTCAATAGACCTAAGTAACGGAGATTACTCATGGATTTTAAACTGTTATGATGAAAATGAACCTTCAATAAAAAATTCAAGTTCAGGAAGTTTTAGCATATCTGTAGATTACCCTCCAGAAATAAATTTTTATGTGGACAATAGCAATATAAATGAAGGCGATTCTGTAACTTTTTATATAGATATAAGCACTTTGGTTAATAATGATATATTTTATGTTATTGACTATAATGATGGTTTTGTAGGGTATACTCCATCTCAAACAACAAATAAAATCAATGTTACCCTAAATCATATTTATAATACAGCAGGTAATTACATTGCAACCTTAATCATATATGTAAATAATGTTCCTTATAACAAAAACATCACCATAACAGTCAGTGATGTTTCTGATAGGGAGCCGCCTTCAATAACATTAATTGAGCCATCTAACAACGAAATAATAGACGATGAATCCATAATCTTTTCGTATAGACCTGGTGATAATGTTAAGATTAGCAATTGCACTCTAAATGTTTATTATTACAATGGGAGTTTAATAGGCAGTCTGGTCTACTCTAAGTTTAATGATGATGTGGAAAATAATGAGAAAATATCTTTGAGTCTTACTGATTTTGATCTGGGGGATTATTCATGGGGGGTGGAATGTTATGACAATTCCAGTAATTATATAGAAAGGGTGAGGGATTTCAATCTAATAAAAAGTATAGGAGGAAGCATTTCAACTAAAATTAATGGAAGCTTAATCATGAACGCCCTTAATAGTAATTCAGAGGAAGTTACAGAGATAAATTACCTTCTCTCGAAGATAAATGAATTTTTTATTAAAGAAGAGGCATATGGTGTTGAAGAAAAAGAAGCTATTCAGGATTTAGAGATTTTAAAGGATTTAAAGTCATACAAGAAAAGACTATTGCAAATGAGGCTTGATTTAGAGCATAATTTAGATTTTATGGGGGATGGTGAAAAGAGAGAAAACAGAAAAGAAGAGATATTGGAAGGGGTTAATGGTATAAAGGGAAAAATTCCAAGTGAGATAAGAGTTATTGATGATTATGAATATTATAAGAATAGTGCAGAGCTGGATATGGAGGGGGTTGTTGATGCCTATATAGAAGCAAAAGAGATTGTGGTCAGGGGAAATGTTAAGAGCATCATCAGAGAAAATGAAAGAATACAGGATAAGATTAGCACTCTTTCAAAAGCAAAACAAGTAGAATTAACTTATGAACGAGGGGTTGAGAAAATAACTCTTGTTACAAAAAAGATAGAGTTTAAAGAAGATGTCTCTGGAAGCATAATAGAAGTGATTCCAAAAGAAATAGCTGAGACAAACGACAGCATATATTTCATAAATAAAAACAGATTAATCAAAGCAGACCCTATCTTTGAGATAGAATTTGCAGATTTGATAGAGAACAAGAGCATATATTACATCAAAAAATTTGTAGATTTGAATAATATAGAGAAAACAGATACAATCCTGTTTAGGGAAGGTGCTTCAGAGAATAGTCTAGGTTATTTGACAGGTTTTGTAACCTTTCTTGATATCGGTGAGGTCGAAAATATCTGGTTTTATATTAGCTGGATAATTATGGGAGTTATAATCTTTGTAATTGTTGTGGTTGTTATCAAAAAATCAAAAATAAGGAAAATGAAGGAAAATAAAGAGGTGGCAAAAATATTCAATCTTAGTGAAGAGATAAGTACTGCACTAAAAAACAAAGAGCTTGAAAGAGCGAAAGATAAGTATCATGAAGCAAAAGAAGTATATCATGAAGTTCCAGAGCAAATTAAAGATTTTGTATATAAGAAATTGGAAAAATTGTACATAGAAATAGGGAAAGGGGATTTGAAAGAATTAATCAGGGAATTTATAACTGCTTCAGAAGACAAAAGAAAAGAAGATGCCTTACTAATATACAATAACATTAAAAAAATATATCCTCATATGGGTAAAAAAAATAAAAAAAGAATTTATAAAAAGCTTCAGCCATACCTTAAATCATTAAATGGCAAGAAAAGTTAGTTACTCCTTTCTTTTCCATATTATCTTCCTATTCACCTCATAAAAACCCAATCTTTCCATATCATTAAACTGATTTTCATTTAAATCTACAAAATTTATTCTGAAATGATGTTTTTCCCTTATCTCCCTGATTATTGATTTTATTTTTCCTATAGGAAGAAAATTACCAACAATGAGCAGTTTTACTTCCTTATCTGTTTTTGATTCCAGTATTATCTTCTTTACTCTTGGAAATTTTTTTATATAATCTATGAATTCCAGTAAAGGCTCTTCTTCACTTTTCAACAATTTGTTTAAAGCCATTGTTTTTTCATTTTTTTTAAGCCTGTAAAGTTTAGTTTTCTCTATAAGTATTAATTCAACAATATTTTGTTTAACGAGTTTTTCAAGCATACGCATTGTTGTAGCAATATTAATATTAGACACAGAAGATACTTGAGTTAAGGAAAATTGCCTATTTGGATTATCCAGAAATATATCTATGATTTGGATAATCTTCTCATCAAATAATCCCTTTAAAATGTCTATTTGTGCCATATAATTCAGACATTATTAAACTATATAAATATTTCATTTTTGAAAAGAAAGTTTCATTTTTGAAATTTTAATTCCTATAGGCTATAACCTTTTATCGTCTGATAATCTGGTTAAAAAATTCAGGATAACCCAATTATAAAACCTCCTTGAAGCAATAAAACATCCAAAAATATCATTCATGAAATAAGTATTTCTTTTTTGAAAAAAAATTTTCATTTATAAAATTAAAAAACAATTAGATATAAAAATTTCTCATTTTTGAAATTAATATTTCATTTTTGAAATTAACGAAACCTTTATAAAGTATTTATTATTTTAGATATATATTAATAAAAAAGGAGGTTAAAAAGAGGAATGACACAAAAAAAGCTAAAAGAGTTAGGTATCTTTTTTAGTATACTTGTTTTTGCTATATTAGTTGTGTCTCCAGTTGTTATGGCAATACAGCCAACAGGAGGAACAGTAACTGAAGAAAGATCAGAAAGAGCTCCTGCAGATACTGCTGGAACTGATAATGCAATAGCTGGGAATATTTCAGAAGTTAGTGTGGTGGGAATTTCAACTACACAAACCTGGCAGGGTTATTTTGGAAATATAAGTGGTACAATACAATTAGCTGATTCAAGTGACAATGTCTTGTATAACTGGTCTCTTGCAGACCCTCGGGGAGAGATTTATGCTTCAACTAATGAGACAATAAGCTGGACTAATATACAGTGTTTTAATTTCACTGCAGATGGTTCTTACACTGGTGAATCTGGAAATGGTGGAACAACTAGTTTGTACGGGACTAATCTTACAACTCTTGAAGGGCAGTTCAGTATAATATCTGATGGTGTTGATGGTGTTGATGAGACTTTTACTTTAAGCGGAGCAGGAACTCATAATTTGTTCTATACTGCAAATCAGGAATTTAGTGAAGGAGAATGCATAAGCACAAGAGTTTATGGAGATACTGGTGCAGGAGTAAATGATGAATTTGAAGAAGTATTGCTTTACGAGCCAGCAACATCAAGTGTAATCTATACTTCATTAATAGAATCAACAAATGTCTTAGGGTTTGACACTAATGACTATGACTTTGAAATGCTTGTATTAGAAGACGGACACGGAACAGATACATCAACTACTACCTACTACTTTTTCGTAGAGTTAGAGTAATTTTAATTTATTTTTATTTTTTATAATCTAAGAAAAAAAGGAGAAAGACTAAAAAAGAAAAAAATGAAGAAAAAAAGAAGGAGCTTATTTTTACTTTCTAGTTTGATATCCATATTCATAATTCTAGGCTTTGTAAGTGCTGTTACTGGTCCGGATAGTGTATCTGTAATAACTAACGAGACAAAAGGTGCTAATTCTGCATATGAATTAAACATATCTGGAGGGTATATATCCACTATTAATATAACATCAACAACCCAGAATACAAGGTGGAAATCTTTTGTTGGTAATATTACTGGTAGTTTTACATTGGATGACTCAAGCGGGTCTACAATTTATGATTGGAGTCTTACGAATGTAGCTGGAGAAGTATACGCAACAACAAATTCTTCTACAATTACCTGGTCTAACTTAACCTGTGCCAGTACAAGCAATTTAGAGAGTGAAAATGTGAAGATGAACCATACAAATAGTGATGATAATATTACTGCAACTTTCAATGATAATACACATAGTGCATTTTATGTTGCATCAGTCAGTATCACAGCAAATAGCTGCCCAACTCTAAACACTTATGTTAATGATGCGTCCCAGGATACTAGTTTTGAAGAGGTTGCTTTGTACGAGGCATTAGGGGGCAATATAATATATTCTACAATACTTGAGCAAGACACTACTGGTTTTGATGGAAACTCTTATGATTTTCAGATGATAATCCCTGAAAATGGCGACCCTGGGTTTACAGGCTTAACTACATATTATTTATATGTTGAATTAAATTAAAAATGAACAAAAAAATCAAATTTAAAAAAAAATGAATAAAGTGGTGGTAGGACTTATCTCACTAGAAGTTTTAATCTTCTTAATCCTGATATTATCTATTGTTATGCCTTCTATGGGAATTATCTTGGCAGGAATTGGGGAAAACAATGTAACTGTATCTACAATGTTACAAATTGGAAATGTATTTCCAGAGATAGAGGGTATCACAATAAACAGTGGGAGTAGTATTGACTTAACTCCTAATTCTACAACAACAGTTATTGTTGAAATTATTGCAAAAGACTATAACGGAGAAGGGGACATCTCTAATGTAACTGCAGAATTTTTTGATAATTCTGCTTCTTTTTACGGAGATAGTGATGATAATAATTACCATTACACAAACAGTAGTTGTAGCATAGACACTAGTTATGGAGATATTTATGAAATTAATGCAACTTGTAGTTTTGTAGTGGAATATTATGCAAATAATGCCACATGGAATTTAACTTCTTTAATAATGGATAACAGTTCTCTTTCAGATTTAGACAGCAATACTCAGATAGTAAACACCTTGCTTGCCCTTTCACTTCCTGACACAATAGATTATGGAGAAGTTAATGCTACAGCAGTTTCTCTGGAAAAAATGGCAAATGTCACTAATGCAGGAAATGTTAAAATGAATTTAAGTTTAAGTGGTTATGCAGTAAATGTTGGTGATGGAAATGCAATGAACTGCACTCTTGGCTCTATTAAGAACATCTCAATTGATTATGAGAAATATAATTTAACTGCATCTACTTCAGGAATACTTACATTATCACAATTTGAAACTGATTATACCAATTTAACCTCAAATATTGCTGTTAAAGAGTTTGATTTAAATTACAGGCAAAATGATGGAAATCCAACAGCTGATGCAATAAACCAAACTTACTGGAGAATTTATGTACCTTTAGGTGTTGCAGATTCTTGCAGTGGCAATATCGTGTTTGGGGCTGTGCAGGCAACAGGAAGTTAGATAACTATTTTTCTTTTTGCACATAAAAGTACAGATAATATATTAAGAATTATTTTCTGACTAAAATTTAATGAGATGTGGCCTGTTAAATTAAGGTAAAAAACTATAGAGATTATCATGATTATTATCAATAATGCAAGAATTAAAAGTATACATACTAGGTCTTTGGTTTTCCCCTTTTTCTTCATAAGATTATCTATGTTCCCAGCTATATAAAAATTATTGTTTAATAGTATATGTTTTACGTAAGATATATATACATTGATTAAGAGATATAATTATGCTTAAGTTATCTGAGATACTATTAAGTCCAAAAAAAAGTGAGAGGCATCCTTTTGAGATTATATTCGTGGGTTTTTTTTATACTTCATTATCTCTTTTAATAAGCTTATGGATTTTACCTGAGCATGCATCACTTGTTATGGTATTTTTAACTGTAATTGCCTGTTTATATCTTGTAGAAGGGATATTAATTGTAGAAGAGGATAAAGAAAATAATCTGAATAAAGGGTCATGGATTTTAAAAGAGCATTCAAAATTTCTTTTTTTCCTAATGTTCCTGTTTTTTGGGTTTCTTATTGCATTTATATTTTGGACAATTGTACTCCCGGAAAACATCACCTCAATCGTGTTTAGCCTGCAGAAAGCCTCTTTTCAGGAGATAAAATCTATAAGCGGTATGGTTACTTCAACTACAGGAGCTTTTTCAATAATTCTTGGAAATAATCTTAAAGTTCTTTTGCTGTCTTTAATATTGGCATTGTTTTACGGGGCTGGAGCAATATTTATTTTAGCATGGAATGCGAGTATGATGGGGTATATTATAGGGGATTTAGTTAAAAACAACTTGGGAATTATATCATTGCCTTATGCCCTTTTAAAATATTCTTTACATGGCATCCCTGAGATTCTGGCTTATTTTGCAGCTGCACTGGCTGGAGGAATTATCTTTGTAACAGTAGTAAGAGGAAATTTTCAAAAAGAGAAAATAAAAAAAACAATAATGGATGTAACAATAATTATAGGAATATCAATATTATTACTGCTAATTGCAGCACTAATTGAAGTGTATGTCTCTTCTTTTATTTAGAAACTTTAATGGGACTTTAATTATTGAATTATTTCTATATTGCATTTAGCTTGGGTTAATAAAGAATCACTTCTAGAATAATCTTCAGAATCTGGCATTATATTCCTAATAACCTCTCCTAAGTAAACTGCATAATTTGGGCTTAATTTTCCCTTAGAATATTCTTTTTTCAATATACACTTCTGTTCAAGTATACGTGAATCTTGAGTATGAAATCTTCTTAGAACTATCATTTCTTTAGGTTCATCAATAGGCCATGGTCTAGCAACTTTAGTGATTAAGCCCTTAATTTTTACTTGTTTACCTTCGCTAGGACCACTATAAACAGGAACTACATTTCTTTCAAAAAGGTCAAAATGGTCTATAATTATCTTACCCATACCATTTTAGTTATATTACTCACTTTTAAACATTATTATACCAAAATAACCTAAATTAAAGCCAGACAATAAAACTCTGGGAGAGTTTTATGCCTGCTTCCATAAAGTATTCTGGGTCACAGATACTTCATAAGCTCTTTCTATATCTATATTGAAGTTAGTTCCTAAATATGGCGGGCCAAATGGAAGGGGATTGGGAATTAATCCTTGCGAAGTCTGACTTGTAGCGTCCCAATTTGTGGTAGCGTCGGAGTTTGTTATATTTTCCAGAATTGATTGTGCATTTGTTAAAGTGGTATTCGCATAAATTGCTATCCAGTTCTTTCCAAAATCAGTTGCATTCTTTATTAAATTTATATTTGTTCTGTTGTAAACAATGCCTACAAGACTCCAGTTAGTCGGAGTAGGTGCAGAAGTGTTTAAGTTTGTCTCATAACCCAAACCTTGTTTTAATGCAAAATTGCAATTTGTTTCTGTGCACGACGGAAAGTCTGGACAGGAAAAATCATTGCAAGTTACTCTTTTTTGAATTGTTGAATTCCACATTGTAAAGGTTGTGACATTTATTATCTCGTTAAGAGAATCATTTGCTGTAATCAGATAAGAAGCATTTGTCGGGAAGCCTATCCAGTTTCTTGTATTGCCGTTGTGCCTTAATGAATAAACATGTGCACCAAAATAATCAAGGCTTTTATTCTGGTCAGTTGGATTAAAGGCATCGACACGATAGAATCTCCTAATGTTTCCTGAGAAATTAGTATCTGTAAAATTTAAATCAGAAGTTTCTCCTAACAAACTAAAACTGCCTGCTAAATCTGAACTCTGATAAACCCTGTAAGTATAAGTGTGATTAGAACTATTCCAGAATAAAGTTACATTTCCTATTCCATTATTTTCACTTTGTGAGATATTAATTAAAACAGGCTTGTCAGGAGAAAAGAAAGCAGAGAAAGTAAAATTAAAGCTTTCCCAGCCAATATTTCCTGAAGTGTCATTACAGCGAACATTCCAAATATAATAACCGTCTGCCCCCACGTCAACACCTGAAAAATTAACAGGAGTATCATCTGCAAGAGGGGAAGTAATAGTTTGATTTTCATGCCAGCCTGTACCCCAGTCCCCATATAACTGGCAGGAATCAATTAAGTCTTCTGCAACTGAGAAAGTAAAGTTTGGAACTAAAAAGGTATTTGCGAAATTTGTTGTGTTTGATGGATACAGAAGAGTCACATCAGGGGGAATTACATCCCTAATCTCAAAGAAAGCACTCACATTAAGGAAACTGCCATCATCGTCCTGCAAAAGATTTCCATTCTGGTCTGTGAATGTGATATATATTCTGTAATCTCCGGTTGCATTTAACTCTGTGTTCCACGGAGAAGGGTTGTAAATTGACATTAAATCCAATATCCCTCCATTAGAAGAGATTTTTCTTGCTGAGCCACTATCTGTATCATTTATTTCTGTATTGATGGTCTCCCAACTGCCGCTAGAATTAGTCTGCACTTCCATAATAACATAGACACTTGTGCTAAAGTTTCTATTATTTACTGTTCTGGATGTCTGCCTCTCGCTGCCAAGATTAACAACTGGTTCTGGATAGACATACTGTCTCATCTGCTTCCAGCTCCATAATTGTGTCTCCTCATCATTTCCATCTTCCTCATAATAAGCATAAACTGGTTGAGTACAATTCATTGTCCACCCCCCTGTTGCATACTGTGTGTCAGAACCACAGCCAAAGCAAAGTTTATGAACTTCATCGCTTACAGAAGGAGCTGTCTGGGTTTCGATAGGACTGCCACCACTATTATATACTGTACAGCTTGTTCCAGCAAGAGGTGCTGCAACTGCGATATACTCAAGAGAATAATAACTTCCAAATCTTGTTCCTAACTCTTTAAACGGTAAAAATGTAGTTGCCTCAGTACCATCACTATCTGCAAGCTGGTCAACACAAATAGGTTGTGAACCATTAACCCTGTATGCACTTACTGCTCCATCACTTCCCAACCCCCCCAGACTATATCCTGTATTAGCTGTCAAACTCGTGCTTCCACTTCCTGTTCCGTTAGTAAACCATTGAACTTGCGCCCCATTTGGCCCGGACCCTATCTCTAAATAATTTGAAGGAATTCCATACAGGTAATCAGTTGTTGCAGGGTAATAAAGAATTGAATCATAATCCTCGCTTGTTGCATAATGCTCTACTAAAACAGGGATATCAGATGAGACCCTGACTACATTACCATCTGTTATATCTGCATTAATAAGTTGAGGGTTTGACTTATTCACACTAAATGGACTTCCTGGAACTTCTGTTCCTCCATTGTAAATTTTAACTGTTGCGTTCCCAAATGGACTAACTATCCCGAACTGGTTAGTTCCCCGATTAGAATAATAATAAAATTCTGTACCGGCCCACGAAACAGGTGAGATAGTATCTGTAGAAGTTGCTGAACTTTCTATATGAAATAGTTTGGTCGCACTTATATTATTTCCCTGTGCTAAGTCAGAAGCAGTAACACCACTTGTCCCTCTGTCTCCTAAATTAAAAGTGGCTGTCCCTATTTTAATTGTGTTCCCACTTGCTAGACTTATTATCCCCCCATTTGAGTTATCCATTCTCTCATTGGTAACATATCCAACGATTCTTGGCTCTGAATAAGAAAATGTATTTTCAATACTGCTTGTTGTTGTTGCATTATCATTCCCATAATACATGTAAATTTCCCTGCTTAAAGAAGCAGAAATATGGGGAACTTTTGCCCAAAAAGTGCTGTTCAAAGCTGTAACATTACAACTTTCAATATAATAATCAATTTCCTCTTCAGAACTTAATGTAGAATTATACCAGGTAAATCTTACATCTCCACAATCGCTTCTAATTTTTCCAGTATTAAACAAAGTCGGCGTATCAATGCTTATTTCAACCTGATATTCATGCAAATCTTCTGAGTAATTATTAGTGATATTGAAAAATTGCTTGTAAGCCCAGGAAACATTCCACCACTCTGAGTGAGAAAGCAAGACATCTTTGTTTTGGAAATAAGTATCTTTATCAGTAACTGCAGACAAACTTAGGTTTGTTCTAACGAAAAATTGGTTTAAAAGAGAAGTCTCATTGGAAAACCCTGCAGTATTATTCGCAATTATAGTATAATTGTAATCCCCCCACTGCCAGCTATCTGTAAAATTTTCCTGATATCTATCTCCAGAAACAAAACTCATTTGAACCAAAGTATTAGAACCATTAGGGTAAGTAATATTTGCTCTCACATCTCCTATTGCAACTCTGCCTGAAACATTTGCACTGATTATTGCCACACCACTGTACCCAATTATAGAAGGTGAAGCACTTACATTTTCTATTAAAATTTCATCTCTAACATTGACTGTAATAGAGTCATTAAGACTGGGATTTGTCCAGACAATACTGCTTCCATCATGAGTAACATTTACTGTATTTATTCCTAAAGGCAAATTATAAGGCACCAACCCTGAGAAGGTAGCTGTTCCGCTGGAGTTAGTTATATTGCTTCCCAATAACTGATTCCCAATATAAAAATTCAGGCTTGCTCCACTAATTCCTGTACTATTATCATGTTCTATCAATCCCTCTAAAACCACACTCTCATTTCTAAATGGATTTGAATTATTAGAGCTAACAGAAGTGATGAAACTATCTGAGTAGACAAAAATATTTTCTTTTTGGAAATCATCAGAAACTTCTGTGGAATTCGCCCTTAATTCAATTTCTTGCTGTCCTAATGCAGAGGATAAAGTTATATTTGCTGTGATATTATTATATATCAATGTTCCTGCCCCTAAGCTATCATTAAATTCTGTTAAATTCCCTGAGATATTAATCCAGCCACTGGGAATCTCCCAAATTAGCAAAACATTACTCACAGAAGATACTCCAGTATTATTCGCCAATCCAGATAAATTATAACTTAATCCACGAGTCACATTAACAGTAAATTCTGTTATATTAACTCTAAATGGTGTTGGCCCTCTAACTTGTAAAATCCTATTTTGTTTCTCGTCCCATTGTGTAAACTCACTACTCGGATCTGTATATCTAACAGTCGCATTTACAACATAATCCTCTGGTAAAGTTGAAGAATTAGTCGACAAATTAAAGCTCGCTGTTTTGCTGGCTCCTCCTGAGATGCTTGTCAAATTACAGTAATCATTAGCTGTTCCCAAACAAACACAGCTGATGTTCTCGTCCGGGCAAGTTATTGTAACATTCACCTCGTTTAAGCTGGAACTCCAAGGATTTACAATTGTAAAATTATATATTGCAGAATTATTCTGGATAACTTTACCTGGCTGTAATGTGGAAGAAAAGTTATTTTGAGGCTGGTGCAGGAAAAAACTAAAACTTGAATTGTATGAGTTTCCAGAACCATCATTAAACCACTCAACTGTCAGATTGAAAAAGTAATTGCCTGGGAATTCATCTTGTCCAATTGAATATCCGCTGCTTGAATTAGTAAAATCAATCTGGCAAGTGGCTCCAGCAGCTAAATCCCCGCAACTTTGAACTTCGCTTTCACTCCAGGAAGTTTCGTCTCCATTTATATCAGTAAATCTCAAAGTCACATTAACGCCGAAGGCAGTTGCCCCCCCTGTATTGTTTACAGTAACATTTACTGCTTCTAATAAATCTCCTGCTTCATATTCATTAAATCCAGTTTCATATAAATTTTCATGAGTTAAATTCAAAACATCAACTTGAGGATATAAAATATTAACACTCACATCTGAATTATCAATATTCGCATTATAATACAAAGTTGCATTATCTGCAATCGTGCAATTCAATAAATTAGAACCTTCAGAGTATCCTGCAGTATTAATCGCATACACTGCCCTCCCTGAGGAATTAGTGACATTTTCTCCAAGAAAATTATTATTAGCATAAAACCTCACAGGATAATTTGCTATAAAATCAGAGGTATCAGCATCCTGTACAGAACACTGTGCAGAGATAACAGAACCTAAAGCAAAACTTCCTCCTGTTGGAGATTCAAAATTAACATTAGATTTTCCAAATACATCCCATGTCATTAATGTTGAACCACTATCCATATTGCCTGATGAATCATTAGCATAAACAGTTGCATTGTACTGCCCAATCTCAGTTGACTGATAATTTGCCCTATAAAGATTTCCTAAAATATAAGGCATTGTAATATTCTCTGCACTTCCATTTGGAATTCTTATGTATGCCCAGACCCTGCTAATAACATCATCATCAGTTACATCAGCACTAATTGTCATTCCATCATTTCTATTCATTGTTGAAGGATTAGGTTGCTCATTTGAAATACTTGGAGGGGTTATATCTCTGATAAATAAACTTCCATTATTAGTGGTATTTGCTGCTCCAGTAGTATCATATGCTTTAAAATAAAATGAAAAATTAGAATTTTCAGCAGCACTTGGAATTTGCTCTGTAGTGCTGGAATCTCCTGGTGTTGAGCTGAATGTCCCATTTCTCACATTCCCCCAGCTTCCAGAGGCATTCCACCAAAACTCCCATCTGTCTAATGCACCATTGTCATCCCATGTCGCGTTGAACAAAACACTTTCTAAGGGATTGGCTTCACTCACATTGGCTCCAAAATTACTCCAGGTAGGAGGAGTTATATCCAAAAAGAAAACATATTCATTGGTTATATTCTGTCCGGCATCATTTAAAAGGTAATTTCCATTTAAATCTGTTAACCAGGCAACAACTTTATAATATCCTGCACTTTCACTATCAGTATCCCAAGCATTAGAATTCCAGATAGAAGATAACTCCAGTGTGTCCCCAGAATTTATGTTTCTTCTTGTTAAAGTGTTGGAATCATCCACTTGCGTTGAAATAAACTCATCAGTTCCATTTCTAAGGATTTGCATTAACATATAACCAGAAATATTTGTGCTTCCTATGTTCTCTAAAACATTAGTCTGTTCCTCTTCGCTTCCAACTGAAGATGTTGGATTAGAACCTGCATATTTTGCACCATAAATTAAGCCGTCTTCAACAGCCAGCCAACTCATTATTTCAGTAGTATGAGAACCATCCCATGAAGCTGGTTCTTCCCCGGAAATCTCAAAATTTGAGGTTGTAATTGCTCTTGCTAAAGAGTAAAAAGAATTTGATCCAGCTTCATCATTTAAGTGAGTTACAACTCTGGGAGTTGTTGAATATGAATTTGAAAATGTTTGTGCTGTAAAAGCTTGAGTAATTCCACTTACGGTTGATGTTTCTAAATTATTAAAGCTATCTGCACCTATTGCTATCGCTGCATATGCAATAGTTTCGGCACTTCCTAAAGAAGGGGTTGTTGTGTCATCATCTTCAACCTGAAGTTGAACACTGCTTGTTCCAAGATTATCTCCTCGTGCATAAATTTGATTTGCTCCATTTAAATTAGTTTGAGTATCTGCTAAAACTGCAGGTGTTGAAGAAAAAGTCAAAGCAAAATTAATTGTAGAATAAGATCCTGAAGAAGTTGTAGTTCCAACATCAATATCAATGTTTCTTAAACCTAAAAAATATCTCCCTTCTTCAAACACAATGTAAGTTACATTAGTTAAATCTATTGTTGCATCTCCTCCTGTTGAGCTTTCTACTTGTCTTATGCTAAAATTACCTGAATTCACTTCTGTTATAAGGTGGTGCTGTGTTGTAACTCCTCCTGTCCTTGAAACTCCTGAGTTTAAAGTAGGCACAGCAAAAACTTTGGGATTTGAATAATTTCTTTGTAAATTAATATTTATGTCTGTTCCTGCCACTTCTAAAAATCCTGCCTCTCCTGCAACAAAGAGTGTATTATTTTTATTACTCTCACTGCCTGCCCCAGGATTCCCATAATATATATGAATATTTTTTGATTGAGAGGCTGTGAGATTAGTTTCAACCCAGATTAATGTGGATGTGGTATTACACCCTGATTCAATCCAGTATGGCAAAAAGCTACCATTTTGATTTCCAAATCTCATATCTTGACAGGCTGATTGCATCTTTCCCTGAGAGATTAAAGTCTGCGTATCTACAGACAAATTAACCTGAAAATCTGTTAGGTTGCTTCCAGAATTCTCTGTAACACTGATTGGAATCCTGTATGCCCATTCATCATACAGCCAATCTCCTGCAGAGCCACCTGAGAATTGAACATCCTGATTTGCACCATAAATATCATTTTTTGTTTTCAATAAGACTGTTGCATTTGCTCTAACATAAAAATCATCAAATGCTGCAGAAGTGTTTGAATTTCCAGCAGAGTCATTTGCATAAATATTAAAACTATAATCTCCCCACTGCCAGCTATCTGAGAAATCCTTCTCGTAAATATCTCCTCCAATTAAATCAAGCTCTACCCAGATTATTGAACCATTAGGATAACTAATATTTGCCTGAACAGAGTAGATAGCAATATTATCTGTTACATTTGCCTGAATTGTAAAGTTCTGTCCATATCCGTCTGTTTCTGGTGTTACATTAAATGAATTTATGGCGGGTGCTTCACTATCTTGGGGCTGTTGAACATCAATTACTCCTGTAGTTGTTGTGTTTGAATTTCCAGCAGAGTCATTTGCATAAAACCTATACCCGACAACCTTGCCTGACGCAACTCCTGGTATTGTTTGTGTTGTGTTTGATATATTTGCTATCCCTGAAAAAACCCCTGAAGAAACGTTTTCAAATGAACCATCTGATGTAGCATTCCAGGAAAATATCCAGCTTTGTAAATTGAGAGAATCACTCCAATACACCCAGAAAGACACAGAAGCACCAACATCAGGGGTTGAATTACTTGCATTTAAATCAAACCAATAAGGAGAAGCTGTATCAACACTAAACTCTGCAAACTCTGTGAAATTATTGTTACCTAGAGAGTCATTTGCATATACACTAAAATTATAAACCCCGTCTGCAATTGAATCATTAGAAGCTGTAAATCCTGTGTTGGATGCGTTTGCTATCATTGAAATGTTATTTATTCCGCCATCCAAACTATAAAAAACACTTGCAGGCTCGTCAGTTGTGACATTAAACAGAATTGGAAAAGCATTATATGTTGTGTTTTGCGGGGAAATTATTGTAACTTGTGGCGCACCTGTTCCTCCAAGAGTAATGTCTCCATCTTCCATTGCAAACCAGTAAACTAATTCACTAGTATGAGTATTACAAACATCTCCTGCATCTTCTTCGCAATATCTAAAATTCATTCCAGAAAAAGTAACATTCCCTGCCCAGGCATATTGGGGGTCTTGCCCCCCATCGTCATCATTTTGAGTTGCCATTGCTCTTGGATTAGTATAACCCGGGCTGAAGCTTGCTGCTGTCCATGCACTATTACTAATATCTGCACTGCCAGATTGAAAATTAACAGAGTTAGAGAAATTTGCATTAGCAAGATCAATTGCCACATAACTGAAATTTTCAGCAGGTTGTCCTGGTTCACAAACATCTATACTGGAGCCGCTTCCTGGAGCCTGATGAACACAGCCCAGAATCTGTCCGCCTGTAGTTGAAGTTCCTGAATTATCAGCCCAGGCAATAGGAGAAATATTTCCTCCCTGATTGTATGTATTAGCTGAAACAAAAAGAGCTGGAGCATTCGTGAAAGTGTGTCCGAAATTGAAATTAGTATCTGTTCCATCAGTTGCCACATTTGTCACAGTTCCTACGTCAATCCAGCTTAAACTAGATACCGCATCTACATCAAATACAAAGTAGTTAAAGGTTTCACTGCTTGCCCCAGTTGTACACGTGGTAGAACCACCATCTATACACATTGAAAGATTAAATCCGGTGATTGTTACATCTTTAACTAAGGGGATAGGATACATTCCTCCATTCCCTGCACTTGTGCCTGAACATGTACCTGGACAATTTGTATAACTTACAGGTGTTGCGATGACTACAGGAGCTGAAGCATATGAGTTTGAAAAAAATATCCAACTCCAATTAAGAGAGTCACTAACATTAGTTTCTCCTATTTCACCAATTAACTGATAATCAGCTGCATTATTATGTGCATAAGCTTTTTCGTCACCGAAGATAAACTCCAAATGATGTTTTCCTGAGGTTAAAACTTTGCTTATTTCTGTCCCTGTTTCGTTACATTCATAATCTTGAATAAAAACAGAACCATTAATCCATTGATAATCCAGAGATTCATTGCCGCATTTAATCTCCAAGAATTTCAAGTCGCTGTTTTCGTCAATATCACTCCAGGTTGTTCTGTTAAATGCTCTGATATATAAATCTGCATTTCCCAATGTAATAAATTCAACTGTCCAGTTGCCGCCAACAACAGGATAAGATTGCACATTTAATATTTTTATACTAATTTCAAAGGTTTGATTTTCCGACCCAGAAGAAATCCATTCAACAGAATCCAGTAATCCATCATTGTCTTCATCCAGAGCTTCAAAATCCACATATTTCCCACCTTCCTTCCAATAGACTTCTATTAACTCTTTATGCCTTACCTCTCCTGAAATATTAACTCTTGCTTTAATCCCCTGATAATTTTCGCCATTAGAAGAAGAAATAGCAATTTCTTTTTTTCTTTGAGAGATAAATTTCTCTTTCACAGTTGCTTCACCAATATCAGGAGTTACGCCAGAATTATTGTTTAACAAAGGCTCGGAAGCTACTCCCTCAATAACTTCAAACTCATAAATCTCTTGTCCTTTAGGTAAATTAACAACAATCTTATAATTCCCTACTTCCTTTGGTTTGAAAATAATGCTTTTATCACCTTTCTTCAGGACATATTCAGTTGAAGGGGTAATAATTTTTAGCCTGTAGCCTTTAACTCCCTCAAGATTTATTTTAACTTTCTCTCCTAATACATAAGAGTTTTTATTAAGAATTGCAGAAGAAGGAATAGATAATAAAATTGTTGTGATAACAACTACAAACATGAAGATGCAAATACCTAAAATTCCAAGCCTTACAATGCCTTTTTTATCTTTTTTACCCATCTATCCTCTTTATTTTATTTAATTCTCCCATATTTTTTCTTGATTGCAAAAATACCCTTGTTTTCTGAATTTGCTAAAAAATAAGCATATCTATCATCTTCCCCATACTGTTCAACCCCAAGAGAATTCCAAGTTTCCTCTGCTTCATTATAATAAAATAAACTTACATCTTTCAGAATTTTCCTTCTAGAAGGTTTCTTGACCTTAAACTTAATTAATATTTTTTCAATATTTTCATCTAAAAGATTTGTGTGTATCACGAAATTGCTTTCTGCTTTTCTTAGTTTGGGTTTATGGTTTTTCTGCAGATACATATAAATCCCTTTTGTCTTGTTTTTTGGGAAAATATCAATCTCTAAAATATTTTTATTTCTAAAGAACATGACTAAAGGCTTACTTGGAGAAATTTCAAGATATTCTAATTTATTTGCCTTTTTCATAGGATTATGTGTGAATTTTTTTAGGAGTGATAAAAATTTGTAAAATCTGAATAAAATAACCTCATCTTTTGGCCCTTCAATATTCTCAAAAACTGACTGAAAAATATATTTTCTTGTAAAGAATTTTCTTGGAGATTTTAAAGTGTATTCTTTTATAATTTCCTTTCCCTGAACTTCCCATTTAATTAAATTGTGGGTTTTGCTGAAAGATTCTGTAATTCCCCCCCCATGTCTGAGAACTCTCCAGTCAACAGGAAAATAATCAATAAAAGTTCCTGATAAATTATCTGAAGACTCTAAATTAATCTGCATAACAACCTTTCTTCCAGCTGGAATATAGTTTTCTACACATCCTCTGCATTTTATCTCCCTGTTAAAAGTAATCAGAGAAGGAATTGTAAAAAATACACTTTCTGTAACATTTCCATCAACACCAGAAACAGTCAATAATAACTCATAACTTCCTGTGCTTAAATTTTTTATATAAAATTCTGCATTGCTGCAATCTGAACAAATATCTTCTTCCAAGGTATTATTTGCATAATTAAGAATATATTTTAATTTAGTAAACATGGAAGAAAAAGAAACATTGACAAAAACTCTGGAGTCACTGATTATTGACCCATCTTCCGGAGAATAAACCCTTATTGCTTTTTCCAATTGCATCTCAGGGAAAACATCATAACCCTCCCCACTTAAATATAAATTAACTGGCTCAGCCACATAACCCTTATTTATATCAAAAATCTTAGCACTTACTTGCTTACCTATTGCCCATGAAACTCCCGCTATATCTTCTGTATCGCAACAATACTTGTTTTCATCCGGGCTTACATCACAAGTTGTTTGTTTTTCCTGAACATCAGAATAGTAAACAATAACATTAATCCAGGAAGCAGATGTTTCCAGAGAGTTCTTAACAATTCCACATACAAAGCTTGCTTCTATGGAAGGGATTAGCAGAGTAACAAATAGGATTAAAAATAATATCTGTACATAATAACCCCTTTTTTCCACCATGATTAAACTTCCCAAAACAAGAATAAAAGGTTTTCTATAGGCTAGTATAACTATGGAGAATTTCGCAAAAACCCAAAAATTCTCTAAAAAGAAAAGGTATTGGAATCATCGTGCATTCTTGATTTAATCAGTAAAACTATCCCTCCAAATAAGAAGATAGTTCCAACTAACATAGTTATTACAAGAATATTCTGTGAAAATCCCATTTCTCCAAGGTCTCTATAAGAAGCTATGATATTAAACCCCACCATCAAAAAAGAGATTGCTTTAATGAATCTGCCCCCCAAGACAAAGAGGAATAATCCCAGGAGTATGGGGGTAATAACACCTGCTAAGGAAATAATTATCTTCCCAGTTAAATTGTCACAAATTATCTCTGAATAAGGATAATTTCCATTTTCATAGACAATAGTTCTGGATTCGCAGTCATAAATCCTGGCTGTAGCAACATGGCTAAGTTCATGAATCCCAATTGTACTAATTAAGACAAGGTTAGTTAATACAATTATGAATAGGAAGTACCTGACAAAAAGCATTAGATTAGATTCTTTTTGTATTATATTAGATGATTCCTTATGTGTTAATGGTTTGCTGCAAATATTTTTCAAGAAAAAATATACAAAGAATAAAAAGAAAAAGTTTGAAATTGTCCCATATAAAAAAGGTTCTCCAAAACCTAAAAGGAGTAAGAAGCCCAAAATTAAAGAAACACATGCATAAATCCCTCCGGCATAAGCTGCATTCTTATATGAATCTGAAATACGGATAAGAATAAAAGATAAGACTAAGATCAGGAAAAAAGATGTTAAAGAGAAGAATAATGACAAATAAGAAGAAAGGTATGCCAAAAGCAAAGTTACAATGTAAGCAAATAGTAAATAAAATAAATTCTTCTCTTGGTTGATTAGATATACAATCCTGAATAAGATTAAAGTCTGGATAAATAAAACAAAAGAGTAAATAAGATTAAAGTCTTTAGGAGTATAAGCAGTGATGTCGAAGAACCACAATACAGAAATTATAAATAATGCCAGATAAGCAAAGAATATTGATGAAAAAGGGTAGATAATCTTTTTAACTTTCTCATCTTTATGATATCGGTAAAAACCAAGAACAAATAAGAAGGATATTAAAAAAGTTATTGCAAGATTTATTAAGAGTAATAGTTTCATTATTAACTGCCTCCTGCCTGCACAGCCCCAAACACAATATTGCCGCTGCAAGAACCTGCAACACCCAAAGGTACATAAATTCTCCAGTAAGTCTGGTTTATTGCATCTGCTGTTGAATCTGTATCATTTTGCCTGTAGCCTAAATCAAACTCTTTAACAGCAACATTTGAGGTTAGATTAGTATAATCTGCTTCAAATTGCGATAATGTAAGTATTCCAGGAGTAGATGAAGTTAAATTGTATTTTGCATAATCAATCGAGATATTTTTAACAAACCCCATAGTGCATTTCATTGCATTCCCGTCACCAGCATTTACTGCATAACCGCTTAAACTTAGATTCACTTCAACATTCCCCATATTAGTGACATTTGCTATTTTTTCCAGAGAAACTGCTGTAGCATTAACCTCTCCATAATCTATTGTATCTGGAAGTGCAAAAGCAAGCAAGGTGTTTACTGTCTGAGTATTGCTGTCTAAATCTGAAAGAGAACTATTATCTGTTATCAATGCAGTTAAGTTCCATGTGGCATTATTTGCATAATACTCTACTTCAAAACTGCAGGTTGCATTAACTTCTGTTATATCTCCATAACTAGTGTCTATGCTACAACTACTGTTTGTGTAATGGTAATTATTATCATCACCATCCCCATAAAAAGAAGCAGAATTATCAAAAAACTCTGCAGTTATATTTGATATATCATCTTCCCCATTATAATCTCTTGCGATTATGTCTACAATAACTGTTGTTGTAGAATTAGGAGTTAAGTCAATACTGCTTCCACTGTTTATTGTGATACTTGTGAATTCTGGGGGACTGTTTCCAATTTGCAATATTGCAGATAAAGTTACATTGTCTTCTCCAACTCCTGCCAAGATAATTCCCATAGAAGGCATGACAATAGATAATATCAGGATTAAGAAGATTAAAACTTCGAAAAGAACAAACACAGCTATGATTTTATCATCTTTCTTTTTTATTTTTTTATGAATCATCTTATGTCTTTTACTCTCTTTTTTGTATTTTTATTTAATATAAGTTGGTTCAAAATTTTATCCCAAATTCCCTGTTTTTTATCCTTCTCCTTTTTTTCTTTCTATCACCTAGTTTCATGAATCCTCCTTTCACCTCTTTATTTTCTTCGTCAGGTAAATGACCCAGAATCATAAATATGATGCATTTTTTCAGGGGAAATTTTTTTAAAATCTTCCCCTGATACTAAGAAGCATTCAAGAATATCTCCTGCTTCTTTTGAAAAAGAATTTATTTTTGACTTCAGAGCTTTAATATCAGATATCACAAAAACCTTTGGCTTGATTGAAGAAGTGTCAATAAAAATACTCCTTATATTTTTTAAATCCTTTTCTAATCTCCAGTAAAGTTTTTCTATATGGTAGTGAAGTTCTGCATTATCAAGCAGCCATATTCTCAATATTATCTTGTGATAATCAGAAAGAGGTATGGTTTTTTTGATTGGCAAACCTTTCATCAATACATTAAGGTGCAGTATCTCCCTGGATAAAGAAAAAACAGTTCGGGGCTTTCCTTTTTCAGCAAAGCCAGTTCTTTCTTTTACAATAATATCTGCAGCTTCAAGCAATTTAAGCTGCTGGCTCACATAAGAAGGAGTTGTATTTAGTTTTTGAGATATCTCTGTTGTAGAAGATGGTTTTTTTGCTATTATCTCCAGAATTCTCCATCTTTGCGAGCTAAAAAATAAATCAAAATCCATAAGAAGATAAAAATAAAAGACTATTTAAGCTTTCTGTTTAATTAGTTTAATTGTCTTTTTTATTCATCATATTATTTAACTAATTAATAAATTAGATTAATTCCTCTATAAAAAGATTTAAATACCAATAAGTATCTAATAAGTGTATAAAAAGATGCCCAAAAGTAACCCAAAAGCTCAAGAGATAAAAAAAGACAAAATTCCTGTAACTTTTAATGACGAGCAGGTAAAATTAATAGAAGATTATTCTGGAATTATGGGAAATACCAAAGCAGAGATAATAAGGAATATTGTAATAAACTGGCTGTTAGAAAGGGGAGGTAAAAAAAATGACAAATAAAAATATCTCCTTTATTTTGGTGTTGTTTTTAATCTTTTTAACTGGCAATATATCTGCTGTCAGCATCGTGGGAGTCAGCCCTGGAGATGTTAATCTTAAAAATGTTTTGAGGGGGGGATATGCTGAAAGATATATAACAGTGACAATAGATTCAGATGATTTAGTGGGAATAAAATTAGAAGCAAGAGGGGATGTAAAAAACTGGCTTGAATTTCCTGAAAATTTTAGTGTGTCAAAAGACAGCCCAGGAAGAATCTTAATCAGTGTAAAGCCACCATCAGATATTCCAAATGGAAATTATACTGGTTTTTTAAGAGTATCAACAGAATCTATTGGGGGTGAAGCAAAAGAAGAACATGCCACAAGCAACATCAGAGTAGCTATAGATATTTCAATAAATGTGGAGGTGACTGATTTAGAAATTTTTGAGTGCAAGGCAAGCAAGTTTATTGTTGATTCAGTTGAAGTGGGGGAAGATTTGTTATTTGGGATAGATATTTTCAATCAGGGAAACATCAGATTAAAACCAGAGATTCAAATAGATATTTGGGATCAAGAACAGATAAACATAGTTAAGAGTGTTGGTATGAAAAGTGGGGAAATCCTGCCAACACGTGAAGAGAGCCGCATTTTTAGCGTGCCCACAGGAGATTTAGAAATTGGGCAGTATTGGGGGGATGTAAAGGTTCCTGACTGCTTTTCCTCAGAAATATTAACATTTGATATTCTTGAAGAAGGTGCATTAAAGGCAGAAGGAATTCTGTTAAGTATAATCAGTAAAATCTGGACTGATATTGACGAGACTATTCCTATAATAGCCACTTTTAAAAATATTGGAGAAAAAGAAGTTGATGCCCAGTTCAAAGGGAAGATAACCAACGAAGGAAAAATAATTCAGATATTAGAAAGTGAAAAATACAGTGTCCCTATATCAGAAATTTCAAACTTCTCTTTTTTCTTTACTCCAAGAAAAGCCGGTAAATATATTGTAAGTGGAAGAATTTTTTATGATAAAAAAAGAACTTTTGAGTCAAGCACAATTATAAATGTAAATCCTGAGAAGTTTGGAATTAAGCAGTTTTTTTTAACAGTTATTTACATTGTGTTAATGGCATTTATGGGTTATCTTATTTTCAAGATAAGAAAAGAAAAAAAGAAGTATATTAAAAAAATTAAAAGAGTTAAAAATGAGTTATAAGATATTTATCTTCATATTTGCAATAATAATTCTCTCTTCTCACTTATTAGCTTCTTCGAGTATTAGTTACTATTTTGATACCACCTTAGAAAATGATACAAGTAAAACCTTTGATTTAACTTCTGCTTCAGTAATACTTCGAATAGATACAGATAAGCCAGTTAGCTGCAGATATAGTGAATCAGAAGGGATAGGTTATGGAAGCATGGAAGGAATTTTTGATCTTAACTTTGAAACAATTCATAAAAAAACTTTAACTGGTCTTTCAGAAGGAATTCACAAATATTATATCCTGTGCAGAGACAGTGAGAATAAGGATAGCAAAGAGTTAGAAATTATCTTTAGTGTAATCCTTCCTGTAAGTGCTCAAATTATTCTCCAAAATGGGTCTACTGTGAGTAAGGGAATGGCGAAAGTGAATTTAGTAACCTCTAAAGTATTGTCACAAACCCCTTCTTTAAGTTATTCTTTTGACGGAATAAGTTATAATCCTGTTCCTATCTTTGGCTCTGGCACACAATGGACAGGATATTTTATAGTGGCAAGCTCTTCTGATAAACAAGTTGGTTCTTTTAAATTTCAGGGGAAAGACCTGGAAGGAAATACAGGAACAGAGATTACAAGCGGAGGGGTTTTTATTGTTGACACTCAAGAACCAGGTACAATAACAGATATAAAGGCAGAGAGTTATGACGGGAGAATTGACATAAATTGGTATCTTGAAGAAGACGAGATTGACTATTTTAAGATATACAAATCAACTTCAAGAGGAGTGGATAATTCGGATTTTTACAGAACAACAGAAAGTAATTCTTTTTCAGATACTTTAGTAACAAGGGGAAGCACTTATTATTATCGTGTGGTGGCTGTTGACAAGGCTGGTAATATTGGGGATTTGTCTGTTGAAGTCTATGCAACTGCATTGTTAGAAAATACAATAGTATCTTCCTCAGGGCTAGAAGCAAGATTTCTTGGGCTTGTTGATAATTTTCTTTCAGGCATTGATTTAGTTTCAGATAGTCTGGATAGTGTAAAAGAAAATTTTGACCAGAAAGATGGAAAAGAAAAAGAGTTATATGAAGATTTGAAGCTTGAAAGGGAGATAGACAGCTCTGACTCTGAGTTAAAATCATTAAGAAGGGATGTTGATAATTTTAAATCTCAAAGCTTAACAGAGAATGAACTTAATAAAAAATTAAATTCTGCCCAGTTAAAATTAAATACAATAAAGAAAAAAATACCAGAGAATATAATAATAATCTCAGAACAGGAAGAATCAGAAGAAATTAATGAAAACGATATAATCAAGGCTATTTTAGAAATAACTCCGGATATTTCAGAAAGAGATAAGGACAAATCTGTAAAAAAATCCCTGGAATTTATAGAAGAAAATGAATTCAGTGTAAACACCAAAGCATATAATCTGGAAATAGTATATTTAGATGGCACAAGAAAAGAAATGTTCTTAATTAAGGAGAGTGTGAGTCCCTCTTTAGAATATAATGAGAATGTATCTATAATTGAGATGATTCCAAAAGAGATCGCTGAAGATGTATTATATATTGATATAAAGAACATAAATTATGATGTTTTAAAAGAAGACCCAATAATCTCATTTAGTTCAGATACTAAAGAAATCATATATTCTGTCAAAGGAAAACTTAATCTTGACTTAGTGAAAAAATTAAAAACAATCCCCTTATACCATGTTGAGGAAGTGAAGAAAACAAACTCACTTACAGGATATTTTGCATTTGTTGATTTTAGCGGCGGAAAAAGTTATCTTGGAATTATCATGAGTATTTTAATTATTGCTGTCCTGGGAGGATATTTGCTTTTTATCAAATCTAAAGGGGAAACCTCTGAGAAAGTTCTCCTGATTAAACAAAAAATAAAAGAAGGTGAAGAAAACTTAAATGCCGGAAGATTCAAAGATGCAAAAAGAATTTATCTGGAATTATCGCAAGATTACAAAAATCTGGATGAGAGCAAGAAAAAGCATGTCTATGGTGAGTTAGAGATTCTTCATAAAAAAATAAAGGAGAAGTGCAAAAATGAAGAAAGATAAACTGAACTTGCTTAAAAAATTAGTGCTGATAAATCTGCTTGTTCTTGTAATAGTTGGGGGAGTCTTTGCCTTAAATGAAATAGGGGACAGGAATTCATTAAAAAAAGGCGGGAATTACGTGAGCATAAATCAGCCTTTATCTGCAAAAGAGCTGGTCGTCTTGAACCCGGAGATAGAATACATTAGTTATTTTGATGAATTTTTGAATAAATCCGTGGCTTATGTTAATATTTTTGGAGGCATAGGCAGTAATTTCATGATTAATCCAGAACAAATCTATGAAATTAGTGTTAGTAAAGAAATAAATCTAAATACCCCTGAGTAAAATGAATAAAATATTTGGTTTGATATTTATAACTTTTCTTGTAACATTAACCCTGCCTTTAATTTCTGCAGCTCATTTTATTGTTGGCTGGGTTAATAATGCTTCTGACGGAACTCCTTCAGATGGTCAAATTACATTGTTATGGAATCCTGCAAATGGAATTGGGGATAATCTAACGGATATTATAGGTCCCTCTGGAAATTCAGGTTCAAGCAGTATTTATATGATTGATTGTGAATTACTTAATACTCCCTGCTCTGTGGGGGATGAAGTCAGAGTTAAAGTAATAAATAACGGCAGTGATTACATAACTGGCTATGTTAATATAAGTGTTACCGGAGCAGGTTTTGATGTTATGCCTAATCTGACTCTTAATTCTCCTCCAGTTATAAATAACATAAGTGTGGATGATATCTTTGCAATCCCAACAGGAGAAATTGATTTAACACCTGCTTCAACCACTGAAATAATCTGTGAAGGAATAATAACAGAGTATGACGGGAATTCCAGTTTAGAGAATATTAGTGCAGAATTCTTTGATACTTCTGCTTCTTTTTATGGGGATGGTGATGATAATAATTACCACTACACTAATGACAGCTGTTATCTGGATTTAGGTTATGGAAACTCAAATGAAGCATATTTTAATTGCAGTTTTAATATAGAATATTACTCAAACAGTGGGAATTGGAATTGCACAGCAGAGGTTTATGATAATTTATCAATTTCAGGAACAAAAAGCAATAACACAAACATAAATACTTTATTGGCACTGAGTATGCCTTCTATTGCTGATTTTGGGATTGTAGATGCATTGCAAGCAGGGTCAGAAATAGTGATTAATGTGACAAATGCGGGAAATGTTAAAATGAATTTAAGTTTAAGCGGTTATGCTGTAAACATCAATGATGGGAATGCAATGAACTGCACTATGGGGTCTGTTAAAAATATCTCGATTGATTATGCAAAATACAATTTAACTTCATCTACTCCTGGAAATCTAAATCTTTCAGAGTTTGAAGGATTTTATACAAATCTGACTTCCAGTCCAGCAACAGAAGAATTTAATTTAAATTACAGGCAAAATGATGCTGGACCTGGAAGTGAAGAGATAAACCAGACCTACTGGAGAATCTATGTTCCAGGCGGAGTTTCTGGTTCCTGCACTGGCAATATTGTGTTTGGTGCTGTTGTTGGATGAAAGATATTGTGGGGTTTTGTTGTTGGGGCGTTTCATACTGAGTTAAGAAAACCTTCAAAAGTTCTAGAAGCGTATGAGGATATTGTTAACTTTTTGGAAGATTAAAATGAATAGAGAATTATCAAAGGAATGATTAAAATTTCCAACTTTCTTGCCTGAACATTTCTATCCTATTTATACAATCAATTCCAAATTTATTACATACAAAAGGAATCTTTATTTTATTCCCCCTCAAAGATTCTTCTGTGACAATTAATCTCTTTATATTAAGTAATGTTTTTTGTGGACTATCTTGAATTTCTTTTGCAAGAGCGAATGACATCCTCTCCACACTAAAGTGTGGAGTTTCCAATTAACCCAAAAAAGTAGTTTCATGATGCTCACTTTGATTTCTTACATATTCAGTTACTTTGTCTAACTGAACAAACCCAACACTCGAAGCAAATTTACCTCTACTCCATAAATGTCCTCGAGGATAACGGAGCCTCATCCTTGGAGCAAACTCAAAGAAAAGTTTTGCAGAACCTCCTTTCAAAAATTGCAAAA